>DATMNI010000108.1:0-161528 GCA_035570275.1 Candidatus Acidiferrales bacterium | reverse complement strand
CTGGAACATGTTGGCGGCGTTCCAGCGGTTGTTCCAGTATTGCCAGTTGGCTGACCCGTGCGGGTCGTTCACGCCGCTGCGGGTCATTTGGTTAACGCTGATTCCGATGGAATGCCCGAAAGAGGCATCGAAGACGGACGTCTCCACTTTCATCTCTTCCACGATTTCGCCCAGCGGAGAGGTGGCCAACCGCCGGCTAGCGCCGTTGTTGGTAAGCCCGTCAAGGGTCCATTCGTTCCCTCCGATTGCGCCCAGCGCGCCGTAATCGTCGGAAGTCCTGCTGGCATAACCCTGGTTCACGTACTGCACGACTTGCGAGGCATTCACCCCCGCGACAAACCTGGTCAACAAGATGGCCATGTCGGCAAAAACCGGCATCGATTCCACTTCCTGCCGCTGGATGTTCAGTCCGGCGCTGGTGGCTGCGGCGTCCAGCAGCGGCGCCGCGGATGAAACCGTAACCGACTCGCTGACGGCCCCCACGTCCATCGTCAGGTTGATTTCCATGTGCTGCCCGAGCCGGAGACTCAGACCACTGCGAACCAGCTTCTTGAACCCCGCTGACTCGGCGACTATCTGGTAGTTTCCCGTGATCAGGAGCGGCGCCAGGTAAAAGCCGTTGGCGCCCGTCTTAACCTCAGTCTTGACATTTGTGTCCACATTGGTCACGATCACGGTCACCGCCGCAATCATGCCACCCTGGGGATCGGTAACCGTTCCGGAAATGTCGCCCCTGGTTTCCTGAGCGGCAGCGACTGCTGCACCCAGGAGCACGAAAACCACCAGCTTCGAGAGCATCATTGCTCCTCCTTACTACGCATTTGCCTAGGTCTCTGACCTAAGCGGCCTGGTTCACGGGAAACCCTTCCTCATCCCTGCCTGCGAAGCCACATCCGGCATCAAGCCGGCCTTCCGCGTCCGCCCGGCTCACTCGAGGGTCTTGGCGGGCTTCGGAGAAAACGCGGTAAACATAGGACGGCGTTTACCGCGGAGCAGTCCGCCAAAGGATTTCCGTTTTGAACATTCTGTGGTGATATTGTCCACCCGTTCCTGGCGAGAATCAAGATAAAAGTATCCCAACCCCCGCTGTTGACAGCCCGCGCCAGCGGGTGTAGGTGTATACTCAGCATTTAATATGGGGAGGTTTCGATGACGTACTGTAACCGACTCTTCGCGGCCGCGGCCGCGTGTGCTCTGGTGGTCGCGATCCCGTCCCATGTGGCTGCCCAGCAGACCACAGCGGATGGGATACGCCTCGAAAATGCGGTCAACAAGCCGGAGCGCCCTTACCGGCCGAGTGGGTCTTCGGACCCGCGCGACCGCGGCCCAATGGTTGCGAAGGGATTCGGCAAGCGCGACCGGCGTCTTGTCTATGTAACGCTGCCGGGCGGTTCGGCCGGTGGGCAGTTCTCGTCCGAACTGAATGGCGTAGGCATCGTCGTCCTGGATGTGGACCGCAACTTCGAGTTCGTGAAGCGGATCCCCACCTGGAACGTAGCGGCGAGCACGAGTCCGGAGGAAGTCTCGGGGGTCGCCGCGAGCCAGGCCACCAACATGATCTATCTGGCGACCAGGGGCCGCCTGGCGGCCTTCGACCTGGGCACCGACCAGAAGGCCTGGGAGAGCACCTATGACGGGATGTGCTGTGAGCGCCCGGAGGTCACACCAGACGGCAGGACGCTGGTGGTGGGCTCCGACCTGAAGGACTTCTGGTATGTGGTTGACGCCCAGAGCGGGTCACTGAAGGGCAAGATCCAGGCTCCCAAGAGCAATTTCGCCCACAACATGGGGCTCAGCGCCGATGGCAAGACGGTGTTCATGGCCCCGAATGGGGTGACCATGACGGTGGGCGACGTGCCTTCCATGAAGGCCCTCAAGACCATCACCTTCTCGGACCATGTGCGCCCCTTCGTGATCAACCACGACGCCACCCGGGTCTACGCCAACCTGAATAACCTGCTCGGTTTCGAGATCGCCGACGTGAAGACCGGCGAGGTAATCAAGCGGATTGAAGCGCCGGCCGAGATGTGGAAACCGCAGTGGGCTGACGTGAAGCAGCACTTCTTCGGACACGGCTGCCCCAGCCATGGGATAGCCCTGACGCCGGATGAAAGCGAGATCTGGGTAGTTGACAACATCAACTATGGGGTGTTGGTCTACGACAACACCGGCGAGTGGCCGGTGCTCAAGATGACCTTCCCCACGACGGCCTCCGCCGACTGGATCACCATGGGCATCGACGGGCAATACGCCCTCCTTTCGTCGGCGGACGTTGTCGACGTGAAGACCAAGAAGATCGTCGCCCAGATGAAGGACGAGTACGGAAAGCCCATGCACAGTGAGAAATTCCTGGAGATGGCCTTCTCGAACGGGAAGCTGCAGCGGACGGTGAGCCAGTTCGGACAAGGCATCCCGAACGCCGTGCAGTCGAGGCTCGCCGGCCGCACTTCGGCGGCGAACCGGAAGTGACTGTGGGTCGTTCGGGCGGGTGTCCGTGGGATAGCCAGTGGGGCCAGTGCTCCGCCGCCCTCGCCTGGGCCATCGCCTGGACCGCCGCCATGGCCGCCGCCTTTGTCGCCTTCGAAGCAGGAACGGCGAGGGCGGCGGATCCCGATCTGGATCTGCAGGCGGTGCAGGCGGTCTGCGGACGGTGCCACACTACCGCGGTGTTCCTGAACCAAACCCGGTCCTGGGACCGTTGGAACGACGTCTTTGCGGACATGACGAAGCGCGGCGCAAACGGAACCGACGAGCAACTGGCGCGGGTGACGGCATATTTTTTGGAGAACCTCACCCTGGTGAACGTCAACAGCTCGCCGGCCGATGAGCTCGCGTGGGTGCTTGGTGTCCGCGACGACGTGGCTCAGGATATCATTGCGCGCCGGCAGCGTCAGCCGTTCGCCAACCTCGTCCAACTGCGCGCGGTGCCCGGCGTGGATACCGCCAAGTTGGAGCAACGGAAGAGCCGCATTCTTTTCTGACCACCCATGTGCTCACAGGGCGGTTCCCCCAATTCGGTTATGCACCCGACCGGAGGGTTTATATCGGCGAGAATCGCTGCATGCTAATCTGGGATACGACTGAACCCGGGTTCGGTGAGTTCACGAACTGCTATGGAGTGTGACATGCGCCCCCCCCCGGCGGGCGACCAGGAAGAGGCTCGGCTGGTCACCATTGTCATGGACTGTATTGACAGGGTGAACGCTGGCGCCCACGAGCTTTCGCATCCCGGCTGTATCCTGCTTATGCCGGAATACAGGAAACTTGTGGACGATCTCGAAATGGCTCGCGCTCAGCGCACAAAAGCCATAGCGGCATTGAGGGAATATCGAAAGACCAGGTGCGCCCCATCAACCCAGCATCAAGACGCCAACGGGCACTAATCGGCGGTTGCTCCATTGTACAGTATTTCGATACGCTAAGGTCCTGAGGAGAGGGAATGGTCAACCGAGTCGCCTTCGTGACAGGCGCCAGCCGCGGTATCGGCCGCGCGACGGCTCTGTCGCTCTGCCGCGCGGGGTTCGACGTCGTGGTGGCGTCGCCTGCGATCGAAAGCAACCAGGAATTGGCCGCGGAGATTCGTGCTTGCAGCGGGAAGGCGATGGCCGTGAACCTGGACGTGACGTCGCCGGGTTCCGTCAAGGATGCCTTTGCCAAGGCCCTGAAAGACCGCGGCCGCATCGACGTCCTGGTGAACAACGCGGGCATTACGCGCGACGGCCTGGCGGTGCGTATGAAGCCGGCCGATTGGGACCGGGTGCTCCAGATCAATTTGTACGGCGCGTTTAGCTGTATTCAGGCGGTTCTACCCGGTATGATGCGCAACCGGTGGGGAAGGATTATCAATATCGTGTCAGTGGTGGGGCAGGCCGGCGCGGCCGGGCAAGCCAACTATGCCGCTTCGAAGGCCGGGCTGATCGGGCTTACCAAATCCCTGGCGCAGGAAATGGGCCGCCGCGAGATTACGGTGAATGCGGTGGCGCCGGGTTATATCGAAACCGATATGACGAAGGGGCTGCCCGATGAAGTGAAGCAGACCATCCTGGCGTCGATCCCGCTGGCGCGGATCGGCACGCCCGATGACGTGGCTGCCGCCGTGAAGTTTTTGGCCGGCGAGGACGCCGGCTATATCACCGGCCAGGTTCTGGCCGTCAACGGCGGCATGTACATGTAACCGTGGCCGCGACCCTCTGGGTCGCGAACCGGCTCGCGGCCACTGGTTTTACAAAGCCTTCAGCTTTTACAAAGCCTTCAGCCGCGCCAGGATCTGCGCTGCCAACTCGCCGGCCCCCTTCAGGTCGTGCCCTGCGCCTTCCACCAAAAGAACATCGGTGCGCGCCGGGATCAGCGGTATCGCGGCCAGCAGTTCTTCGGGAGAGCCGAAAGGGTCCCGCGTGCCGTGCACGAACAGGGCCGGAGTTTGCAACTCCGCGAAGAAGCTGGTTCGCATTTGGCCGGGCTTGCCGGGTGGATGCAGCGGGTACGAAAGCAGCAGCAAGGCTTGCGCTGAACCCGGCCGTTCGGCAGCGGCCATGGCAGTCTGGCGCCCGCCGTAAGATTGGCCGCCGGCGTAGATGGGGCCCAGCGCCAGCCCGCGGATTGCCTGTATGGCTTGGGCCACACCTTCGCGGTCGCGCGCCGCGGCGGCGGGATACGGCGGGCCCTTCGGCCGTTGCTGGCGGAAGGGCAGATCGTAGCGCAACACCAGACACCCGGCATCGGCAAAGGCGCGCGCCAGCCGCACCAATAAAGGGGCATGGGCGTTGGAACCGGCGCCGTGAGTCAGTACGAAGGCGCCCTCGCCAGGGTTTGCCGGCCGGTGCAAAACGCCGCGGACTCCGCCGGCGTCAAAAGGTTCTTCCATCGCGACGTTTTCCAGATCTCGGAGAAAAGACTTACATCTGCGGTATCAGCGTGACCTGCTCGCCCACCCAGTCTCCCCACTCGTTCTTGCGGATCACGCAGGAAAAGGCCTGGCGCGCAGACCCACCCCCGGACCCAAACAAATCTACCCAGCCCTGGACCAGGTATTCATCTTGGCCTTGCCGCTCCACATGAGTCTCTTCGTCGGGGCTGAAGGCGGAACGGATTCCCTGCGGGATTTGGAGTTGCACCGACGATTCGGCGATGCCCACGACCTCCTCGTGGGATGGAGTCTGGTTGGATCGTACGCGGTATACCGTCACGCCCCCGGCCACCAGAAGAGAGACTGTCACCACTGCCAGAAGAGCCACCGGCCACCCACGCTTCGTCCAGGGCGTGCGACCCGCTCTACGTTCTCTTTTCTGTGGTGGCGGCTCCAACATGACAACCGGCGCTCCTGTCTATGGTACGCTTGAATTCAACCGGCGCGCGATGCCCGCGAGCATCGTCCGAGGGGCCAGGCGCGTGCCGCGGATCATCCAACGGTTGCGGGCGCCGGCGATCCATTCGGTCTTGCCCGCCATCATGGCGGCGTAGCCTTCGCGGGCGGTATCGGCGGCACTCATTACGGGGCCGCGGAACAGGTTGGTATCGCCGGCCCCTGCGACCGCCTCGAACTCCGTCCGCGTGGGCCCGGGGCATAATACCGTCACGGTCACCCCGGTGCCTTTCAGTTCGTTGGCGACGGCGTGCGAAAAGGAGACCACGAAAGCCTTGCTGGCATAGTACATGGCCATGAAGGGACCGGGAACAAAGGCGGCCGTGGAGGCCACGTTGAGGATGCGTCCGGTGCGCCGGCCGACCATTTCGGGCAACCACAGCTTGGTGAGATGCGCCAAGGCAGCCACGTTGACCTGAAGCAGGCGCGATTCGGCGGCCCAATCGGTTTGCCGGAAAGGTCCGTGCAGACCGAAACCGGCGTTGTTGATCAGGATGTCGATGGGTTCGCCTCGGGTTTGGGCGAAAATGGCTTCGGGCGCGGCGGCGTCGGCCAGATCGGCGGCCAGAACCCGGGCCTGGATTCCGTGAGCTGCGGCCAGATCGGCGGCCAATTGCGCCAGCAGGTCCTCACGGCGTGCTACCAGAATGAGGCTGTAGCCATCGGCCGCGCAGAGTTTGGCCAGTGCAGCCCCGATCCCGCTGGATGCGCCGGTCACCAGGGCCGTGCCCTTAGTTACCAGGGCCGCGCCATTAGCCATCGGCTATTCCTTTTTCTTGAGCGCCCCGTCGTTGGCCTTGATGAACTCGCGGATCGTGTCGCCGTACCCGAGCAGCTTGTCCCACTGCTCACGATACAGGGTGACGGGAAAACGGCCGAGGCCATACACGGAAAGCCCACCCTTCTCGCTTACCTTGCAAGCCAACTGGCCCCGGGACGTGGGCTTCTTCAACGCCTCATTTTCGGCGCGCAGGCGTTCCAGCTCTGCTTGTAGTTCTTCTGGGGATGCCATGATGTTTACAACAGTCATAACACAACTGGAGCCCCCGCTGCGATTGCGACACTGATGCTACGCTGGAATTTCCCCGTCCATGCCGGAATTTGAAGCCATCCTGTTCGATTTTGACGGTACTCTTTTGGATACCGAACCGGTGCATTGGGCCTGTTGGGCCGAGGTCCTGGCGAGTGTGGGGCTGACGCTGACCTGGGAGTACTACCGCGACTACGGCATTGGCATTGACGACCGGGAGATGCTGCGGATGCTGGCCGAAGCCGCCAACCCACCGCAAGATTGGGACCGCCTTTGGGCGCTGTACCCGGCCAAACGGCAGCTCTTTCAGCAGCGCATGGCGCAGCCGGAGTTCGATCCGGCGCTGATGGAACTCTTGCGCCAATTGGAAGGCACGTACAAGCTGGGGGTGGTCAGTTCCAGTGCGTGCGGTGAGATCGAACCGATCCTGCTGGCCGGCGGCCTGCGGCAGTTTTTCGGCACCGTCGTGGGCGGGGGGGATGTGACCATGCAGAAGCCTTCGCCCGAGCCATATTTGCTGGCTGCGGAGCGGCTGCGCGTGAGCCAGGCGCTGGTTCTGGAGGATTCCGCGGCCGGCATCGCCAGCGGCCGCGCCGCCGGTTTCGAGGTGATCGCGGTGAAGCATCCGTCGGAGGTGCCGGGCCTGGTGCGGAAGCGCCTCCGTACGTAGCACCGGCATTCTTGCCTGTGTCCGGAGTTGTGTGCATTCTGGTCGGGCCAAAGTAGGACAGACGATCGGGTTGTGTCGTCTGTCACCCAGCCGGGCCAAAGTAGGACAGACGATCGGGTTATGTCGTCTGTCACCCAGCCCGCGCTGGCGAGGAATGACAGGGTCGAAAAACCACCTCGCCCATCGGGAATCTCCCGGAGCCTGGCGTGGTTTTTCATGAAGGTTCGCGGGCGGAACGCCCATCCCAACAGACCACGAAAGACGATGGTCTGTCCCACCTTCTCCCACAAATGTACAAACTCAAGCGCACGGCATTCTTGCCCGTGTCTGGGGTTTCTGCATTTTCGCCCCGGCTCAGTCGGGCATATGTGGGGGCTAGGCTGGCAGCTTACACTCCCGCCCGCGCCCGCCGCGTCATTTCGCCCAGCGTCTGGTTGGTGCCCGGCCGGTAGCCCGCCAGCGGCAGAATGCGCTCGTGTATCGCATCCACCAGCCAGCCCGGCTGCGGAAAGAATGAGGCCTCCAGTTCCGCCGCGGGGGTAATCCAATTGCGCGACCCGATCACGACGGGCGGCCCATCCAGATCGTCGAAGCAGAGCTGCGTAAGGTTGGCGGCGACAGTGTGCAGCACGGAGCCGCGCTCGCACGCGTCGGAAACCAACAGCACCTTACCCGTCTTGCGCACTGACTCAACCAGCGGCCCGTAGTTCAGCGGCACCGCGGATCGCAGATCGATCACTTCAGCCGCCAGTCCGAACCGCGACTGCAACTCGCCCGCGGCTGCGATGGCGGTATAAAGCGCCGGTCCCAGCGTGATCAGGGTCAGATCGCTGCCCTTCCGTTTGACCGAAGGCTCCCCCAGTTCGACTTCGTAATAGCCCTCGGGGACGCCCTCTTCGACGAACATTTCCCCGGCGTCGTAGACCTTCTGGCTTTCCAGGAAGACCACGGGATCCGTTCCGGCGAGGGCGGCATTCATGAGTCCCTTGGCATCGTAGGGAGTAACCGGGTAGACCACCTTGAGTCCGGGAATGTGGTGGACCAGCGCGGTCCAATCCTGCGAGTGCTGCGCGCCGTATTTGGAACCGACCGAAATGCGCAGCACCACCGGCATGGTGAGTTGGCCGGCAGACATAGACTGCCACTTGGAGAGCTGGTTGAAAATCTCGTCGCCCGCGCGGCCCATGAAATCGGCGTACATCAGTTCGGCCACCACGCGGCCGCCTTCCAGCGCGTAACCCACCGCGGCGCCCGCGATGGCGGCTTCGGAAATCGGCGAGTTGAACAACCGGTGGTATGGCAGCGCCTCGGTAAGCCCGCGATACACGGCGAAAGCGCCGCCCCAATCGCGGTTTTCTTCACCGAACGCAATCATGGTCGGGTCGATCGAAAACCGGTGAAGCATGGCTTCGAAGATGGCGTCGCGCACGTTGTACGCCTTCATCTTCGGCACCGGCTTGCCTTCGTGAGTAGGGGTCCGGATCTTGCCGCGGATTTGCTGCACCCGTGGATTCTCGTCAAGCGGCTGTAGAAATTCGGGCGGGCGGGAGTCGAACTTCTCCACCCGCCGGTTGGAGAACATTACCGATCCCACCAGGTCCGAATCGATGCCGATGCGAGGGCTTGCTTCAAGATCCGTGGCCAGTTGGAACATCTCGAAGATGACGGCTTCGATGCTTGTCCGGGCGGTATCCAGCGCGTCTTCCGAGACCGCTCCGCTATCGACCAGCTTGCGGCGGAAGGCCCGAATGGAATCGGCCTGCTGCCAGCGTTCGATCTCTTCCTTAGAGCGGTAGCTGGAAGCATCGGACGGCGAATGGCCGCTGATCCGGTACGTCACGGTGTCGAGCAGCACCGGACCGGCGCCATCGAGCAGCAGGCGCTTCTTGCGGCGGAAGGCATCGATGACGGGCAGCGGATCGTATCCGTTCACGCGCTCGGCGTGCATTTGGGCGGGGTTGACGCCGGCGCCGATGCGGGCGATGTGGCCCACTCCCATGGTTTCGCCGAAGGGTTGGCCACCCATGCCGTAAAAATTGTTCATGCAATTGAAAATGATCGGCAGGCCGCCGCCCAGCGATTCATCCCACAGATTGCGGTACTGGTCCATGGCTGAGAACGTAATGCCTTCCCACACCGGGCCGCAGCCGAACGAAGCATCGCCAATGTTGGCGACCACAATGCCGGGCTTGCGGTTGACCCGCTTGAACAACGCGGCGCCCGGCGCGATGGATCCCGAGCCGCCCACAATGGCGTTGTTGGGATAGATGCCGAAGGGCGCGAAGAAGGCGTGCATGGAGCCGCCCAGGCCCCGGTTGAAACCCGTTTCCCGCGCGAAGATCTCGCTGTAAGCGCCGTAAATGAAAAAGCGGATGGCCAGTTCCCGGACCGATCCCTGGTCTGCCCCGGTTTGTGCGGAAGGAAGCCGGCCGCGTTCCACGGGACGGAGCAGTGCGCCGTCGCGATAGGTCTGCATGATGTCCAGCAGTTGCCCATCGGTGAGCTGGCGGATCGCCGAAAAACCCTTGGCCAGGATTTCGCCGTGGCTGCGATGGGAGCCGTAAATGTGATCTTCGGGCCCCAGCGAGAAAGCCATACCGACCGCGGCGGCCTCCTGTCCGATCGAAAGGTGCGCGGGACCGGCGTGGTTGTACGTTACTCCCTTGTAGGTGCCCTTGGTCTTAATCTCGTTGAGAACGGTTTCGAACTCGCGGATGGCGCACATGTCTTGCCATATGCCAAGGAAGTCCGCCTCGGAGAAAACGCCGCGCTCTTCGTCGATGGACTTGCAATAGGCATTCGCGGGAATGCCGGAGAATTCGATGGTCCCGCTGGCAAAGACTTTTTCGGGTTCGATGATAATGGACTTTGGCATTCCGAAGGTTTCCTAGACAAAGGAGGCGCGCCTTACAGGGCGCATAACAACTCCACGGTTTCGATCTTTTGCTTGACCACTGCGAGGAAGCGCGCGCCAGGCGCCCCATCAATCACCTGATGATCGCATGTGAGCGATAGCCCGATGGCGTCGATGAACGCGATCTCCCCATGGCGCCGCACAGGTTTGATCTGGAGCGCGCCCACACCGAGGATCGCCACCTGCGGCGGGTTGAGCAGCGGCGTAAAGCTCTCGATACCGAGGCCGCCCAGGTTGCTTATGGTGAATGTGGCGCCGCTCAGGTCGTCTGGCGAGATGTTTCCGGCCACGGCTTGCCCGGAGAGTTCCTTGATTTGGGCCGCCAGTTCGTCGATGGCCAGGGTGTGGGCGTTACGAACCACCGGGACAAGCAGGCCGCGTGGCGTGTCGCAGGCGAACCCGATGTGAATGTCGGCGTGTTCGTGAATCTTGCCGTCGATGTATTCCGCGTTGAGCGACGGAACGTCCAGCAGGGCATCGACGACGCAGAGCGTGACCAGATCGTTGATGGTGATGCCGGAATGCGCCGCGCTGGTCTTGAGGCGGCCGCGCAGCGCCAGCAGGCCAGTAGCTTCGGCGGAAGCGTGCAGCGTGTACTGGGCGGTGGTGGCCAGGGACTCCCGCATGCGGCGCGCGATGCGGTCGCGGATGCCAGGGGCGCGCGGTTGGGGCGGCTGGTAGAGTTTGCGAAGATCCGATTCCAGAATGCGGCCGCCCGGACCCGACCCCTGGACCTCCGGCGGACGGAAGTTGTGCTGGTCGGCGAATCGCCGCGCCCGCGGACTCATGGAGGGTGCAGACCACTCCCTTACGGTCGTGGCTCCGATTGAATCTTCGGCTCCGATCGGGACCGAGGCGTTGATCGGAGCCGCGACTTGTCGCTCGACCGTAAGGGAGCGGTTCTTCGGGCGAAACACGTCCACCGCCTCGCCGCGCGCCCCAATCACAAAAAGATTGGTGAACACCGGCGCCAGCACGCCCTCGTCGAAGAAGGTTTCCAGCAATATGCCGTCCACCGGCGCGGTGACCTCGAACGTGGCCTTGTCGGTCTCAATCTCCGCCACCACGTCGCCGGCGGCAATCGGGTCGCCCTTGCGCTTCATCCACCGGCTGATCAGGCACTCCTCGACGGTATTGCCGAGCTTCGGAACCTCGACCGGCGTCGCCATTCTAACGAAAATTCTCCATCGGCTTCCACCCGGTCTCGCAGAACTGGCTGAGCGTGCGCTGGGTGGGGCCGTAGCCGACGAACTCGCCCGGCGCCATGCCGTCGGGTTCGTAAGCGCGCACGAATTCGGGCATCTGGCGAAGCCGATCGACCACCTCATCCGGGACCGGGTTGCCGATCCGTTCCTCGCGAGGGAACTCTTGCGATACGAAGCAGCCCTGCCAGGAGGGGTGAATCGACATCACCAAATCGGCGCCGGCGAGTTCGGTGAGATGGCAGGCGCCCCGCAACGCAGCCACCAGGAGCACGGCTTCGTATCCCCTCTTCTGGTACATGCTGTAGGCGCGCTTGGTGACGGCCAGGCCGGCCTGCTGGATGTCGCTCTCGTCGACGGCCACCCGGTTGTCGTGCGCGACTTCGCGCAGGTAGTCGTCCAGGCGGCCGATCATGATCACGGCGAAACACTTTCCGGGCTCCACGCCCGTCTGCCGGGCCCGCGCGATCCCCGCCCGGTGCCGCTCGGCGATCGCGATCACCTGCGGCACGGTAAAGCTGACGGTGGCGGTGACCGTGATGCCTTCGGCGACGCAATCTTCCAGCACATCCAGTCCTGCGGCAGTCGCGGGCAATTTAACGGCGATGTTGGGCGCCCACGAATGCAACCGCCTCGCCATCGGCATCATGCATTCCCGGTCGCCCGCCCGCAGCGGGTTCACCTGGGCACAAACGAAGCCCGACTCACCTGCCGCGGCCTGAAATTGGGGAAGCAGTTTCGCGGTCGTCCGGGTTACAGCGATCCGCATGAGCGCTTCGGCGTGTTGCTCCGGCGGCAATTTGCGCGCCAGTACGGCGTCGATTTCGTCGCACCAGAGCGCCCTCGAAGTCTTCAATGCGGCGCTCGAAAGCAGCGGGTTAGTGGTCACGCCAACCGCGCGCCGTTCCAGTCCGAGATCCAGTTCGCCGGCGTCGGCGGAGTCGTGCCACCATTTCGTGCGGGTCTGGTCGATGACCCAATCCAAGTAGGTGTTTTTCACGGCGATGTCCCCAGTATAGTGCAACATTCGCCGCGCCTGGGGCTCGGTAGCACATGCCTCAGCATCCGCAGAGATACGTTCATGCAGGCTTCTGCAAGTCCTCTTCATACCTGATCCGGAGAGTCGGATATGGAATGGCGTTGCGAGATCGAGATTGCCGGCGCGGGCATCGACCGCGTCACGGGACATTCGCCCGTTTGAAGCGCCGCTCTCCGTGTTCACAGGTCTGCAATTCGAGCCGAGGACCCAGCCGGTGGACGGGCGACGGGCTGATGGTCGGCGACTGCGCCAAGCCGGTCCTCAACCGGTTCCCAGTGCGAAGTACTGGGGAGAGTGCGAAGAATATCCGAACTGCACGCGGATCTGGGCCAGCCGCCCCGACGTGGGCATCGGCAGCTATGTGCGGCATCTCGCGGCTTTCCAGGAAGCGAATTGTTAGCGGTTTGGGCAATTTGCCCAAATCAAGAACGTAACTGCCGCCGTTTCAATTAGATGCAGGAGTAGTTTTTGGGCAAAATGCCCAAAAGGCCAAAAATCACAGGCATCACGACTCCATCAGTAGGTCACTCGTCACACTCCTCATGCGACCTTCTCGTTCCAGTGGACCATTGGAAGGCCCGCCATCGGCGATCGGAAGTAGGGAATCCGTGTGCCTTTCAGTGAACCGAGATGTAGACCGTCCGCAGGTCCGGACCCTTGCCCAGGCGCGACGGTCCGAAGACCTCGTGCTCCGCCGGATCGCCGCGCTCATCAACGCCAATTGGCCCCACAATGCGAAGACGCGTGATGCAACCGCCGGCCGTCTCGACCACGTGGAGGAATTCCTCCTCCGCGCTGAAACGGATCTCATTGGTGAAGCGGAACCCGTCGGCGACGATCCGGAAAGCGAATGGCGGCGCTGGCATCGTCGGGCTGGAAGCCCCACGTCATCCCCGTGTGATCGATCCGCAGCCGGCGTTTCGGCTGTCCGGAGATCCGCGACAAGTCGGCGGAGATGACGGCCAAGCCGCCCAGCAAGCTTCGGGCAGAGATTTACTGGCCTACGTGGCCTTCATATTCGGGCCCGTTCAACTGAACCAAAAAACCATCAGGGTCCCAGAATTTGAAGGATTCCTTAGTCCCACCCGGCTCCAGTTTCAGGTTGCGTGCTTTGAGCTTCGCCGTGACTGCATCGGCGTTGAAATTGGCGATCCCGAAGTCGTAATGATCAAGGGCCGGGCCGCCAGGTTTTTGTTCAATGCCGAAGAAGCTCTTTCCGACACCCAGGATATGCGTCTTTTCCGACTGCTGCTTAAGGGGCATCCCAAAGACTTCCTGGTAGAATTTCGACGTGCGCTGAACGTCTGCGACCTTCACGGTGACATGGTTCAGTGTTACGGCTTTCATGTCTGGCGCGGCCGATGAGGATCGTGCGGCCGTGAACAGCGCGGTGATGGAAAGCGCTAACTGGCGCCGGGTCATCGCACCACGTTCGAATTCGCCGATCATTTTTTCGATAGTAAGCTCCATATTGTTCCTTTCAATCGTTCCTGATAATCTTGCCGCCCTTCATGACAAATCGAACCCGTTGCAGTTCGGTGATGTCGGCCGTCAAAGCGGCCTTCGTTGATGGCATTGCGAACGTCGACGTCAGCATAGCCGTTCGAGTGGGAACCCATATCGCGTGCCGAGGTAAAGCCTCCCGCACGGCGTCTTGCCTGCGCCCCGCCAAGGCTCCGGCGGGACTTGAACCTGGGCCTGCGTTGCGGTGAGGCTCAATAGAATTCCGCAGGCCCCTCTGAGCATTCTTTTGCGTGGCATTCGGCTACCGCTCCAGGTCCACTGTCTGTCTGGCTTTTGCAAGGTCGAGCGCCACATCCACGATCATGTCTTCCTGACCGCCGACCATGCGGCGTCGTCCCAACTCAACCAGAATGGCACGCGCATCGACGCCGTATCGGCGCGATGCTGCTTCCGCATGGCGCAGAAAACTGGAATATACCCCCGCGAAACCGAGCGATAACGTTTCGCGATCCACCCGGACTGGACGATCTTGGATCGGGCGGATCAGTTCTTCGGCGGCGTCCATTAGCGCGAAGAGGTTGCAGCCGTGCTCGATGCCCATCCGTTCCAGCACCGCGATCAACACCTCGAGTGGAGCATTGCCCGCTCCGGCCCCCATACCCGCCAGCGATCCATCCACTCGGGTCGCGCCGTGCTGAATGGCGACGATCGTGTTGGCCACGCCAAGCGAGAGGTTGTGGTGCGCATGCATTCCCTTGCCCGTCTCCGGCTTGAGAACGCCGGCAAAAGCCTGGAAGCGGTCGGCGACCTCATGCATCAGAAGAGCGCCCGCCGAATCTACAACGTAAACACAGTGCGCGCCATATGACTCCATCAGTTTGGCCTGTCGCGCCAACTCGGCCGGCGGCGACATGTGCGCCATCATCAGGAAGCCGGCGACATCCAGGCCGAGCTTTCGCGCATGCTCGATATGCTGGCTGGCAACGTCGGCCTCGGTACAATGGGTGGCGATGCGGATTGAACGCACGCCCGCGTCCGCGGCGCGCTCCAGATCCTCTATCGTGCCGATGCCGGGTATTAAGAGTGCGGTTACCTTGGCACTACGGACCGTTCCCGCTACCGCGGCAATCCACTCCACATCGGAGTGGGCGCCGACGCCGTAGTTGAAACTCGATCCCGCCAGTCCGTCACCGTGCGTGATCTCGATGGCATCCACACCGGCGTCATCAAGAGCCTTGGATATCCGCACCACCTGCTCGATTGAATAGCGATGTTGAATGGCGTGCATTCCGTCGCGGAGGGTTACGTCCTGAATGTAGAGCTTCGCCATTTCAGTTCCACTTTTGTTCAGCTAACCGCTCGCCGGTGGTGAGAGCCGCCGATGTCATAATGTCGAGGTTTCCCGCATACGCCGGCAAATAATGTGCCGAGCCTTCGACCTCAAGAAAGACGGAGGTCTTGATGCCGGTGAAGACTCCGGCGCCGTGCAGGATCATCGCGTTGTCGGCGCCGATTCGATCGAATTGAACCTCCTGCTTGAGGCGATATCCTCCCACGTAACCTCGCACCTCATCCACCATGCGTTCGATGGAGCGCGCGATTTCCGCGGTGTCCGCCTCATCGCTCAGGCAAAAGACCGTGTTACGCATATTAATCGGCGGCTCTGCCGGATTCAGGACGATGATGGCTTTACCACGGCGTGCGCCGCCAACGATTTCGACGGCGCGGGCGGTAGTTTGGGTGAATTCGTCGATATTAGCCCGGGTGCCCGGTCCGGCCGACCTGCTGGCGATCGAGGAGACGATCTCGGCGTAGTGCACGGGCGCGACGCGGCTGACGGCGGCCACGATCGGAATCGTAGCCTGGCCTCCACAACTCACCATACTGATGTCCGGCGAATCGAAGTGCGCCCCCATGTTCACGACGGGCACAACGTAAGGCCCTGCCGCCGCCGGCGTGAGGTCCACCATCTGCATACCGCGAGTTCGCGCGATCCCGCTGTGGCGGCCGTGCGCCTTGGCTGACGTCGCATCGAAAACCATACGAATTTCCTCGACGCCCGGCCATCGTAGCAGATCGTCGATGCCTCCCGTCAAAGTGGGAACGCCCATACCGCGGCCTTGCGCCAGACCGTCGGAATCCGGATCAATCCCAACCAGCACTCCCACGTCCAGCGTCTTAGAGGTTCGGAGCACCTTGATCATCAGGTCGGTCCCAATATTCCCGGAACCAAGGATCGCCACTTTGGTCTTCATCGTCTCTAGTTCGTCGGACTATTATAGGTGGGTTTCAGCGCGGTCGGTGCCGCCCAAGACCACGCGTCGCCAGTTCCTGGCCCGCGGAAGAATGGCTTCGCCCACAGAAAGGGCGCCGCGACCCCCGCCCCGGCGTAGGACGAAGAATTCCCCCGCGTGCCGTTGACGGCGAAGATGAACGCCGGATTGATGGCGATTAGGGACGCGGCCGAGCCCGAAGTCAGGTTGACCGCGCCCTGCAGCAGCGACTGCTGTTGTATCCACCGTCGTCATGTTGGCCTGCACAACCGCCACCTCCCGGAGTTCGCCAACTTGCAATGGCTCGTTATACGCGAGAGGCAGATCCGGGAGCGTACACCCGCAACGCATTCTTGTACATCACTTCGTCCCGGCCTTGTAACTGTTGGGCCAGGAAGGTCTCCCAGATGTTGATTTCAAAGTCGACGGGGTCGGTCAACACACCACCATAACGGCACACTGGCCAGTTACTGCCCCAGAGAAGCCGTTTGTAGCCAAAAAGGTTCCACAGAAACTCCATCACGGGAAAGTATTGAGTGGGGTCGGCGATGGGCTGGAACTGGCCAGGACCAAAGGTGTACCCCCCCACTCCGGCCTCGCTCAGTGTTTCAACGTCCGAGACTTTGATATGCAGACCAGGATATGCCGCGGCGGCACGCATATCTGCCTTCCACGCATCCGACGGCGTGAAGGTATTGCCTTCCGAGGCGAAATGGTCCATCACAATCGATATCCCTGTGGCCTGGCCGATTTGGGCTAAGACCGCTCCGGGGATTCCATTGGCATCGATCTGCAACCCTAAGCCGGCCAGGGTCTTAAGATTTGCCAACACATTTGGCTTGAGATTGTCAAAGGTGCTGGGCGAACCATTGAAAATCGAACCGAGGTCGCCAAGGCGGATGCCAACAAACAGAGGGTTGGCGGACATCTGGGACAGTTGCAGCTCAAAGGCCAGGGGAACCTGTGTCGTGTCCAAGGCTCCCACTACCGACAAGATCTTGGATCCACCATCCGGCCCGTTCGTGTCTTTCGCGGCAACGTCCAGCATCCAGAGGTTGGACTGGACGATATTAGCGGACGTTACTCCGACGCTGGACTCGATCACCACAACCTGGTTCACCCTTCTGCCGCCCCAATTGCCTTGATAATCGGGCATCAGGGCATCCCGTTGCAACCACGGGACTGCGCCGGTAGGGTTGCTGGCGTTAACGGTGCAGCAAAACCCGTCGGTAGGTGTGCCAGGGTAAGTGCCGAAGTCGCTCACTGGTGGTGAGCTGCGCGGGAGCTTCCAAATATGAATGTGGGTGTCAACGATCGGCCCCACCGCCGGAGACAGGGCAGCTTGGGCCTTTAGCGGTCTGCTGGTTGTCCCCAAAAGCCCTGCACCCAGAGCGGAAGCGCCCAAAGTGCCCATCCATTCTCGACGCGTCAAAGCGCCACTGGCCCTGCGTTTCGTGGCAGAGCCGTTGCTTACGTGCGAATCTTGCCGATTTTTCATTTGCCGCTCATCTCCTGAAACCTGAATGCCTGCCGAATGACTAGAGAGCCCGGGTCCCGCTGCGATTGGCGTTCCGGACCTCGCTTTTAGCCCGATCCAATCCCGGACTGAAGACGACACCGCAAGAACGCAAGGATGGTTATATCATGATCAATTCGATACTGTCAATGATCTATCATCGCGAATCAACCATCTATTTACGTAGCCAAGAAAGTTGGGCAGGTGGTCATTCTAGCTGCAAGAACTTGGCGCCCGCGCAAGGTGATGCCGAGGCTTGGGCTTGGTTCTGCAATTGGGCACGGGCGCCGCTGTTGGTTTACCAGGGGCGCAATCGAAGAGGCGGTAGTAGTGGGAACTGGCCGAGGCTCGCGTAAGAAAGTCGAATTTCACCGCCTCTCCCCTGAATGATCCGGTGAATCCCTGATTAATACGCTCTATCATTGATCGCCATTCTTGGAGTGTGATAGGGTATCCCTCATGAAGACCACCTCAAAATGTGTCGCAGCGATGATGCAGCCGTCGCGAAGGGCGGCCATGAAGAATTCCACGACTTTGGCAGCCATTAGCGCTTCCTTGTTGTTGGGGTTGTTCGGCATTTGCGAACGTGCGGCAGCCGCAGGCGACAGCAACAAGGTCACGCCCGGCGAGTTCGTCATCGACCATCCCACGCTGATCAACCTTGGCTTTGAATGGCTGATTGAAGGCGACGACAACCGCAATGCGCAAGTGGAGGTTTCGTACCGCCAACGGGGCGAGACCCAGTGGAAGGTTGGGTTGCCGCTCCTGCGCCTGCAAGGCGAACGAATCTATCAAAACCAGGGTGTGTTTGACGTCATCTCTCCCAACATGTTTGCGGGAAGCATTCTGGACTTGCAGCCTGATACGGAGTATGAAGCCCGGTTTGTGATGTCGGACCCGGACGGCATCGGTGGGCAAAGTGGAAAAACCGCGACCAAGACCGTGACCGTGAGAACACGCCCCGAACCAAAGCCCTACGCCGGTGGGCGAGTCTTCCATGTTTATCCTGCAAGTTACAAAGGAACAAGAATAGAGCCGGCTTTTGAGGCCCTCATGTGCGCCTACAACTACTACTGTGGCGGCGGAGACACCGTGACTGCCGGCAGGCCTCGGGTCAAACCCGGCGACACCATTCTGGTTCACGCCGGACTCTACAAATATCACCCGGAATACTACACAGGCGATCGCTCGATCAATGCGACGACTCCGTTTGAAGGGACGTACTATTTGACTGCCAGCGGCACGCCGGAGAGACCGATCGTCATCAAGGCGGCAGGGGATGGAGAAGTAATCTTCGATGGCAATGGCAACTTCAATCTGTTCAATGTCAAAGCCGCAAACTATAACTACTTCGAAGGCGTTACCATCCGCAACACGGATATCGCGATTTGGGCCGGCACTCAGTTCATCGCGGGTTCAAAAGGGCTGACGGTAAAGAGATGCCGGTTCGAGAATATCAATTTGGGAGTCTTCACCAATTACTCCGGGTCGAGCGACTTCTATATTGCCGACAGCTATTTCATCGGCAGGGACGATCCGAACCACCTCCTTGGATGGATCGGGAACTTCTGGGCACAATTCAACGGGGTGGACGGACAGAAGTTTCCGCCGATCCTCGCTTCGTACACGGCCGTCAGGCTTTACGGACCGGGTCACGTGGTTGCGTATAACTATGTCGCCAACTTCCATGATGGCATCGATATTGAAACTTATGGAAACCCGGACGGCTCGCATGCTCTGGATGGGCCCCATTATCCGCCGAGGGAGTACTGGGACAGGCGGCCTGTGGCGATAGATTACTACAACAATTACATGACGAATTTTCACGACAATGCCTTCGAGATTGACGGCAGCATGCACAATGTCCGAGTCATGCGGAATATGATGTTGAACTCGGCTTCTCACCCATTTTGCAATCAGCCCGCCATCGGGGGGCCGATCTATTGGATACGGAATATTGCATACCATGCGCCCGGCGGATCGACAAGGATGACCAACGGCGCTCCGGGCGTGCTCTTCTACAACAATACGATTCTGACTGAGACTTCCGCGGGATCCTCGGCGAACGTGCATTGGCGAAATAACCTGATGTTAGGAGAGAATTCCGCTCCGGCGATCTTTAGCGTCAACACCAACACCAACTACAGCTCTTCCGATTACAACGGGTTTCGTCCTAACCCCGGAGCGGAGTTCTCATTCCTATGGAATTCGCCGCCGTTCCAGATTCCGGCAGACTACAGCGGCCTGCTGCTCAACAGCCCTGGACGCGGCGCCCCCGTTGCCAATCGAGCGTTGGAGGTGCGCCGGTTCGCGACGCTCGCCGAATACAGCCGGGCGACACATCAAGATCAGCATAGTGTCACAGTGGATTACGACATCTTTGTCAACGTCCCAAGGCTGGATGCGCAGGATCTGAAGAAGGTGCAGTCGCTCTACAAGGCCGAGGATTTCGATTTCCGGCTCAAGCCGGGCTCGGCCGCGGTGGACCGTGGCGTGGTCCTGCCCAACATCACCGATGGCTTTGCCGGCCGGGCGCCGGATCTCGGCGCGCTGGAACTGGGCCAAAGTCCACCACACTACGGGCCGCGGCCGTAGAGGCACGGCGTGCTTTGGCTTGTTGCGGGGGCCGTACCTCTGTTAGAACGTCAGCCTGACGCCAAGTTGAATGTCTCGCGGCGTTCCCAGCGTGGCGGAGATAATTCCTGCCTGTGCATTGCCGATCGTTGCGTTCGGCAAATCGAATTGTGGATGGTTGAGGATATTGAACAACTCTCCCCGAAACTGTACGTGGACTCGCTCCCCAACGGCAACATCCTTAAACAGAGATGTGTCGAGATTAAAACGGCCGGGCCCTCCCAGGATATTTCTCCCGGCATTGCCGAATGTATACAACGCCGGCGTCGACCAGACTGCTCCCGGCGCGTTGAAGGAAGTATTGAACCAACCGTTAATCGTGGGATTCGACAGCGCCGCACTTACACCTGAAGCGATATTGGGCCGGCTCGAGGAACCGGTATTCGCCACCGAATTGGCCAGTACGGGCGTAAAAGGAAGTCCGGTCTGTGCTGTGAGAATCAGGTTTACCTGCCAGCCGCCGAACAGCTTGTTCGCCAAAGCGTTCCGAAAATCAAATGCCTGGCCCTTTCCGACAGGTAGATAATAGTTGGCGGTCTGCGTGAACCTGTGCCTGATATCAAAGGAACTGCTGGCGAAGTCCAGGTTACGGTGCAGGGGATCCTGCGGGACCGGTCCGTCGCCTCCGCCGCCCTCCTGCAGCGGAACGTCGTCAATCGAATGCGAGTACGTGTAAGCGCTCAGAAAACTCAAGCCGGAAGAGAAGCGCTTTTGAGCGGTCACCTGCAAGGAATGGTACGCCGAAAGGCCATCGGTGGCCGCATAACTGTCGCCCGAAACTCCGGGAGCGATGCCAAACAAGAGCTCACGAGGTCCAACCGGGCCCGGTCCGGGAACCGGCTGGTTAATGTTGTAAGTGACATCCAGATCCCGGCCCAAATTGCCGACATAGGAAGCTTTAACAACGACATTGAATGGCAGTTCCCGCTCCGCGCCGAAATTGAACTGCTCGGCGTAAGCATTCTTGTAATTATGCGGGATGCTGTACCAGCTCCCAGTGGGATTGTTTATGATCGACGGGACATTGAGAGACGGATTTAGCGGTAGACCCTGCGCCACGGTTAGATAGGTCGGTGATTGCTCGTTGATAACGACCGTCGTAGTGGCGCCGAACGGCAATTGCCTGTGCAGCCTGTAAAGCGCTCCGCCGTTGCCCGACGCATTATAGAATATTCCGAAACCGCCCCGCAGAACGGTTTTCTTATCCAACTGATAGGCGAATCCAAAGCGGGGAGCGAACATCTTCTTCTGTGTCTGAACGCCGACATTGGCATCGGAGTTGACGCCGGCGATGAGCACCTTACCAGTTTGGGTGTCGAAATTCGCGTAGCGATTAGCTACTTCGACGGGCGGCGGCAGATACTCCCAGCGAAGTCCCAGATTGAGAGTGAGCCGCTTCGTGATTCTCCAATCGTCGGCCGCATATATGCCGACCTCCAGAAGACGTGTGCCGGCCCAGACCAACTGAAAAGCCTGGGTGACGCCGCCGGGTACGCCGAGCAGGAAGTCCGCCATCGCATTGCCCGTATTGCCGGCGGAATTCGGATTGTTGTCGAACGTGCTGTCAAAACTATATGAACCGTTGCCCGAGTTGTCCTGGAAGTCGACGATCTGACGCCGAACCACGCTGGCGCCCCATTTCAGTGTGTGCGGGCCAAACACCTTGGTAAAATTGGCGATCGGATTGAACGTGTTCTCGTACCGGATGGTGGGTATAGCCGTAGGCCCGCCGATTCCGGTGTACCCCGTCAGCGAAAAGATAGGGAAGCCGAGCGACTCCGGCTCCTGGTTTGAATTCGGAACGCCCAGCAATTGCCCGAGGCCCGGACCGCTGGCAGGCGCTGTGGAATCCAAGTTTCGCATGGCAAAGCGCGAGAAGCCCATCCGCGTATCCACCAGGAATGTCGAACTGAATACGTGCGAGTAAGCAATCACATCATTGTAATTACTCATAGGCGCGCGGCCGGCGTAGTTCGTGCTATTGCCCAGGCTCACTGGTATTGCGAGGCCGGGGACATTGCGGAATCCGAACGTAGAGGGCGTATTGGTCAACGTATCCTGCCGGGAGAAGCGGCCGAAGATGGTGTTGTTGGCGTTCAGATTCCAGTCTATGCGCCCGTCGCCGGTATCGTTATTCTGCCCCAGAACCGGATTCGTGAACTGATTGTTAGCCAGCCCGGCCCCAGTCGGCAGGGGGTAGGCCTGAATTACCCGTGAAGTGACAGGATCAAACCGGCTGGCGGGAATGATGTTTCCGGGAAATGGCTGCCGGCTGAAGCCGCTCGCCGTCCCGGACGCCGTAACCAGAGTAGCCGGATCGTAGATCGCCTGTGGGATGCCGCTGAAGTCGCCGCTGCGCTCGGCAACTGTGGGGACGGTATTGACGCTGGTGGTGGTACCCTGCAGCTTGCGAAAGCCTTCATAATCCGCGAAGAAGAAAACCTTGTTATGGACGATGGGCCCTCCGACGCTCCCGCCAAACTGATTCTGATGGTACTCGGGTTGCGGGGTGCCAACCGCGTTGAAGAAGTTCCGCGCATCAAAATCGTTATTGCGGACAAACTCGAAAACGCTGCCGTGGTAGCCGTTGGTTCCACTTTTGGTGATCACGTCGACTGTCGCGCCGGAGTTACGGCCCTGTTCAGCGCCGAACAAGTTCGTCTGGATCTTGAACTCCAGGATGTCTTCCACGGTCGGGCGCAATGTGATTAATGCATTCCGGCGGAAATTATCGTCGACGCCGTCCAGGAGATAATCGTTAGTCATTTCGCGGTTGCCGTTCGACATGAGCTCGGCTCCGGGACGTGGATCGTCCGGCCGTGTGCCGCTACCGATGGTGCCGGAAGGCCCAAAGCCGACGCCGACCACGCCGGTTCCCAGGATCGCGAGCTGTGCGAAATTGCGTCCGTTCAAAGGCAGATCGCTGACGGCTTTCGTCTCGATCACCTGTCCGATTTGGGACGTGCTCTGTTCGAGGAGCGCCGCTGCGGCGGTAACCTCGACCGTATCGTTAACCGCTCCGGGACGCAGGGAAACGTCGAGCCGCGCATCCTGGTTGACCTCCAGACGGATTCCCGCGTTTGCGACCTGAGCGAAGCCCGTTTTTTGGGTCGTCAGCCGGTAAGTGCCAGGCTGCAGCACCGGAAACTCATACGTGCCGGATTCACCCGACGTGGTCTGGTGTTGGGCACCCGTCTCCGAGTTGGTTAACGCCATTACGGCGCCAGGCACCACGGCGCCGCTCGAATCCGTGACGGTACCCTTCAAGCTGGCGGTGGTCTGTGCGAACGCGACATTTGACAGGCCTATAAGACACAAGGCGCCGGTCAAAACGCGAGTGATAGCTCGGGAGGATTTCGACATATAGCCACTACGTGGTGTTGTCATAACGATCCTTAGAAAATCAGCTTCAGCCCCATCTGGAGGACCCGCGCTCCGGTTGCGGTGGATGCCGTCGCTACGTTGGTGATTTTCCCGAACGTGCTCGCGCTCAGGGTTGTGCTGGGGTTTCCAAGTTGGGGGTGGTTAAGAGCGTTGAAGGCTTCGAAACGGTATTCCAGCCTGGCACGCTCCGCGATGGTTGTTGTCTTGAAGAACGATGCGTCGAGGTTCCAACGGCCCGGTCCGTAGAAGGCGTTACGGCCCTCGTTCCCAAAATCCCCAAGTGCCGCCTTCACGAATGATACGGGATTCAGATACGTTTGATTGAAGCCTGCTCCACCGGACAACAGCGGAGTTCCAAGCATGTTTACGCGTTCATTGCCGGCCGCGTCCCCGTTGAGCACCGTGTCTACTCCTGGATTTACGGTTAGCGCGTCGCCGCTGGCATACCTGAAGATTCCATTGACCTGCCAGCCCTGCGTAAACTTCTTAACGACGCCGGTCTTCCCGGGAAGCGGAATCTCTGCCAGGAAAGTCGCGAAGAAGACATGCCGGTGGTCGAAATCCGCCGGTCCATACTCGGGCACCAGGTTCAAGGGATTCTGCGGAAGGGAGGCATTGCGGTCCAGCGACTCGTAATCGAGCACCTTGGACCATGTGTAATTCACATTGACGGTGATGCCCTTCACGAAGCGCCGGTTGGCCGCCAACTGAAGGCTATTGAAGTTTGAGTTGCCGCCGGTAAATGCCTCATTGATGGTGCTGAAGTTCGGGTTGATTCGCCGGGCGTTAATATTTGCCGTAGTCGACAGCGCTTGTCCATTTGGCCCATTGCCCGGAATGAATAGCGCGGGATCCTGTTCCGCGTTCAGGACCAGGTGGGTTCCCTTGGAACCTACATAGGCGGCGGAAAGCACGGTGTTCCATGGGACTTGCCGCTGAATCGACAGATTCCACTGCTGGTTATACGGTGTGCGCCAATCCGGGCTGAAAAACCTCTGTATCTGAGCGGGCAGGATGAATTGGATGGCGGCTTTTCCCGCGGCCGTTGTGGGAGCCGTGTATGGGAACGGGTCGCCGCCGGGAAAGCCAGCCCACGGATTGACAAAACCCTGAGGATTATTGTTCTCGACAACGTTAAGATTCAGCACAAAGGGTTGAACTATCTGGGTCTCATTCTCTAGGTAGTCGCGCTCGGTATTGTAAAAAATGCCGTAGGCGCCGCGAATGCTGGTTTTTGAGTCGGGTCCGAAGGGCAGCCAGGCGAAGCCAAAACGCGGCGCCAGGTTGCCCCAGTTCCGGGGATGCGTGATGGGCGTGATGCCGGGATCGCCTGGGAAGACCGAACCCAACGGCGCGTTCGGATACAGTACGGACTGCTGGCCAGGCCGGAAGGCCGTAGTTTCGCCGTTGCCATCGATGACGCCCAGGCTCGGCTCCCATCGAAGGCCTAAGTTCAATGTCAGATTCCGCCGGAGCTTCCAATCATCCTGAATGAAGGCGCCAAACGAGTTGTATATACTGTCGGTACGAACCGTTGACGATTCCTGAGAATATTGATTCGGGCGTCCAAGCAGGTACTCCGCCCACCCATTATTCGCTATGCTGCCACCCCAGTTATAGACCGAGCCGTCAGCGGAAATGTTTTCGTGGCGGTACGCCTCCGAGTGGGAAAACTCCCCGCCCAGCTTGATCAGGTGTGAACCGAGAGTAATAGTCAAACTATCGCGAACTTCATCGACCCACGGAGTGACATCGAAGAAGGTGTTTCCGTTGGTTCCAAAATAGCCGGCAATGCTGCCAAAACGCGTGCTGACTACGTACTTTGGATCGGAGGGAACCGTCAAGACACCGGCATCCTGGAATCTAAAGCCGGGCGCCTTGCCCGCGCCGCCGGGATATTGAGCAGGATCAATCGGGTCGCAGTTGCGCTGGAAGTGCAAGTAGTTGAACGTGTAAGTAAGAGAATTAACTTTCGTCGGCGACAGAAGCCTTAAGTAGCTGGCGGTAACGTGGTCGTTCGTCCAGTGGCTATAGCCCTCCTCAAATGGCAAACCGAAATTCGAGACCAGGTAGTTGTCGTTATAGAAATAGCTGCCGCTGATTCGGTTGCTGTCGTTGAATGAATGATCGAACCGCCCTACGTATTGATTTATGTTCTGGCTGCCCGGGGCATTGAAGTTGAGAATGTTTCCGGGCGCGTTCGGTAAAGGGAATAACAAATTGGAGATGGTCAGGGCGGGTTTGGATATCTGAGATGCCGGAATGATATTGTTCGGAAAAGGCACGCCCGTAGTGGGATCGATGGGTTTATTCTTGCTTTGCGAGAAATCTCCGGCCACCTCCAACGCCGAAGGCATGGGGCCGGCCGACCCCGGACTGGATTGGACATTGCGCAGCGACTCCCAGGAAAAGAAAAAGAAGGTCTTATCCTTTCTTATGGGCCCGCCCACGCTGGCGCCGAATTGGTTCTGCTTCAGCGGGTTCTTGGGAAGGAAGGTTCCGCCGAAGAAGAACTGGTGCGCATCCATCACATCGTTTCGCAGGTAATCGTACGCGCTGCCGTGGTATGCGTTGGTGCCGCTTTTGATCACAGCGCTTACCAGGGAGCCCGCGCTGCGTCCATATTCGGAATCGAACGAACTGCTTACTACGCTGAACTCCTGCAGAGCGTCCGGGTTTGGCACAGAGGCAGGCGTGCCCGTATATATGTCCACATTAGTGCCCCCGTCGAGGATGACGTTGTTGTCGCTGCCTCGTGCTCCGTTTACAGAGATTGCATTTTCCTCAGAGAGGCTGACCCTGGCGCCGGGCTGGTTGAAGCTCCCAGGCACCAAAGTCTGCAAGGCTAATGGGTCCCGCCCATTCAGCGGGAGATCCGCGATGAGCTCCGGGCGCACGGTCGATCGCACCGACGAAACAGCCGTCTCGACGGCGGCCGCACTGCTGGATACCACTACGGACTCAGTCACATTTCCGATTTCAAGCGTCAGGTCAACCGTGTAAACCTGCTCGGCGACAAGATTGATGCCAGTTCGAGTTACTTTCTTGAATCCTTGCTTGGAGACGTCGATTCGATAGTCGCCTACCGCCAATTGCGTAAAATTGTACCGGCCAGATTCGTCCGTGGAGGCGGTCTCCCGCAAACCCGTGGCGTCATTTACCAGTGTCAATTGGACGTTTGGCACAAAGGCGCCGCTCGAATCGTTAACGACGCCGACTATTCGAGCGGTCCCTTGACCGTACAGCAGGTGTCCTGCTGCCATGAATCCACAAACGAGTACGAATGAGCTTCTGATTTTCACGGTTGCCCCCAAATCCACAGCCTTTTGACAGAATCCCCCACCACGCTCTCACTAGCTCCGGTCATTGCCGCGCCGGAACCAGAATCGGTTGTGAAGTGAAGGTTGGATCGAAACTGAAAAGCCCGTCGCCCCGGCTGCAACGGGAGAACCTCGCAGACGCCCGTCTCGACCGACGCATACGATGGCGCTCGAAAGTGTTGCAATCAACGTGGTTCGCATGTCCACCTCCCAGTGTCGGGCCTACAGAGAAACGATGATAGATTATCTGATCATAGTGAATATGTCAACAGAAAAAGCCCCGTGAGCACGGGGCCCGGCCGGTGTCTTACCGCATCCGGGCAGGCTGCCTGTTCGGTTTGCTGGTTCACTGCGAGTCCACCTTCAGGACAATATAGTCCAAGGTTTGTCCGGGGTCCAGCAAAACCTGGTGCGGTGTTTTCGCAGGCACGTGCAGAACGTCTCCCGCCTTGAGCGATTGCCTTTCGCCGCCCTCGATCGACGTCCCCCGAATCTCATTGGGCGCGGTTGTCTTTCCGTTGAGAACTCTACCGCCGACAATGATCGTCGCATGGCCGGACTGCACAACAATGAGGTCCGCCACCTTCTCGTGCAATTCTGCCTGACCGCTGCTGGCCTCGCGGCGCGTTTTTAGCAGAAGGTGGTTTCCCCAGTTCCCCAACGTCTCGCTCGCAAGCCCGTCTTGCATAGCCTTATGCAGAGCTTCTTCGTGCTTCGCGAATTCCCCGGAGCTCCAATGATCGTAGCCGGCCGGTACGGTTGCAACCGCCATCATCATGGTTAGCGACGTCAAGATTGTTTTTTTCATTTTTTCCATCCACGTACTAATGCTCTTCCATGGCGCTCACTCGCGATGCCAGGCCAACCTGTAGTCGGCCTGGCTTGCGGTATTGAGCATAATGAGCTGATCGCGTCCCGAAAACTCATACTTCCGCCGCTGGTCGGTTCCAACCCAACTTGGAATCAAAGCGGATTGCAGGTGGTGGATTACGGTCCGGGAGGGTTCGTCGATATCGAAAGTTCCGAAGTACGCGTTGAAGCCGGTGAGCATTTCACGCATGTCATCGGCGGACGCGGCGGCGATGGCTGTGGCCGCGCCGCGATTGGCCATGCCGCCAACAGACTGGCGGCCGGGGTTCATCAATTGGGCATACACGCGCCCCGCCTCGTCGTACGAAAGCCTGCCGACCGGATTCTTTCCCCACGGATAGCGAACTTCACCCGTGACTTCGTCCGTGGACACGCCGCTGATTAGTTTCCAGACCCCGATGAACTTCTTCCGTTCCGCGGCTGCCCTGGTACTGGCGCAGGCGAGCGGGGCCAAAGAGAGGGCTGAAATAATGGCTCTTCGATTCATCGAAACCTCCTGGTAATCGCGGCGGCCTTTGGCCGAGAATCAAGTGTTTTACTTGACCTCCTTCTTCGCGCCTTCCGCGGCGTCCTTCTCCTGCGCGCGAGCTCCTTTGAGCATGTTCTCCATGGAGTAATTCGCTTCGTGACAAGCATACTCGTAGATCGGCCCTGGCGCCTTCGTCAACGGAACTTCACCTTTCCAAGAGCGGGTAAACGCGGTTGGATCATCGACGGTGAATTCGTAAAGGATCGTGTCCTCGCCGGTACGCGTAAAGCGTTCGATCAGGTGCAGGTCTTCGTCGGAACCGCGCAGGCTCGTCTTGTCAGTGAAGTTGGTCGTATCGACGACCAATGTATTTCCCTCCCACCGGCCTCGCGAGTCTCCCAGCCAACGGCGGATCTTTGCCGGTATGTGGGGACGCCCGTCCAGCGGGATCATGCGGACGTCATGGATCATCTCGGTCAAAATCGCTACGTATCCGGGCCCCTGCAGAATCTGATAGTTATTGTTATAGGCAGTGGGAAGCATGGGCGGCCCCGACGTCGGCCATACAAGGCATCGCACGGGCAGGGAAAAGTCCTCCGGGTCTTCGGGCGGGCGCCGCGATATCTCTTGACGGGCTGCTGCTGCCCTCTGCGCCGCCGGAGTCAAGGTTGGAACTTTCCCATCGGGGGGATCCACCACGAGCGACGTTCGCCTGGTCGGTACGACCTTGGTGCCGCGGTCGAACCAGAATTCGTTGTAAGCTCCTCCCAGGTCGGCAGTGGCATCGCTGCTCCGCTGATCGCGATTCCCCTCCCGAATGACCTTCTTCTCGTATTCGGCCGCTTCCTTTTCCGTAAAGTATGGTTTTCCTGCGAGGTCCTTTGGCCGTTCAAACGGCGTAAGGGTAGCGTTGGACCATATTCCTTGGAGGTCCGGCTGACCGTCCGGCGTAAGCGGGGCCGTCCATTTCCTGGACGCGCCTGGCCGCGATTGGCCGGCGACCGGTGCCGCCAACAATGTGGTCGCGAGGGCGAATGCCAGTGGCGTTGTGCTCGCGGAAAGTCGATGCTTCATTTCATTGCCTTTCACTGTGGCGACCGAAATACCCCATCCAGGTATCAACCGGGCTTTTGCAACGCATTCCCATATAGATGATGCGGCTGGCGCTCGCAAACTCGCAGGGTTTTACCGCCGGCCGAGCGGGGCGCCTGGTGAACCCGGTCGGCAGCGTTCAGAAGACTAATCGGCACCGCTATGGTGATGATCCATAGTCTCGGGAGCGTTTCTCATATGGGCTCCGACGTTGCTCGTCCGATCTTTGGTAGATCATATATTACGATGCAACCGGTTGACTGGTCAAGAGTCGGGCCGCATGGTGATTTTCATTACCCACGCCCAGCCGTTTATGCGAGGCAGACACGTTTTGGCGGAACGAAGCCAATTGTTGGAGTCTGTATCCTCGGGGCCATGCCGGTTTTTGGGGCGGGAGTGGGCGCGGATCGTGCTGGGAACCTCCTTGGATCGGGGCACGCCTACCATGTAAGCACGAGAGCGCCGGAGTCTTGGCGGGTTACGGAGCGTATGTTATTGAAATAATGATAGATAGTAGTTTTGAAAACCTTGTCATTGGGATATGGCGGAGGCTACGTTTTGCACAGACCGAGACAAGCAAACACGGGAGCTTGGACCGGAGCCCAGGCGTGACCGCTGCAAGCGCTGTGCTATGATCGTTCAAAGTGAACTCCTCCGGTAACGCCGAAAACGGCAATAGCTCGATCTTTCAAGAAATTGAAGCCATTACACTGACCGAACGGGTGATCGCCGCCTTGAAGGACGCCTTCTTCTCGGGCAAGCTGAAGCCCGGCGACGCCATTGTCGAACGCCAGATTGCTCGCGAAATGAACGTCGGGACGCCGGTGGTGCGCGAGGCTCTGATCTCCCTCAAGCACGACGGATTTGTCCGGCGCGTTAAGAACAAAGGCAGTTTCATCACCGCATTTGACCCTGACGAAGTTCGTGCACTGTATACCTTGCGCATTGAGTTGGAGACGCTGGCGCTGCAATGGGCGCGTCCGCTGGTCACCCCATCGGATTTGGATGAGCTAAAACGCCTGGTGGACCGCCTGGTGGAGGCAGGGGAACGCAATGATCGCCGTGAGTTCCTGGAACGCGACTTCGAATTTCACCGCTTTTGCTGGAAGCTCTCCGGAAACGCTTTCTTGGCCGAGACCCTCGAGCGATTGATGGCGCCGCTGTTCGCGTTCGTAGTGCTGGCCAGCGGCAAGCCGATGACCGCGGCCATGGGCCGTGAGCATTACACGCTGGTCGAAGCCTTACGCTCAATCGAAGAGCCGGAGTTTACCAATATCGTCCGCAAAACGCATACAGGATTTGCGCTCCGTTGGATCAACTCTGCAGCGAGCGTCACGCCCGGTGGTGAGGCGCCGAAGTCCCGCCCGACTTGAGCAGACGCCCTGCGATTTGCCTTCTTCGAGTTTGCGGACGTCCGAAAACCTAAGGGGAAGTTAGATAATAAGCTGGACATTTGAGCCACGCGCAGGAGAAAATCAGGATTTCACGCAAAGCCGCGAAGCCGCAAAGAAGCCGCAAAGGAAGAGGGATTAAGAGGGATAATCGGCCTGCTGGAGTCGGTCTATGAATTGGTCCTGGCCCAGGCATGCGAACTGGAACACCGGCAGGCTGCTCACGACGTTGTCAGCACCTGGTTCCCCTGGTGTATCACGGCGTCCACATGGAAGTGGGATTTCGGGCAGGCCTCCCATCCGCGGCTAGCCAACAAGCGTTTGGGCTTACTGATAAACTTCAAGTGGCCTTATCAAGGACGGCATCACGCGCGTCGCTAACTAATGGATTCGCCGAGCAGTTTTCTTTGCGACGTCGCGGCTTTGCGTGAAATCTTGGCTTTTGAATCCCACGCTTGAGGAACGGCTCCGACTTGAGGTGGAAACTTGAAATTCAAGAGTTCTGGGAAAGCGGCTACCTGGTGCGTTTTCTGGCGTCCTCGAGGATGCGGATGGCGCGGGAGGGGTTGAAGACGCCGCAGGAGCAAAACCGCGCGAGATAGGTTACTGCCTGCTGGGGAGTGCGGCGGCCTTCCTTCACCCAGTCGATCATCTTCTTCGCCAGTGACGAACTCACCATGCCATGACCGCACATGGTGGAAAGCATCAGCACGTCCTCATTGGGCAGGTGCCCGGTTTTGCCCTCGAATCCGAGCGAATAGCCCACACTGTGGCGGCAAAGCCCGGCAGCATGGCAGCACTGCTCCGCCCCGTCGATAGACGTGGAGATGTTGACGCTCAAACCCAAGTCCGCGGCGCGCACCGCTTTCATGAGATCTTCGGCGGCAGGCCGATTGTCAAACACCGCCGCCGCCGTGGTAGCGGTATCCATACCCTCGATGACCGCCCGGAAATCCGGCTTGATTTTGCGCCGCCAGTGCGCCAGCGGGCTCATCGAGCGGGAGGGCCGCAGCGCTCCACCGTGCCGCGCATCGCCCAGGTTGACTGGGCCGAATTGCAACGCCATCTCCAGGAACTGCCGCAGACGGGCCACCGCGTTCTCGTCGTTCTTTCCCCGGCTGCACATGGCAAACACGACATAATCATCGCGAAAGCTGGCCCGATCGCCATACCGATGTAAGGTATTGGTCACCTTGTCACCACCTCCGAAGACCGGGCTTCTGTTGGCCGGTTGGTAATTCGGCCCAGTCCGGTATTGGTCTTGGCACGCTCCAACTTGTATCCCAGCCGTTCCAGAATGGGCGCCAGCACGTGGTCTTCGCCATCGGGACCGCAGCGCGTGCCCACGCCCAGGGCCACTACGGTGTCCAACTCTTTCTCCGCCTCCCAAACCAGCCGGACGATTTCTTCGGTACGTTCCACTGGCACCTTGATCTCCACGATCGCCGACATCAGTTTTTCGCCCAGGATGTCCTCCCGCAGCGTTCCGCTCCTGACATCCGTCATCAGCGATGTGATCGGGTTTCGGGTTTCGAAGGACAAGCCCGCCGCGCCAAGCCGCCAGCACATGTGCTGGATCTCTCGCATCCAAACTCCGACGCCCGGCCGTCCGAGTTCGATGGTGAATCCCACTTCCCCTACATTCACACGACCGGTGATGTCGTTTGTCTTGACTTCTTCGGTGCCGCGTCCTTCGATGCCAGTCGACTCGTGCGGCACTCGCGGATCGGAGAACGCCCGTCGCACGACGCGCGGCCACACCAGTTCTTCGGGTTCGAAAGCGGCCGTGGGGCAGACGTCCGGCTCCGGATCGAATCGCACCCGAATCAACTGGAGCACCTTCCGCATGAGTCGTACGAGTGTTGGATTCAGATGCTCCTGGCTGAGCCCGTTGAAGCACGCGTAGCACTCCACGCATTCCTCTCGATTCACCGTGGCGCGGTGAATCGCGGGATCTATATAGATAGCTCCCATAGGACACACGTACGTGCAGTTCCCGCAAGCCACGCATTTATCCGGATTGATTTTCACTCCGATACCCCCCTACGCACCTGTGCGCTGGACTCCTCGACCGCCGACCGGCGCGGGTCGATGCGGCTCACCAGCCATCCCGATAGCAGGCAAAGGGCGCTGGCCAGCAGAAACGGCAATGTCCACCCGAAATGTGTCGCCAGGTAGCCCACGGCCACCGCGGAAATCGCGCCGCCCAGGTTGCCCCAGGTGTTCATGACGGAAGAAACCGAGCCGCTGAACTCTCCTCCGATGTCGATGCACACGGCCCAGGAGACCGCAACCGTCAGCTCAAGACCGCCCAGCGCTACGGTAAGGCAGCCCAGCGCCGCCATTTCGTGGCTCGCCAGCACACCCGGCAGCAGAGCGAAGGCGGCGATCAAGAAACCTGCGCGGGAGACGATGATCCGGCCGCGCCGCAAATCCCCCCATTTGGAAGCCAACCGATCGGACAATAGACCGCCGGCGATATTCGTCGCAGTGGCCACAAACAGCGGCAGGCTGGCCAGACCGGCCTTGAGTCCCGCAAAATGGCGCGCCTCCCTCAAGTACGTCGGGAACCAGGCCAGGTAAAGCCAGATAACAAACCCATAGCAGAAATAGACGGTGCTCAAGTGCCAGAGATTCCGGTCGCGGAGGATGCGCCGCCAGGGTACGGCGCGTTTTAATGCGCTCCGCGCGGCGTTTTGAGCTGCCGGCAATAACGCCAACTCGGCGGCACCCACTCTGGGATGTTCGCCGGGGGTGTTGCGGTACAAGGCATACCAGCCGATGGCCCAAGCGATGCCCACAGCGCCGAAGATATAGAACACGGTGCGCCACCCGGACGCCGCGATCAAGTAGACCACTACGGCCGGGGCCAAGGCGGCTCCGAGGCGCGCGCCGGAATGCTGGAAGCCTTGCCCAAATGCCCGGCGCTTCAACGGCAGCCACGGAACCAGGGCGCGGGAACCGGCCGGGAAGGCGGCCGCTTCGCCCGCTCCGAACAACAGGCGGGTCGCCGCCAGAGAGATCGCGTTAAACGACAGGGCCGTGGCCGCGGTGAAGATAGACCACCATGCCATGGCAACGGCCAGTACCACGCGCGGGCCGAACCTGTCCGCCATCCAGCCGCCCGGCATCTGGCAGAGGGCATAAGACCAGCTAAACGCCGAAATGGCCCAGCCCATCGTAATCTTGTCTACGTGAAATTCGCGCATGATCGACGGGGCGGCCGCGCCGATGGCGCCGCGTTCCATGTACATCAGGAACGCCATCAGGAAACTCATGCCGAGGACTTCATAGCGAACGCGCGAGGCGGCCACAGCGCTGGAAGCTGATTCACAGGTAGCTGGTTGCCGGATGGTGGTGTCCCGGATGGTGTTGTCCCGGATGGTGTTGTCCCGGGGGGTTGTATCCCTGATGGTTGTGCCCCCGGTGGTCGTATCCAGGATGCGCTCTTCGCCGGTCATGCTTCCCAAAAATCCTATCACAGCGGGAGCGAATCTACAAGCTATGATAGATCATTGAACGCTTTGGTTGAACGTCCGTTCCCGCGTGGCCGCCCCCAGCCCGGACCTGCCTTCGGCGCTTGCGACAAATGACCCGGCCCTGCTTTCCAAACCTGACCCACACTGTCTGTCGCTGAGTTTGGAAGGTCAGGTCATACTGCCTTCCCTGGCTTCGATGTTCTATTGAAGGGTCGCGCGGCTCAACCACCGGAATGCGCCCTGCAACACGGGGTCCTGGTCATCCGGCGCCGGTATAACAGTGAGGCTCGTTGTTGCCAAAATCGAAGGACCCACCATAGTAAGGCCCCTTTCCGGGCAGCTTGGTGCTTTCCAGAAACTGCTGCATGCGGTGCGCGGCGGCATCCAGGTAGAAGGTGTCCTTGGTGCCCATGGTGACGTGGATCTTCCCCGCCAGTTTTGGGCCCAGCGCTATCGATCCCGAAGTGGCGAAGTATTGGCAAGACCACTACGATCTGACGGCTTTGATGCAGCGCGATTGGGAGCGCCTTTGCCGAGTACATTCGCGGAGCCGCCCCTAAAGGCTCGGATCTGGCGAGTTGGCGATAGCTGGTCTCAAGTCTGGAGACCTGCGACTGCCAAGCCGGGGGGCTGCCCTGCACAGTGATAAGCTCTCTGCTATGGTCCGTCCACTGGCTTTACGACTGCTCTGCGCCACGGCGCTTCTGCTCTGCGCCACCGCCAGGGGGCAGGACACGGCGCAAACGGCGCCGGTTCCTGGCCTTCAGCCGGTTGAGGGTGACTATATCGCCCACGATTTCACCTTCAAATCCGGCGAGAAACTGGCCGAATTGCGGCTGCATTACACGACGCTGGGCCGTCCGATGCGCGATGGGGCAGGGCACGTCAACAACGCCGTCATCGTCATGCACGGCACCGGTGGCAGCGGGCGGCCATTTCTGGGCGCGGGCTTCGGCGGCGTGCTGTTCGGCAAAGGCCAGTTGCTGGATGCCGGCCGTTACTTCATCATTTTGCCGGACGCCATCGGCAGCGGGAAATCCAGCAAGCCGAGCGACGGGCTGCACGCCAAATTTCCGCACTACCGCTACGACGACATGGTGCGGGCCGACTACCTGCTGGTGCATGACGGCCTTGGCGTGGACCATCTCCGCCTGGTGATGGGGACGTCGATGGGCGCCATGCATACCTGGGTGTGGGGCGAAATGTATCCCGATTTCATGGACGCGCTGATGCCGCTGGCCAGCGCGCCGGTGGAAATCGCCGGGCGCAACCGCATGTTCCGCGCCATGGTGATCGACGCCATCCGCAGCGACCCGGAGTGGAAGAACGGCGAATACACGTCGCCGCCGCACGGGTTGATCGCGGCGCAATATGCCCTGTTCATGATGACCAGCAGCCCGCTGCAATTGCACAAGACCAACCCCACGCACGAGAAGGCCGATGCCGCCGTACAGGCGCTCCAGGATCGTGCCATGCGCACCGACGCCAACGACATGCTGTACCAGTACGAATCGTCAACGGACTACAACCCGTCTCCGCTGCTGGAGAAGATTAAGGCGCCGCTGTTTGCGATCAATTCGGCGGACGACGAAGTGAATCCGCCGGAGTTGGGGATTCTGGAGCGCGAGATCCGGCGCGTGGCGCGCGGCCGCTACATCCTGATTCCGACCAGCGATGAGACGCGCGGCCATGGAACGCATTCGCGCCCCGTGATCTGGCAGAACCACCTCTGGGAACTGCTGCAGCTTTCCGAACCGCGGGCCGCTCTGCTCAACCCTGACGCCGAGGTTTGGGCGCAGGCCGCGCCGCCGGTGTTTAGTGTGAAGGTAGCGACCACCGCGGGGCCATTTACGATTGAGGCGCATCGCGACTGGGCGCCGCATGGAGCCGACCGGTTCTACCACCTGGCGCAGGCCGGTTTCTACGACGATTCGCGTTTTTTCCGCGTGATTCCAGGAGATTTCGCGCAATTCGGAATCCCGGGAAACCCGCAAATCGCCGCCGCCTGGCGGAACCGGACGATGCCCGACGACTCGGTGAAGCAGAGTAATACACGCGGGTTGGTGGCTTATGCGATGACTGGTCCGGATGCACGGACCACGCAGATTTATATTGTGACGGGCGACCGCTCACGGCAGGACAAAGATGGATTCGCGCCATTCGGCAGGGTTGTGGAGGGGATGGACGTAGTGGACAAATTGTATTCCGGTTATGGGGAGAGCGCCGGCGGCGGCATGAGGGCGGGGAAGCAGGCGCGGATGTTCGAGGGCGGCAACACACACCTGGACGAGGCATTCCCCAAGCTGGACCGGTTGGTAAGCGCGGTGGTGATGTAGGTGAGGCGTGTCACACTTAAGACGACGGCTAAGACAATGGCAAAGACAATAGCAAAGAAGCGCGCCCCCAAGACCGGCTTGGTGCCCCTGGAAGTCATCGAGCGTCGAATCGTTCTGATCCGCGGACATAAGGTCATGTTGAGCACTCACCTGGCTGAACTCTACGAGGTGGAGCCCCGGGTCCTGGTGCAGGCGGTCAAGCGCAACATCGACCGCTTCCCGGATGATTTCATGTTCCAGTTGACCGCGGCCGAATTCGAAAACTTGAAATCACAAACTGTGATTTCAAGTTGGGGCGGCCTTCGTCGTGCAAGCCCCTACGCCTTCTCCGAGCAGGGCGTTGCCATGCTCTCGAGCGTCCTCAAGAGCCCACGCGCCGTGCAGGTCAACATCGCCATCATGCGCGCGTTCGTGCGTCTGCGGCAGCTTCTGGCCACCCACCGGGATTTGGCGGAGAAACTGGCGAAGATGGAGAAACAATACGACAAGCAATTCAAGATCGTGTTCGAGTTCATCCGCCAACTGATGGAGCCGCCCCCTAAACTGAAGAAGAGTCAGATGGGTTTCGCACCAGGCTTGAGGAAGAACTAGCCACCGCCTTCAGCAGGTGTTTCTCACTCATGACGGAGTGCCACCACCGGGTCCACGCGCAGCGCTCGCAGCGCCGGCGCCACGGTGGCGGCCAGTGCGACCGCGCCGAGTACGGCCGCTACGACAACAAAATTTGTAGCATCGGTAGTCCGCACTTCGGGCACCAGAAACATTGCCAGAGGCCGAACCGCGAATATCGCCAGCGCGATGCCGATGCCGACCCCGGCTGCGACCAGCGCCAGGCTCTGGCGCAGCACCATGCTCATGATGCTGCCTGGCGAAGCGCCCAGGGCCACGCGCAGCCCGATTTCGCGAATCCGCCGGCTGACGGCGTAAAGCAGAGTGCCGTACAGTCCAATGGAAGCCAGCAGCAGACCGAGCAGACCCATGGCGCCCAGGATGGCCGCTCCCACCTGGCTCGGCAGCAACGCGAAGGCCAGCGCGTTACGCATCGGCTTGATCTCAAGCGCCGCCGTCCGGTCCAATTGCCCGAGCGCCGAACGGATGGCTGGAATCAACGCTTGCGGGCTCCCACTGGCGCTCACGTTCCCGCTCCCGGATGCCCGGACCAGAAAGTGCAGGTTGACGATGGATCCTTCCCATTGCGCGTACGGCTCATAGTAGGCGTTGGCATTCTCTTCACCCAGCGTGAAGTATTTGCTGTTCCTGGCGACACCGGCAATCAGTATGGGTTGGCCTTCGTCAAAAACGACGGTGTGGCCCACCGGGTTGATGCCGCCAAACAGGCGTTTCGCCATGTTCTGGTTGAGGATGGCAACGCGCGGCGCACCCTTGCGGTCGGAGGGCAGGAACTCGCGCCCGCTCAGAATGGCGATCGCCATCGTGCGGAAATACCGGGGCCCCACATAGTTGTTATTAAATTTCAGGTGCGTGGGTTTTGGCTCCAGGTCTGTGCCGACGCCGGTGCTCTCGGTGTTGGCGTCGTTCAGCGGCACTACCCTGGCGATGGCCGCCGCTTCCACTCCGGGCAGAGACTGGAGCCGGTCGATGGCCGCATCGATCAGCGCGCGCGTTTGGGCGGGTTTAGGATAGGCTTCCGGAACCAGCCTCATGTACGCCCAGATGGTGTGCCCCAGATCGAATCCGGGATTCATAGAAGACGCCTGGAGCAGGTTCCGCATAAAAAGGAAGCCGGCGCAGAGCAGTACGATGGATACCGCGATCTGGCCGGCGACCAGCCCATTGCGAAGCGTCCAGCGGGCGCGGCCCACCTGGCCCTGGTCCTGCTTCAACGCGGCGCCGATGCCGGAGCGTGTGCCTTTGATGGCGGGCATCAAGCCGGATGCCAGCGCGCTGCCGAGCGACACGGCCACGCAATAAGAGAGCAGGCGCCAGTCCGGTTGGATCGCAAACTGAATCGGGATGGGCAGGGGCAAGCGAACCCGGCTGAGCATCGCGGTGACGCCGATATTGAGCGCCAGGCCCGCGGCGGTTCCGCACCCTGCCAACAGCAGGCTTTCCGACAGAAGCTGGCGGACGATCCGGCCGCGGCTGGCCCCGATCGACAGGCGGATGGCGAGCTCGTGGGACCGGCTGGAGGCGCGCGCCAGTAATAAGCTGGCGACATTGGCGCAGGCAATCAGCAGCACCAGCCCCACCACGATCATCAACATGGCAAAGAACGCCGCCACCGGCATCAGTTCGCGCTCGCTGGCGAGGTGATCGAATCCGGAGACGGCGGAGATGCCGATATCCTTGCCCCATTTGCGATCCCCGTCCGGGTAGACGCGGTCCAGTTCCTGGCACGTGGCCACCAGCCGGGCATAGGCCGCCTGCCGGGTCATACCTTGCGGGATCCGTGCATAGAGAGCGACAATCTGCCCCGCGCCGGCGGTGGCCTGTTCATCCGGCACGGGGACGTACAGATCGGGCGAGAATCCAAATCCCATCAGAGTGCGGTGGCCGGGTGGCAGCACGCCAGAGACGGTGTAGAGCCGGCCATCCAGTTGGAGCTTGCGGCCCATAACGTTCGGGTCGCCGCCCAGTTGCTGCCACAGGTGGTGCGTTAGCACAACCGTATCGGGCTCGGCATGGGACTCGGCGGGCTGGATGGGGCGGCCGATGGCGAGCGGCATGCCCGTAACGTCGAAGAAATTGGCGGTCACGCGCACCGCGAACAGGCGCGAGGTGGCGTCTCCGTGGCGCCAGTTTACCTCGGACTCTTCGTTCTCGCCGGCGAGGCCTTCGAAGATGCCTGCATCCCGAAGGAACCGGTACTCACGCAAGGGTGCGTGGCTGCTGCCGCCGATCCGGAGATGCAGTAACGTCTCCGGACTCCGGACCGAAGGCTGGCTAAAGAGCACTTCCGTGGCGAGACTGAAGATGGTGGTGTTGGCGCCGACGCCGAGCGCCAGGCACGCGATCGCCGTCAGCGCAAAGGCAGGGTTGCGGCGGAAGGCGCGGGCGGCGTAGCGCAGGTCGGCGCAGATATCCTCCAACCACTGGAACCGCCAGGGCGCGCGTGTCTCTTCGAGCATGAGGGCGGCCGGCCCGAATTCCCGTTTCGCCTGCGCCTGCGCGGTGTGGAGAGGCAGCCCGGATTGTTGCAGCTCTTCGGCGCGCGTCTCGATATGAAAACGGACCTCGGCATCCAGTTCTTCGTCGAAGCGCCGCCGCCGGCCCAGATTGGCGACCCGGCGCAGAGTCTCTTTCCAAAGTGACATCATTCGTACCTCAATGCTTCCATGGGGTCCACCTTCAATGCCCGGCGCGCCGGTATACAGGCCGCCAGCAAGGCTGCCGCCGCCATGGCCAGCGCACCGGCCGCCGCCGTGCCGGGGTCGCTTGCCGTAACACCTGCCAGAAAGTCTTTTTCCAGATGACTGGCAATCAGGCCATTGACTGCCAACGCTACGGGCACTCCCAACGCCAGGCCGCACCCAGCGAGCGCCATCGCCTCCGCCACCACCATCCGCATCACGTCCGCCCGCCGGGCCCCCAACGCCATGCGGATCCCAATTTCATTGGTGCGGCGCGCCACCATGTACGCCAGCAGCCCATACAGCCCGATCGCCGCCAGAAATGCGCCCAGCCCTCCAAAAAGCCCGGAGAGCATCGCCACCATCCGCTGCTGGACAATCGAAGCGTTAACGTGGCCGGCAAGCGTCGTCACTTTGCCTACAGGCACGTTCTTGAGCACATCCCGCACCTGACGCCGCACATCTCCGATCACCGCCGAAGGCGTCACCGCGGTACGCAATACAAACTGCGACGCATTGTGCCGTTCCTGAAGCGTATTGAAATACAGTGTTGGCGGCGTGTCTTCGCGCATCTCCAGATACTTCGAGTCCTCCACTACGCCGATACTTTCGTAGGCTTTCTCTCCAAACGTAACGTGCCGGCCAATGGGGTTTCGATCTCCAAAGTAATAGCCGGCCATCCTCCGGTTCACCAATGCGACCAGGGGACGGCGCCGGCCATCCCGCATGCCGTCGTCCTGCATATTGAAATCGCGCCCGGCCAGCAGCGGTGTGCCGAGCGTCTCGAAGTACCGCGGCGCAACCCAGTTTATATAGAGCGTCCGGCTCTCCTGCGGCCGGTAGACGTACCCCTCCACCGAGGATGGCGAAAGCATGGTGCCGCCCCCTGAAACCGGCGCAATCCAGCAGAGACTGGCCGAGCGCACTCCGGCGATGGCTTGGAACCGCTCCAGCAGTTCGCGATAGCCGCGCGCAAGCTGTTCCGCGGTGTACCCGCTGCGCGCCGGTTCGAGCGCCACCAGCAGAACATGGTCGCGATCGAACCCCAGGTTCAGGTTCTCGAGGTTTCTTAAGCTGCCGGCAAACAGGCCGGCTGCCGTAAGCAGCACCACGGAGAGCGCCACCTGCGAGACCACCATCGCTCTGCCAAGCAGCCGCCGCAGTCTGGTGCCGCCCAGACCTCTGGGCGCCGGGTTCAAGGCTGGCGCATGGGTCATTGCCATGGCGGGAGCGGCGGGTGCCAGGCCGAACAGAACTCCGGTCAGCAGGGCAACCGCAACCGTAAACCAGAGGACGCGCCCGTCAGGCTCGATGCGAAGCGTAATCGGCAGTCTGCCCGTGGCCATCAGCGCCACCAGCGCGTTGCTCGCGAAGTAAGCCAGCCAGATTCCCAAGCCCGCCGCTATGGCCGATAGCAGCAGCGCTTCCGCCAGTAATTGCCGCAAGAGGCGCAACTGGCCCGCGCCCAGCGCCCGGCGCACCGCCAGTTCGCGTTGCCGCGCCGCCGAACGCGCCAACAACATGCTGGCCACATTGGCGCAGGCGATCAGCAGCAACAGACCAACCACGCCCATCAACACCAGCAGCGGGCGCGAAAACTGGCTGCGCAGGCGCGACAGGCCCGCCCCGGCCGGCTCCACCTGAAGTTTCCAGTTCAACGTCTGGGCTCGGGTTTGGGTGTCATTGACCGCCGCTTCGGCTTCCAGCGTCTGGCGAAACAGACCGTTGAGTTCCGCGCGCGCCTCAGGCAGCCCAACGCCCGGATTTAACCTCCCCATCAGCCGCAGCCACTTGTAGCCGGCCGAACTGGTGTAGGTCGGGTGATGCAGCAACGGCTCCATCGCCAGCGGCAGCGAGAGGTCCTGCCGCGAGCCCATCTGGAGACCGAAGAACTCGCGGGGCGTCACCCCCACAACGGTCAGCGGCTGGTCTTCCACCTGGATGACCTTACCCAGAATCCCCGGGTCCAGACTGAAGCGGCTGTTCCAGTATTGCCAACTCACCACCACCACTGGAGCGGGCGAGCCCATGCGATCGTCCTCCGGACCAATCAGCCGCCCGAGTTCGGCCTTCACGCCCAGTACCGGGAAAAAGTTGCCGGTCACGAATTGACCTTCCAAGCGTTCCGGATCGCTACCTTGCGCGCGCGTGTAGAACCGGTCCGTGGGCGCCGCGATCAGTCCCGAAAAAACCGTGTTGGCATCGCGCAGATGTTGGTAAGTCTGCCAGGAAAAGGCATTGAAAGGGCGGCTGGCGCCACCGCGGTTGGTCAGCAGTTCCACCAGCCGCTCCGGTTCCGTCACCGGCAGCGCGCGCAACATCAGGGCGTCGATCAGGCTGAAGATGGCGGTGTTGGCGCCGATACCGAGCGCCAGGGAAAGCACCGCCACGGCAGTAAACCCCGGGCTGCGACTCATCGTGCGCAACCCGTACCGCAGGTCCGCGCCAACGTCTTCCAGCCACCCGAACTGCCACGCCGACCGCGCCTCTTCGCGGACGCGCGCGCCGGAGCCAAACTCGCGCCGGGCCTTCGCCATGGCGGCCCGGTTGGGCATTCCGGCCTGTTCCAGTTCCGCTACCCGCGCCTCCAGGTGGAACTGAATCTCTTGATCGAGTTCCTGCTCGAAACGCGCGCGGCCCCAGAGATAACCCGCTCGTCGCAGAGTTTCTTTCCACAGCCCCATCGTCGCCTCCTCAATCTATGTGGTGCGCAAAACCAGTTGAATGGACCGCACCATGCGGTCGAACTCTTGCGACTCATGCTCCAGTTGCTTGCGGCCCTCCGGGGTGAGCCGGTAAAACCTTGCCTTGCGGTTGTTTTCGGAGGTGCCCCATTCCGCCGCCAGCCATCCCTTGACGAGCATGCGGTTGAGAGCCGGGTAGAGCGACCCGTCTTCGATCGATATGCCGTCTTTCGAGGCTTCCTTCACGCGTTTGACAATGGCGTAGCCGTGAAGCGGTCCGGCATGCAGCGTTCGCAGGATCAAAAGGTAGAGAGTGCCGGGTAGCAGTTCCGGACTGGCGCGTACTGTCGTGCTGTGTTGTGTCATGTTCCACTGTCTAGACTAGGTATAGGCCAGACAGGGGAAAAAGTCAACTTAATATTTACTTGATAATGGAACCACATGCGCCGCACTCTGCTCTTCCTGGCCATCGTGGCCGCGTCCACCCACGCCCAGTTGTCGCCCACGGCGCAGCAGATCGCCCTTCGCCTCACCCCGAACAGCCTGAAGGCCGACGTCTCCTTTCTGGCCTCTGACGCCCTGCAGGGCCGCGGCACGCCTTCGCCGGGACTGGACATCGCCGCCGAATTCATCGCCGCACAGTTCCGCCGCGCCGGCCTCGAACCTGTGGGCGACGATGGCTATTTTCAAACCGCGTCGTTTGAATCCGTCACGCCCAATCCCGACGGCTTGGAACTTACCCTGGAAACCGGCGAATCCACCGTGAAGGCGGAAAAGGGGTCCATCACCTTGCAGGAACCCGCCGCCGCCGATCTGATTCACACGCCGGTGGTCAAAGTGACGCTCAACAGTCCTGCCGATTTGGATGCGCTGACCCCGGCCCAGGTCAAAGGCAACGTGCTGCTGATCGAGTTCCCCGAAGGCGGCGCCGCCGGATTTCAAGCGGCGCGCCGCATTCCTGCCGTGGCCGCCAAACTGGAAGCCGCCCTGGTGGTGCTGGTCCGTGCCGGCGGTCAGGGCCCTGGCCGCGGCCCTAACTCCGGCGGCCGATTGCGCGACGCTCTGGCGCCTTCGGCAAAGATTCCCATCATGGTGGTGACCGACCCGGCCATCCGCACCGCCGCCGCTACCATGAAACAGGCTACGCTCTCCGTGCACATCGCCCAACCCGCCGCGCAACCGGTCAAACTCCGCAACGTGGCGGCCGTGCTGCGCGGTTCGGACCCCGATCTGAAGGACACCTTCGTCGTCATCACGGGCCACTACGACCATCTGGGCGTCCGCGGTTCGGGTGAAGGCGACCACATCTATAACGGCGCCAACGATGACGCCAGCGGAACATCGTCGGTCATCGAAATCGCCGCCGCCCTGGCCGAATTGCCGGCACGGCCCAGACGGAGCATTCTATTCATGACCCTGTTCGGCGAGGAGGTGGGCGGACTGGGCTCGCGCTACTACTGCCAGCACCCCATCTTTCCCGTGGCCAAGACCGTTGCCGATATCAACCTCGAACAATTGGGCCGGACCGACGACCTGGAAGGCCCCACACCGCTGCAGTTCAATCTGACCGGCTTCGACTACACCAACATCGCCGCCATCTTCAACACCGCCGGCGAGGAAGCCGGCATCAAAGTGGTGAAGCACGAAACCAACAGCGATGCGTTCTTCGCGCGCAGTGACAACGCTTCCTTCGCCGAGATAGGCATCCCCTCCACCACGCTGTCGGTGAGTTACGTGTTCCCCGACTATCACAAGCCCGGCGACGAATGGCAGAAGCTGGATTACGACAACATGGCGAAGGTGGATTTAGCCGTCGCCGTGGGCATCCTGAAGATTGCCAACAGCGCCGAAGCCCCGCAGTGGAATAAAGACAACCCGAAGGCCGCGCGGTACATTCATTGAGAGGCCTTCAGCTATCAGCGTTCAGCTATCAGCTAAACCCACCGGCGCGCGCTCCGGGTTCAAGCTGACCGCTGATGGCTGACCGCTGAAAGCCACAATCTGACCGCTGAAAGCTGCTACGCCGTCAGCAGCACCGGCTCGCCTTTCGTAATCGCCACCGTGTGCTCGTAGTGCGCGGACCAACTCCGGTCCGCCGTCTTGATGGTCCACCGGTCGCTTTGCAATTCCCCAATCCCGCCGCCGGCCGCGATAATCGGCTCGATCGTAATCACCAGACCTTCGGTCAGTTTGGTGCGGAACCGCGGATCGTGATAATTCGGAACACTGGGCGCTTCGTGAATGGTGCGGCCCACACCGTGCCCGCACAAATCCCGCATCACCTGAAAACCGCAGCGCCGCGTCTCGCGCTCCACCGCCCGGCCGATCTCATACACACGGTTGCCCACCCGCGCCGCCTTCGCCGCCAGCCGGAAGGCGTTCTCCGCGCACCGTGCCAGCGCGGCCGCGGTCGCGCTCACTTCCCCCACCGCCACCGTCACCGCCGCGTCGGCGTAGTAACCATCCTTTTCAGCCACCAGGTCCAGCTTCACCAGGTCGCCCGCGCGGACTACCCGGTCGCCGGGAATTCCGTGGATCGCCTCTTCGTTCACGCTGATACACAGCGCACCCGGGAATCCGTAGACCTTGGGCGGCGCCGATTCGGCTCCGTGGTCGGCCAGCACGCGCGCCCCAATCCGGTCCAACTCGCGCGTGGTGATCCCCGGCTTCACCGCGCCGGCCGTCTGGTCCAGCGCCAGCCGCACGATTCGCCCGATGGCCCGCAGCTTTTCAAACTCGCGTTGGTTGTGGATCGACATACCCGTCTATTCTACAATTGATATCGATGTCTGCCGCTATCGCTACTCCAACTCCCACACTCTCACGGCCCGTGCCCTGGTACGTCTGGTGCGGCGCCGCCGCTGTCACTTTCGCCATGGTGGGCACCCACTGGGATATTTCCTGGCACCGTTCCATCGGCCGCGATTCCTTCTGGACGCCCGCCCATATCGCCATTCACCTGTGCGGCGTGCTGGCTGGCATCTCGTGCGGTTACCTGATTCTGTCCACCACGCTCAACCGCCAGTCGCCACTGCGCCAATGTTCGGTCACGATGTGGGGTTTTCGCGGCCCGCTCGGCGCCTTCCTTTCGGCATGGGGCGGCGTCGCCATGATCACCTCCGCGCCCTTCGACAACTGGTGGCATAACGCCTACGGGCTCGACGTAAAAATCCTCAGCCCGCCCCACATGGTGCTGGCCGCCGGCATTTTGGCGGTGCACGTGGGCGCGCTGATCCTCATCCTCGGACAGATGAACCGGGCGAGCGGCGTGGAACGGGCTCGACTGCGCGCGCTGTTCCTCTATGTCGGCGGCATGATTCTGGTCACCCTCACGGTGGTCCAGATGGAAATCACCGTCCGCAGCCTCATGCACACCGCGCATTTCTACTACGTGGTGGCGTTGGTGGCGCCGCTGGTGCTGGCCGGTGTGGCGCGCGCCAGCGGATACCGGTGGGCGGCCACGGCGGTGGCCGGCGTCTATGGGGTGTTCGTTCTGCTCATGAGCTGGATTCTGCCGCTGTTTCCGGCGGCGCCCAAACTGGGCCCGGTGAACCACATGGTCACGCAGTTCGTGCCGCCGGAGTTTCCGCTGCTGCTGATCGTCCCGGCCTTCGCACTCGATTTGCTTTGGCGGCGCACCGCGCACTGGGGCGGCTGGCGTCAGGCGCTGATCTCGGGCGCGGTGTTCCTGGCGGTCTTCACTGCCGTCCAATGGCCGTTCGCCAATTTCCTCATGTCCCCCGCCGCGCGCAACTGGTTCTTCGGCGCCAAGTATTTCGGCTACTACACTTCCCCGTCGTCCATCTACGCGCGCTACCAATTTGTCCGCAGCGAACCGGGCACGGAGTTTTGGATGCAGGCGGCTCTCGGCCTGGCCACCGCCATCCTCGGCATGCGTCTGGGCCTGGCCGCGGGCAACTGGATGCGCCTGGTCAAGAGATGAATCGGGCGATGTCCATGCGATTCCCGCTGGCCTGCTTCCTGCCGGCCTTTTTCTTGGCGGCCTGCTTCCTCGTGGGCGTTTTTCCCGTGGCCGCCCACGTGGGCAGCCCCGATGTCTTTTTCGAAGGCGACGCCGGCCCGTACAAACTCCTGGTCACCATCCGCCCGCCGCAGATTGTCCCCGGGGTGGCCGAAATCGAAATCCGCAGCCTGTCGCCCGGCGTCCGCCAGGTCCACATAGTTCCCTTGCGCCTCAGCCAGAGCGGCCAGCAACTCAGCCCGGTTCCCGACTTGGCCCACTCCTCGAAGGAAGACCCGCAGTTCTACACCGGAACCCTGTGGCTGATGGCCTCTGGTTCCTGGAAGGTCCAGGTGGATGTAGACGGCGACCGGGGCGCCGGCTCGCTTTCCGTGCCCGTGCCGGCGCTTTCCGCCCGCGTGCTCACCATGCAACGGTCCGATGGCTTGGTTCTGCTGCCGCTCGGCCTGCTGCTGTGTTTCGGGATCGTCAGCATTGTCGGCGCCAGCGTTCGGGAGGCCAAACTGGAACCCGGCGCGGCCCCGAGCGCAGCCCGCGTGCGCCGTTCGCGCATCGTCATGGCCGCAACGGCAGCGCTGATGGCGGGCGTCCTGTGGGGTGGCAACCAGTGGTGGGATTCCGAAGCCGGCGGGTACCGGCGCTACGTCTACAAGCCGCTCCAACTGCGGGCTGAGGTGGCGGGCGGCACGTCTATGCCCGCAAACCTGGAACTGCGCCTGGACGACCCCGGCTGGCTGAATCGCAAAACCGACGACCTGCTTCCCGACCACGGCCACCTCATGCACCTCTACGTGCTCCGCATCCCCGACATGGACCAAGTCTGGCACCTGCACCCGGAGCGCACGGCCGACGGCAATTTCCGGCAGCCCTTGCCCGCCATGCCCGCCGGCCGCTACGCGCTCTACGGCGATATCGTGCACGCCAACGGCCTGGGTGAAACCGCCACGGCCGAGATCCAACTGCCGGAGATTGCCGGCCAGCCGTTGACCGGTGACGATTCGGCCGGCGCCGGACCGGCCCTGGCGAAAGCGGATTACAATCGCAGTGTGACCCCGTTGTCCGATGGTTTCCAGATGATCTGGGACCGCGAAAAGGCGCCGCTTCGCGCCCGCCAGCCTTACCTCTTCCACTTCCGCGTGGGAGACCCTGCCGGCCACCCGGCTCCGGATATGCAGTTGTACATGGGCATGCCCGGCCATGCGGCATTCGTCAGCGCGGACCGCAGCGTCTTCGCCCACGTTCACCCTTCCGGATCGGTGCCCATGGCGGCGCTCGGCCTTACCCAGCCCGACAATCCCCACGCCGGACACATGATGATGCAGTCCGGCATGGCTTCACCACCTGAATCGAGCCGTCTTGAATCAAACCGCCCTGAATCGAGCGAGGTGTCATTCCCCTATGGGTTTCCCAAGCCCGGCCCTTACCGCATCTACGTACAGGTGAAGCGCGCCGGCCACATCGTCACGGGAATCTTCGACGCCAACGTGGAGTACTGACATTTGAACAGCTCAATCCAAGGCAAGGGCGTCCTGATCACCGGCGCGGGACGGGGCATCGGGAAGCGCCTGGCCATGGGGTTTGCCGAAGCCGGCGCCAAAGTGGGCCTGCTGGCGCGCAGCCAGGGGGAACTGGACCTGGCTGTCCTGGAGATCGCGCAGGCCGGCGGCGCGGCCATCGGGTTGCGCGCCGACGTGCGCCACCTGGACCGGCTAGCCGACGCCCTGGCCCAGTTTCGCGAGGTCTTCCAAGGCCCCGATATCCTGATCGCCGCCGCGGGCATGCAGGGCCCCATCGGCCGGTTCCTTGCGTCCGACCCCACTTTGTGGAACCAGACCGTGGAAACCAACCTTATCGGCGCGGTCAATGCCTGCCGCCTGGTGCTGCCGCGGATGATCGAAAGGCGCTCCGGCAAGATCATCCTGATCGCCGGCGGCGGCTCGGCCTATTCGCGCCCGTACTTCACGGCGTACGCCGGGTCGAAAGCGGCCGTGGTGCGTTTCGCAGAGTGCCTGGCCGAGGAAGTCCGCGATGACAATGTGCAAGTCAACACCATCGCCCCCGGCGGCTCCTACACCACGATGACCGACGAAATCCTGCTGGCCGGCGAGGAAAGGGCGGGCCGCAAGGAGATCGAAGACGCCGAAAAGGTCCGCCACACCGGCGGCGTCGCCCCTGAAAAGCAGACTCAACTGGCGATGTTCCTGGCCTCCGAAAAGTCCAACCACATCAGCGGCAAGCTGATCCACGTCAACGACGATTGGAAGCGCTTCGAACAGGACAGCATGAAGCCCGAACTATTCACCCTGCGCCGGGTACAAAAGATCTGAGCGGGCGGGTCGATGGTGAGAGGGCTGTTATCGACAGCTATAGTCGCGGGCGAGGATGGCACTCCCCGACAGTCGACTACACGGTCGAGTGGAAGCAGGTGTCGGGCGTCAAAATGTAGGAGAATGGGTTGAAGCACGTCGAAGTACGATCAGAATCATGCCTTCACAACACAGCGGGATTGATTTCGTTGCCTATGACCGAGAGGGCCGTGTTCTGCTGTTAGCAGAGGTCAAAAGCAGACGCGGCACATCGAAGTCCTGGGCTGCCCGTCTCAGAAAAAACATGCTCTCACACGGCATACTGCCTTGGGCCAAGTATTTTCTCATTGCAACCCCCGAACGCATGTACCTGTGGAAGCAGGAGCATCCCGACTCGGCGGAGATGCCGCCCGAGTTTACGATAGATGCTGCAAACGTGTTCCAGCCCTACTTCCAAAAGCTACACCAGGAGCCCTCGGAGATCGGACCAGAAGCATTCGAACTTCTGGTCTTAACGTGGTTAACCGACATCGCTCGACCTGATCACGACCTGAAGCAGGATCCTTCTTCGGCATGGTTGTCCGAATTCAGCGGATCCTTGCAGGACGCTCGCATCGAAATGAATCCGATGCAATGACGGTCTATGTCGAATCCAATTTCGTGCTTGAGCAATCTCTTCAGCAAGAGGAATGCGATAGCTGTGCCGCGATCATCGATCTTGCGTCGAAGGGCCGGATCATGCTGGCGGTGCCTGCGTTCTCCCTGGCCGAACCGCACGTGGCGATTTTGGGAAAGGAGAAAGCTCGCTCCCGGCTGGGTAACGATCTGCGGAAGCAGCTTTTCGAGCTTGGAAGGTCGAAGCCACATCGTGCAGTTCCAGCTACTTTCGACGCGTTAGCTTCCGTTTTGATCGCCAGTGCGCAATTTGAGCGGGATGGGCTGCGTGACACGATTTCGGCCCTACTGCGAACAGCCGATGTTATTTCGCTTGACGCTGCAATTCTGAGGTCGGCGGTAAGTATACAGGTGGAGTTTGGTATGTCGGGTCAAGATGCCATTGTGCTGGCATCTGTGCTTGCGCACTTGGACGTTCACCGTCCACCTGAGAGTTGCTTCCTCAACCGCAATACCAAAGACTTTGATGATCCGGACGTTAGGGAGAGACTCGAAGCTTGCGGTTGCAAGTTCTTCGGGAAATTCTCAGACGGTCTGCGTTACGTCACTGCTCGAATCGGTGCCGGTTAATCAAAGTAGCCTCGGAGGGCTGCAAGCAGGGGTTCGGTTAGACCTCCAGGAAGAGTCGCGTGCGATCTGTCCGATCACTCAACTTGCCGTCTAACATTAAAAACTGGCGTCTGGACGCGATGGACGACGCAGGATTCCTGTCGCGAAATCCCCTTCGCTCCATGAATCGGGCAGGTATGGGTCACAATCGGCGTTGCCAGCCGCTTGCCAACCCGTCTGCCGCGCCCTCCTTGCTAACCGGTTCTAAAACCTACAGTCTAAAGAACAGCCGGATGGAGTTGACCGATGCAACTTTCGTCGCCAGAGCGCGTTCGGGCGATACCGACGCGTTTGGGGTGCTGGTGGAACGCCACAGCCGCACTCTGTTCCGGATGGCATTTCGTATGACTTGCAACGAAACCGACGCCGAGGATGTGGTGCAGGAAAGCTTCCTGCGGGCCTACAGGCAACTCGGCAAATTCGATGAACGCGCCGCCTTCGGGACCTGGCTGTACCGCATCGCCATGAACTGTTCGCTGGACATGGTTCGCGCCCGGAAACGGCGGTCGGAACAACTGGCGCCGGCCGATCCGGAAATGGACGATCCTATGCTTTCGCTGCCCTCCGGCGATGCCACGCCCGATCGGTTGGCCATGAGCGGCCAGGTCCGTGAACGGGTGACCGAAGCCATGAAAGATCTGAGCGCTTCGGAAAGAACCGCCTTCGTGCTGCGGCACTTTGAAGGCATGTGTATTGAGGATGTGAGCCGCGTGCTCGGGTGCCAACCCGGGGCGGCCAAGCATAGCGTGTTCCGCGCCGTGCAGAAACTGCGCAGGGCGCTGGAGCCCCTGGTGAATCACGCAAGGTGAGTCCGGCAAAATGAACCACTTGAATGAAGACCATCTGAACGAAGAGCAACTGATCCTGTTTTACTACGGGGAAGAGGGCGATACGCTCACCGCCGAGCAGCACCTGGAAGGGTGCGGCGAGTGCCGCGAACTCTACAGTTCGTTGCAACGCGTGCTGAACGTGGTGGATTCGCTGCCCGTTCCGGAGCGCGGCGCGGAATACGGCCAGCAGGTATGGCAGCGCATTCAACGGCGAATCCCCGCCGGCCGCTCCGTGGCCGCGACCCTCTGGGTCGCGCCCAAATGGGTCACACCGAAATGGCTGCGGCCGCAGTGGCGATGGGCTGCAGCGGGGGCAGCTTTCGCGGCCCTCATGGTGGCGGCATTTGTGGCCGGCCGCTTCTTCCCGCAGGGCCAAAAGCCCGGGGTGCAGTTGGCGGCGGACAGGCGCCCCACGGATTTGCACCCCAGCGATTTGCGGCCCAACGATTTGCGGCCCAACCAGCGCGTGCTGATGGTGGCCGTGGGCGACTATCTGGAGCGCTCGCAAATGGTGCTCATCGAGTTGGCGAACGCCAGTCCGAAGGGCGATCTGGACATTTCCGCCGAACAGGAACGGGCCGGGGACCTGGTAAGCGAAAACCGCCTGTACCGCCAAACCGCTGCCCATACCGGCGACACCGCCATGGCCGGCGTTTTGGACGAACTGGAGCGCGTGCTGCTCGATATCACGCATTCGCCTTCGGAACTCTCTCCGGAGGCATTGGGTACATTACGCAGCCGGCTGGAAGCCCAAGGCATTCTATTCAAGATTCGTGTGCTGGGCTCAAATGTCCGGAACCAGGAAGCACCGGCCGCGGCGCCCGCTGCCGCACCCTCCGCGGCGCCCTCCGCAAAGCCGGCCGGCCAGAAATTGTAAAGCCAGAAATGGTGAAGCTAGAAACTTTGAAGAAGGTTAATAAGACATGATCGACTCTCGAATAATCAAACCGATTTGCTGCCTGTTCGCGGCCACTATGGTGGCATTGGCCCAACCGCCGGCCCCACCTGCGCCGCCCGCCCCACCCTCGCCGATGGCATTGCCCGCACCGGCCGCACCTGCGCCGATGGCCCAGCCGTCGCCGATGGCATGGGCCCCACCTGCGCCAATGGCCCAGGCTGCACCCTGGCCACAGGCCCCGCCCGCGCCGCCCGTAGCGCCGGTTGCCCCGATGGCGCCCACTCCGCCTGCCGTGTGGGAGCCGTTTGACCAGAACTTGTTGAACCAGGAATTGTTGAACGAAAAGATACGCGGCCTCGCGGATGGGATGAAGGGGGACATGGATTTCAAGTTTGCCTTCAAGAATCCCGTGGACGTGGAGTGGAACCTCGACATCCAGGAACAGCTCGCGTCCGCCAAGGCGCAACTGGACCTTCTGAGCCCTAAGCTGGCCAAGATGGATTTCAACTTCAGCGGGCTAGCCGCACCCATGGCCTTCGCGCAGGGCATTGCCGGTTCCGGTCCATCCATGGCCAAGATGCGCACCAACGCCAGCGATGACCGCCTGTACCAGGCCGGCCAGAGCGAGTTGGACAGCCACCGCTGGGACCAGGCGCTGGAGGACTTCGGCGTCGTCGCCCAACGCGGCGGAACGCGCGCCGATGGGGCCCTCTACTGGAAGGCGTACACGCTCAACAGACTGGGGCGCCGCGACGAGGCTCTGGCCGCCATCGCCGAGTTGCGCAAACTGCACGCCGGCAGCCGCTGGCTGGACGATGCCAAGGCGTTGGAACTGGAAGTCCAGCAGGCCGGGGGGAAGCCGGTGTCGCCCGACCAGGTGGCCGAAGAAGATCTAAAGGTCCTGGCGCTGCAGGGCCTGATGCAGTCCGACCCCGAACGGGCCTTCCCCATCGCCGAAAACCTGCTGAAGGGAACGCAATCCCCCAAGCTGAAAAAGATGGTGGTCTACCTGATGGGGCAGAGCAATTCTCCCAGGGCCGAACAACTGCTGGAGCAGATTGCGCGCGGCACCGGCAATCCCGACCTGCAATTGCGGGCCATCAGCTATATGGGCGAGAAGCGCAAAGAGGGCCGCGGCGCCCAGGTGCTGATGGAGGTTTACGCGGCCTCGAACGACGTCAATGTGAAGCGTGCCATCCTCAACTCTTTCGGCAACAACCACGACAAGGACCACCTGCTGCAGGTGGCCACCACCGAGAAAGATGCGAACCTGCGCATGGAGGCTATCCATCAGCTCGGAAACTTCAACGGGCAGCCGGAACTCTGGAAGATTTATCAGACCGAGACTTCGCCCGAAGTGAAGCGGCAGATTCTGCAATCGATGTACAGCAACGGCGACACAGCCAAGCTGGTGGAAGTGGCCAAGACCGAGAAAGACGCGGACCTGCGCCGCGTGGCTTTGCAGGTTTTGGGTTCTCACAAGGACCCCAACATCTCCGATTCGCTGGTATCGATTTACAACGGCGAGCAGGATGAGAAAATCAAGCGGTCCATCATCGACACGCTCGCCGGACAGCGCAACGCCAAGGCCCTGGTGGACATGGCGCGCGCCGAAAAAGACCAGAAGATGAAGTTGATGATCGTCGAGCGCCTCTCCAACTCCAGCAGCATGTCGAAATCCAAGGAAGCCTCCGACTACCTGACGGAGCTGCTGAGATGACACGCGCTCTTTGGGTGTTGGCGGCCGCGCTGCCACTGGCGGTTCAACCCAAGCTGGCGGCGCAACCCAAGCTGCTGATCAATGCCAAGCTCGATACGCGGCCGGGAGCCAACCTGCAACGCGAGGTTCAGGCGCTCCTCACCACGCAGCCGCAGCCCGCGTGGATCATGTACTCGGTGCCCGCGGTGCGCACCTCCAACCTGGGATGCGACTACGTGCGCGACGGTTTCAGCAGCCAGGGTGTGATCCACCTGGAGCCGCCCGACCATGGGCTGGTGTTGTTTCGCGTGGAGGGCAACGCGGTCACTCGCATCCGCGCTTTGTCGCCCAATTGCGAAATCGATGCAGGCGACGTTCCGGTGCACTGGCTCACCGATGTGCAGCCGGCCGAAAGCATCGCGCTGTTGAATACCTACGTGCCGCAACACGAGTTCGACACCAACGGCGCCATCTCCGCCATCGCCATGCATGCCGACCCAGCGGCGGATGCCGCACTCGAGCGTTTCGTGGCGTCCGACAAGCCGGACTGGCTGCGGCAGCGGACGGCTTCGCTGCTGGGCTCGACGCGCGGCCGGCGGGGCCTCGAGATCCTGAAGAACCTGATCGCCAGCGACCCCAGCGAACGGGTGCGGGAACGGGCCATCTCGGGTCTTGGCGGCAGCCGGGAAGCCGATGCGGTGGACCTGCTGATCTCCATCGCGCGCACCGACAAAAACTCCAGGCTGCGCATGCAGGCGATCTCGTCGTTGAACCGCAAATCGGGACCGAAAGTGGTAGCCGCGTTCAAGGACGCCATCGAAACCGACCCGGACGTCAGCGTGCGGCGCCGCGCCGTCTCCGCGCTGCAGAACATGCCCGATGGCGAGGGCGTGCCGCTGCTGATCCAAATGGTAAAGACGACCAAGGACGCGGAGGTGCGGAAACAGGCTATGAACTCGCTGGGCCAGTCTCACGACACCCGCGCCATGGCATTCTTCGAGGATGTGCTGAAGCACTGATTATGGCGGACAAGCGAAATATGGACGTCGCCGGCGCGCCAACCAGCGAGCCCCGCCCGGTTCCCGAGCGGACCGCGGCCCAGGTAGACGTGCTGGCCGCCAACGAGCTTCGCTTGTCCTCTTCGTTCCTTTCGCGGCGCCTGGATGCTCGAACGGAGGGCGCGGTGCGCGGCCGCCCGATCGAGCCTCCGATCGAGCCAAAGAGCTGAAGGCGCTGGCTGGAAGCCAGCGGGACTTTCGCAATACCAGGGCTGCTTGCCTCGTAGAGAAGGGTGAGAGCCGCCGATAAACGCCGATGAACGCAGATAAGAAAACTCCTTTGCTTTATCCGCGTTCATCGGCGTTTATCGGTGGCCCACTCTCTTTCTGGAACGAACGGTTTACGGGCATGGCTTGACGGCCAAGTTTTGTTTTCGAGCGCCCGAAACTCGTGTTGTACAGGGTCGGGGGCACGGGTCTATTGCTCTCGCCATCAATTCCTTCATCTAGCAATGGAAATGTGCGAAAAGTCGGGCTGGAGTACTTGCATTCGCATCAGATGCGCAAATTCAAGCACTCTGGCCGGCGTCGGCGGGACTTCCGGTTTACATACATTTAAGCCCGTGGACGCAACTCGCTGGCCCGGTTCGAGTTTAAATTAATACAAAGGATAAACTAGAAAATGCGCAATCGAGTAGTTCTGGCGCTGGCAGCGGCGGTGTGCCTGGCCGCGTTCCCGGGGATTTCAGCCTACGCCGGCAAGAAGAATGCGAGCGACGCCCGCCAGTTTTTCAAACAGCTTCCGAACGATCGGAAGATTCAGCAGGCCCTGAACCGCTTGACGTTCGGGCCGCTGCCGGGCGACGCACAGCGGGTGAAGGCCATGGGCTTGAAGCGGTGGGTGGACCTGCAGTTGCACCCGGAGCGCCTTGCCGAGAACCCGGTACTCGAAAGCAAGCTGCAGACGCTGGACACGCTGAACATGACCGGCAGCGAGATGGTGCGGAACTACCCGACGCCGCAGACCGTGCGCCAGATGGTGCAGGGCCAGATCCCGTTTCCGCAGGACCCGGACCGCAAGTTGATGATCCAGAAACTGGTGGCCAGGGCGGAGAGGAAGCAGGGTGATGGCAGCGCGAATGCGAACACGAACGCGGGTGCGATCACGAACACGAACGCCGCGACTCCGCTGCGCGATCTTCTAACGCCGCAGGAGGCTGGCGCGCTGCGGACCGGAACGCCGCAACAGAGGCTGGCGGCCTTCCAGGCACTGCCTAAAGAAAAGCAGGACGACGTGCTGGCGGCGCTGCCCCAGGCTGCGCGACAGGGCCTTTTCGTTATCGCGCCGCCCGACCTGCGCCGCCGCATCGAATTGGCCAGTGGCCCGCAGCAGGTGGTGGCGCGGGACCTTACGGAAGGCAAGCTGCTCCGCGCCGTTTATAGCAACCGCCAGCTCAGTGAAGTGCTCGACGATTTCTGGTTTAATCACTTCAACATCTTTTTGGACAAGGGCGCAGACCGTTACCTGGTGACCGAATACGAACGCGATGTAATCCGCCCGCACGTTTTGGGTAAGTTCCGCGATCTGTTGGAAGCCACGGCCAAGAGCCCGGCGATGCTGTTCTACCTGGATAACTGGCAGTCGGTTGGCCCCGATTCGCCGCAACTGCGCGGCCGGAAGAACAGCCGCGGCCTGAATGAAAACTACGGCCGCGAACTGCTGGAACTTCACACGCTTGGCGTGGATGGCGGGTACTCGCAGAAAGACGTTACCGAGGCCGCGCGCTGCTTCACGGGATGGACCATCAACCAGCCACAGCGCGGCGGAACGTTCATCTTCAACCGGCGCGTACACGATGACGGGGAGAAGGTGGTGCTGGGCGTGAAGATACCGGCCGGCGGCGGCGAAAGCGATGGCGAGCGAGTGCTGGACATCGTGGCGCGGCAGCCATCCACGGCACACTTTATTTCGAGGAAACTGGCCATGCGTTTCGTGGCCGACGAACCGCCGGCCAGCCTGGTGAACCGCATGGCGCAGACCTTCCTCAAGACCGATGGCGACCTGCGCGCGGTGATGCAGACCATGTTCGGCTCCAGGGAATTTTGGTCGGAAGGGGCTTACCGCGCGAAGTTGAAGAGCCCCTTCGAGATGGTGGTGAGCGCGGTGCGCGCGCTGGCGGGCGACGTGGATTACGGGTTCCCGCTGGTCAACCAGGTGGCGCAACTGGGCCAGCCGCTTTACCGCAAGCAGGAGCCGACCGGGTATTCCAACTCAAGCCAGGAGTGGTTGAACTCGGGTGGTCTGTTGGCGCGCATGAATTTTGCCTTGCAGCTTGCGGACAACCGCGTGCCCGGCGTAAACGTGAAAGCCGCCAAGGCGGCCGGGCCCGGCGACCCTCTGGCCGGGATTGGGCTAGGTTCGCCGGAATTTCAGAAGCGGTAGGAAGCAGGAGTCAGGTTAAGAGGTTACACCGATGAACACTCGCCGTATTTTTCTCCGCAATTCAGCTTTAGCGATGGTGGGCGCGGGCAGCGCGCCGCTGTGGCTGCAGCGCGCCCTGTACGCCGGCGAAGCCCCGGCGCCACGCAAGAAGATTCTGGTGGCGATTTTCCAGCGCGGCGCCGCCGACGGCCTGAACGTGGTGGTGCCGCATGGCGAGAAGGCCTACTACAACCTGCGCCCCACGATCGCCGTGGGGCGGCCCAGTACGGCCAGCGACAAGCGCGACGATGCCGCCATCGATCTGGACGGCTTCTTCGGCTTGCATCCGTCACTCGCGCCGCTGAAGCCGCTGTACGATGGGCAGCACCTGGCTATTGTGGATGCCGCTGGTTCGCCCGACCCCACCCGCTCCCATTTCGACGCGCAGGATTACATGGAATCCGGCACGCCCGGGCTGAAGGCCACCAACGATGGATGGATGAATCGTGCGCTGCCGAAGGCGCCGGGCAACAGCAGTGCGGGGCCTAAGGTGTCGCCGGTGCGCGCCGTTTCGCTCGGGCCGGTGCTGCCGCGCGCCATGCGCGGCGCTCAGCCGGCCATCGCGCTGCAGAGTATTGCGGGGTTTCAGGTGCCGAACGCCGAAGCCGCGCGACAGTTCCAGGAGATGTACACCAACGCCAGGGACCCGGTTCTGCGCGCCACGGGCCGGGAGACTTTTGAAGCGGTGTCGATGCTGCAATCCATCCTCAACCAGGCTTACACGCCTGCCGGCGGCGCCCAATACCCGCGCGGCCGCTTCGGCGACAACTTGCGGCAGATCGCGCAACTGATCAAGGCGGAGGTTGGCGTGGAGATGGCGTTCGCCGATATCGGCGGCTGGGACCACCACGTGAACGAGATCGGCGCGCGCGCCTCCGAAGGCCAGCTTGCCAACCTGCTGCGCGAGTTCGGCCAGGCGCTGGCAGCCTTCTGGCAGGACATGGGCGACCGCATGCAGGACGTAGTGGTGGTGACGATGTCCGAATTCGGCCGCACCGCGCGCGAGAACGGCAACCGCGGCACCGATCACGGCCACGCCAACAACATGTTCGTGATGGGCGGCGCCGTGAAGGGCGGTAAGGTTTACGGCAAGTGGCCGGGCCTGGAACCCGAGCAACTCTACGAAGGCCGCGACCTGGCGTTGACCACCGACTTCCGCGATGTACTGGGCGAACTGGTGGCGCGGCACATGGGGACGCCATCGGTGAAGGGTGTATTTCCGGGGTACGACCCGAAGTTCTTGGGTTTGGTGTAGCCCGGGACGACTCGCCGCCCGGGACGGATTGCCGCCCGGGACGGATCAACTTGGTGGCGGCGTTCTTCTATCCGTGTGGCGGCGGCGACACCAACCGATGCCGCCGCGCTATTGCGGAAACTGCGCCGGCGCTTTCGCATTCTGCCAGCCTTCCCCGCTTAGCGCCCGCAGAAACGCCACCAGGTCTTTCTTGTTCTGGTCCGTCAGATGCAGCGGCTTGATTTTCTCGTCCAGGTTCTTGTTCTTGATCCCGCCTTTGTCGTAGAAAGCCACCACGTCTTCCAGCGTCTGCAAGCTTCCGTCGTGCATGTAAGGCGCGGTATGTTCGATCTCGCGCAGCGTCGGCGTCTTGAATACGCCCCAGTCGCGCGGATCTTTGGTCACGGCGTACCGGCCCACGTCGGGTTCGGGCGCATCCGCTCCCACCCCCAGATTGGCATAAGCATTCAGCGTGAAGTTGGCGCCTTCGTGGCAGGCGTCGCACTTCGCCTTGTCGATGAACACGGACATGCCGCGGACCTGCTCCGGCGTCATGGCTCTCTTGTCGCCCCGCTTGTACCGGTCGTAGGGCGCGTTGCCGGAAAGTACCGTGCGCTCAAAGCAGGCGATGGCTTTGGCGGTCTTGTCGATGGTTACCTCTTCGCTGCCGAAGGCCTTGGCGAACAGGGCGCGGTACCCGGCAATGCTGCTTAGCTTTTGCGCCAGCGCCGCGTGGCTATTCCCCATTTCGATCGGGTTGGCCATCGGTCCCTTGGCCTGCTCTTCCAGAGAAGCGGCTCGCCCGTCCCAAAATTGCGCCAGCGAGTAGGCGCGATTGATGACGGTGGGCGCACTGCGGCCGCCTTTTTGAGCTTTGATCCCGGTGGATACCGGCGCGCCGTCGGTGAACCCGTGCTCCGGCTGGTGGCACGAAGAGCAGCTTACCGAATCGTCCACCGAGAGCCGCCGGTCGAAATAAAGGTACCGGCCCAGTTCCACCTTGGCCGCCGAATACTGGTTGTCCTTGGGCCATTCAAACGCCGGCAGGCCCAAGGGCACCTTCGGCGGCGCATCGGAATCGGCCGCCCATCCTAAAATCAAAAAGGCCGGAAGCGCAAGGGCCCCGGCCATGATGTTTCTGCGCTGCATCGGAGTATTCCCAGGCTGGCACCGCTCCCGCTACTTCGTCAGGCCCAGCACGAAAATGCCGCGATACCCGTTCACTGCAGCTTCGGTGCCGCTCACCGACACGATATGACCCATGTGGTCCGCGGCCGAAGCCTTCGCATCCACGCCGCCATCGCGCCGCGGATCGTGCTCTTCGGGCATCAACATGTAGAGCGTTCCATCTTTTGACAGCAACCCGATGGCCTGCCCGTTGTTGATGCACTTCTGCCCGCATGCCCGGTGCTTTTCGCCGTGCTTGCCCAATTGCAGATAACACGAAAAGTCCACGATCTCGCCGACCACCGTGACCGCGTGCCCGGGTTGGGGCTTACTGTCCACGCCCGCCGCCACCGATGTGGTCGACCAGGGCTGATCGGGTTTGGTTCCGATCGAGGCCATTGGAGCATCGTAGGTGCCGTGCTCCACTGCCATTTCCGGATGCAGAATGCCACCTTTAACGGCCTTCTTGGCATCCATCTTCTTTTCCTGCGCCGTCAAACTGACCAGCGAAAATGCGACCGTGGCCGCCATCACAACCGTGAGGATCTTCCGTTTCACTTTTACCCTCCGATTTGAAAGGTTATCACAAGGTGGCACGGCATTCATGCCTGGGTTGCCGGGCCCTGTGTTTCCTGGCCCTAAGTCTCGGGCGGATCGGGTGGTGTAGCGGACGGTGCAGCGAGCGCCTCCTTCCCCGCCTGCGGCCGTTCCCCTTTCCGCTTCTGCACCGCCTGCTTCAACAGGTATTCGATTTGCCCGTTGACCGAGCGCAGGTCGTCCTGGGCCCAGGTCTCCAGATCGGCCCAGAGCCCTGGATCGATACGCAGCAGAAATGATTTCCGTTCCGCCATCCAGCTTTCGCCATCCAACGCGGTCAGTTGTAGAGAGTGCCGGTGTTCACTACCGGGTGCACTTCCGATTCGCCGCACAGCACCACCATCAGATTGCTCACCATGGCCGCCTTGCGCTCATCGTCGAGTTGCACCACTTGCTTCTGCGCCAGTTCCTTCAAGGCCATGTCCACCATGCTGACCGCGCCGTGAACAATCTTCTGCCGCGCCGCGATCACGGCTTCGGCTTGTTGACGCCGCAGCATTGCCTGGGCGATCTCGGGCGCGTAGGCCAGGTGCGTCAACCGGGCTTCGTCCACCACCACGCCGGCCCTGGACAAGCGCTCCTGCAACTCCGCCCGCAGCGCCTGCGACACCTCTTCCACATTGCTGCGCAGCGTGAATTCGTTCTCCTCGCCATCGTCGTAAGCATACAGGCTGGCCAGATGCCGCAGCGACGATTCGCTCTGCGTCGTGATGTAATTCTGGTAGTTGTCCACGTCGAACATGGCCTGCGCGGTATCCTCCACGCGCCACACCACCACCGCCCCGATCTCGATCGGGTTGCCGCGCTTGTCGTTCACCTTTAGCCGGTCGCCGTTCAGCGTGCGCGCCCGCAGCGAGATCTTGTTCCGTCCCTGTGTTCGGCGCGGCGCCGCTCCCGCGGTTCCCGGTTTGGCCGCCGCCCGTGTGCCGGCGGCAGAGCCAGGCGATTGCGATCCATTCGAATAGAACGGATTGCCCCAGTGCATGCCGCTCTCCCGCACCGTTCCTTTGTACTTGCCAAACAGTAGCAGCACCCGCGCCTCATTCGGCTGCAAGGTGTAGAGCCCCGTCAGCAGGACGATCCAGACCGGCAGGCAGAGACTGCTGGCGATCACCAGGGCCACATTCGGGTTCGGGTGGTTGTGGGCCAGGCTGGTCAGGCTCCAGATGAAGAGCCCGATATCCGCCAAGAGAAGCCCCACCAGCAGCGGCAGCATGAGCCACCCGTTGGTGGCGCGTATCACCAATTCCTGGTTGGCCGCGTTTTGCTTCGTATTCATGTGTCGTTCTCTCCTATTTCCAGAGCGAGTATATCATAATGATATCATTTTGATAATATTTATATTCTATTTAAAAACAATGAGATACAGAGGACTGGATGCGTTATGGCCGGGATCCATGGTGGAAAACAGGGGCAGGAGAACCTCGGAGATGGTCGGGAACGCGGACGCTGAGAAGCGCTGGCGAAGAGGCGGGAGGTCGTAAGGATCGCAGATCGGATGATCGCAGAGAGGTCTGCCGTGGCCGGACGCGAAAACGTCCAGCATATCGGCGGGTTGCCTGAGGAGAGTCTCGCCGAACTGCCCGTCCCGCGGTTCTCCAGCCGAGGCTGTGTCGGTGCCGCTCCCCTGTCCGCGGGGTACACGCTACGTCAGCGACCTAACTGGTACTCAGGTCTCGCAGCGCGACTTCAAAGTGGCGGGCGACCCAGCACTGAACCAAAAGTTGCTCGTAAGACCGCGCTTCGTGATCGCAGCCGGGGGCGATCATTTGCAGAGCGACCAATCCGAATACGCCGACATGCACGAATCCTTCGCCCGGTTGGCCGGAGTATCGTCCTTCACCCAGGCGTACGCGATCCACGTCAAAAGCAGAACCGCTAAAATCATCCTCTTCATCGTCGTTCTCCTTTTGGCTCCGGAAGGCACTCCTTCGTTTCAAACCAGGCTTCTGGGCATAGGCATTCGCCATGTCGGAAAGCGCGGTAACGAACTCATGGGGGCAGGATCCAGTTTCCCTGCCCCCGATTCTGGTCTCGACCTGCACCGGCGGATCTCCGCTTCTTGCGATCCGCCGGCCCCTGCTTACTGCAACTGGCAGGATGCCGTGGTAGATGCGCCGATTGTGTTGGACAGCTTCACCGTAGCCGTGACGATCTTCGAGGCATCGAACTGGGGGGTGAACGTCTGTGCATACCGGAACAGTCCGCCCGTGGAGGCGGCCTGGCTGCTGGCGAACCAGCCGCTGAACAGAAGCGGTGTGGCGTCAGCCCCAAGTTGGGCGGTTCCCAGGCTGTCGCCCGATTGGGATTGCAGATCGAAGCTGGCCTGGCTGGCTTCCCGCGTGTTGGTGAATCCCTCCACCACGGCCACGAAACCCGAGGCCGTTCTGGTGCAGGTCAACAGCGAAATCCCCGGCGCCGCCCGCGCAATCTGAATCCGCTGCGCCACCCCGTCCTGAGGCTTCGCATCGGGGCTGCTGGTGGTGAAGGACGGCGTGATCATGATCTGCCCGGCTACCGTGCCGCTCTTCATCGTCACCTGAATCTGCGGTTGCGTTCCGGCCGGGATAGTGAACGGAAAGACGCGGCTGCCGTTCTGGAATTGGATCGCCGGATCGTCCGGTAAGTCTCCATCGGGCGTGAAGGTCATGGTCATGGTCCCATGCAGCGCCACCGGATATGCCCCATTCAGTATGAGCGTCACGGGCCGGTCCTGCCCGGAAGGCACGAACACCGGCGCCGCGAACGACAGGAACGGGAAAACCGGCAAGGCCAGCGAAACCGGCATCGAAGCCGACGATAAGCCGTCCGGGTTAGTGACCAGGATCTGGCCCGTTCCGGCCGTGCCAAGAACGCTGCCCGGCAAGCGAACCACCACCTGTGTGGGCGAACAGGAATCGGTTACGACGCGGACCGGGTCGGCCGACGGCGGCGTGAACACGACCGCGCAGCCGGAGCTAAATCCGGTGCCGGTTAGAGTGATGCTGATCGGCGCGCTTCCTACCGTAATCGTCGCCGGGCTGACCGAGGTGAGCGTGGGAGGCCCAGGCGCGTTGATCCGGATCATCGCCGCGCTCGAAAACGCGTTGCCGCCGACGGATACATCGATAAGCGCCGAGCCCAGCCAGGCAACCAAGTCCGCCGGCACTACGGCCGTCAACTGAATCGAGCTGAGCATCGTGGTCGGAAGCGCCTGCGCGTTCCACCGGATGGTCGCGCCCGGCATAAAGCCCACGCCTGCCACAGTCAGCGTGAAGGACGGGCTCTTGGCATTTACCGAAGCTGGGTCCAGGGACGTGATTGCCGGCAAAGCGCTTACCGTCAGGGTCAGGCCGTTCGACGGCAGAAGGTCGGGCCGCACCACCGATATCGGCAGCGAGCCGGCTTGCGCGATCATGGCGGCTTGCACCGTTACGACGATCCTGCCCGGGGCCAGCGAATTCGGCCGCAACTGCGCCGAACCTACTTGCACCGTGGTTCCGGCGATGAACCCGGCGCCGTATATTTCCAGTGTAAATGAGGGCCCGCCCACCATCACCACGGAGGGGACGACGCTCTGAGTCAGAAAAATGGGCGCCACCGTATAGGAGAGCCAGTTGGAAACCGATCCCCCCGGACTGCTCACGCTGACAGGGATCGCCCCTTGTATCGCGACCAGGCTGGCGGGAATGTCCGCGGTGATCTGGGTGGAGCTAACGGAACTGGGCTGGAGGACGGTGCCGGCGAACGTCACGGTCGCGCCCGTGGGGAACCCGCTGCCGGTGATAGTCAGCGAAAATCCAGCATCTCCAGCGAACCCGCCAGCCGGCAAAAGAGAGCTGATTGCAAACGTCTCGATGGACAGCGAAGTAGAGTTGGACACCGCGCCATCCAGTGTGCTGACGGTGATGGCTGCCGACCCCGTCGCCGCAATCAGGGCGGCTGGGATCTGCGCCGTCAACTGGACGGCACTGACGTAGGTCGTGGCAACCACCGTGCCGTTCCAGCGAATCGCGCAGGCGCCGGTGAAGTTCGCGCCGTTCACGGTCAGGGTGAAGTCCGGCCCACCCGCCGGAACGGAGGGCGCACCCAGGGTCAAGATCTGGGGCGTTGGGTTCAGCGTGTAGGTCACCGACACGGGTATGACGGTGCCATCTACCGTATTCGTCACGGAAAGTGTGTCGTTGTACGATGCTCCGGCCGCCAACCCCGTGGGGTCAATCGATACGGTCACCAGTTTGTTCCCGACGCCGATTGCCGGCAGCGGCTGCAACGGAATGGTGCCGCCCGACGAAATACTGAAGCCCAACGGCTGGCTCGAAGAAATGATCTGCAGATATTGCGGCGGCGGATTCTGGCCGCCGACCGTAGACGTGAAAGACAGGCTCTGCGGTGAGACCGTCATCGCCGGCGGCGCGTTCGGATCCGGGGCATCCGCCGACACTGTGTAGGTGAAGAGATTCTGATTGATCGCCGTCCCATCGAAAACCGGAATGGCAGCGGTCGGCGGAGAGGCGTGGCCCCCGGTCGGCGCGAACATCATCTGAATGCCGGTGGGGGCGGGCGCTGTGGCCGCGCTGCCACTGGCCGGGTAGGAAAGGTAGACGCCGAAGTCGTAGAGGCCCGTTCCCACGGGCTGGGTGCGCAGCACTTCCCACACCGCGATGGCGGTTCCACCGCTCACGGCTAACTGCACTTTATTGTCCGACCCGGCGGCAGGCGCAAACGGTCCGGCGCCGGTGGCATCGGTGTTGATCAGGCGAGCCGACGGGCCGGTCCCTGTCCTGCCGGTGCTGTTGTTCACATCGACGAACACGTTGAACCCGTCGGGGATATTGTTGATCACAGCCATATAACGGGTCCCGGAATCGGCCAGCCCCGCGGCTCCCAGGTTCCCCCCTGGGGTGGTCCCAAAGGTGGCGTTGTAGAAACCGGTCTCGGTGCCTGAAGGGCCTCCGGGCACGTTCTGACTGACAGGCGCCGGCGACGTATCGGCATTAAAATAGGCCGCGGCCGTGCGCGCCTTGTCGGCTCCGGGGAATGCCCCCGCGAAGCGCAGGGTCGCCACGCGGCGAGCCACGTTGGCGGCCGCGGACACCTCCACGGTCTCTCCGCTGGATGTTCCGGCGTTGGCGGCATCGCGAACCGTCGCGACCAGTGAAGCCTGTGCCGTCGCCACCAGGATGGAGCCATCCACGCTATTGCTGGTTACCGGGATTGTCCCGATGGTGCTGATGCCCGTCGTTGTTAAGGCCCCGGCGCCCCCGGGGAGGGATGTCGCATCCAGCCGGATATTGGTGAAGCGGAAAGTGCGGACCTGGCCCGCCCCGGGCGGGTCGAAAGGAACGGCCTTCCACACCAGCGCGGTCCCCGCGCTCACCACACCCTGAAAGATGTTCCGGTTTTGCGAACCTCCGCCATAATAGCTGGTGACGGTCAGGTTCCCGTTCCCGTTCCCAACACCGGGGCAGACGCCGCCGGTCAGGTCGCACGGAAACTGGGCGCCGGGCGCCGGTTCGTCCAGCAGCAACAGCGCTTCCGAAGACGTGCCATCAATGCCGACGATCCGCGAGGTGACGTTGGCGTTGAACGAGAGCTTGATGTCGAACGCCGGGATGGCGGCGCCCGCACTCACCGGGGTTCCGCCGGTGCAGGTAATGAGGACGTCGCCCACCAGTTCGGTAAGCCCCTCCGCGCGCACCGTGGGCACGGCCTGTTTCGGGCTAACAGAGCACGTGAGCGGGCTCTGGGCGTCTGCCAAACGGCAGTCCATCGCGCCCCCCAGCAAAAGAAAGAGCAGTAAGGAACGATTCATTGGTTATCTCCAGCGGGCACGGCAACAAACAAGATGCGCGGTTCGGCCGCGCCGCCGTCCACCAGCCAAACTGGCCCGTCGCCCAGTTCGTTTAGTCGAAAGACCGCTTTCCCCCGCAACCTCCACATCCCGGCCGGCACGCAGGAACACGAGAGCATCGTCTGCGTCGCAGCCGCCACATCGCGAACCGCCACCTGGCCCGATTGCATGGCAATGAAGACCTGCGTTCCATCGCCTGATGCGGCGGCGCCCACCACGGCCGCGATACCGTCGCGCTGATCGGTAAGCAACTGCAGCCCCTGGCTGGCTTGATACAGATAGACCGCGGTATCGGTCGCCATCAAAAGGGTCGGGCTGCCGGGCACAAATTCCAGCGAAGGGAACCGGTTGGCGCTGAGCAGGGCCTGCCCTGGGCCTTGCGGTGTGTAAGAGAAGACCGTGGCATTGTTCGCGGTGAGGCTCACGACAGCCGCCAGGCCGGCTCCATCGTCGCTCACGGCCAGCACCGAAGGCGGCCCGTCCAGCGTCACCTCCCGCAGGATCTGGGGAGCGTCGGGCATTCCGGTCAGAATCAAGGCCTTGCCCGAATCGCCGAAATAGAGGGCTGCCGCGGTGCCGCGCGGGCTCACTGCCGTCTGCAAGGCGCCAGCCCGAACGCCGGGCAACACTTGCCGTCCCGACTGCGAAACCAGCAGGGCTGCGCCAGTGCCCGCCTCCACGGCAAGGGCATATGCCCGCTGGGAGGAAATCGCCACCGCGACCAGCGGCGTTCCCGTGTCCATCGAATCGCCCACTCGCGCCGCGGCCGGAATGCCCATGAGGACGCGGATGGTCTTGGTCTGCGCATCAAACACCGATCCCAGAACCGGCTCGGTGATGGTATTCGACTTCATTTGCGCCGCCGCGCTCCCGGCGAGGAGCAGGGCGCACAGGACGATTCTTCCGCATGCCGGCGTCTTACGGTTTCCGGCATGTGGATTGTTGCATTCTAGGGTGAACTGGCTTAGCATCGTATTCCTGAAAAGAGCAGCGTTTAGTTGGATCTTCCGCAATGTAATACTTGTAAATATCGCGTAAAGACTTCATCGCTGAGCACAGGTCACGACCCGATGGCCGCCCGGGATTTCTACTGACTCCAAGCAATCGGCTCAAGGGAACCGGCTCCGTGGAACCGGCTCGTGGAAACCGGCTCAGCGGAACCGGCATCTGGGAGTGGCGCGACGGCCGCGAGTTTCCGGTCACTACGGATTTGGATGTGTATGAAACGGCGGCATTAACAGCGTCTCTTCGCTGAAAGACGGCTCAGGCGGCGCGACAGAATGCGCGGCGCGCGGTATCGGAGGAATGGCCCAATACGCCGACGCCATGGCGACGCCAATCGCGCCAGGAACCCAGAACGGAATGCCGGTCTTACGGCGTCTTCGCCGGCGAATCACGATGAACCGTCGGGTTGACCCGGAACCGGCCCGCGTCGGCGCTGATCAGTGTCGGTGACATGGAGGAAGAAAATCATCGCCTATAGGATGATTTTTACTGAAATCGACCATGCGCGATAGGACTTCCAGTACTGGTATTACCCGCCGCTCCATAGGTTAACTGCTTTGGGACTAGTTGTTTACGGCGATAGGACCGCAGTCGGCGATGCCGTCAGCGGACCTAATTGAGCGATATCTTTCAGGATTTGGGAAAGGGACTGATCGGCTGGTTCGAGATGGCAGGGATCCCATCCGATCTTGATTGTTCGGAAAAACCGAGGTGCGTCGAGCGCCTTCCCAACCACCCCACGCTCCTGATTGCTGAGCCCCCATAGGATGCCCGTATGCAGCTTGTAGCGATGCGCCAGGGAAGAAAGCCGGAGGGCGTATTCCTGCGAAGGAGCGTCGGCCCCTGGAATGTCGATCAGATCCACGGCATATGCCCGTGGTTCCCGGCGCGATCCAACTACATTATGAAATCCGAACTTGACTTTGCTGTGCCCTAACGTGAAGGCCTGCGCCTGATCCTCCCGGGAACGCCAGCTTTCGGCCACCCAGGGCTTGAATCCGCAACTTTCCAGGTCGTGGATAACGGCTCGCACACTGGCGGCGAAGCTCGCATCGCATTCGGCAAGCCGGCCGTCATTCGTCATCTGCCGCTGGCTGTCGGTAAGCCGGCCCGCCGACCCGGCCACGGTGCTGCCGGACGCGCCAATCAAAACTGCTCCTACGGCAACGCCTAAGACCAAAATCGTTCTGGCAATTGTTTTCATAGCTTAACCAGCGCTTAACAGCACATAAACGCCACATAACTAGCAGTTAGTCAGCTCTCACGCCTGGCACAACCACCTGACAACTGCCTGGAACTGGTTAGGGTTTCCACTGGGGCCGCCGCGGAGCGGCCGGGTTGGGAGGCGGATCGCAGGGCTCGTTAAGCATATCCTTCTCGATCTGGCGCAGTTCCTCCGAGATGATCAGATACTCCGTGTCGTATCCCCAGCGCGGGAAGCGAGTCTCGCGCCGCCTCTCGTCCAGCCGGGCCAGCATGGCAGCGCCTTTTTCGAGTCTCTCTCTAGTCGTGCTCATCGTCTGTCCCCTTAAACCGGTCTCAGCTCAATTCCGGGCCGCCCCGCAAACGTCAACGACGCAGGTGCCGGCGCGCCTGAGCCGGACCTTTTCAACCTCAGTTGCGTACGGCGGTTCCTTGAGTGTCACGGATTAGCTTACAGCCTTGGTCGATGAACCCGGAAGGGTGGTTTCCCGCAATTCCGATGGACGAAATCACGCAATTCGCATTTCGACCCGGAGAGAAAGGTTCATCCGCCAGGGTGAATCGCCAGGTGAATCGCCAGGGTGAGTGTCTTAGGAGCGTAACTATGTTTGTCCTTCGGGGATGTGAAGTAGCCGTTCGACGGGAGCGCGGCTCAAACTCACAGGTCGGTCAGCGGTGAGGAATTGCGGACCTGGTTCCGGTTGTAATAGAGAGGATCCGCGAATTTTGCCCGGAATATGAGTTCCCATCGCGCGTTATCGACGCATGCGGCGCATCGCTGGCAGCGGCAATATTGCTGCCAATTCCGGGCTGCTTCTTACCTCGATCGCCGGTGTTCCTATTCATTCGTTCCCTCCGCTTACGGCCTTCCGAGACGATCATCCTGGGATTGAGCGTACGCCCGCGCCGGTCGCGCAATAAGCCGGTAATTCCCGTAATTCCCGGCCGGGAGATCCTGGGTGGCTCCAGCGTCCGGAGCCCGAGTCCGCCTCCTATTGCCTGCATTGATGCGCCTCGCCATTATTTACCACTTCTTCGCAAACCGCGCATTGATCATCCGGGAAATGGCGGGTAGACTATTGATCGAGTGTAAGTATCAGGGGCTCAGGTAATGGTCATTCGCTATTCCGACGGTTCGTATGTACAGGGTGTAATTCACCGACTGCAGGGCGGCACCGTGCGCGCCGCGGTAGCGGGTGTCGATGATGCCATAGAGTACCGGCTCATTCGCGACCAATGGACCTCGGAGATGGGTGTTGTGGTCACCTTTGAGTTTATCCTGGACCTGGAAAAAGGACTGGACCTCTTCCAGGTCGCACCGGTAATGATCGGCGAGGTAGAGGCGTCGCGCGAGCTGGAAGGCGCCCGATGTGCCGCCGGCGGTGATTGTGTGCTCCGGCGGATGTCGGGCTCGGGCATGGGGCGGGTGAACTGACAATCCAGCGTCCACGGGATGGTGGGGAATACCCGAGCCCAATATGTTAGGCGCGATCTATATGTTACGCGCGACCTATATGTTAGGCGCGATCTAATTGCCCGCGGTGGCGATTGGCGATGGGGCACGGGAGCGGTCACGGCTGCGGCGGCGCGGGCCGTTCTGGCGGCCGCCGCGAAGCCAGCGATAGGGCCTTCGCTGGTGGCGCGGTGAGCGGGATTTACGACGAGACGGAGATGGTGGGGTAGTCGCTGTGTGAAACGTGCGGCGGCAGTGTTCGGAATCAAAAAGGTAAATATCATGAGACTTCTGATTTTCTTGACTCTCCTGGGGTGGCCGCTCGCCGCTCAGGGAACCCGCGATTCCTCCCAAGCGGAAACGACTGTCCCCAACAAGCCGCGGGCCCTGGAACCGGGGCTTTGCGGCATCGGCGAAGCCTACTTGAATACCACCACGGGAAAGCTGCGGCGGTGCATCGCCGCGAATGTCTGGGGCGATGTGAATACCGTGGACGCCAGCGGTAATGCGTCGGCCGGTAGCCTGCAGAGCAGTGCCGCGGACGGCGCAACCGGACTTGTCCGCCGCGGCATCATGGCCGAGTACCGCATGAACGACGCTACCGGGACTCTGCTGCCGGATTCGAGCGGAAACGGCAACGATGGGACGCTGGTGGCCGTGCCCGCTATCGGACTCTCTGGGGTGGCCTTCAACGGCAGCACGCAACGGGTGGACTTGCCGGCGGGACTGACAGCGAATGTCACCTCGGCGTGCGTGTATTTTTCTCCCCCCACGAATAACACCGGTGCTACCGGGCAATACCAGCCGCTGGTCGCCGCATCGACCAAACTGGGCTTCCATCTGTTTTCGAAAGACGGCTCTTCGAGCGTCGTGAATACCACTCCGGCGCTATTCATGAATGACGCCGCGCAGACGATCGGCGCGATTAACGAGCCGCTTGGGGCGGCGCACGTGTGCGTCGTGCTGGATGCTTCCGCGGACCACCTGTACGTGAATGGCGTGGAGGCCGCGCAATACAAATCCCAAAAGGGCAACATCGCCACCCCCAGGGTGGGGACACTATCGCTGGCAGGCGGCTCAGGCTACGGGATTTACGCCGCCATTACCATCCACTATGCCGCTTTTTATTCGGTTGCCCTGACATCGGCTGAAGTGCTGGCGAATTACCAGGCCGTGAACGCGGTGCTCTCCCGGCGCGGTGTGGCGATCGCCGCACCCGCCAACGGCGCCTACAACAGCACCATCAATTGCATCGGGGACTCGATTACCAAGGGGCTGGGCGGCGCTATTCCGCCATGCTCACAGCTTTCCGGACTTACGGATACCTTCGCCACGCCGTACATTCTTGGAGTAGCTGGAATGTCGATCTTCAGCGGCACCCTGTCCATGATCGATACTGCCGGAGCAGAACTGGCCGCGGTCTATACTCCGCAAGCCAAGCGCAACGTCGCCATCATTTTCGCCGGCACCAACGATATGCTGGTTTCATCGGGGCCGGCTTCCACCTTCGATCACCTGGTGGCCATGTGCCGCATGGCGAAGAAAACCGGGTATCAAGTGCTAGTAGTGCCGATGATCTCACGCACCGGCGCCGGGTTTGGCGCCGCGACGATGGACAGCCTGAAGAATAGCTATAACGCGCTGATCATGGCCAACTGGCCGGCCTTTGCGGATGGTGTCATCGACCCAGTCACGCTTCCTGGACTTTATGCCGACCTGGCTTACAACAACACGGCTCGGCCAACCGCGTGCAACGGAGGCACGTGCTTCCAGGGGGATGGCATCCACCCCACCACGAACGGCGGCAAAGCTCTGGCAGATGCGTTCAGTGCGGCCATCAACGTCATGGCGCTGCGGGCCCCCGGCTCGGGACCGTTCGTGCAGGCTACCGATCCGGGCTGTACCGCCGTGGGCCGCACATGGTTCGACGTCACGACTACGACTACGGTCTATAAAGTCTGCACCAGTAAGTCTGGGTCGCTCGCCTGGGTTACCAAGTAAGGTTACCAAGTAAGCCTGCCAGTGAAGTCACCAGGTAAGGCTGCCAAGTCAGGCAACGCCAGGCGCAAGGCGCGTCATCCAGGGCACGGCGTGGCACGTGTCCCGGCTTCGGCCGGCGGCACGTGTCCCGGCGCGAAGACTCGGCGGCGTGCAGGTGCCGCAGGGCGCTGGCACGGGTTACCATTGGAAACTCAGCGAGTCTCTCCGCCATGGCGGCGGCTCCGGCCTGACACGCAACCGCGTCTCTGTCTCGAGTTCGGTGGCGAGCATGCTGACGTCATGCGCCGCAGGCCGCGCGAAAACCCTGACGGCTCTGGAAATTACGCCGGCGGATACTCAGGTATTCATGCGTCTCTCCCGAACCTGAAAACGTATGTGCTTCCGTGGTAAAGACCCTGGGAGGACGAGACCCTGGGGCGACGCGTTGATCCCGAGCGATTCATTAGCTTAGGCGGAGTCAAACAATAAGCTTGGACAATCGGCGTTTAGCGTTAAGGGGAATCGGCTTGGAGCGTGGGAGTCAAAAAGGCAAGATTTCACGCCAAGCCGCAAAGGCGCAAAGAAGACTGCTCGGCGAGTCCGTTAGCGACGCGCGTGATGCCGTCCTTGATCACCAGCCACTTTCAGGTTTGTCAGTATGCCCAAACGCTTGTTGGCTGGCCGAAGATGGGCGGCCTGCCCGAAATCCCACTTCCATGTGGACATCGCGATACACCAGGGGAACCAGGTGCTGACGCATCGCGAGCAGCCTGCCGGTGTTCCAGTTCGTATGCCAGGGCCAATTCATAGACCGACATCAGCAGGTCCGGCCCCAGAGTGGTATGGACTCGATAGGCTGCATCCACAATCTGTTTCGCCAGTGGATTCCGGGTCACGTTAACTTCGCTTATCCCTCTTCCTTTGCGGCTTCTTTGCGGCTTCGCGGCTTTGCGTGAAATCCTGTCTTTTTCTTGTGCGCCTGGCTCAAATGTCCAACTTACTATTTAACTCCCCCTTAGGTGCTCAGAGGAAGGTATTCCCTGCGGCCATCCCCGGCGTGATGCTGGTTCGGCTTTCGCAGGCGCTCGCGGGTAGGGTTATCGTGGTGTCCGGCGATTTGCTCGCCGTGCTCCTTCTGGCTATGATCTTAAATGCAGGGTGATGCAATCCAGGTTGATGCAATCCGGGTTGATGCAATCCAGGTTAATGCATCCTGTCGGCGGCATTCATCGGCCTTTCGGCCTTGGCCTCGAAACGTTTTCGGGATGGCAGCGAGTCTTCTTCACCCGGGCCGGCGCTGGACTCCCGGTGAAGTGGCGGCTCGTCAGCCGAATGGGGACTCCGCTGGTCCCGGCGGCCCGGTGGGTCCGGGTCCCACCGGTTTTAGGCGGCTCTCTCGTTCTCGGCCACGGGCAGAAGCACCGGCGCCGGCAGCGGCAATCGAAAGCGGAACGCGGCTCCCGACCCGGCTGCGGCCTCCACCCACATGTCGCCGCCGTGATCCAGCACCGTTTGCCGGGCCAGCGCCAGACCCAGGCCGAGCCCGTTCTTCTTGCCGGCAGTCACGAACGGCTGAAAGAGGTTGGCCCGAATCTCCGGCGCGATCCCCGGCCCGTCGTCTTCCACTTCCACCAATGCTTCGCCGCGGACAATTCTGGCGGAAATTCGAATCTGCCCTCCTCCCGGCATCGCCTCCACGGCGTTAGCCACCAGGTTGATGAACACGCGCTCCATTCGACTTCGTTCCAGGTTGAGCTCAATCTCCTCCGGGATGGCAATCGATACCCGGACCGCCTGCGTCTCGGCCGCCTCCCGGACGGATTCGACAGCGGCCGCGGCCACTTCGCGAAGTCTGGCCAGTTCCGGGCTCGCGCTTTTTCCCCGGGAAACGTGCAGCAGGTCCTGCAATAGCTCCTGGATGCGCCTGGAGGCCCGATAGATGTTGCCGGCCAGCCGCTTCATCTGCGTGTCCGAAAGGTCGCTGTCTACCAGCATCTCCGCGCCGCCATAAATTGCCGCCAGCGGGTTGCGCAAGTCATGCACGATGGAACTGGAGAGGCGGCCAATCGTGGAGATGCGTTCCTGGCGGACCAGTTCGGCGCGCGCCTGCTGAATGGAGGCGCACATGGTGTTAAACGTATTGGCCAGCCGCCCAAACTCGTCTTGCCGGTCCGTTTTCACGCGGTAACCATAGTTTTGCCTGGAGACTTCACTGGCAGCGCGATCCAGCTCTTTCATCGGCTCCAGGAGCTGCGGGGCCAGCACAAACGTCATGGCCAGGCCCGCGGCAATGGCGAACAGCCACAGCAGGATGATGCGGCTTCGCAGGTTCTCCAGGCGTCCCCTCACGCCTTCGAACGATCGCAGGATCCAAAGCTGGCCGATCGGCTTGCCGTCGATATCCAGTAGGGGCGTCTTCAATGGCGCATACTCGACGGCGCCGTCGCTGACGCGGTCCCGTCCGTCACCGGCCTGCAGGTTGGCGGCTGCGATGGCGGTCGCACGGGCGCCCAGCGTGGAGGCGATCACCCGTTCCCCGCACACAAACAGAAATTCGCTTCCCCCGGTAGAACGTTTCAATTCGTCGGCCACTGCGGCGTTCACGTCGTACCCCGCTACCAGGACGTTCAGCAGCGCGGTCGTGTCCCCCGATTGAATATAGACCGGAGTCACCGCGATATGGTACAGGCGGCTATCGCGGATCATGAATCCGGAAGACTGCCCCGGGAACCGCCTGGCCGCCGCCCGCACGCTGGCGGCGTCCTCGCGTGGAGCGGATATCGGCGCAACCCCCAGCGAGGCAATCACTTTTCCCTGCGGATCGGTGACCTGAAACATGGCATTGTCATGCGCCATTCGAGACCACAGCTCAACCGCAGTATCCCGGATGGTAGCCGCATCGCCGGTGCCAAAGGCGGCACGGACATCCGACATGCCGCTGAGGATCAAGCTGACCGAGGATAGTTGGGCTGCCCGCGACTGCCATAGAGACTGGTAGGCCTGAAAACTGGTTTGCACCTCCGCTTCCAGGCTTTGGGAAGTGGTATACATGGCGTTGCTCAGAAACACCCATCCGGTGACGGCAAGCAGCACCGTTATGGCCACCGAGGTGGAGAGCAGAATCTTCCATTGCAGCGATAAGCCGGACGACCGGAAACTTCTCATTTCGCCTCCCGCGAGTACAACAGGTCGTCGCCGGCAGACGGATAGTCCAGGCCATACTTATTGTTGTGGGGCAACTGCACATAGCCGGTTTCGGATATCACGAAACGGCGAACGCACAAATCCCCGGCCGGCACTTTCACGGTCTGCTCCATGGCTGCCAGGTTCTGCTGCAGCGCCCGTTCGTGATAAACATGCAGGCGGTATTCCCCCGGCGGCACATCCGGTATGGCATAGTTCCCGATTGAATCCGACACCGCGAAGTATGGCGTCCGGAGCACCACAATCACCGCGCTCATGGTGGAGTGGATGTTGCAGAAGACGCGCACCACGCCCTCCCGTTTGAAAACCACCGTCCGGCTGCGGCCGGGCGGATACAGGCCGACATCGAAAACCTGCCCGCTGTAGCCGGAAAAAGCGTTGTGAAAGACCAGGTCGAAATTGGGGAACTCCACCGCCGTCCCGGCCGGTATTGCCAGGACGTGCGGGGTGAACGTCTTCATCTTCTGGGTCATTACCGAGGGTTGCGGTACCGCGTCGGCGGAGCCTGCTGCGGCCGGGCGCCCCACCGCCTCCAGCCAGACCACAACCCCCGAATAGTTCTTGTGCTTGCGAACTTCCGGGTCGCGGGAATCGATCAGTTCGATGGTCCCGTTGACCGAGCCGGCTGCCGCCGGCAGAAGCCAGCAGAGGCTAAAAAAGATACGCAAAAGCCAAGTCATAGTGGTTGTTCAACCGATGTCCCGTTTGCATGTAGGAGGTTCGAACCTGGGATGTCTCCAGGCTCATGATCACGTTCGGCGCCAGACGATAAAAGAAATTCGCCCCAAAGGCCAGGTTTCTGGCGAGCTGCCCCGGCGCCAGCCAGGGGTCGCGAGCGTCCTGCCCGCCCGAAAAGAAATGGAAGGACAAGCGGTCCGTCACCGGAAGCGTCAGTTGCGCCCATCCGCCCATGTTGTGCAGCGGCTTGACCTGCTGATTTGGCGCCACCGCAAATCCCTGGCCGATTCCGCCGGTGCCCAGATGCGCCACGTTTTCACCCGTGTAGATGGCGCCGGTGAATTCCAGCTTTCGCCATGGACTCACCAGCCAGTCCGCCGAAAACAATCTGGATGGGATGGCGGCCTGCGCCACCTGGGACGTGCTGGCGTGGAAGCCTGGAGCCAGTTCGACGCGCCGGCCGGCTCCAAAATCGTGCCAGAACTCGAAGCGTCCCTCCAGACCGGGCCGCGACGGCCCCACGTCGGCCGGATAGTCGGTGCCCTGATAAGTCGAAATCTCCCGGGTCCCGACGGCTCCGCCCTGCGCTCGTACCCCAGTCACATCCGACCACTGAAAACTCTGTTCCACCCGAACCTGCGGAATCCACATCCAGAGATTGCCCGCGCCGGTCAGCGGTGAGACGCCGACCTGCGCCAGCGAACTGGGTTCGCGGGGCGCGAAGATCGGCTTGTCCACGCCCACTTTCACGCTTCGGCTCTTCCAGTCGATCTCCATGCTTGCCGTGCGAATTCGCAACGCCTGGTCCAGCGATTGGCCCGATCCGCCGAAAAAGTCCATGAGCAGCGAGGCGTGCAGCTTGCCGCCGCCGAAAACCTCCGGCCCCCGATACTCGAATCCGAAAACCGACTGCCGCAGGGTGGCTCCCCCGTTGGCGGTGCTTCGATCCGCCGCGACGCTGGGGTACTCTTGCCCACCGGCCTGTTTCGAGTTCAGGAAAGTATTGAACAGAAGCATGCCCTTCAGGCGGATGGGGAAGCGCTGTCCGGACTCCACCTTCGTCTGTGCCTGCTCTTCGATGCGCGCGCCCTCGACCGCCACCTGCTCCTCCAGTGCGGGGCTCTCGCCCCTTGGCTGGGGGCTCGTGCCCGCCAACTGGCCGCGCAGGGCACGCACTTCTTCGGTCAGCTCGCGATTCGACCGCTCCAGCCCCTCCAGCCGTTCCAGTATCTGGCGCAACTCCAGTATCTGGCGCAACTCCGGTATCTGGCGCAACTCCGGTTTCTGGCCCAACTCCGGCGCCGCGCCTTGGCCGGCCGCGTTCACGGAGCAGAGAAGAGCGGCCAGCACAACCAGGCCCGCTTTTCCCAGAGTGCACGTTTGTGCCGACCTATTGCGAGGAGGCCTTTGCACGTCCATTGAGTAAGTTCTCCAGTGTTCGCCGAACGCTTGCCGGCGAGTAAGGCTTTGCGAAAAAGGCGTCTACCCCGAGCCGTTTTACGCGCTCCGGAGTGCGAGGATCGATATCGCCGCTCACGACGATAATCGGCAGGCCGGCGTAGCGCCGGTCGGAGCGGACCTTGGCAATCAGTTCAAAGCCGCTCACGCAGGGCATGTTCAAGTCCGTCACCAGGGCGCAAACTTTAGTGCCGAAAGCCCCCAGCAGGTGCAGCGCTTCCTGCCCGGTTGCGGCGCAGGCGACATCTACTCCTGGAATCCGGACCAGCGCGACCTCCAGCAGGGTTGCGCAGGTATCGACATCCTCTACGACGAGCACCGTACGGCCCGGAAGGTTAGTGGTTGTGCTAAGCATCAGTCTTAGTTTGACCACCTCGCCGGCAGAACCGGTTAGCGGCTCGTTAAAGATGTGTAAAACTTATTAACGGCCGTTGGGTCACAGCTACACTTACCGTCATGTGCATAAGACTATCTACGGTTTGGCTAAGACTGCGGCCGAGTTGGCTGAGACTGCGGCCGAGTTGGATAAGACTACCTGCGATTTGCATAAGATTGCCTGCGAGGTTCATTCGCATGGAGCGCACCGATATCCGCACATACGCGATCGATTGGCCGTGCGGTGAAGCCAAGACCAGCATATCGGCATCCGGCCTCGCGAAGCACCGGGCGAAACACGCAATCGCAGGCATGAAAACCCGTGGCAGGGTCAGTTCCAGATTGGCATCGACAGCCCCGGCTGAGCCGCGGGCCAGTTGGACCCGCCGAAACCGCGGGAGGGCTTGGCCTGCGCGTAGGCCAGACGATGGCCATCCGTGGCCACCATACCTGTACTGGAAATCGGCAGGGCCTCGCCCGGCTGCGCCCAAACGCACGTCGCGGCGCCGCCAAGGAACCAGGGGTGAATTCGATGTCGTTGCCGGCAGGCTATCCAATTCAATCTGGAAGCCGTGAGGTTCCGGGCCTGTTTCGTTGAAGACCGTCGAGATTCTCAGTGAGCCATCAAAAGTCTGGGCCGAAGCGGGCCGATGGCCGGCAAAGCAAATAGGAACACCGGGGATATGCGCTGCCGTAGCCGCTCCAGGACGGCTTCACGGCAGGAACCGATAACCAACGCCGTGCACGGTCAAAAAGTGCCGTGGCACGTTCGGCTCCGGCTCCAGTTTCTGCCTGAGCTTCACGATGTGCGCGTCCACGGTGCGCGTGTTGGGGAAGAAGTCATACCCGAAAACCGAATTGAGGATCATGTCGCGGGTGAGCGGCCGATCCGGATTCTGAACGAAATATGTCAGCAGATTATATTCGGATGGCGTCAGCTTCAACTCGTCTCCCCGGCGCTTGACTACCCGGCGCTGGAAGTCCAGTTCGGCATCGCCGAAACGAACCACCTTGGGGCTCTCCGAGGTGCTGCGGCGCAGCAATGCCCGGATACGCGCCAGCAGTTCTCTGGTGCCGAAAGGTTTGACGATATAGTCGTCGGCGCCGATCTCCAGCAGCAGCACCTTGTCCACTTCGTCGCCGAGTGCGCTCAGCACAATGATCGGCGTTTTCACCCGCGCGGCGCGCAATTGCTTGCAGATCTCAACACCGCTCATGCCTGGCAATTGCAGATCCACCAGAATGAGGTCCGGCTTGATGAAAACGGCATTCTCAAAACCCGTGCGGCCGTCGGCGGCTAATACGGCACGGAAACCCTCCCGTTCCAGCAGGATCCCGATCGTGTCCCGAAGGCTTTCGTCGTCGTCAATAACTACGATCGTCTGCATAGTTGGGCGGCTCCTTCCAGTCCTGGCTTCGTGTAGCGGTCCGGAACGTCTATTTCACGCGACGTCTCGCGAACGATGAGCCTAGGATACCGGCAATCCTCTCCCCGGCAGTACCGGCGAAACATCCATTCGGGGGCATGAAAGCCTTGTTGCCGTGGAAATAGCCGCCTGCCGGATCGGCTGCGGTGGCGGAATCGGGGAAGGGGGCGAAGAGGGAAGAAAGCGAGATTCTCGAGGGGTAACCGCTGGGCTCGCCGCTGCGCCGCTGCGCCGCTGGAAGGACATACGGTCTCTGCCCTCCGGAAAACAGTGTCGCACGGAACCGGCGGACGCGGGCTATGGGTGATCGCCTGCGAATAGGGTGGATTCTGCCGGATCGCCGCAGGCAGCCGCATGATATGACATTCCAGTATACGAGCTGCACCGTATCTCAGCCTCAGATTGCGGGAATTGCCTGTACCGAGAGCCGGGGGGCGCCGGTTATCCTCTTTAATAAGTTCGATTCGGCGTTGCAAAACGAACCAGTGCCAGCACAAAGGTGAGGGCGGGGCATGTGGCGTGCCTTTGGGTCTCGGTTTCGACAGTGCCGGCCGGAGTCATCGCCGATTCGTCGCGATGACCGCGCGCACTGCGGCGTACAACGATCGTCGCAGGTACCTTGCCGCTGTAGTGGCTTGTGCCTGCAGGAATGGCAGTCCTCCCTGGCTGCGCGTTTCTGCAGGCATTTCTTTCTGTGCGCCAGTTGCGCTGTCGCCAGGCAACGCGCCTCCTCGCGGATCTGCAACCCTACATTTCTTTCCATTTCCCTCCACAGGTTCCGGCGATGTCAGCTAAGTTGTTGGTGCCCCGATGGTGAGCTACGAAGGTACCGTGCCTCCTAGAAGAGGACGTGGCGGCCCGGCCTGGCGTCGAACTCCTGGCCCGACACAATCCGAGGCGAAGCCTGGACACCGAAGCCACGCCATCGCGAGTTGCAGTAACATAACTATAGTTAGGGGTATATTATTGACTTCGGATACCTTCTACCAGCCGATGACTTCGCGCCCGCCTGGTCCTCGCGCACTGATTCTCCCCTATCCCAGTACTCGACAGGTACTCACATGGGCGCTCAGCCTGGCAATTGGTGGTTCCAATGATGCGCAGTCCATTTATAATTCATAGTGGGCGTCCGATTCATGACCATTCTATTGCGAAGCAACATACGCGGGCCGGTTCCCGCCCTGTTGAAATATGCAGCAGTGCGATGCGCATCGTCCGGAGATATGGACCTTGGGGGCTTAGAATCCTGTACTTGTGGCCCCGTTGCACTAAGAAACAAAGCCTCAGTACTAGAGGTAACTGGCGCTAATCGTAGTACTTGCGAGTAACCTCCGGAGCGTTTTTAAGAGTGAAAAAAGTGGCTTATCGTTGTTAGGAAGGGTACAATTTATTAGTCGTGGCATTTAAACGGCCTTCTGCCGGTGCGGTACCGGGTGAGGAATCTGTAGGTCGAATCAGTAGGTCGAATCAGTGAGTCGAATCAGTGAGTCGAATCAGTGGGTCGAATCAGTGGATTGAATCAGTGGATTGAATCAGTGGGTCGGCCCAGAACGGTCGGCAAGCAGCGATGTCCGTCGAGCGAGTACGCGGATGGGCAGTTGAGGGGGATTTCAACAAGATGATGGTCGACTCCGGACGAATACTGTCTGACCCCGATACCGGCCAAGCAGGGGACATGGGCAACTCGAGCCTCGCCTTGCAGCGAGTGAACGAAATGTTAGAGGAGCAATCCAAGCGCATCGCCCATGCTGTTCACGATGAGGCGGGGCAACTTCTCGCCGCGGTTTTTATTCGCCTGGAGCAGGCTACCCGCGAGTTGCCGTCGAGCTGTGGGCCGTGTTTCCAGGAAATCAAGCAGATGCTTGAGCTAATTGAGTTGCAGCTGCGAGAAATCTCGCACGATCTCAGGCCCGCGGTGCTTGACGATCTTGGGCTCCTTCCAGCCCTTCAAGGTTTGATCGACAGGGTTTCCAAACGTAGCGGCATTGCCATTAACCTCGCCAACCTGGCGCCGGAGCGTTTGCCGGCCGGGGTCGAGACGGCCCTTTATCGCTTCGTCCAGGAGTCCCTTACCAACGTTGCCAAACACGCCGGGGCGAGCCGGGTTGAAATCCGGCTCCTGCGCGGCCAGGACGAAGTGCAGTGTTCCGTCCGTGACAATGGAGCCGGTTTCGACCTCACCGAAGTCCTGTCCCGGAAGGGTTCGCGAGGGTTGGGCCTGGTTGGAATTCGGGAACGCATCGCGTCGGTGGGCGGCACCGTCTCCATCCATTCCATTTCGGGTGTGGGAACCGAACTTTTGGTAACTATTCCTTTGGGGGGTGAAAAGTGCCTGTTGGCATCGTAATTGCCGACGATCACCCAATTTTCCGTCAGGGGCTGAGGTTCCTGCTGGAGAGCGAGGGCTTCACCGTGGTTGGCGAAGGCGTAGACGGGATGGAAGCAATCAAACTCGCGGAGAAGCTTCGTCCGGATATTGTGATGCTCGATTTCTCGATGCCCCGGCTAAACGGTTTAGATGCCGCCAGGGAGATCCGGAGGGTTTCACCGCGCTCCAGGGTGATCCTGTTGACGGCACACCGGGAAGAACAGTATGTCCTGGAAGCCATCAATGCCGGAATTAAAGGTTACGTGCTGAAGTCGGAAGCGGCAATCGTGCTGGGTGAAGCCATCCAGGAAGTCACTCGGGGCAATGCTTATCTGAGCCCCGGTATCGCCCGCCACGCCGTGGATTCGTTCCTGGTGAAATGCGTCGGCGAGGCGCCCGCGGAAGTACTAAGCCCGCGCGAATTGCAGGTGCTGCGGTTGATTGCGGAAGGCCACACCACCAGGGAGGTTGCCGCGCAACTTAAACTTACGGTCAAGACCGCCGAATCCTATCGGACGACCCTGATGGGGAAACTGGATATCCACGAAACTGCCAGCCTGGTGCGCTATGCGGTCCGCCGCGGCCTGGTCACGCCCTGAACAGTTACGCCCTGAACGGTTACGCCCTGAACGGATAGCCCTTAGGCCCGGGTCTTCGCGGATGCGGCACCGGCGAGTTCGGCCGCTGTGAGGCGCCAGTGGGTCGCCGGGGAGCCCAGGGCCCGCTGCGATTGGCCGTGCCCCGCCCCCCGCCCCCTGTGTCAAATCCGGATGTCAAATCCGGATGTCAGATCCTGTATTTTCCACAATCCAGCGGGATTATCGCCACCAGTTGGGTGCCTTGCCCCCGGCCTGCGCGAATCGAAAGCGTACCCGACAAATCCTCAACTCGTTCCCGAATAGCCTGCAGGGCCAGACCCCGCCCGCTCTTTGCTGCCAGGACTTCGCCGGCGTCAAGATCGATGCCGTCATCGCAAATCGAGCACTGAATCTGCCCGGCATCCCTGAGAAATGCGACCGTTACCCGCTTGGCACGAGCGTATTTGACGATACTGCCAAGAGCCTCATGGACGATGCGGTACAGGGCCGTTTCGATACTTGCAGGTAATCGGCCCCCCGTCGAGCCTTTCAGCCCGATAGAGAGTCCCGTGCGCTTGGTTATTCCCTGTTTCAGAAACTCAACCGCCGGCAGCAAGCCAAGGTCATCCAGAATCATCGGACGAAGTTCGTGTGACAGACGGCGCAATCCCCCTTCTAACTGATCGAGCATCGATCTAAGCTGCCTGACGGAGTCATGCTGCCCGGACGGCAGGTGCCAGGTAAGTTCGTCCAGTTTGAGATGGACCGCCGCCAGGAGCTGACCCGCCTCGTCGTGCAACGACTGAGCCATTCTCTTAGCTTCTTTCTCCAGCACGTCGTGCAGACGAACCGGGCGGTTGCGGCGAACGCTCTGTGGCCCCATCGGGCGCTGCTGTTCTTCAAGCGACCGCTGGGCGGCCACTGTCTGGGGAAAAATAAATCTCACCACGGGGCCCTCCATTCGGACGCCAAACGATCGATCCTCTAGTCCGGCAAACGGCGGCGCAGTCAACGGCGGCGCAGTCAACGGCGGCGCAGTCATTGGCTTGGATAACGAGGTTTGTTTTGTAACCTCCAAGGCCGCTCCGGAGTAGCTCATGAATTAGATGGTAGACTTGTTTCGCTGAAACGTTGTGGCTTAGGTGTAAAGATTCTGTCACTTGGGAGCCACCGCCGGATCAACCCGCTCCTCTTCGGAAAAACGCGATGCTATCAAGCTCTTGCGCGGACCGAATTGCGGCGTTTACCGGCTGACAGACGCGCCTTGAGTGGTGCATTCCAGACTATGTAATGGCACCGCTTGCATTGGATGCTATGCTCGGCGGCTCGAGCATCCAGGATCTGTCGGCTATCCACCACGAGTCCGTAAGGCAGCTTGTGGCTGGAATATTGATGGATGAATAATGCAGACCGCCGAAACGGATCCAACCCCGGCCCTCCTGAAAACCGTTGCCTGCCGCTTAAGTCAAGCGAGAGAGACTGCTCTCACACTTACCGCGGTCGATAATTTCTTCGCGGAGAGCCTGTCCCTTTCGAAGTCTAGCGGCGCCAGTTCCAGCGGGTCGAATACCGCCTGGCGATACCAAAAAGGCAAACTGGAGGACCGGCTCGGCCGGGTGTCGCAAATAGGGTTCGACGAAGCCACGCAACTTCTTGCGGCTGCGGGTCTGGCGCCGGACCGGGCCAACTTGCAGGCTGCCGGGTCGCCAAACGTGGGAGTCTTGACGAGGTAAGGAACCTCTTGGACCGGCTCTGGGAGCAGCTATTAGCCTGCTCGAGCGACCTGCGGCCGCGTGTCCTGGAAGATCGTGGGCTGAGCGCGCCGCAATTCAGTCTCTCTGCCGCGCTTTCGGGCGTCGGCGCAAATTGACATCGTGGCGCAAATTGACGTGGTGGCGCCAATTGACATGGTGGTGGACGCCGCGCCAGGCCCGCTGCGGCCTGAGTCTGGCAACGTCTTGTATCGGGCGGTTCAGGAAGCCTCACCAATATAGTGCGGCACGCTCGCGCCAACCAGGTAAAGATTCGCCTTGGGCGGCAGCCTGGCGATCCATTCCTGCCCCCGGAGGCGCGTCGGACGTCGCCATTACAATCGGCAGGAATTCGGAAAGCAAAAGCGGCTGACGCACCCGGGAATTGAACCCTTACCTACGAGTTACAATGAATCATGGTAACAACGCTGCTGGCCGACGATCATGTGCTCGTGCGTCAGGGTTTGAAGTCCCTTCTGGAACAGGCCGGGTTTCAGGTGGTCGGTGAGGCATCCGATGGCCACGAAGCGGTGAAATTGGCCCAACAGCTGCACCCCGACGTGGCTATCCTCGATTTGGGAATGCCGGTTTTGAACGGCATCGATGCTGCCCGCGAGATTATCAAGATGTTCGGGAATGAGATAAAAGTCCTTCTCCTCACGATGTATTCCGAACAATCCTATGTCATAGCGGCTCTCTCCGCCGGAGTCCACGGTTACGTCCTGAAGAGCCGGGCGGCCGCGGACCTCATTGAGGCGATCCACGAGGTGCAGCGCGGAAACACTTATCTGAGTCCGGACATTTCGCGATCGGTGATCGCGACCCTCGGTTCCAATGACACCCAGGACGCGGAACCGCTCAGCATCAGAGAACGCCACGTACTGCAGTTGGTCGCGGAAGGGATGAGCACCAAAGCCATTGCGGATCTCCTGTCGATTAGCGTGAAAACCGCCGAATCGCATCGCACCAGGATCATGCAGAAGCTCGGGATCCATGAAACGGCCGGCCTGGTGCTTTATGCGATTCGCAGGGGCATCATTCAACCGTAAACGCGGGCAGCCGTGAGCGTGAGGGCAGGCGTGACGCGGGGATGGCAACCACCGCCCTACGCTTGTCCGGTCCAGGAACCTCGGGCTGATCCAGGGCTAATCCGAAGGTCCCAGACCTTACCTCCCGAAGTTCCAGACCGCCGTCCTTCTCAAGTTGATCTCCCCCGCCAACCTCAAGTTTCTGGAACCTGCGGCAAAACCGCGATCCCACGGCCGCGTCCGATCCGGTGACTAAACTCCGCCCGCGTTTCGGATGACCTACCTGTGATTCTAGCGGGGATCGCGCCGCGATCGCCAGTTGCGGGGGCATAGGCCACTGGGGCAGCGTCTTCCCCGTGCCCCAGTGGCCGGAAAGCTATGCGAAGCTGCGGATAGCGCCGGCCTCGTCCTCGTGGACGTCGAACACGGTGTACAGCTTCGTGATCTGCAGCAGATCCTTGACTCGCTTGTTGAGGTTGAGCAGCTTCAAACTACCGCCGCTGTTGGTCACTGTCGTGAAGCCCGATACTAGTTCGCCGATGCCCGAACTGTCGATGTACGAGACTTCTCCCAGGTTGAGCAGGATCTTCTTCTGATTCTTGCCAACCAATTCGCGCAGGGCGTCGCGCAGCGCGCTCGACCCCTCGCCCAGAGTGATCCGCCCCGCTACGTCTATCACCGTCACGTCGCCCACTTGCCGAGAACTCAACTTTACGCTCACTGAACATGCCTCCTGGCTGAAAGCCGCCGAATCTATTTGGACACCACGTACTTCACTAATGTTACTTCGGTCCCGCCGGGTTCCAGCCGCCGAACCTGGAACTCGTCCATAAACGACCGGATCAGAAAAAGACCACGCCCCGAAGTGCGCATCAAATTCTCCGGGGCCAATGGATCCGGCACTTCCCGATACTCAAAGCCCTCGCCTTCGTCGGCGATCCGAACGGTGTACCGGTCCGCGCTATTGGCCACGAAAAAACGCACCTTCTTGTTGAGGTTGTACCGGTTCCCGTGCACCACCGCGTTCACCATCGACTCCCGAACGGCCATCCCGATTCGCATCAGATCGTCTTCGTCGAAACCGGCTTTTTCAGCGATGGCCACAGCCAGTTCTTCGGCGCTGTCAACGCTTTCCAGCGTTGATTCCAGGAACCGCTCCACCGTTTCCGGCACATGACGTGCATTTTCCCGCATACGCAGAATGGCCCGCACTCGCGGCCAAAGCGAATGGTTAGAATAAATTACCGGGGTTGCCAAAGTCAAGACCGGTGCGCCGGCCCATCGGCCCTCGGCGGCCCTCGCCGGCCCTGGTGGGGGAGATCGTGCGCCGGGATAAGAATCCCCACGGGAAGGTCTCATCAACTGCGGCCCGGCGGTATCCAACAAGGCGGTGAAAGCGATTCGGGCAAAGATTCGAAGCTGTCCGCGATGTGCGCCGGGGCGCACAGGGGAAGGATGAAAGTCGCCCGTGGCGCTATGATTTCTGGCAGAACCGCTTCGGCGCCGACCCCGGCGTACTAGGCCGCAGGCTGCTGGTGGACGAACAACTGCTGACCGTGGTCGGCGTGGCCGCACCCGGTTTTCGCGGTGTGGAAGTGGAGCACCATCCCGAGATCTGGGTTCCTGCCATGATGTATCCCGCCAAAATCATGAACCCCGGAATGTGGTGTGTATGGATACTGGCCAGACGCAGGCCGGAGGTTTTGCGGCAGCAGCTTCAGGCGGCGGTGGACGTTCTGATGCGGCAGCACCTGGCAGCCAGCTACCCAACCAGCTATAGCGCGGCCTTCCGCAAGAAAGCCCTGGAGCAGCGGCTGGAGGTGCGGGAAGGCGGCGTGGGGCTCTCCATGTTGCGCGACGAATTCGGCAAGCCGCTGGCGGTGTTGATGGCGGCGGTGGGGCTGGTGTTGCGCTGGCGGCGTGCGTCAACGTGGCCAACCTGATGCTGGCGCGCGGGGCGGCGCGGCAAAGGGAAATCGCGCTGCGATTTTCGCTGGGAGCGTCACGGGCGCGGCTGGTTCGCCAGGCTCTGACCGAAAGCCTGCTGCTGGGCGCGGCGGGCAGTTGGTTGGGGGTAGCCTTCGCATACTGGGGCCAGCGGACCATTCTGCGGTTCCTGCCCGCCGATTCAAGCGACGCGCTGGCAGCCACGCCGAACGCCACAGTGCTCGCGTTCACGCTGGCGGTCTCGGCGATCTCGGCGCTGCTGTTCGGACTCCCGCCAGCTCTCGCTTCCACTGCTAACAACCCCGCCGCCCGGTTCCTCTGGGGCGCGCGGCTGTCGCAGCGAGGGGCAGGGCCGCCTCGGGCGCTGGTGGTAGTGCAGGTGGCGTTTTCGGTGGTTCTGGTAGCGCTGGCTGCCCTGTTCGGGCACAGTCTCCTTTGTGTTGCGCGGCGTGGACCTGGGCTTTCGCAATCAAAACGTATATGCTTTCAGCTTCGATTTTCCGGGTAGCTGGTCTCAGCGCACTGGGAAAGGCGAGATGGGGCAGGTGCGGGAACGGCTTTTGGCCCAGATGCAGGTGCTGCCCGGCGTGAGCGCGGTGAGCTACGGTTTTCCCGGGCCCTACCAGATGGGGGTCTCAGACGCCGGCATCCGGGTACCGGGCTCGGACCGCACGGCGAGCGAGCCGGCGAACGTGGACGTACAATACATCGGACCGCGATTCTTCGAGACCATCGGCAGCATTCCACTATTGGGGCGGGAATTCGACCGGAACGACACCGCCGCTTCACCGAAAGTTGCTCTGGTGAACCAGGCTTTTGTGCGCGAGTTCCTTTCGGGCGATGCGCATCCGGTGGGGCCGCCCTGAGCTTCGACGACAGCAAAGCGGAAGGCGGCGAGCGCACGTTTATTGTCGGGGTGGTCGGCGACATCCGGCACCACGGGTTGCGGACGAAGATCGCGCCCACGGTTTACGTGCCTTTCGTGCAAAAGGACCCGACGTGGCCGCCCACCATTTTGGTGCGGTCGCAGTTGCCGGAGCGCGCGCTGATGGCCGCGATCTATGGCGAGCTGAGCCGCCTGGGTCCGGCGGCAGCGGTGTGGGCGCCCGAAACCCTGGCCCGGCACGTGGACGATTCCATTTTCCGCGAGCGTCTGTTGGCTACGCTGGCCGGCTTCTTTGGGGGCCTGGCGCTGCTGCTGGCGGCCGTCGGTCTGTACGGCGTGGTAGCCTACGGCACGGCGCGGCGGGCAGGAGAGATTGGGGTGCGCCTCGCGCTGGGTGCGCCAAACGGTCAGGTGTTGTGGATGGTGCTGCGGGACGCGCTGACGCTGGTGGCGCTGGGGCTGGCGGCTGGGCTGCCGGCTTCGTTGGGCGCGGCCAGAGCGGTGGGTTCGCTGCTATGGGACATCAAACCGGAGGATCCGCTGACGTACCTGACGACAGCCGGCGTGCTGGCGGCGATTGGGCTGGCAGCGGCGTGGATGCCGGCGCGAAAGGCGGCGGCGATGGACCCGATGCAGGCTCTGCGGCACGAGTAGAGTGGCTGGCGACCCTCCGGGTCGCCAGCATGCTTGGGGTGAATGGCTAAGTACGCCGTTTCAGAAGTTCGCCAACGCATCGGGAAACCGCTTGCTAACGCGCGCGGCTCCGATTAACGCGCGCTCCGATTAACGTGGCGCGGCTCCGATCAGAGCCGCGACGGTCACGGAGCGGCTGTCTCGAAATACGAGACCGTATTATTGAAACGGTGTACTCGGCTACGCGGCGGACATGGCACAGCGCGGGAGGGCGTCGCGGAGCTGGTCCAGTCTCTGTTGCAGCCGGACCCGGTCCGCCGCGGACAACTCCGTCATTGCCAGGAGCGTCTCCGCGGTCATGTAGCTGCGCCGGGCATCGCAGGGCCGAGCCTGGTTGGCAAGAGCCAGGCCGCGGTCGAGTTCGCGCCGCACCAGAACGGCGAGTTGCCGATCCGTTTTGGCGCGAAGCCGTTGGAGCGAACTGGGTGCAGGTGCGGTGGTCATATAGAAGATCCGTCGGGGCCTCAAGTTGTTTAGACGCAAATTCGGCGGATTCCGCTCAATTATTTTCGGATTAACCGGTCCGCCGGAACTGCGGGGAAAACGGTGTGCGGACTCACCTTAGTTCGGTAACGCCCGCGTAATGAAGGGTTTATTGAGCTAGCGCCTGCTCGATGGCCTTCACCATATCGGTGGAATCGGGGGTCACCGCCGATTCGAACCGGGCGGCGATATTTCCCTTCCTGTCAATCAGGAACTTGGTGAAATTCCACTTGATTTCTCCACCAGTTTTGGGATTTGCGGAAGCATCGGTGAGGTACTGGTAGAGCGGCGTCTTGTCGCTGCCTTTGACCGAAACCTTGCTCATCATCGGGAACATGACGTTGTAGGTGCGGCTGCAGAACGTCTTGATTTCCTCGTTGGTCCCGGGTTCCTGCGCACCGAAATTATTGGCTGGAACGCCGACGATCACGAAGCCCTTGTCCTTGTAGGTCTCATACAGCTTTTCGAGGCCGGCATATTGCGGTGTGTATCCGCACTTGCTAGCCACGTTCACCAGCAGTACGACCTTGCCTTTGAAACCCGAGAGCGGCGCGGGAGCACCGTCAATAGAATTCAGCGTGAATTCGTAGACACTCGATGCGGCGAACGCCATCGCGCCGAACGCCATACCCAGCATCATCAATTTGGACATGGAACCAGGATAGCGAATGTGCCGGCGGCGGGCAATCGGGAGAGTGCCCCCCTTTGCCCCCTACTTGCCGTTCCGGGTGATGTCGGGAACGGGAACCGGCTTGTCGTTTCCGTAATTCGCAACCAGATATTCCAGCAGGGCGTCGCGGTCTTTCATTACGGAGCCCCAGCCGGCCATCTTGTCCAATTCCTTCACCCAGGTGGCGCGAGCCAGACGCTGGGATTGGATCAGGCGCAGGCTGTGGCACGGCACACAACTGCGCGCCTCCTCTTTCCTGCCCAAGTCGAGTGTGGCCTGGTCGGCGGCCCGGGTGGTCACGGCCTGGGTGGTTACGGCTTGGGCGATCACAGCCTGGGTGCTCACAGTAAGCCCCGCGCCTGTCAAACTCAAGGACAGCACAGCCATTCTGGTACACATCATGCTTCTACATATCAGGCTTCTACGCATTATGTTTTCTCCACGGTGACACCGACGCGATCGATTCCATTCCACAGGTAGCCCGATGGGTTCCACGCCGGAACGATGGGCTGCACGCGGCCGGCGGCATCGGTGGCGCGCGACATGATCGTGTAGTAGCCCGGGTCGGCGGGCGTCCAGTTCAGGGTGAAAAGCCGCCAGGCGAACGGCAGTTTTTGCGAAGAAAGCTGGGCATCGCCCCAACGGCTGCCACCATCGGTGGAGACCTCCACGCGCTCGATGGCGTTCTCGCCGGCCCAGGCGAATCCGCGAATGACGGTGGGCGGCTGACTTCCACCGAGGGCGATCTTCGATTGGTCTTCGGGCGACGTGAGAGAGGATTTCACCGGCATGCCCTCAATCACTTCCAGTTCTGCGGGTTTGGGAGGCGAGCCCGGCGGCAGGCTGAACTTCGGGTAGCGGTAGCCCGGATTCATGAAAAAGCCCTTGCTCTCCTCCGCCGCCGCTGTCAGACGGATGACCCACTTCACCCAACTGGTGCCGTCCCAGCCAGGCACGATCAGGCGCGCCGGAAAACCGTGGATGTCGGGCGACTGGCCATTCATCTTTAGCGCCAGCAGAGTGGCCGGATGCATGGCCTTCGGCATTGGCATGGAGCGAACGAAATCGGGCGTGGCGGCCACGCCGGTGTCGGCGCCATCGATCTCCACGAAGGCAGCCTTGCTGTCCACACCCGCCAGTTTCAGCACGTCACTGAGGCGCGGGCCGCTCCATTCGGCATTGCCCACGGCGCCGCGCCCCCATTGAATGCCGGGAACCTTCGGCGTGTAGAACCCGCGGCCGTTGCCGGTGCATTCCAGGGTGGCCGGAACTGTGTGCTGCGGGAGTTTCAGCAAATCGGCCAAGGCCAACTGCGCGGGCTTTGAGACCATTCCGTTAATCGTGAGCCGGTAGGCGGCCGGTTCGATGGCGGCGGGGCGGGGAAGGTGTTGCCGCACGAAGAAAGCGTCGTTGGGGGTAACCCAGGAATCGAAGTAGCGGAGCGGAGTTTCCAGATCCTCGGGCCGGTCGTTGTGGAGGATCATGGGCCGCTTGCCGCCGACGATGATGCCGTCATCGGCACCCTGGATTGGTCTGGCAGCCGCCGCGGCCAGAAGCGCGGCGAACATCTGACGCCGATTCGGTCTCATGCATCACAGGCTAAACCAGTAGCGAGGGGAATGGCAAGGCAGGGGCATATTTAATCCGACCGCGACTCCTTACTGGCCCGATGAAGGGCATGCTCTTGGGTCTTGCTATGGCAAAGGTGTTCTGCATGTGGCAGGACTGTTGTCGCGCACGGGCTCCGCCATACGTTCGAGCGAAGATCTTGCGATTTATTTAACCGGCTCCTTCTTTGCGCTCGACGGGTTAGTACGGTTGACGGACCGCTCTAAGCTGTGTCATTATTCCAACACAGTTTAGGGCAATCCTGCTGGTTTTGGAGGCAATCGTGCACGTTAATCTGGTAATTGGAGAGCGGCACCGGATGAGCATAGTCGCCGCGGGTATTCTGATCGTCCCCGCGGTTCTCGGAGCCCAGGGTTTCGGGGGACTGGTGGGAATGAAAAAACCCAAAGAAGCCCCGCTCAAGCGAATTCTTCCCGCATCGGTAAACCTGAATCAAAAGCGAATCAAGGTGCACGCTATCGGAGCTTCGCAGACGATTCCGCAGGATCTGCTGACGGTTCTCCGCACGAAGCTGGTTACTTCCATTCAAAAAGACAATCGCTTCGTGGTCGATGAGCGGAACCCCGAGACGCTGCTGAACTTCACGGTTACCAATTATTACGTGGAAAAGCGGACCACAGCCGCGACACAGAACACGCCCGCATGCACATTTTACACGGGCAAGATTGAGGCCAGCTATCAGGCGGTCGAGGTGGGGACCGATGCTCCGCTGGACTCTGAAAACCTCGTGTACGCGGTCACTGAAGAAGGGCCGAAGAAGTCCAGTATGCTTGCCGGAGTGCTGCACCGGTCCGGAGGGGGCTGCGGGACCCAGGCCAAAAATAGCGAGAACGAAGCTCGGGACGAACTGGTGGACGCAATAGTAACACAGATGTCGCAACGCGCTGCGCCATTTGAAGAAACCATCAGTGTTCCAGTTCCGGGCGGCAAGTTGGAACCGCTTTCGGCACTGGCCATCAGTCAGCGCTGGGCGAAGCTGCTTGAGGAGGCAGAGAAAACGCCGCCTCTGCCCAAAGGCGACGATGACGCCTACAGGTTGTACCTGGTCGGGCTGTCGAATGAGGCTTTGGCGTATCAAGACGCCAAGGATGCAGCGGACCTTGAAAAGAGCCGGCGAGGCGACGTGACGACCGAGAAGGCCAAGAAGGCGATGGAACAGGAAGAAAAGGATTTCAGCGAAGCGCAGGCCTATCTCGACAAAGCCGCGAAAGCTTATAAAGACGCGCTGCAGGGCAAGGCGGGTGAAAAGGAGTTCCGGTCGCCGGATGCGCGAATGGAAGAGGCTGTGCGGCTGTATGCCACCATTAATCGTCACAAAGCCGAGTACCAGGAAGCAGTGCTCAAGAAGAAACAGCAACGCGTTCCTGCCCTCGGAGAGGAGGGTAGTGGGAGCCGCGATGCCGTTGGCGAGAGGTCTCCGGGGGCTTCGTCACTGACTCAGGTAATTGGCATGTGTCAGGATCACATTCCCGACATCGGTCAATTGGTTCGGGATCATCCGACCGAGCTGCATTTCGAAAGAGGTCTTACATTGGCCGACGAACTCAAGCTCAAAAGGGAATGTGGGAGCGATAGCAAAGGCATTCTCGACGAAATCAAAGCGCAGCTCGGAAAGACCGCAGGGCCGTCCAGCAAAAAATAGTCGAAATCGATGAAGTGTGCCGCGCACAGAAGGGCATGCCTGCTGGCGATACTGGCGGGGATTCTCCAAGGTCAAGTTTCGGACCGTTGCAGCCCTGGCTGGTCTTTGCTCAATCGGCTGCGCGAACAGCTTACACCCGAGACCCCGTCGGAAACGCTCCAACTAATGCAGGTCGCCATCCAAAAGCATCTGGCTAACTGCCGGGAGATACCCGACCTGTGGCACTATCGCGCGCTGGTTTCGGAGCGCCTGCACGACACCCGCGACGCCGCCTACTCGAAGCGGGAAGCACAGGCGCGCGGGTCGGAGGCATTGCGCGACCAAGTCAATCCTTTCACCGGGGTGCCTGCGGCGGCTTCCACCCTTCCCGTTGAGATCGGCGCGAAATACGCGCTGGTGGTTGGCATCGACGATTTTCAACACGCGCCGGCCCTTCGTTTCGCGGTGAACGATGCATCGAGCGTCGCCGATCTGCTGACCGACAAGCAGATCGGCCGTTTCGAGAGCGCCAAAGTTTGGCGGCTGCTGAACAGGGATGCAACACTGGGCGCCTTTCGCAAAGCCATCGGGGAGATTCGGGCCCTGGCCCGGGAAGAGGATCTTGTGGTGGTATACATTGCGAGTCACGGATCGCCGCGCGAAATGGATCCGAACGGCGTCAGCTATGTGCTGATGCAGGACACAACCATCGACACGGCGGCGAACCTCTACGCGACGTCGTTACAAATGATCGACCTCGTGGAGATCTTACGGCGCGACGTGCGAGCCAGACGAGTGGTGTTGCTCCTCGACACATGCTTCAGCGGAGGAGCTACGGGGGTCAGAGGCGTTGTAGTGCACTCGCCGAACGCCGGACCGGAAAGCGAGTTTTCGGCCGCGGCCGATCGCTTTGAAGATCGAACGGCGAAAGGAGCGGCTCGCGTGGTGATTTCGGCCAGCCGCGCGGGCGAACCGTCGCGTGAAGACGAGAAATTGCACCACGGCTACTTCACCTATTTCCTGCTCGAAGCACTCAAGAAGAACCAAGGCATGAGCCCGCTGAGCGAAGTATTTCAATCTGTGCACGACCGAACCGCGGACGCGGTAAGGCCATCCGGTTTTTCGCAAACCCCGACGATGCGGAATACGCCGGAGGGATTGAGCATCATGATGGGCGTGCCTGGGAGGCAACGCTGATTCAGCGGGCGGCGTTTATTTGCATCCGCGCCCGGCGCCCTTCTTCGACGGCTGCACGCCAACGCTCACCGAAATGTAGCTCACCCCGGGAGCAGCCCCGGCATGAGCGTCATACACTTCAAGCGGGCCCGCCTCTTTCGGTACCAGAAAGCCGTCGAGCACCTTCAGTTTATTGAGCTCTCCCTTCATGGCGGCGGAGTGGGCCTTCGGAATCATGATGTAATTCCCCGAGGGAAAGAGCATCGCGCCCGGATTTCCTTTAGCGCCCTCCTGAGTGGTGACAAGGTCGACAGGCGGGCTCATCATGATCCATTGTTGATCGCCGCCATGAGCCTGCAGGTTAGCCATCAAAGAGCGAATCGCGGCCAGCGCCGGCGGGCCGATCACCGGCATTGAGAGCAACGGCAGGTACGAGGCCGCCGCCGAATTCGCCAGCGTCGAGAAGACCGACACAAACTGGCCAAACAGGCTCTTATGTTTGTCTTTGGCGAAGCAGGCAAACGAGTGCCGGCCGGCTCCGCCAGTCAGCGAGAACGACTGTGACTGACTGGCTGCCTGGAGTGGGATCGAGCTTCCAGTGCCGGCGTCGTCCGCGGCCATGTCGGGCAGAAAATTCTTGCCCTTGCCTTTCCCCGCGGGTCCGGACTTGCCGCCGGAATTATCCTTGCCGCCGCCCGATTGGGCTTTGCCACCGCCACTCTTGCCAGCGGGCGGGAACGCTGCGCTGATGGCTGCGGAAGCAGCGTCCCCTATATAGTCTGTAACCGACATCTGCGGCTTCGCGGCCTGCTGAAAATCGACGTACATGCCGAGCGAGGAGTAACTCCTGAACTGCCTGTCATCGTCGCCATTCAGGCGCATCCGCACCATCTGAAACTGGACGTCGGTGTCGCCGCTCTCGGCCAGCTTGCCGACCTTTATCTGGTCCGTGGTAATGAGAGCTTCCTGCTCCGGATCGTAATGCAGGAAGAGCGGCTCACGGCCCAGGTCGCTGAGCGAGGGTCCATTCTGCTGACGGCCCCGCGTCCTCGATCCGCCGATCACGGTGTTCGGCGCCAGTCCCATGCTTCGCACCCAGAAATCCACGACATCCGTGTCCACTTTCACCTGGCTTTGCGGAGTTTGCGCCAAGGCTATTTCAGTGAATCCGCCGAATCCCAGAAGCGCCGCCGAAGCCTCCATCAGAAAGTCACGACGATCAACACTCATCCCGTACCTCCATACTTTGGTGTACGATTCTATCACAGGCGGATTCAGGCGATTCGCACTATGTTATGATTCCATGCCATATGGATTCCCGGAAACCAGTTCGCGCCGCGTGGCCGGCCTTCCGCCCACCTAGTGCCCTAACCGCACTGCCGATCGGGATTGCCATTGTATCGATCTGGGTTTCGATCGGGCCCCTCGCCGCACAGGCCGAAAGCCGCCGCGCCATCCTGGTTGGAATCAATCAGTACAATCCGGATGCGGAAACCCGCTCCCGGCTGCAGACCAGTGACAAGGCTCCCACGATGGCGAGGCCGCGCGTGGAAGGAGACGCCACTTTTTGGCGGTTCGATAATCTGGACGGCGCAATCAATGACGTCCGCCTCATCCAGGCCGTGTTGAAGGATCTGGGCATCACCGATTTCGTGGTTCTCACGGACCAGGACGCGACCGCCGATGCGATTCTGTCCGCCATGCAACACAACCTGGTCGACGATGCGCAGGCGGGCGATGTCCGCGTCTTTTACTATTCCGGCCACGGCAATCACATCAGGAATCAGGCGAGTACAGAGAGGGAAGGTGAGGATCAGACCCTGGTGCCGGCCGATAACTGGCGCAATGTTCCGGATATTCGCGACAAGGAAATCTCCCGGATCCTTTGGAAGGCGGCGCAAAAGGGCGTCAAGGTTACGTTCATCGCCGATAGTTGTCACAGTGGTTCGCTGACGCGCGGCGCGTGGAACGCTCAAGGTAAAGCCCGCAGTAACAGCGGCCGGCGCGGCGGTACCGCCGGGACCGCGCCCAAAGAACCGCTGGCCAATGACGCCGCCGAAATCGATCCCCGCACCCATGAACCGATCGATCCGGAAAGGGCCGGTGTCCTGACCCTGGCGGCCGCGCAATCTAATGAGGAGGCGCACGAGACCGAAACTGAGGACGGCCCCCACGGCGCATTCACCTGGGCCCTCAGCCACGCTCTGAAATACCCCAATGAGCCGATGGAGCGAATCTTCCAGAAGATCGCAGCCCAGTTGCACTCCAGTGGGGTGGCGCAGCAGCCCGTCATGGGGGGCGTGGGCCGCGCATCCAAAGGGCTGTTTGGTCAGGATGCCGATTCCGGCGCCGGGCTCACGATTCTGGCCGAGTCCGTCAGCGGCAAGGAAATCCATCTGCGTGGCGGCACCGCCATAGGTCTTTATCCGGGGTGCCGCTTGAAGAGCCTGTCAAAGCCGCCCGTTGAAGTGGAAATCACGGCTTCGGACGGGATCGGCGCTTCGCTCGCGCAAGTGGCCGGACAGGGTCAGGTGAAGACCGGCGATCTGTTTTCGGTGGATCGCTGGACGGCGCCATCCTCGGCGGCGTTGCGCGTTTATGTTCCGAAACCGGCTCCGGCCGCGGCGATCTTGAAGATGGCGGTGGAAGTGGGGAGACTGCGCGGCGACCCGGCGATCGAATGGCTGGATGACCCTACCGCCGGCCGGCCCACGCATGTTCTCAACTGGAACGGATCTTCCTGGATATTGGAGCTTAACCCGGCCGCGGGGGAGCCTGCCGACCTTGGCCCGGCTCCGGGAGCGGACGCCGTAAAGCGCCTGCTCCCTGCCAAGGCGAGGTTTCTCCTGCTGCTCCCGCCCACTTCCGAGTTAATAGGGGCGATTCACCTGGACGGCGGCGAGAATGCCATGGTCGCGACCAAGCCTCCTGGTAAGGCGCAGAGCACGCCGTCCGGCGCTCACTATTGGTTCTGCGGAAGGGGGAACGGCTCCGATGTCGAATATGCGTGGGTGCTGCCGGATGCCACCGAAACCAGCGTGCGGGATCTGGCCGGTCAAACACAGAAACATCCCACAGGTTATCTGCCTCTGCCTTTGCGAAGCGATTGGATCAAACTTGGCAGGACCGATGCGGAGATCCAGAACGCCGGCGCGTCGCTCACCGAAAAGGCGCTGAGGCTGGCGCGAATCCGTGCCTGGCTGACACTGGAGTCTCCGCCGGCCCAAAATACTTTTCCTTACCACCTGGCGTTAAAGGACGTGGCCTCCGGCCAGATTCGCGAGTCCGGCGATTTACGCGAAGGCGAGAAGGTCAAGCTCTATCTTAGTGCCAGCGAAGGCGCGGTAAAAAACTCCCAGGGTTTGGGGGTACGGTGGATTTATGTGTTCGTGATCGATCATTTCGGCAAAGGCTCCCTCATATTTCCGCAACCGGGGCGCGGTAATGAAGGCAATCATCTGCCCTACGCGCAGGTCGGCCAGGCGCCGAAGTTCGACCCTCTGATTCCATTGAGCGGGCCGAAGGGTGAATTTGACTTCGACATTGGCGAGCCGTTCGGTGTGGACACGTATTTCTTATTGACGAGCCAGGAGCCCCTGGACAATCCGGATGTTCTGGAATTCGACGGGTTGCGCACCAAAGGCGGCACGCGAGGCCTGGGAACCGCCAATCCCTTGACAAACCTGCTCAGCGATCTCAGTGCGGGGACCAGGGGAGCGCACCGGCCCACGACCCCTGCCTCCTGGTCGATCGAGAGCATGTCGTTTCGAAGCGTCCCTAACCAGCCAGGCAACCACTAAGGGAAGCCGCCCGTCTCGTATCTGGCCGATCCTTAAAGGCCGATCCAGGCCAATTTGGCCTGGAATATTTCTCAAAACAAAGGAGTTAGGGCCGATTTCCAGGCCAATTTGGCCTGTTTTGTAAGCGAGCCTAATTCGGCGTGGGCGTCTTCGGCACCGATGGAAACACCAGCACTTCCAGCGGCGACCGGTGTTCAGCTTGTTTTCCGGCTCCTGAAACATTGGAGCCATCTGTCCAGCGAGCGGGTCGCACCGCAGGGCATCGCGCTCTCTCCTGCTCTACCGGTAATCAGCCGATTACCCTTCGGCCGGCGGTGAAAACCGCGTTTCCATGTCGTGGACTTTTTTCAGCCGCTTCACATGGCGCGATTCGCCCGAGAAGGTGGCGGCGAGGAAGAACTTTACCAGGTCGTGCGCCAACTCCGGGCCGATGATGCGGGAACCGAGCACCAGAACGTTCATGTCGTCGTGCTCTACGCCCTGGTGCGCCGAATAGGAGTCGTGGCAGAGGCCGGCGCGGATTCCGTACATCTTGTTGGCGGCCACGGAGGCGCCGACGCCGCTGCCGCAAATCAGCACGCCGCGCTCGGCGCGGCCGTCGCGGACCGCCATGCCGACAGCTTCGGCAAAGTCGGGATAATCTACCGGCGTGGTGTCCCTGGTCCCTACGTCCACCACTTCGTGGCCAAGGCCGCGAACGAAGGCGAGAAGGTTCTGCTTCATTTCAAATCCGGCGTGGTCCGAACCCAATACGATGCGCATAAGTCTCCTACGGAACTAACGATTTGGCGGAACTAATGGTTTGGCTGAACTAACGGTTTGGCGGCGCTACTATTTGACGGAACTAACGGTTTGAGGTCGCCCAGCAGCGTCGGGACTAATTCCGAAACCGTGGGATGGATGTGCATGGCGCGCTCGATAACGGTGTAAGGGGCCTTGGCATACATCACGTCCAGGATGCAGTGGATCACTTCGTCCCCGCTCATGCCAAGAATGGCGGCGCCCAGGATGAGCTTGGTCTCGGCATCCACCAGGATTTTCATGAATCCTTGGGTTTCGCCTTTCTCCACGGCCCGGCCCACGCGCGTCATGGGCATGGTGGCCATCAGGGCGGCGCGGCCCGATTGGAGGGCGTCTTGGCGAACCTGGGCTTCGGTCATACCGGCCCGGCCCAGCGGCGGGTCGATGTAAAGCGCATAAGCCGGGATGCGGTCGCTGACACGGCGCCGGTCGGCATCAAGCAGGTTGGCCGCCACGATTTCGAAATCGTTGTAGGATGTGTGGGTGAAGCCGCCCTTCCCGTTGCAATCGCCCAGCGCCCAGATGCCGGGCACATTGGTGCGCAGTTGATCGTCCACCACGATGTAGCCCTGCTTGTCCTGCGTCACGCCGGCGTTTTCCAGGCCCAGGTCGTCCGTGTTGGGCCGCCGCCCCACGGCCAGCAGAAGGTGCGAGCCGGCGACCTCGGGTGGCCCGCCCGTGCATTCCAGGCTGGCGCCGATTCCGCCGCCATGCCGGGAGAGGCCGATGCACCTGGCATTCAGCCGGACGCGGATGCCTTCACCCTCCATGATGGCGTGGACCGCGGCCGAAATGTCCTCGTCCTCGCGGCCGATCAGGCGCGAACCCGAGGTGACCACCGTCACCTCGCTGCCGAAGCGCCGGAACATCTGCGCAAATTCCAGCCCGATGTAGCTGCCCCCAACCACCACCAGATGCGGCGGCAGGAAATCCACGTCCATCATCGAAGAATTGGTGAGGTATGGAACCTCGGCGAGGCCGGGCATAGCGGGTATGATGGCGCGGCCGCCAACGTTGATGAACACACGTTCTGCGGCCAGGCGTTCCGGTCCCGCGCTCACCTCGTGCGCCGATTCGAAGCGCGCGCTGCCCCGGTATACGGTGCAGTTGGGCAGGCTTTTCAGCCACGACTCGACGCCGGTTCGGGATTGGCCGGAGATCCCGTCTTTGCGCGCCTTGACGCGTTTCATGTCGACCGAAACGCCGCTACCGCCCGCCATCTCCGGCGGGTGCTTCAAGACTACGCCGAATTCCGCCGCCCGCCGGGCCAGGTGTGCGGCATACGCGCTGGCGACCATCGTCTTGGTGGGAATGCACCCCGTGTTGACGCAGGTGCCGCCGAAAAGCTTGCGCTCGATCACCGCGACCTTCATTCCCGCCTGTGCCAGCCGCGCGGCCAGGGATGGGCCGGCCTGCCCGGTACCGATCACGATCGCATCAAAGGTGGTGGCCATGGGTGTCACCGTCTATAATGCCACCCTCGGAGGGCGCTGGGAGGGTTTGACGGGGGGTGACCTGGGGTGACCAGTGGGGGCTTCGTCTTTTTCCCCACGCCAGGCGTCGTATATAATCGAGGGAAAGGATGCTCCGAACCGCTCTATTCGTCTTTTTCGCGGCTGGGTTGTTCGCGCAGGCCGACGATCCCTTCAACCGGCCCCCCGCCGACGTGGATCAGGCCCTTCGCGCCCGCATCCAGGAGTTCTATCAGCTCCATGTAAAAGGCGATTTTCGACGTGCGGAGGCGCTGGTAGCTGAGGATTCCAGGGACCTCTACTATTCCTCCAGCAAGACCAAATACCTCAGCACGGAAATCGGCCGGATCCAGTATTCGGAGAATTTCACCAAGGCCAAGGCGACGATTCTGTGCGAGCAATACGTCATGATGCCGGGTTTCAGCGACAAACCGCTCAAAGTGCCGACCCCCAGCACCTGGAAGATTGTCGATGACAAATGGTATTGGTACGTCGATCCGGATTCGCTGCGCAGTTCGCCTTTCGGGAAGATGACCGCGGGAGAGAGGTCTGCCAATGGCCCTCCAGCGCTGCCGCCGGTTCCCGCAAACGCCGACTTTCTCTTCACGCAGGTGAAACTGGACAAGACAGCGGTCACCCTGACGGCCGGCGAGTCCGAGACCGTGACCATAGTGAACGGAGCGCCGGGGCTGACGAACATCTCCCTTGGCGGCATGCTTCCGGGCATTGAAGGAAAACTGGATCGCACCAGCCTGCAGGCGGGCGAAAAAGCGACGTTGTCGCTGCGGGCCGGCAACAACGCCAAGCCGGGCATCATCAACGTGGTGGTAGACTTGACCGGCCAGTTGCTGCCGATTCAGGTCCACGTGAAGTAAACGGTCGCGCGGCGGCTTTCATGGCTCCCGCCGCCGGTCTTCGATGTTGACTGAGCAGGCACGCCCGGACCAGTTTGCCCGTGCTACTCTGGAGTGGTCCGCAATTCTCTTCCGGCCAAGCCAGTCCCCATCGTCTAGCCCGGCCTAGGACATCGCCCTTTCACGGCGGTAACGGGGGTTCGAATCCCCCTGGGGACGCCATCACAGCGGTTCCAGATGCTTTTTCCTTCAGGCCAAGACTAGTTGCCAGGCTGACTGGCTTGAATAACTTCGGGCTAACTCAGTAGTCGCCTTCGGCCATCGGCCCTAAACCCGGACCAGCGTCTCCGGAGCAAGAACAAGCCGGAATTTGACTTCTATGGTGGCGGGGGTAACGACGGGGGCTCCGTTCTTCGTTCCAGGCAGAAAGCGCCACTGGCGCATGGCATCGATGGCCTTGACATCGAGTCCATACCCCAAGCCTCTCAACACCCTGATGCGGCGGGCGCGCCCATCCGTGCCAACTTCGACGTACAAAAGGACAGTGCCTTCGACCCCGGCTTTCCTGGCTTCCGGCGTATATTCGGGGTCGGCCTTCCGGATGGCAGCAGGGGCCTGCATGCCCGCCACCGGGAACTCGAATTGAGGTGCAGCCCGATAGGACTGCGCAGCAGCCGCAGCCACGGCGGCTAGCAGTAACGCGGCGGCTCTCATGTCCTCACAATAGCACCAATGCGTGACCACGCTTCGGCGATTCGGCCGGTAGCGGCCGGCAGTCTCATGGGCGGTCCGCTGAAGAAATTGGCGCACGGTGGGTGCGGGCGGCATTGCGCGCGCGCGCGACCTTGGGCTGGCCTATGGCCACTTTTACAAAGGATTTACAGCACCTTTACAAATAACGCGGCCCTCAGAGTAACATGGGACCAGTGTCGTACTGGGGATGAACATCGCGAAGATCCGCCCGGCTTTCACGCTGCTATGCGTCCTTGCCGTAGGTGTCGCGGCTTGCGGCAGTGCCGCAACCGCCTTACCGGCCGTGCCAACGTCACCGTAAGATTTGCGAACTGCTGAGCCGCTATCAATGGTCTGGCCAACCGCACGTATTTCCGTATTCTGGACCGAGGGGTAAGTCACGAGTACCGGTATCCGCTTGGTGAATGGACTGGGTGAATTAGACGCTGCCGGCGGCCGCGTCTGTATTTTGGAGACGCCCAATGGAGGGTCTCTATCCAGAACCTGGTGCAAGCCGGCGCGCGCGTATACCGTTCTAATGCACGCCTACCCACCCTTGTAACAGCAGAGAGAAGCACCTCAGACTAACATAGCCGCCGGGACCTAAATTACTCGAGATAAATACTCGCGCTGGAGTGATCCAATGAACATCGTAAAGACCCGTCCTGCCCTCAGGTTGCTGTGCGTCCTTGCCGCAGGCGTCGCGGCCGCCAGCCACGGCGCGGCCGCCATACCGCCGGCGCCAACGTCTCTGGCGCCGGCCAACGGCGCCAGCGTCACGGTACCGTTTACGATCTCCTGGACCGCGGTCAGCGACCCCAGCGGGATCGTCGCATACAACTGGCAGGTCGGCTCTTCGGCGAGCTTCGCCCCTGTTGTCCTCCAAGACTCGACCAGCGGCCAAACGCTGGACACTGTCAGTGGTCTTCCGGACGGCACGTATTTCTGGCGCGTGCAGGCAGTGAGCGGCGCGTTCGTCCAGGGGGCGTGGTCCCCGGCGCAGAGCTTTATGGTCACCGCGGCCGGCCCAGGCGAGCCGGGCCAGCCCACGTTGTCGCCGACACAGGGCTACCCGACGTTCCACCCGTTTGAAAGCATCACCTTTAATTGGACCGCCGTTCCGGGCGCAGCGACCTACGTCCTGCAGGCCGCGACGGACCCGAATTTCCCGATCATCACGCGAATCCTGTTCGACAACATTCCCAATACCACCATGACGTTCGAAATCGGCAACCCGGAAGGAAACTATTTTGCGCGGGTCATTGCCGTGAACGCCAACGGCATCGCCGGCATACCGTCGAATGTCATCCAGTTCTCGGTCTTCTTCAACAACCCTATCGGACCGCCGCCCGCGCTGGTGTCGCCAACGACTGGCTCCACGCTGACGCTGCCGGTTACGCTCACCTGGGCGGATGTCCCCAATCCGCAACCCAGCGGGTACGAGTTGCAGATCGCCAGGGACTCCGGGTTCGCGTCGATCGAAGAGGACGACCCGCAGCTCAACGGTCCGTCCCGCACCGTGCTGTCGCTCACCTCCGGGACGAAGTTCTGGCGCGTGCGCTCGACGCAGGGAGACAACTCGCCCACCACGGCAGCCGAAACCGCGTTTTCGGCGGCCCGGTCGTTCACCATTCCCGCCGCGCCGCCAACGCCCGTGTCGGTCACTGTCGTCAGCAACCCGCTGTATAGCGGCAACACTACGTTTGTCGCGGTGCAACTCAGCTCGGCGGTGGCCGCGTCGGGCGCCACCATCAACCTCTCCAGTTCGAATTCGACGGCGGCGCCGGTCCCCGCGACGATCGCGATGCAAGGCAGCCTGGCATGGACGCAGTTCCAGATGACCACCGGGCAGGTGACATCTCCAACCGTGGTGACGCTCACCGCGACCCTGAACTCCGGATCCGCGACGGCGCAGTTCACCCTGCTGCCACCGTCGCTGAGCTCGCTCATCATCACGCCCGGCACCCTCAGCGGCGGCGCCCAGCTTGGGGCGATCGTGGCGCTGAACGGCCTGGCCCCCGCGGGCGGAGCCGTGGTCAACCTGGTGAGCAACTCCGCGGCTGTGCATCCGCCCGCAGTCGCCAACGTCGCGCCGGGAAGCGGCTCGGCATCGCTCGCCATCCCGACCAGCATGGTGACGGCGAACACGACTGCCACGGTGACGGCGACGTGGAACGGCGTCACCTCGCAGGGGCATGTCACGCTGGTGCCGCAGCAGCCGCCCACAGCGGTGACGCTGAGCCCGACCACGACGGTGGGGCAATCCGGCAGCTCCTTCGCGACGGTTTCCATCGCTACGCCGGGTACCACCGACGACATTCTGCAGGTCAGCGTTGACAACCCATCGGTCGTCACGCAGCTTGATAGTAGCGTCTTGATCCCTGCCGGGAGCACCAGAGGCGGAATCAACATCTTCACCAACCCCGTCACCACCACAACCGTTGTCACCATCTCGGTAACGGGCGGCGGCGTAACGAAATCGGCAGCCTTGACGGTAACGCCCACGGCCCCCCCACCGGCGACGCTTTCGGCCATTGCGCTCAGCCCATCCACCGTCGCCGGGGGCAACACCTCGCAAGGCACGGCCACGCTGGCGAACGCCGCGCCCGGGGGCGGCACGGTGGTCACGCTGACCAGCAGCAACACGGCCCGAGCCACGGTACCTGCCAGCGTCACGGTCGCCGCCGGCACAACCAGCGCGACCTTCACCGTGAGCACGGCGGCGGCGGCCGCGCCCACCTCCGCGACCATTAGCGGCGTGTCCGGCGGCGTGAGCCGCAGCGCGGTGTTGACCATATCGAAGACTCAGGCTACGGCCGCATTGTCGTCGGTCGCCGTGAGCCCGGCCAGCGTGACCGGTGGCACGGCATCGCAGGGAACGGTGACATTGACAAGCGCGGCGCCTTCGGGCGGATTCACGGTGACACTTTCAAGCAGTCAAGCAGCGGCAACCACGCCCGCGAGTGTGACGGTGACGCAAGGCGCAACCAGTGCGACCTTCCCGATCGCCACCAGTGCCGTTGCCGTATCCACGCCGGTGACGATCACGGCGACCGGAGGCGGCGGCACACGCACGGCAACACTGACGGTGACGCCGGCGGGCCAGTCTGCGACGCTGACGGTAACAGCAAGCGGCCGGCGCGGAGAGAGTGTGACTTCAAGTCCGGCAGGAATCAACGTGGCGGTGGGCAGCACCAGGTCGGCGCCGTTTAACACGGGGACGGCGATTACGCTGACGGTTTCGAACGGGCGCAGCGTGGTCTGGTCCGGCGCGTGTACGAGCGGCGAGAGCAAGACCTGCACGTTCACACTGACCGGGACTGCTACGGTCACGGCCGATGTGCAATGAGCCTTGTTTCCAGCCCTCGCTTAATCTTCGATCGATACGAAGCACACGTCGTCTCAAGCGGCTGGCGCGCGCGGACCGTTGAGCGGCCGCCGAGGAAATGGCGCAGCCAGCCGGGCGTGGCCGTGCGCGCTTCCACGAATAGCTTGGTGGGGTCGCCCATCACCTATTTACAACAGATTTACTCAAGTAACACCAGCCGGTCGACTGTTGTGGACTAGCATAATGGCGTGGGTCGGCGAGCGGCAATTAACGCCAGTGGGATGTATCTGAAATCACTGAACAGACGGCGGCGACACTTGAACTTTTGGAATGGATTGGGGAAGAAAGATGCAAACTCTAAAGCATGTGATACCCGCGGCGGCTTGCGTAGGAATGGCAGCACTCGCCATCGCTGTATTGGCGGGCGGTAATCGAGGCGCTACGCGCCTCCACGCGGCACGCCAAGAGCCTGCACACCAGGGGAGCCGTGAGCAGGTTCTGAAAGCCTACGCGAACCTGCCGCTCACCTTCGTGGAGAACCGGGGCCAGACGGACAGCCGGGTGCGTTACTCCGCGCAGGGCTCTGGCTACGCCTTCTATCTCACGCGTGAGGCGGTGGTGCTCTCGTTCATGAGGGGCGCCAGCGCCGCCGGTCTTTCCAACGGTTCTGCCAAGATGGGCGCGCCGGCCTCTCTGATCGCAGCCAGGTTCTCCGCGGCTGCGGAGAAATCGGCAAGGAATGACGAGCCGGGCGTTGATGGAGCCGGGCAGGCGGAAAGCAATGGAGTCGCCCTGGCCCTGCGGTTCCTCGGGAGCAACCCGAAGGTGGTGCTGGAGGGGGAGGAGCGCGCGCCTGGGGACGTCAACTACTTCCGGGGCAGCGATCCGGCGCAGTGGCACACGGCAGTACCGCGCTACGCGCAGATTGTCTATCGCCAGCTCTGGCCCGGCGTGGACCTGAGACTACACCAGCAGGAGGGGACGCTGAAGTACGAGTTCGTGGTGCGGCCCGGGGCACGGCCCGCGGACATCCGGCTGGCCTACAACGGGGCGGGAGCTCTGACGCTGGATTCTAAGGGCGGGCTGCTGGTCCATACGGCTTTGGGTGTGCTGCGGGACTCGCCGCCGGTGTCTTACCAGGAGATCGCCGGCGCACGCGTGCCGGTGGAGAGCCGCTACGCGCTGAACGCGGCAGATGGCGCGGCGGCCGAATACGGATTCGCCATCGGCGCGGGCTACCAGACGGACCGTGAGCTGATCATCGATCCGGGCGTTGCCTACTCCACCTTCCTCGGGGGAACGGATGTTGACAACGGCGCCGGCATCGCCGTGGATGCCGCGGGGAACGCTTACATCGTGGGCACGACGCAGTCGGCCGACTTCCCGGCCACAGTCGGCGCATTCAAGAGAACCGGCGCCGTCGGAACTTTCTCCGATGTGTTCGTGGCCAAGCTGAACCCCACGGGAACGGCCCTGGTCTACGCCACCTTCATCGGCGGCAGTGACTTCGATTGGGGGCGCGCCATCGCCATCGATGCCGCCGGTAACGCCTACATCACGGGCCAGACCAAGTCCCACGATTTCCCCACCACGAGGGGCGCATTCGACCCAACCTTCAATGTTCTCAACTGCCCGCGATGCGCCATCGATAATTATGACGCCTTCGTTACCAAGCTCAACCCGACCGGTTCCGCGCTGCTATACTCCACCTTCCTGGGGGGACCCTCGGATATTAACGATGCCCTCGGCATCGCGGTCGATGCGGCAGGCAGCGCTTACGTCACCGGCGAGACTGGCGCGGCCGATTTCCCGGTCACGCCTGGGGCCTTCCGAACCATCAGAAACGGCGCCTACGACGCGTACGTCACCAAGCTGAATCCAGCCGGTTCGGCCCTGGTATACTCCACCTTCATCGGGGGAAGCGCGGTGGATTTCGGCGTGCGCATCGCCGTTGACGCGTCCAACAACGCCTACGTCCTGGGCAACACCGCCTCTCCCGATTTCCCGACCACGGCCGGCGCCTTCAACACCGTTAACAACGGCGGGTTCGATCTCTTTGTGTTGAAGCTGAATGCCGCTGGTTCAAACCTGATCTATTCCACGTTCATCGGCGGGTCGGGTTTTGACTCGGCCGGCGGCCTGGCCATCGATTCCGTCGGCAATGCCTATGTGTCGGGCGCAGGCTCAGCGAATTATCCGACCACACCGGGCGTGTTTCAGCCCGTCTCGCAGAGCGGCACCGGCGGGGTCGTCGTGAGCAAATTAGATCCCACCGGCTCCACCCTGGTCTACTCCACCTTTTTGGGTGATTACGCGGCCAGCGGTATCGCGCTCACTCCTGCCGGCAATGTGTGGGTAACGGGAGGAACCAGTTCCCAAAGCTTCCCCACCACTCCGGATGCGTTCCAAGGTTTCTTTCATCCGGGCATCGGCTCCGACGCGTTCCTCAGCGAATTGAATGCCACGGGCACGGCCATCCTGTACTCCACCTATCTCGGCGGAACCAACACGGACGGCGGCGCCGACGTGGCGCTGGATGCCGCGGGCAACGTATACGTTACCGGCGAAACCAGGTCCACCGATTTCCCCACAACCGCGAACGCCCTCGACGGGGTCCTCAAGGGCGGCCAGGATGCCTTCATCACGAAACTGGCGCTGAACGGAGCGCCTCCGCCTCCGCCGCCTTTGCCCACAGTGGCCGCTGTGTCGTCCGCCCAGGTGGTGGGGGGAAACTCCTTCGCCATCACGGTGACGCTTACGTCCGGGGCGCAGGGTACCGGCGCAGTTGTCGCCCTTACCAGCAGCAACCCGGCGGTGCTGACGGTGCCGGCCAATTTGACGATTCCGACGGGTGCGCAGAACGCGACGGCGACAGCGACCACGTCGGTAGTGACCGCCACCACCCCCGTAACGGTCACCGCCTCGTATAACAATTCCTCGCTGGGAGCAACGAGTACGGTCTCAGCGCCGCCCCCACCAGCGGCGCTCTCAAGCATCGGTTTCTTTCCGAATACGGTCACGGGAGGCACTGCTGCCCTGGCGGGCCTGAGCCTCACGAGTCCCGCTGGGCCAGGCGGGTTTACCGCTACGCTATCCGCCAATGTTCCGGGTATCGTCACTCTGCCGGCAACCGTTACCGTGGCTCAGGGTGCGACTAGCATAGCCTTCCAGGTACCCACGGCTGCAGTCACCACACAGACGGGACTGACGGTCACCGCCACGGCTGGGGGTGTGCAACAGCTTGCGCCTCTGACCGTGAACCCCGGTGCGCCTCCGGCGCTCTCATTGTCGTCGCTCGCCGTGAGCCCGGTGAGCGTGACCGGTGGCGCCGCGTCGCAGGGCACGGTGACGCTGACGGGCGCCGCGCCCGCGGGTGGCGCGGTGGTCACGCTCACCAACAACAACACGAGCGCGGCCACCGTGCCTGGCAGCGTAATGGTTGCGGCCGGCGCCACGAGCGCGACGTTTACCGTGAGCACGGTGTCGGTGACCGCGGTGACGTCCGCGACCGTCGGCGGCGCGTTTGGCGGAGTGAGCCATAACGCTGTGATGCTGATATCGCCGGCAACGGCCACGGCCGCGTTGTCGTCGCTGGCCGTGAGCCCGGCGAGCGTGGCCGGCGGCGCCGCGTCGCAAGGCACGGTGACGCTGACGGGCGCCGCGCCCGCGGGCGGATTCACGGCGACGCTCTCGAGCAGCCAGGCCGCGGCGACCGTGCCCGCGAGCGTGACTGTGGCGCAGGGGGCGACCAGCGCGACCTTCGCGATCGCGACGAGTTCGGTCACCACATCGACGCCGGTCACCATTACGGCGAGCGCCACCGGGAGCGTGACGCGGACGGCCGCCCTGACGGTGACGCCGCCGGCGGCCCAAGGCACCACGCTGACGGTGACGGCCACCGGCCGCAGCGGACAGCGTGTGACCTCGAGCCCGGCCGGGATCAACGTAGCCGTGGGCAGTTCCCTGTCGGCGCCGTTTGCCACCGGGACGGCGATAACGCTCAGCGTCTCGGGCGGCCGCACGGCCGTATGGTCCGGCGCCTGTTCGAGCGGCGGAAACGACACGCAGACCTGCACGTTCACGCTGACCGGGAATGCCACGGTCACCGCCAATGTGAAGTGAGGCCGTACACGAGGAGGGTCGTGAGCGGTTCTGAAGGCCCTACGCACGGCTGACGGATTAACGATCCGGGTGTACTCCTAACAGAAAAGGGGCCGGTTACCCGGCCCCTTGGGAATTGCAGGTTCGAATGGATCAGAAGGTGAAGCGAACGGCCAGGCGGAGGTTAAGGGCCTGCTGGAACAGGTTGGGCATCCGTAGGGGCTTGCCAGAGTCAGCTTGGACTGCACGCCGGGAGAAGCTCCCGTGCCGTTCAGGGCATCGATGTAGTTGTAACCGTTCATCACCTTGCCCCTCGACGCCCGGGCAGCCCAACTCACCCCTTCTGAAACGCCTCCCGCAACCGCTCCCAGGTAATCGCCAGATCCTCCGGCATCACTCGCGTCTCCCCCACCGTCGTCATGAAGTTGGTGTCGCCGGTCCACCGGGGCAGCAGATGCATGTGCAGGTGTTCGGCGATACCCGCCCCGGCCGAGCGGCCGATGTTCATGCCGATATTCAATCCGTCGGGGCGGTATAGGGCGCGCAGATACTTCTCAATCCGGCGGCCCAGCAGGATCAACTCCGTTAGTGTCGTATCGTCCAGGTCTTCGAGAGTGGCCACATGATTGTACGGAATCACCATCACGTGGCCGCTGGTGTAGGGGAAGCGATTGAGGATGACAAAGTTGCGGTCGGCGCGATGCACCATCAGCGTCTCCCGGTCATCCGCCGCCCTGGCCGCGGCACAAAAAACACATTCCCCCGGGCCGCCGGCAGTGGTTACGTACTGATAGCGCCAGGGGGTCCAGAGGTAGTCCATACTGTTTTCGGGCGGATCGGCGCTACGGGTTGGGCACCTGCTCAGCCGGCGGAGGTACGGCCGGTGGCGCCGAGGGCAGAGGCGCGGCGGAATTGTTCACTACGTCCTTAAGTTCTTTGCTTGGTTTGAAGTAGGGAATTTTCTTGGCGGGAACTTCAACTCGCGCACCGGTTTTCGGGTTGCGGCCTATCCGGGGTTGGCGCTGGCGTGTGCGGAAGCTGCCGAAGCCGCGGATTTCGATCTTGTCGCCGGACCGCAGGGAGCGAACGATACTGTCGAAAATGGCCTCCACGATAACCTCGGACTCTTTCCGGGTCATCTCCACCACGCGGGAGACTTCTTCAATCAGATCGGCCTTCGTCATCGTATACTCCTAAGTTGTCAATCGGTTACGAAACCGCAGTATCGCCTGAATTCACAAGTTTTGCAAGCAGCTATTCCAGGTTTGCTACTCCAGGTTGCGATCCTTCAGGCTCATCACTTCCTCAATGGTGGTCGTAGCCGCAGCCGCCTGGCGCTGGTAATCCTCCAGGCGGGTTTTTTCCTCGTCGTCGGTCACCGCCCGAAGGCTCAGCCCGATTTTCTTTTCCGCTTCGCTCATTTTGACGATCTTGAAATCAAACTCGTCGTTGATCCGCAGTGGCGGTTCTTCGGCCGCCCGCCGGCCCGAATACCCGGGTACTTCGGAGAAGTGGCAGAGCCCTTCCACACCCTCGGCCAATTCCACAAAGGCCCCGAAACTAGCCAGGCGGCAAACCCGGCCGTGAACCGTATCGCCCGAGTGGTGATTCTGGAAATAACTTTCCCAGGCATCGGGCTGCAACTGCTTGATGCCCAGGGACAGGCGGTGCGACCCGGAATCTATGTTGAGAATCACGGCCTGCACGATCTGGCCCTTCTTCAGGACTTCGGAGGGGTGCTTCACGCGCTTGGTCCAGGAAAGGTCGGAAACATGCACCAGCCCGTCAATCCCTTCCTCGATTTCGATGAAGGCGCCGAAATCGGTCATATTACGGACCCGCCCTTCCACCACCGAGCCCACGCTGTAACGCTTGTCGATGGTGGTCCAGGGGTTGGGTTCCAATTGCTTCAGGCCGAGAGAAATTCGCCGGTCCTTGGGATGCACCTCCAGGACCACCGCCTCCACCTGGTCGCCCGGCTTGACCACTTTCGACGGGTGTTTCATGCGCCGCGACCACGTCATCTCGCTGATGTGGATCAAGCCCTCCACTCCGGGCTCCAACTCGACGAAGGCGCCGTAGTCCGTCACATTCACCACGCGGCCAATGACGCGAGTGTTGACCGGATACCTCTCGATCACGGTGTCCCACGGGTCTGGCTCGAGTTGCTTCAGACCCAGCGAAACGCGTTCCTTGTTGCGATCGAACTTCAGCACTTTGACCGAAATCTCCTGGTTGACGTGCAGCAGCTCGGAAGGATGCGTGATGCGGCCGTATGACATGTCGGTAACGTGCAGCAGGCCATCGATGCCGCCCAAGTCGATGAACGCGCCGTAGTCGGTCAGGTTCTTGACAATGCCGGTGACCACCGCACCTTCCGCCAGGTGTTCCAAAGTCACGCTCTTGCGAACGTTGATCTCTTCTTCGATGGCCGTCTTGCGCGACACCACGACATTGCCGCGGCGGCGATTGAGTTTGATGATCTTGACGGGCACGTCCTGGCCCACCAGAGAATCCAGATTGTGCACCGGGCGCGGGTCGGCCTGCGAGCCGGGCATGAAAGCCTTGATCCCCACGTCCACGGCGAGCCCGCCTTTGACGCGGCCGAGCACGCGGCCCGACAGCACGAGCTGGTTTTCGTAAGCCTTATCGAGGTTGTCCCAAATGCGCAACCGCGCCGCCCGCGTATGCGAGAGCAGCACGTAACCTTCAATCTGTTCGCTGGGGTCGATCATCACGTCGACAGCGTCGCCCACATGCACGGTGAGTTCGCCCGATGGCGACAGAAACTGTTCGATGGGGACAACGCCTTCGGACTTGTAGCCGAAATCGATGATGACGTCTTTGCCCTTGATACCAAGGACTGTGCCTTGCAGAACTTCGTCGGCGGCGGGTGGGGCAAAATGACTGTAATCTTCGAGCAGATGCTCGTAGTTTTCGGGACCCAGAGGGTCCATTTGCCCTTCGTTATGGTCTACGGCCATTACGCCTCCCCGGATCGCTCAACCACCGGCATTTGCTGCCACCGGAGCACCGGCAGATGTCTCGCCTGAGGCGACTGTAGGCGCACTTTCGGTTGACCGAGCACCACCTGAAGCCGAGACCATACGCAAATCACCAGCAAACCACTGTCAGATCAGTATGTTAGCAAATATACGCTGATCCGCCGGAGGTTGTCAACGGGCTGATCCAAAGGCGGCGGCAGTTTGTCCCGGCCCGGCGTCCTCCAAATTACTCCAAGTGAAAGCAGGCTTCGGGTTTCCAGTCGCGGTAGACCCGGCAACCGAAGCACGCCGCTAGCCCGAGGCTGGAGGAGATTTGGAGACGCGGGTGCGAAAAACCACTTGGAAATTCCTCCGATTGGATCTACAATCGGGCTGACTCCGAGTGCGACGGGCGTTCTTCATACTGGCCTTTTAGGCGATTTCCATGCTTTTTGGAGGTTTCCATGTTTGATAGCCTCGCCGATCGAATCCGGGAAGATGAACATAAGGAAGTGAACAACACCGAGCGGTATATCCGCTGGGCGGCGGTCATCGTCCTTTCCTTAGTGCTGTTTGGCGGTCTCTATATGGGCGTTCGCCTCTTGGAGTAGAACGCCCGCGGGAGTTTTCAGTCGTCAGTTTTCAGTCATCAGCTTGAACCGGCGCGCCGGGGTCACTGAAAACTGAGAACTGACAACTCCGCTGCTCACTCAGTGGGTGAAATCCGCCGCATGACGGATTTCACCTTCTCCACATATTCCTCTGCGCCCGGGTTGTACACCGCCAAAAGCCTCTCTAGTGTCTTGTTCTTGTATACGCTGGAATGCTTTAACAGGTAACCGACAGCGTGAATTCCGGCAGCGGGCGAAGGGAAGCGGGCGCGCCCCGAATCCCATCCAAACAGATTGTTGTTGCGAGCGCCCTTTCCGCCGGAAGTTTCCACGAAAGAGAGGCTGGGCAACAGGCGCCAGTCGAGAGCATTAGCGTCCGCGGCTCTCAAGAACTCTGAGGAGTATTTCTCGGCCGGGCAATCGGCCTTGTGGAAAAATTTGGTAAGGGATTCGAACCTGGGATCGTGGCGGTAATCCGGGACTGGCTCTGAAGACGTCCGGTTGGGCACCGTACCCGGGGGTACGGACACTATTCCGGCAAACATGACCATACCGCTGGTAAACAGTTTTCTCATCCAGGAACTCCTTAGTGACTTGAAATATCGGAAATGTGCTCGCGGCGGGCGGCACATCGGAGGATGGGGAACCTTGCGTTCCCAGAGGCCAAAAATTTAGGGAGCCGACATAAGCTCGAATTATAACACTTTATTAATGTCGAACAACAGGATAAATGGGGGTAGGGCGCCGGAGTGGGCCCGGCGCGTCCGAATCAGCACACACCATGCGTTTGCACAGAAATCCCCTTTTTCGCCGGCTGCGGACTTCGCGTTCCCGGAGTTCCCCGAGTATGCTCAGCAATCCCTCCTCCGCTCTTGCAACGCAAGGAACCAAAGGTCCACAAGGCTCCCGTACGAAGCAACTTCAAAGCGACTCTGGGTTTGCACGTTTTGCTATTCTCGGACTGATGGCAGACCGTCGCTATGCCGACGTCGGTGGAACACCGGGCGGGCTTGGTCACTTCCTGATGGGCTTCGCCATGGCCTGCGCGGGCGCATACCTGCTGGCCAATCAAGTCAGCGTCGGTGGTTCGTACTGGAGCTTTTACGGAGCCAACAGCTTTGGCATCACCCTGCTGCCGATGATGATCGGGATCGCGATGCTGTTCTTCAATGGCCGCAGCGTGATTGGGTGGCTGCTGACCGCGGGTGGTGCGATCTTCATCCTGGCCGGCGTGATCGCCAACCTGCACATCTACTTTCGGCCCACCAGCCTCTTCGACGTCATCGTCATGCTGGTTCTGCTTTTCGGCGGGCTGGGGCTGGTAGCACGCGCACTGCGGCCGCACTAACGCCCGGCGGCAACGGGCTGGCAGTACGTGTCCGCGTGACAGAGCCGTGACCGTCAGGGAGCGGTTGGCCGGCGGGTTTTGCCAGGCGAAGCCACAACCTCGAATACAATACAAGCTTATGATCGCTCTGCTGCGCGGCGTGTTGATCGAGAAGCATCCCAATCAGGCCATCGTGGAAACCGGCGGCGTGGGGTATGACGTGACCATTCCGGTCTCCACCTTCACGCACCTGCCGGCGGCCGGAGCAGAGGTGCGGCTTCGTATCCACACCCACGTGCGCGAAGACGATCTCTCGCTGTATGGTTTCCTCACGCAGGACGAAAAGGCGCTGTTCGAGAAACTCATATCGGTAAGCGGCATCGGGCCGACACTGGCAGTGAAGGTGCTGTCCGGCCTCGCGGCGGCCGACCTGATCCTCTCCATCCGGCGCGGCGAAATAGACAAGCTGGTGAAAATTCCGGGTGTCGGCAAGAAGACGGCTGAACGCATGGTGCTGGAACTGCGCGACAAGCTTCCCGCCGCCACCGGCGAGGGGCCGGCCGCACCCGCGGCGGACACGCTTTCGCCCATCGATCAGGACGTGCTGTCGGCGCTGCTCAATCTCGGTTGCGCGCGCCCGCAGGCCGAGGCCGCGGTACGCAAGGCCAAGGCTACCGGCACCTGGCCGGAATTCGAACCGCTCTTCCGGCGCGCTCTGGAATTGGTACGGTAAGCTGGTAGCTTAGTGGTAACAGACCAAGTGCCGGATAACAGACCAAGGGGCGGATAAGAGACTAAATGCCCGAGCGGGAATTGATCTCGGGAAGTCCCCAGGCCGAAGACTTGCAGTTTGAAGCGGGCCTGCGCCCGCGCCGCCTGGCCGATTTCACCGGACAAAGCAAGCTGAAGGAAAACCTGTCCATCGCCATTGCGGCCGCCCGCATGCGCGGTGAGGCCATGGACCACGTGCTGCTCTACGGACCTCCCGGCCTGGGCAAGACCACGCTGGCCGCCATTATCGCCGAGGAATTGCAGGTTCAGTTCACCACCACGTCGGGGCCGGTGTTGCAGAAGAAGCTCGACCTGACCGGCATTCTGAGCAACATCCGGCTGCACCAGGTTTTCTTCATCGACGAAATCCACCGCCTGCTGCCGGACGTGGAAGAGATGCTCTACTCGGCGCTGGAGGATTTCCGGGTCGACATTCTGGTGGGCGTGGGGCCGGGCGCGCGGACCCATTCGCTGCCCATGCCCAAGTTCACCGCCATTGGAGCCACCACCCGCCAGGGCCTGGTGAGCGCACCGCTGCGCGGCCGCTTCGGGCTGGTGCTGCGCCTGGACCCCTACTCCATAGACGAACTGAAGATCATCGCGAAGCGTTCGGCGCACTTGCTGAGCGTGCCCATCGAAGATGGCGCCGCCGAGGAGATTGCGCGCCGCTGCCGGGGAACGCCGCGTATCGCCAACCGTCTGCTGCGCCGCGTGCGCGACTACGCCCAGGTGCGCGCCGACGGCCGCATCACGCAACCGGTGGCCCAGACCGCTTTGAACCTGCTCGACGTGGACCGCTATGGGCTCGACGAAATCGACCAGAAAATCATGATGACGATTCTGGAGAAATATCGCGGCGGCCCGGTGGGGGTGAACACCATCGCGGCTTCAATCTCCGAAGAGGCCGACACCATTGAAGAGGTCTACGAACCTTATCTGATCCAGCTCGGCTTCTTGAACCGCACCCCGCGCGGCCGCGTGGCCACGGAATTGGCGTACGAGTACTTCAACGTGAAGCGCAAACTGCGCAGCGACGACCAGCCGGCACTGTTCTGAGTGAAGACCATCTACCTAAGCCTCGGTTCCAACATCGGCGACCGCGCAGCCAACCTTCACGCCGCCATTGAACGCCTTGCCGCGCCGCCTTTGTTCGTATTGCGCGTGTCGCCGATTTACGAAACCGAGCCCGTCGAATATACCGATCAGCGCTGGTTTCTCAACCTGGTAGTGGAAGCCGAAACTACGCTGTTCCCGATGCAACTGCTGGCGCGCACCGGCAAGATCGAACGAGATCTCGGCCGTGTGCGGACCGTGCCCAAGGGGCCGCGCACCATCGACATCGACATTCTGCTTTACGGAAACGCGGTGGTACACAGCGCCATGCTGGAGATTCCGCACCCGCGAATGGCCCAACGCCGCTTCGTGCTGGCGCCGCTGGCGGACCTGGCGCCGGACTTGCGCCACCCGGTGACGCATCTGGCGGTGCGGCAGATGCTGGACCAGGCGCCCGAGGGCAGGGTCCGTGTAGTGTCCTGGTAAATCTTAGAGAGTGTTGCTCCGGCCACCGAATCGCATGCGGTCGCGGCCACCCTGAATGGCGAGGCGCCGAAGGGCTGGTTGGACAGTGCGGCGAACGCGATGGTTTGGCTTCACGGAGATTTGGCCAGTTGCAGTGCCCGCTGATAGGCGTCCAGCAGGTCGGAATTGTCAGGGTCGTAGGCCAGTCCCTCCCGCAGAATGGGGAGCGCCATGCCGACATCCTTCTTGATGTCGAGATAGGCGCGGCCCAGGTTGCGATGCAGAGTGGGAATGTTCTTTTGAATCGATCGCGCCGTCTGCCATTCGGCGATCGCGTTGTCCACCTGGCGGCAGCTCATAAAGAGGAGCCCCAGCAGGAAATGCGCCGACGCATCGGATGGGTTCGTCTGTAAGGCGGCGTGAAGCACTGCAAACGAGCTGAAGCGATTCGGGTAAAGGTACGCCAACGCCATGCCGGAGGCCGCTTTGAAATCGGCCGCCGGCGACCCGCCCTGTTGCTGATTCGCGTAGCCTCGATAGTAGGCGATCAGCGCGTTGTTCTGCGGCGTGACGGACCCCAACTCGCGCTGTAGCCCCGGAACCTCGGGATAGGTAGCCGAAAGCATGCTGGCCGCATCGGCCCAGAAGCCAAGCCGGAAATAATCGTCCACCAGATTGAGGACGCGCTCCGGTTCTCCGCTCAGATCGCCACGTAGAGCGGTGTCGGGTTGCCCCAGCAAAACGCCTTCGTTGCGCAGAAACAGATCGGTTGGGGAAACTGCTTGCCATTGTGCCAGCTTTGCGCTGGCCGCCGCCGCGCTGCCCTGGTTCCGCAGGACGGCAACTTCAAGCGCCCCTCCGCGGACCGTGTTCAGGCCATCGAATAAGGCTGCGGCCGAAGCGAGGTCACCGGTCAGCGCATCCAGGCAGGCCAGTTGAAAGGTCGCCGCCGCACCGAAGCCGGGCGACAACAGTATGCCGGTCCACGCCGCCGCTGCCTGAGTCTGCTGTCCAAGCCCTGCATACGCCAGCCCGAGATAGTATTGAGCCTCGGCATCGCCCGGCACCTTCGTGAGCTGGCTGACCGCGTCGGTGAATCGCGACGCGGAAACCGCCAGCCGTCCCGCAGCCTTGAGTATCGCAGTGCTCGTTGGGAACAGCGTCAACCCCCCGCTGTACGTGCTCTCGGCCAAGCCGTATTGCACGAATTGCTCGTAGTTGAGGCCGCGGGCCAGGACCTCTTGCTCGGTATCGGACTTGCTGAAGTCGGGCGCCGGTTGCGTTCCCAGCATGACGTCGTTCGGTCCCAGCGCATTCAGCGTGTTCTCGGAATGCGTAAACACCACGCCCATCGCCGGATCCACAATCTGGAATGCGTAGTTTACCCCCGTTGCCGGGTTCGCGACACTGCGGACATAGGTGGTCCCCGGGTCCAGATCGAGGGTTTCGGTGAACGCCGCAGTCTCACCATTTAGGATTTGGACGGTGACGCCCGCCATTGGCGCATTGGCGTTGAACTCGGCGACCAGGGTGGGTTGGCCGTTGATCGTCGTGCGGCCCAGATATAGAACACCTGCCAGGTTGGCCCGGCTCACACCATCGAGTTGGCGGAGGGGCATCCAGTACTCGGTGAAGTGGCTGGCTTGTTGAGGCCCCAGCCAGAGACGTGTTTCCTGGTTGGGAGTGGCCCCGCCCTGGATCTCGATGTATGAAGGAAAACCCTGTGTCAGACGGGTTTGGACGTAGATGTCGTCGACCGGTCCCCAGGACCATAGCTTTTTGCCAGGCACCGCTACCGGATCGGCAAAATGAGCTGTGCCCGTCCGGGTGGCTGGATGATAGGCCGCGAAGAACGGTTCGTTCGACCCGTAGGCAAAAAGGCCCACTTGACCCGTATAGTTCCGGATCACGCTCATATCGACGCCCTGCTGGTTCAGGGGCCATGTATCGAGAGACGTGAAGCCGTGGGTTCCCGAGACCAGCATCGGATACTGAAAGCCCGAATTCCGATCCTGAATCGCTTCCTCGGACGTCGACCAGAAATGGTACGGCTGCCGCGAATCGCCGCGGTTAAAGAGCCAGACCTGCTCCTCGAGGACCGCCGACCCAGGCCGCAAGATCCACTCGACGCGCCACTCCATCCCGGTCTGGCGATCGATATCGGCCACCCAGACGCCGGCGCTGCCGTCAGCGTGCTGCTGAGTTCCGTAGCTCACTGGCGAGACCGTAGTCAGGCTGTGCGCCACCGGGAAGTTCAGTTCGATTCCGACCGGCACCCACGCCCCGCGCAACCCGACCCAAGCCTTGTGGATCACCGGGTTGGCGTAGAAAATCTCCTGCCCGTTAATCTTGTCGCGACAGCTATAGAGGTGACCGCCGAGGTCTGGCAGCACGCGGCAGAACAGGTATTCATTCTCCAGGTTTAGTTGACGCCAGGCGACGTTCGCGTTGTCAGAAAGGAAGTTGGTACGGAAGGCATATGGGTAGGTGGGATAATCGCCAGGGGCATAAAGCTCGAACCGGGGATTGGTGTCAGGCAGACCCTCGCTCCAGGTCAGTAGATTCAGAGTGTCCTGCCACACCTGCACATTCGCCGCAGCCAGCGGGCAGTTGCAGAGAAGAACGAGAACCGGGAATTTCATAGGTTCCCTCGGACAAGCCCAGCCTGCTACCTCTTGGTCAGACGGACCCCCGTCATCTGGCGGACCTTTATTTTAACATCGCCTCCACGCGATCCTCACCAATCGGTGGCAGAAGTGTTCTGAAGGACACCTTGTTCCATGCCCGCGGCACTGAAACGGTATTGGGACTACGATAGTTTCGCCCGATGCAGGATCATCCAAAGCCTGCTGGCGGGCAATGACGCGGCGGTCGTCATGGCTGTTTATGCCTTCTGCCGCATGATCCAGTGCATGGCATTGTGCTGCAGCTTGACATACTCCGGATTCCAGAGATCGCTGAGCATGTGGCCGGGCGACATGTAGCAGACGCGACCCTTGCCGTAATCGTAGGACCAGCCACCCGGAGCCGTCGATCCGAAGCTCTGATACGTGAGCCCGTCTTCGTTCACGGTCTGCAGGAAAAGCAACTTGGGGTCCTTGTCGTAGGTCATGTAGTGCTGCTCGTCGGTGACCACAAAGTCTTTGATGCCCTGCGTGATGGGGTGATCGGCGTTCGTCACTTTCACTTTGAAGGTCCGGATGGGAGGATGCCCGGCATAGGCCGCGCCCAATACGTGGCGGAAGTCCGGGTCGGTCAGGCCCACATGGGTAGTGTTGTGCAGGAAAAGCGCGGCGCCACCCGCTTCCACGAACTGGCGCACCGCCTTGCCCTGCTCGGGCTTCATCCAAAACTGCGACTGGGCTTTCCCCGGCCGCAAAGGTGGATCGAATACCAGCTTCGGCTTCCCGGTGGCGGCCCAGGCGGCGTTGCTGCTTTCATCGCCTCCGTAGCCATCGGGCCAGATCATACCATCGCGCAGAACGATAAGGACACGGTAGCCGTCCAGCGTTTCGGCGTTGAGCAGGGACGTCTCATCGGTGAAATCGACGGTGACGCCGAGTTCTTTGGCGATCGTTCTGGTAAGACCGATCCGGATGTAATCGGAGTTGTGAAAGCGATCGCCGATGAGGGCGAAGGCCGTGGCCTTTTTAGCAGCTTTGCCGGGAAAGGGAGCCATGGCTGCTCCGGCCAGCGCCGCCAATGCCGAACGACGTGTGGTACTTGTCAGGTTTCTCATTATCACCTCAATTCCTCGGGTTGACCTCAATTCCTCGGGCGCGGGTTTAAACTGCCGCGAACCCCTTGGACATCCACGCTGTCCACCCTCCGCGTGTTGTCGCGCGAAACGCCCACGATCAGGAATTCCAGAGGCTGGCCGCCGGTGTTCTCGAACGAATGCGCATCGTTGAGCTGGATGGGAACCGCATCGCCGGCGTGGACCGGCGCCGTCTCGGTGGCCACCGTAGCTGCGCCATCGCCGTTCATCACGTAATAGAACTCGGCAACCTCCCGATGGAGGTGAGAACCGATGGACGCGCCCGGTGGAATGACCAGGTGGTCCACATAGGCCCACGGGCCGGTGAACACGGACGTATCCAGTGCCCGGCGGTACTGCACCCCGCCTTTGCCACCGCTCATGCCGTCCACGGAACGAAGCAGCGCGCGATCGAGGCGCATCGTCATGAAGACCGGGATTGCATCGAGCGCCACGTCTACCCGGGGGTCGCTCAGGTTGAAGGCGTCGTACGTGCCCTTCATCGCGGTGACGTTGATGTTCATCCACTGAACCGGCCGGTCGGTCGCATTATAGATCGCGTGCGAGTGTCCCATCCGGCAGGGCGCGCCGGCTGGGCCTTTCAAAACGGAAGTCCGCCCGTCGATGGTAAACTGTGCCTCGCCATCGAAGACGACGAACATCTCCTCACACTGATTGTGGAAATGAGCCCCGATGCCGCTCTTCGGCTCGATCACGCCGCGGTGCAGAAAAAAGAGGTTGGTGTCCAGGCTGTGAGCGTCGAACAGCGCCATGTAATCCAGTTGGCCGGCTCCCTCGTGCACCGCCTTCGAGGGCCGGTATTTCGATGGATCGGTGTGCACAATGCGCTGGGCCAGGGGCTCGCGCGCCGTCAGCCCGAGAACCAGGATTGCCGCCATACAAATCGTCTTCATTGCCGCCGGCCTCCCGTCCGGCTAACTCACATCGAACAGCATCACGGTGTAGTCTTTGGTTGCGAGCAGGTTCTCAATCGTCGGCCACACTTTCTTGTGCACATCGGAAGCCACCCACTTCTGCCGCAGCTCTTCGCTCTGATACGTCAGTGCGAACCGGTAGTTGACGCCGGCGGGAGCCTTGCCCATCAGCGTGGAACGCAGTTTGAGCATCTTCACATCGATGTATCCCGGCTGTTTGACAGCCGCCGGCCGGAAGATGGTCTCAAAATTCTTCAGCATCTCCTTTTCTTTGGCCGGATCGACGGTCAGGTCCACGTGCAACAGAATGGGATGGGCGGCATCCGCAGCCTGCGCCGCGGCCGATAAGGCGCCTGCCGCCAGCATGGTCTTCAAATACGTTCTTCGCTTCATGTGTCTCCTTATTTAGGGGCAACCGCTCCCTAACGGTCGCGGCTCTGTTAACGCTAATAAAGCGCCTTCTGCCCGGCAACCGCCAGCTTGATGCGATACAGTCCGGTTCGTGCCGTGATATACAGCGACTTGCCGTCATCGCCCCAATTGCAGTTCGCCGGCGTCTCCGGCGGCCTGATCGTGCCCAGGTGCTTGCCGTCCGGCGAGAATACCCAAACCCCACCGGGGCCGCTGCCATAAACATTGCCCAGCGAATCGATTTTCATACCGTCCGGCAGCCCATCCTCTTTCTCCGCCGTCACGTCGAAGAACACCCGCCCGTGGCTGGCCGTCCCGTCTTCTGCGACGTCGTAGCGCATCCATACCTTGCGCTTCTCGTCGGAGTTGGCGATGTAAAGCACCTTCTGATCGGGCGAGAACGCGATGCCGTTCGGCCGCGTCAAATCCTTGATGATGGCGTCCACTTTGCCGTTCTTCAGGCGGTAGACGCCATTAAACGGAATCTCCTTCGCCGGATCTTCATCCTGCTTCGCCAGTCCGTACGGAGGATCGGTGAAATACAGAGCTCCGTCCGACCGGTACACCAGATCGTTCGGGCTGTTGAACCGCTTGCCATTATAGCGTTCCACCAGCGGCGTCACCTGCAGATCCTTGCCCACCCGCATGATGCGGCGAGCGGTATGTTGGCAGATCAGCACGTAGCCGTCCTTATCGGCGACCTCGCCGTTGGGGCCGACGAAACCTCCCGGCGGCACGTTCCCCGGGTCCCCGCCGGCCTTTTCAATAAGAACCTTCACGTCACCGGACGGCGACCATTGGCGCACCACGTTGCCCACCACGTCGCTGAACCAGAGGGCCTGATCCTGCGGACGCCAGACCGGCCCTTCGGTGAACGTGAACCCTCCGGCGAGCTTTTCGATGACGGCATCCTTCGGCACCATCTGATCGAATGCCGGATCGAGCCGTTGAATGCTGCCGACGCCCGGCGGCGCTCCCGCCGGCGACGCCGCGGAACCTGAGGCGGGGGACTCGGATTTGTTGGGAGTCGAACAACCGGCTGCCAGCACCGCCGCGGCGAGTAGAACGAGGAGTGGTTTTCTTGTCATAGTGTCGGCCGAATAGACCGCCACGAATTATATCAGCGTTTGCCAACCGTTGTGAGGCGGATTGCCAATCTGCGGCGGATTGTTAATCCGCCTGCCCGCGCGATGCGGCAGTGAGCCAGCCCGCGCCTGTCGGCGCCTCGCAATCATCTTTGAATCAGCGATAATAGCCCAATGTCCGCTATCACCCGCCTCCTCGTCCTCCTGCTGCTTGGCGCACTGCCCGAAACCGCCGCCGATCTGGACTCGCGCGTCGAACACGGTTACGCCGATTCCGGCGGCGTCAAGATCCACTACGCCGCGCTGGGACGCGGTCCGCTGATCGTCATGATCCACGGATTCCCGGATTTCTGGTACACCTGGCGCAACCAGATGGAGGAGCTTTCGAAGAACTACCGCGTCGCCGCCATGGACCTGCGCGGGTATAACCTCTCCGACAAACCGCGCGGCCTGGAGAACTACGACATGAAACTGCTGGTGGGCGACGTGCTCGCCGTGATCCACCATCTGGGCCAGCAGAGAGCCATCGTGGTCGGCCACGATTGGGGCGGCGCCATCGCGTGGACCGTGGCCATGAGTGTGCCCGATGCGGTAGAACGCCTGGTGATCCTCAACTTACCGCATCCGCGCGGCCTGCTGCGCGAACTGGCCAACAATCCGCAACAACAGCAGAACAGCCAGTACGCCAGGAATTTCCAGCAGGAAGATGCGGCTTCCAAACTCACTGCCGAGGGGCTCGCGGGCTGGGTGACCGATGCCGCGGCCAAACCGAAATACATCGAAGCCTTCCGCCGTTCCGATTTCGAGTCGATGTTGAACTACTATAAGCGAAACTACCCGCGTCCGCCATACGAAGTACCCGCCGCCTGGATGGCCAAAGTGAAATCGCCGGTGCTGATGATTCACGGCCTCAACGACAGGGCTCTGCTTCCCGGGGCGCTCAACGGAACCTGGGACTGGCTGGAAAAGGATCTGACGCTGGTCACGGTTCCCGGCGCCGGCCATTTTGTTCAGCAGGACGCATCCGGCCTGGTGACCCGCACGATTCGCGCGTGGCTGCAGACAGCGCCATGAGGACCACCGTCACGCTGGACCCCGATGTGGGGGCTCTGATCCGCACGGCCGTGAAAGAGCGCGGGCTCTCGTTCAAAGACGCGCTGAACTCCGCCGTGCGAGCGGCCTTGACGCAGGCCAGGCAAGAAAAGCGCGCTTTCGCTCAGAAGTCGTTTTCACTGGGGGCCGCAGAGAATTTGCGCTGGGACAAAGCCCTGGCCGCAGCCGAAGCCATTGAAGACGAAGAGTTGGTTCGGAAGCTGGCTTTGCGCAAATGATCCTTGTCGATGTAAACCTGCTGATCTACCCCCGTCAACGAGCACGCCACGCTCCATAGCAAGGCGAAATCGTGGGTCGAAAGTGCGATCTCCGGCACCGAATCCGGGCCCTGCTTGGAACGTTCTTCTCGCTTTCCTGCGCGTGACCACGAAGACTGGCATTTTCCATTCGCCCTTGAGCGTGGAAACCGCGCTCGACGTGGTCGGTGCCTGGTTGGAGCAGCCTGCGGTCATCGCCATCCAACCCACGCCACAGCACCTTCGTGTACTTCGCGACCTGATATTTCCGCTTGGGACTGGTGGGAATCTGACCTCGGACGCCCACCTTGCGGCCCTTGCCATGGAGCATGGCGCGGAACTCTGCTCCTGCGATAGTGACTTTGCCCGTTTTCCGGGACTCCGCTGGCGCAATCCCTTGAGTTGAGGCTGTGCGAATCGCGCGTCCCGAAATACATGATTTGCCATCTACTGTATGCCATCAAGAAATGGCAAGTATTCATGGCATACTAATGAAAGGAGTCAGACGTGAAGAACTTTCATTTGCCGTTGCCGGAGCAGACCTACTGCCGCCTCAGGGCAGAGGCCGAACGGACACAGGTTCCCGCGACCACTCTGGCGCGCGAGGCCATCGATTTATGGTTGCGGCTCCAGTTGCGGAAGGCCAGGCACCAGGCGATCGCCGCCTATGCTGACGAGATGGCGGGTACCAATCTCGACCTCGACCCGGTCCTGGAGTCGGCCGGCATCGAGCACCTGATAAAAACCGGTAAGCAGCCGCAATGAAGCGGGGCGAGGTTTACTGGGCCGATCTGGCCCCGCGATCGGGATCCGAACAAACGGGCCGGCGCCCCGTGATCGTGGTGTCTCACGATGCCTTCAATCAGGCTCCAGCATGGAGGTCGGCCATCGTAGTCCCCATATCGACTTCCGCGTCGCAGGGCAAGCGCGGACTCACTGTCGTCGAAATCCCAAGTGGCGTCGCCGGGCTGCCGAAGACAAGCTTTGCCGTTTGCCATCAAGTGACCACGCTGGATCGCGCCAAGCTCACCAAGAGGGTCGGCGCGCTGTCTCCCGAAATCCTGGGAGTCGTGGAAGATGCGTTAAAGGCAGCGCTCGATCTCGACTGAACAGACTGAGCGCTGGGGATGCGAAGCGTAGCACACCCACCATATACAGGAATTGAGAATCTGGTATTCCGATTTAATTTGCCTGATCCGCCGCGCCATCCTGCTGCCGCTGACCAGGCTGGTGGAGGCAGACCATGTGGCAGGGGTACCTTTCAGACCTCCATCAATCAGCGGCGCTGGAATGGTGCCGGGCGGCCGGCGCCGAGATTGCCTACATCCACACCAGTGCCCACGCCTCCCCGGCCGACCTTCGAGCCGTCGCCGCGGCGGTCTGTTGGAATCTGCTGACGCGTGACTGACCGCGCTTCCCTCGGGCCGCCCCTTACACCGCCACCAGCAGGCTCTCCGCGAAGCCCCACTCCGCGTCGGTCCACTGCTGGTCCAGCCGGAAGCCGCCCGTGCGGGCCATGGCGCCGATCTGGTCCGGACGGAACTTGTGGCAGCTTTCCGTCCAGATGGTCTCCTTGGCCGCGAAGTCTACCACCAGGCCGGCCTTCCGGATATGGACGCGCTGCTTCACCAGCGAGCGCAGGTGCATCTCGATGCGCTGCTGCCCGGCGTGGTAGCGGATCTCGTGGGCGAACAGGCGCAAACGGAAATCGGCGTCCAGTTCACGGTTGATCCGGCCCAGCAGGTTCAGATTGAAGGCCGCGTTGACGCCGGTCGGGTCGTCGTAGGCTTCGATGAGCTGCGCCGCTGGTTTCACCAGGTCGGTGCCCAGCAAGAGCGCATCGCCAACAGACAGCGCCTGACGGACACCGGAGAGGAATTCCAGCGCCGCATCCGGTGCGAAGTTCCCAATGGTGCTTCCCAGAAACAGCACCAGCAGAGTCTGGCCGGGAGCGCGGCGCCCGGCGGCGTGGGCCAAGCCTTCCAGGTAGCTCCCTTCCACCGGACAAACCGCTGCCAGCGGCGCCAGTTCTTGCGCGCACTTCGCCAGTGCGGCCCGGGAAACGTCGATCGGGTAATACGCCACCCGTTGCCGCTTACGCACCGCCTCCAGAATGGTCCGGGTTTTCGTGCCGGTGCCGCTCCCCAGTTCCGCCACCACCAGGTCCGGCCCCATCCGCCGCACCAGGTCGCCCGCATGCGACTGAATCACCCGCGCATCGGCGCGCGTCAGCCCGTACTCCGGCAGGTAGGTGATGGCCTCGAAGAGGGCCGACCCGATATCGTCATAGAGATACCGGCATGGAAGCGTCTTTTGCCCCGCTTGCATCAGGCCCGCCCGAACTTCGCGGGCGAATTCGTTGTCCAGCGCTTGTGCGTACATTTTAGGATTCCACCAGCCGCACGGCGGCGTAGAGATAAGGATACGACGGACGGAACCAGTTGCGGAACGAGGGACGCAGGAAACTGGCCGCCGTGCGCGGGGATGCGCCTTTCAGCACAAAGTGCCGGCCGTCGAAAAATGGGGCCGAGTAGTTGGCATAGAAAGGAAACGGCTCAAATCCGGGAAACGGTGCGAATTCGCTGGAGGTCCACTCCCACCCGTTTCCCGTCATCTGCGAAATTTCGCCGCCGGCTCGGGCGGGTTGAGTGGCGGCGTCATCGGCCGTCACCGGGGTGGGGTCCCAATACCGGAAATCCACGTTGCACGAAACCGGCGATCTGGCGGCCGCGCGGTGCCACTCCGCCTCCGATGGCAGCCTCATACCGCGCCACTTGGCGTAGGCCTCCGCCTCGCGCCAGGTGACGTATACCGGCCACTCCAGCGGCAGCGGGAGCTCGGTCCACATGCCGCGATAGTGCCAGGCCCCGCCGGATTTTCTCCAGAAGAACGGCGCATCGGCTCCCTGGCGCACATACTCCAGGTACTCGCCGTTGGTCACTTTGTATTTGCCGATGGAAAAGGCGGGGACCTCCACATGGTGCGCCTGGAACTCGTTGTCCCAGCCGAAACCACCGTTGTTCATTCCCAACTGCGCGGTTCCCGCGGGGATTTCGAGCATCTCCTGGGCCGGCCGGACGGCCTCTACAGGCCACGAAGGTTGCGCCACTTTCTTCTCATAGTCCAACTGGTGCAAGATATACGCAAACGTCTCCGCATGCATCAGGCGATGCTCGATGGCAACGTGCAGCAACTGCTCCGGCACGCCGCCCAGCAGTGCGTCGATCTTGTCCCGGGTTCGCCGGTTGTATCGTTCCATTTCGCCCAATCCCGGCCAGTCCGACGGCTGGTCCGAAGGCAGTTGGCCCGGCGGCGGATCGATGCCGAAGGCAAACAAGCGGTCGAAGGTTGGATGAAACGATGCCACGTCGAGCGCATACCGCCCGATCAGGTTCCAATCGAAGGCCTCCAGGTGGCCGATGTAGAAGAGAATGCGATGTCTCTCCACGATGGGCCTTTCGTACAGAGCGTCGGGGCGCACCAGCCGGAACAACTCGTCGGTCTGTTGGCGCGCCTGGCAAAGTGCGCGAGTGAGATCGGTGGTGGTTCGCATTTCAGCATCCCCTTCTCAGGGCCGGCCGGTCGCCTGCCCCACATAAAGCTTGTACCCGTTTTGATGCATCACCTCGGTCGCGCGGTCCACGGTTTCGGGAAGAACATAAAAGAACGCACCGGCCCGCACCGAGCGAAAAATCACACCGCCGCGGTATTCATCAGCCTCCACGCCGTAATCCACACCGGCTTCGGTGAAGATGGATTCCAGGCGAAGGGCATCGTTCAACTTCTTGCCTATATAGACCAGGACCGGCTCCCTGCCTTCGAAGAATGAGGCGTCTTGCTTCATACGGAGATACTTTACAGTGTAGCCCGCCAGTTGGGCCAGACCGGACCGGCACAGACCGGACCAGACCGGACCGGGAATGTAGCGGCGAAATCCCGAAGTGTTCTATACTGCCCTATCAATAGCAGGAGGCATCTTTTTCCATGTCACCAGACGCGGCGCTCGCAATATGGCTCCAGGCATCCGACAAACCCGCTCCCGATACTTCCACGTTCCGGATCATTTGCGTCGTACTGATTGTGGTTCTCGTAGCCATCATCTTCTTGAGACGCAAAGGCAAGAAGAAGAGCGACGAAGACGAGTTTTGACGGACGCCTCCCCGCCCGCCGGCACGCGATGTCTCCGCACGGTATCCCGCTGTCCTGTTTCACCGCCTTGGTTTTGGCTTGCGCCATACCATCCTGCGCTACACCATACGGTTCGGCGGACGATTCCGCCGAGCTGCTCAGCCGCATTCGCGTCCACATGCGGGACTATGTCGCACACCTGCCGGATTATACCTGTCGCGTCACGCTGGACCGGTCGCGGCGGCCCTCTGCCCAGGCGGATTTTGAACTGGATGACCGCTTGCGCCTTGAGGTAGCTTACGCCGGTGGGGCGGATGAGCCTGGCGGTCCGAAGCCGGATCGGCCTCCGTCGTCTGCCATGAGCGCCCGCGAGCTTTATGCCTGGCCCGGCGATGACCGGTTTGAAAACGGAATAGCGGACCTTCTCCCTGGCCATGGAATGATCTCCGATGGCAGCTACGCGCTGCACACTCGCAAGCTGTTCCTTTCGGATGCCGCCCGGTTCCAGCCGCCCGTGGAAGTGGTGTGCGCGGGCGAGCCATGCATTCAACTGGATTTCGCGGTACCTGCGTTCCGCAGCGGATATGTGCTGGGAGGCAGCGGCGGCAGTGCGCCGGCAGCCTTGGCGGGGTCAGTCTGGTTTGACCGCGACAGTCTCGATATTCGCCGCCTCCTGGTACGGGTTGACCACCCGCCCGGCACCGTGCGGATCGCCGCCACACGCGAGGAGACGGTCTACGGCCCGGTGGGGTTCGGCGATACCTTGGCGGTGCTGCCGCAGTCATCCGAACTCCTGCTGACCGACCGCAACGGCTCGCAATCACGGAACCGCTCTACCTTCCAGCAGTGCCACCAATACGCCGGCACGGCGACCATTTTCTACGGCACGCAGGCCGTTGCCCCGTCGAAGGCCCCGCCAGCCAGAATGGTTTCCCTACCCGCGGGCCTGGAGTTGGAACTGGCGCTCGACGACCGGATTGGCCCCGAGTCGGCTGCGGGCGACTTGTTCACCGCGACCGTGACCCGCCCCGGCACGAGTCGCGGCACGACGGTTCCGGTGGGCGCACGGGTCACCGGCCGGCTCACCAGGTTCGAACACATCACGCCGCAGCACATTGCGCCGCCGCACACGAAGGACGGCAATCGCGACTTCTGGTCGATCGGGCTCATGCTGCTGCAGGTGGAGTGGCCGGACACTATCGCCAGGGCGCCTGCCAGACTGAGGCGGGCGCCCGGGATGAAATCGCCGCGCGACTCCATATTGGTTATGGGCCGCGATCCGGTGCTGCCGGCGGGGTTGCCGATGACGTGGCGGGTGGAATGAGATGTGATGGTTGAGGCCGGGCGAACGGGTCCTGTTTTCTCTCCACCGAAGGAGCGGGAGAACGGCTTGCCGACCTGGAACTGCCTGGTTTGTGCACGCAGGAAAACTGATGGGAGAAGAGCGATGAAGTGGAAAGACGAAATCCTGGAAGACGTGCGTGCCGCCCTGCAGCCGCTGAAACCGCGCGAAGAGCTCCGCTAGCCGATCATGACGCTCCAGCAACTCTCCAAGCGCCCGCTGAATATCCCCGTCGCCACGTCCTGGTTGCTGGCGGACCTGGGTGAGGCCAAGGGCAGACAGGATCTCCACCGCAGGCGGGAGCCGGAACGGTTGCGGGTGCTCCGCCAGCACGCGCTGATTGAGAGCGCCATCTCTTCCAATCGGATTGAAGGTGTGGTAGTGGAGCAGGCACGCGTGGAGCCGGTGGTTCTGGGGCGTTCCCTTCTGACGGACCGCGATGAGCAGGAGGTCCGTGGGTATCGCGATGCGCTGACTTGGATTCACGAAAAGCACGGGAGCATCCGGATCTCGGCGAAAACCATCTTGCGCTTGCACTTCCTGAGCCACGGCCAGACTGGCGATGCCGGACAGTTCAAAGTCAAGAACAGCGACATCATTGAGAAGTCTCCCGATGGGCGAACGCGCGTGCGGTTCAAGACCGTGCCGGCGAAGGAAACGCCAGGCCGCGTGGATGAGTGGGTCGGCCTGTGGGAGGATTGCCGGCGCGAGCAATGGGCGCCGCCCGCCATCGCCCTGGCCGCGGCCAATTTGGATTTCCTGTGCATCCACCCGTTCCGAGATGGGAACGGGCGTGTGTCCCGCCTGCTGCTGTTATTGATGGCGTACCACCTTGGGTTTGAGGTGGGCCGCTACATCGGCATCGAGAGGCTGATCGAGCAGAACAAGGAGCGCTACTACGAAACGCTCGAACAGAGCTCCGCCCGTTGGCACGAGGGTTGGAACGATCCGTGGCCCTATGCGAACTTCGTTCTGACGACACTCAAAAGCGCCTACGGTGAGTTCGAGCGGCGGCTCGGTGACGTGGCCAGCCCGCGTGGCGCCAAGAGCGCCCTGGTGGAAGCGGCCGTCCAGGCCAAGCCGGGTCACTTCACACTGGCCGCCCTGGAGCGTGAGTGTCCCGGTGTGAGCCGCGACCTGATCCAGCGGGTTCTGGGCCAACTGCGGAAAAGGGGTGTGGTCGAATCCATCGGCCGCGGGCCGGGAGCGGAATGGCGGAAAAGGAGTCGACGCGGGCAAAGGAAGCCGGAATAGACGTAATAGCTCTAATGAGGGTAAGAAAGAGGGTAATGGGGAAAAGAGCGGAACCAGCCGCCGGCAGCGGCTTCCACACTAAGCGATGTCTGGAAGCAGAAACCGTTCCGCTTTTCCTGCCGCGCGCGTGACCGCCTCGGCCGCCAGATATCCGCTGCGGACGGCGCCTTCCATGGTAGCGGGCCAACCCGTGCTCGTCCAATCGCCGGCCAGGATCAACTTGCCCGGGCCGGATTCGGCGGCGGGCCTTAGGGCTTCGGTTTCGGGCGCCGCCGAGAAGGTGGCGCGCTGCTCCTTCACCACGTGCGCCTTCAGCAATCTGGCGTCGTGCACCCGCGGGAAATACAGCCGAAGGTCGCCGATGGCGATCTCGATGATCTCGCTTCGCGAGAGTGGCGTGAGCTCGCGCGAGGCGCTCACGACAAGCTGCAGGTACCGGCCGCGATCCTTGTTGTACATCCACTGGATTGTCCGGTCGAGCAGGGTGGCGTGGGGCAGCGTGGTCACCTCGCGGTCGAACCACAAGTGCACCCCGGTGATGGGGGAATGCTCCAGTTTCGGCGCGGGCCGGCCCAGGGCTTCCAAACGCTCGAACGGCAGCGCGGAAATGTAGTGGTCCGCCGTGTGGCGCTCTCCGGCTACCGTGAAACCGGCGTCGTCGATGGCATCCACAGGGGCGCGGAAATGCATCCGCACATTGCCCAGCCGCTTCCACGAATCCACCGTGTACAGTTCCCCCAACGGCACCGTGGGTACGCCCATTTCGTAGGAATCGGCGCGCGCCAGAAAAGCCAGCCAGAACACGTGGAACCCGTGGATGGCGGCCATCTTATCCAGATCTTCGTTGACCGCGCTCACCAGCACCTGGCGCCAGAAGCGGTCGATGGCATGCGGCGTCTGGCGCTTCTGCAGCAGCCAGTCCAGCATGCTGATTTTTTCCAGGTCCTTACGGCGGGTGCGCTCGCGCCTGAGGGCCATCATGGCGCGCGCAATCTTCACCTTGTCGTGCCGGTCCAGGCAGTGCAAACGCAGAAACGAGCCGGCGAAGTGCAGCGGAGCCGGCAGCCGGCCGCGCCGCAGAATGGAGATCCTGCCGCCCGGTTCCAGGAAATAGAACTCCCTGTAAAACTTGATGCGGTCGCGCACACCCAGACGGCTGTAAAAATCCAGCAGGTTGACGCAGCAGCGCAGCAGAATGTGCTGGCAGTTGTCGATCTGCTCGGCCACTTCCTCTCCGCCCGCGGGCACCGCGTAGGAGGTGGCCCGGCCGCCCAGGAACGGGCGGGCTTCAAAAAGATCGACCTCGAACCCGGCGCCGCCCAGAGCCGCCGCCGCCGAGAGACCAGCCAGACCTCCACCGGCAATCAAGACCGTAGGCATCGACACACTGTACCAGATAGACGAAGGAGGATGGCTTTGGTTGCTAAACAGTGGGCTAGGGCAGTCGCCTCAAGACCACTCCCTGACGGTCGCGTCTGTGAAGTCGCGGTTCTGAAGGGCGAGTTACGGATCGGAGCCGCGCGCGTCAGCAAGCGGTTACTGCCCCACCAGCGCGTCGATCGTCGCCTGCGCGATCGGGTGATACCCCGGCCGCGCGCGGGCATAGATACGCCGCGCCAGTTCCCTGCCGTCACCTGTCTTCATAAGCTCGGAATACAGTGGTTTCAGGAACTTGCGGCGCCCCACGGAGCATAGAAACGCCTCCATTTTGGGGTAGGCCGGCAAGTATCCGGTTCTTACGGCCATCAGCAGCCACTGATGCAGGATCTCGGCGTTTCCGGATTGCGTCAGTTGGAATTCGCGGTCCAGGCGCGCCATATCGGGCGGATTCTGCAGCCGTAGGAAATGCAGCCATTCCTGTGTGCTCCACCGGCTGGTATCCGAAGGCCAGCCAGTCTCCACGCGGGCGAATGCTTCGGAATGGGGTTCGGCCGCGCCTTCGGGGATTCCCGGGTGGAAAATCCAGTCTTCCACTGGAACCGGGTTTGGCAATTCGCGTCGCAGGTAATCCAGGAACTCGGCCGTGGTGATGCTGCGGAACGCGAAGTTGTCGAAATAGGACCGCAGGAACGCGTCGAATCGCGGCCGGCTGACGGCCTGCTCGATGGTTCCTAGCAGTAGGGCGCCTTTTTCATAGGGAACCAGGGTGCAGCCCTCGTCGGGGTCGCGTCCCGCCAGGTCCAGATACAGGGCGCAATCGGCGGGCGGAAGCTGCGCCATCTCGCGACCGAGTTCGCCCCACGCCAGTACCGCTTCCATTTCCGCGCGGTCCCGCCCGTAGACCCTTTCGATGATGCGCCGTTCCAGATAAACGGTGAAGCCTTCGTTGAGCCAGAAGTCGCTCCAGGTGGCATTGGTGACCAGGTTTCCGGACCACGAGTGCGCCAATTCGTGCGCCACCAGCCCAACCAGGCTCTTGTCGCCGGCCAGAATGGTTGGGGTGGTGAAGGTGAGACATGGGTTTTCCATGCCGCCAAATGGAAAGCTGGGCGGCAGCACCAGCAGATCGTAACGGCCCCAGCGGTAGGGCCCGTACATCTCCTCCACGGCCGCCACCATTCGCTCGGTATCTTCGAACTCACGCGCCGCGGCCGGCAGCAGTGCGGGTTCGGCGTAGACGCCGGATCGTGGGCCGAGGGGGTGGAAAGCCAGGTCGCCGGCCGCCAGCGCGATGAGGTACGAAGGCACGGCGTGGTCCATGTAGAACTTGCCGTCACGCCGCTCCGCGCCCATTGCGGCGGTCAAACCATCGGGCGTGCGCACGGTGGCCGTGAACGTCACGCGCACACCCGGCGTATCCTGCAGGGGAATCCAGCTACGCGCGTGGATGGCTTGGGACTGGGTGTACAGAAACGGGTGGTGCTTGCCCGCGGTCTGCGGGGCGTCGAGCCATTGCAGGCCGCTGGCGAAAGGGGACGTGGAGTAGCGAACCGTCACCGAATCCACCGCATCGCGCAGGCGAATCCGTAGCGGCGCGCCCAGGATCGGGTCCGTTGGGCCCAACTCAAAACCCTCCGCGTTCTCCACGGAATGTACGGTCAGGCCGCGGGTGTCTAATACCAGTTCACTCCCGTCGGCCAGTTCACCTCCGGCGCACCCGCCGCCACGCTGCCGGTCGAAGTGAAGGGTGACCTCGCCGTGCACCATCTTTCGGTCAAAATCCAACCGCAGAAGAAGGTCCAGATGACGCACGCGGATCAAGTCTGGCCGCGACCAGGAATGCACGTCCATGTATTCATGATAGAATTCAATCGTCCCACCTAGTCAGAAGCAAGGTAAAAACCAGCATCAAAGTCTATGCAGAAACAGGAATCGAAGCGAGTCCTGGCCGTAGTCAGCGATTTATTCTTCTCGGTCAAGCTGTCGGATGCGGCTAAGCGAAACGGTCTGGCCCTCGAATTTGTCAAGGATGCCGGGGAAGTTCTGGAGAAGGCCAAGGAAAAGCCCCAACTGATCGTCTTCGATCTAAACTTCGACGCGGTGAATCCGCTGAAGCTGATCGCCAAACTGAAGGCCAGTTCGGAAACCAAAGGCATCAGCCTCATCGGGTATCTGTCTCACATCCAGGGGGAACTGAAGGTGCAGGCCCAGGAAGCCGGCTGCGATATGGTTCTGGCGCGTTCCGCCCTGTCGCTAAACATGTCGCAGATCTTCAAACGCCACGCGGGGTGAGAGAAGAAGAAGTCAGAGGGCACAAGACGGGAGACAGAATGGCGGATCGCAAATGGGCGAGCCCGGTCCACCGTACAGTATCCTGCCGCCCGGCAACCGGTTGGCACTCCGCCCCCAGTTCCGGCTTGCCCGCTGCAAGGGCGTCGATGATGGCCAGCATACAGCCAGCCGGCCGCCTCCTGCCAACCAGAGCGCCGCGTCAACGGATAGCAGCAAAGGTGTTTGATTCGTGCTCATTTTCGTGGCCAATCCGTTGGCCGCGCCGGTGACCTCCAAGTCCACCCGCTCCACGGCGCGCGATTTCTTACTCCCGGAGTTATCGTCGGTCACCGCCACCTGCAACCAGCGGTTCGCCGAACCGATGCACCCGGACGCCATGTCGCGCAGTACTGAGCGCAGGAGAAACATGTGGTCTTGCCGCCTATCTCATGGCTGGCAGCCACCGTACTCCCATCTAGGCGAGTAAGGATGCGGTCGCACCTTTCCGGACGATCCTTCCTCCGCTTCTCAACGGCGGGCATCATTCAGGTACTAAGAGTACCGCATGCACGAATGCTGGTACCCACTAGTATTCCGATACATTGTTCAGCCCTGTTAGCCGGGGTACAATCATGCAAGTTGCCTGTGCGTCAACATAATACTTAGGGGGTTGCGAGTGCCAATTGGGATAATAATTGCTGATGATCACTGGATCTTTCGTCACGGTCTGAGGTTTCTTCTGGAAAATGAAGGCTTCACAGTGCTTGGCGAAGCCTCGAATGGTCACGAAGCAGTCAAACTCACCGAGAAGTTTCGTCCGGACGTTGTAGTTATGGACTTCTCGATGCCTCAGTTAAACGGCTTAGATGCCGCCAAAGAGATCCGCCGGGTCTCACCGCGCTCCAAAGTGATCCTGTTGACGGCACACCGGGAACAACATTATGTTCTGGAAGCCCTCAGTGTGGGGGTTAAGGGTTACGTGCTGAAGTCGGAAGGGGCCACGATGGTGGGCGAGGCTATCCAGGAGGTCAATCGGGGCAATGCTTATCTGAGCCCGGGTATCGCCCGATTCGCAGTGGATTCCTTCGTCGGGAAATGCGCGGACGGGCCTGTAGAAGTACTTAGCCCTCGCGAACTGCAGGTGCTGCAGTTGGTCGCGGAAAGCAACACCACCAAGAAGATTGCCGAACTGCTCAACCTCACGGTCAAGGCGGCCGAATCGTGCCGGACGGCCCTGATGGGCAAACTCGATATCCACGAAACTGCCAGCCTGGTGCGCTACGCGGTCCGCCGCGGTATCGTCAAAGCCTAGTACCGACACGCGCTGGTGCCTTCCGGACAACCACCAGATTGATCCAGCCGTTCGGCCCGGATTCGGCAGCAGACCACTGGAACAGGAACCGAACCTTCGAGGGTGGTTTCTAAGTCTTTGTGCGACCATGCGGCTGGCTGTCTATGCTGTTCCTGTTATCGGGATGCGCGCTTCTGTCCCCAGAGTTGGCCCCAAAGCTGACCCCAGAGTTGGCCCCAAAGCTGGCCGGCTCTGTGGATTCGGACCATCCGCGGATCATGATCGGCTCGGTGCTCAACTGTAACAAGCTAACTTATTATGTAAGTCCCGTATATCCAAAGGTAGCGAAGAAAAGACGAATTCAGGGGACCGTCAGTTTGCGAGCGGTCATCACCAAGCAAGGTGAACTGCGGAATCTCGAGGTGCTAAAGGGCGACTCCTTGTTGATTCCGGCAGCACTCAAGGCAGTCAAACAGTGGCGCTACACCCCGTGCCTGCTCAATTCCGAACCTGTGAGCGTGATCGCGTTTCTCGATCTTAGCTTCAATCTAACTCAGTAGCTGTTACTTAGCCGTTACCGGGTCTTGTCGACCACAACTTCGCCGGCCTTCATGACCCAGCGCACCTTGCCGATGGCCACTTCGATGTTGGCCAGCGGGTCGCCTTCCACGGCGGCGATGTCGGCCAGGTAACCAGTCCGAATCGCGCCCAGGCGGGTCTCCATCCCCAGCAGTTCGGCGCCGCCGGCAGTAGCGGCCCGCAATGCCTGTTCGGGCGTCATCCCGGCCTTCACGAACCATCCCAACTCGCGCGTGTTTTCGCCGAACATGGTATACACCGCGTCCGACCCCATGGCGAACCGCGCGCCCGCCCGGAAGGCCTTGCGCGCCGTCTCCAGGTTGCGCTGCACGAAGCCGTTCAGCCCCTCCACGGCCGCAGGCGGGTAGTTCAGCTTCACGTAATTGTCGGCATAGTAGCGGTTGTGGTCGATGGTGGGCACGTAGAAAATCTTGCGCCGCACCATTTCGGCAATCGTTTCGTCGTCCATATCGGTGGCATGTTCCAGCGAATCGGCGCCGGCGCGAATCGCGTCGCGCGCGCCATCGGGACCGTAGGAGTGGATCGCAATCCGTTTCCCGGCCGCATGGGCCGCATCCACCGCGGCCTTCATTTCGTCGAACGTGTAGGTCTGGGTGCCGCTGACATCCTGGCCCGAACCGGTGGAGCCGTACATCTTGATCCAGTCCGCGCCGGCGTCCACCTGCTGGCGCACCACCTTGGCGACTTCGTCTACACCTTTGGCCGAATTGGGTGAGGTAGGCCGGCCGGGCCGCGGCGCCGACAGCCCGTACCCCGCCACAAACATGCGCGGCCCTTTCATCTGGCCGAGACCGATGAGGTCGCGCATAGCGATATCGGCGTAGTTCTGCGCCCCCAGGTCGCGCACCGTAGTGACGCCGGTTTCCAGCGTCTTGCGCGCGTTGTCCTGCGCCAGGAAAACCACCGCGGCCCCGCGGCCCGGACGGCTCACCTTGTTTTCGAACACGTACGTCATGTGGGTGTGGACGTCGATCATCCCGGGAATCGCCGTGTACCGCGAGAGATTCAAGGCGCCGGCGGGACAGGCACCGACCCTTTCGATGTGCTCCCCTTGAACCGTGATGCAGGCGTCTTTCCAGACCTTGTCGCCATCCCAGACCGCGCCGAACCGGTAGGATTCGGCCGCCGCCGGCGCTACCCACGGGCAAACCACCCACAGCAGCCCGATCGCGAGGTATTTCATCATTGGCGCCATCATAATTGGCGCCATCATAGCAAACGCCGCAGAACGTCCGGCGAAACGTTGCGGCCGCAAATCACGATGGCCACAGTCTTTCGCCCATAGTGCGCGGCCTCTTTGAGATAGGCCGCCACCGCCACCGCCGCGGCGCCTTCGATCACCCAATGTTCGGTCTCGAGGATCAGCCGCATGGCCGCCAGAATCTCGGCTTCCGTGACCAGCACGCACCGGTCGATCACGCGCCGGCAGACTTCCAGCGTCACCGATTCCGGCTCGAGGCCGCCCGCGGTGCTTTCGGAGAGCGTGGGCAATTCCGGGACGTCCACCACCCTGCCGGCGCGCATGCATTCGTACATCACCGGCGAGTTCTGGGGCCAGCAGCCCACCATCTCCGTCTGCGGCGACACTGCTTTCAGATAACTGCCGATGCCGCCGATCAGGCCGCCGCCGCCCACCGCCACCAGCACCGCATCCAGTTTCGGTAGTTGCCGGTGCAGTTCCACCGCGATGGTTCCCTGCCCCGCCATGACTGCCGTGTCGTTGTACGGCGAGATGAACGTCCTGCCGGTCTCTTCGCTGGCCCGGCGAGCCGCCAGTTCGGCCGTCAGGGGGTCGTCGCCAACGGCGTGGATATGCGCTCCGAGCGCCTCAATCCGGCGAGCTTTGGCCGGCGCAACGTGAGACGAGACGAATACCTGAGCCGCGATACCGCGCGCCTGCGCCGCCGCCGCCACCCCAAGGCCATGATTCCCGTTGGATGCCGTGACTACACCGGCCGCTGCCTGCTGCGGCGTGAGCAGCGCCACCTTATTAGATGCCCCGCGAAATTTGAACGACCCGGTGCGCTGCAGGTGCTCCAGTTTGAGAAAGGCGCCATCCTGGAATTCTTCCACCGGAGTTTCGCGCACCAGGGGGCGGATGCGCTCGTAGGCTGCGTCAATCGCTTCTTTCACAGCCGTTAGTGTAGCCCGCTTGCTGACGCGCGCGGCTCCGAATCGACGCGCGCGGCTGCGATCGGAGCCACAACCGTCAGGGAGTGGTCCTCACTCTGCCCGCAGCGCCACCAGCGGGTCCACGCGAGTGGCGCGGCGCGCCGGCAGATACGTGGCCGCCAGTGCCACGCACGTCAGCAGCACCGGCACCGCGGCGAATGTCAGTGGGTCGGTCGCCGTCACACCGTAAAGCTGGCTCTTCAGAACTCCGGTGAGCCCTGCCGCAATCGCCAACCCGAAACCGGCGCCAACAGCCGCCTCTACCACCGCGCGCCGCATCATCGCCCGCAGCACGTGGGCCGGTGTGGCGCCCAGCGCCATGCGAATCCCAATCTCATGGGTGCTCTGGTTCACCGTGCAGGAGATCACGGCGAAGATCCCCGCGGCGGCCAGCAGCAACGCCAGAGCGGCGAAAATCGCCAGCAGAACCGTGTACAGCCTCGGTTGCGCCACGGAGTCGGAAACCACTTGCGTCATGGTTTTCACCTCCGCCACGGGCTGGTTTGGGTTGATCTGGTGAATCGCCGCACGCAAAGTGGTTGCCAGCGAAAGCGGATTGTCGGCGGTCCGCAAGACCACCGTCGAAACCTGCGGCGCCAGCAGCGTCTGCAGGTAGCTGGTGTACAACTCCGGCTCCGGTTCGGCGGTGAGACGGTCATGGCGCACACCGGCTACCACGCCAACCACGGTGATCCACGGCCCGGTTGTCGGGTTGCCCATCGAGATCTGCTTGCCGACCGCGTCTTCATTGGGCCAGAAAGCGCGCGCCATGGCCTGGTTGACCACCACCACGGCCGGTTGTCCAGTCCGGTCGTCTTCCGTGAACCCGCGCCCGCGCAGAACGGGAATGCCCATCACGCCGAAATAATCCGGGCTGACGCCCCGGTATTGCACGCGGATATCTTCGCCCGGACCAGGCGCCGGCCGGCCGTGGATGAAAATCCGGGTCTGAATGTGGACCACCCCCAGCGGCAGCACCGTGACCAGCCCGGCTGCGCTCACGCCGGGGATGCCTTGCACGCCCTTCACGATCTGGCGGAAGTATTGCATCTGGCGCGCGGTCTCTTCAGGGCTGCTGCGCCGGGAATCGTCCCACGGCGAAGGAATCTGCGCGGTCAACACATGTTCGGGGCGAAAGCCCAGGTTCACCTGCATGGTTCGCGCGAAACTGCGAATCATCAGCCCGGCGCCCACCAGCAGCACCACCGAAAGCGCCGTTTCCAGGACGATCAGGCCGCTGAGGAAGCGGCGGCCGCGCACGCTGGCGGTGGTGGCGCGCCCGCCTTCCTTGAGGCTGCCCTCGATGTTGGGCCGCGAAAGCTGGAGTGCGGGAAAGAGCCCAAAGACGATTGCCGACGCCAGGCTGGCCAGCACGGAAACCAGCAGCACGCGGCCGCCGGCGCTTCCACTACCGAGACCGGCTCGATCCAAACCCGGAAGGATTGAGATGGTGCGCACCGGCAGGCTGGCCACCAGGGCGCGCAGTCCCCAGTACGCGAACAGCAGACCCAAGGCGCCGCCAAATCCGGCGATGACGAGACTTTCGCCCAGAAGTTGCCGCACCAGCCGCATCCTGGTGGCTCCGAGTGCGGCCCGCACCGCCATCTCCCCTCGCCGCGGAATGCCGCGCGACACCAGCAGGTTCGATACATTCATGCAGGCGATCAGCAGGACGAAACCGACCGCGCCCAGCAGAGTGAGCAACGCCGGCCGGACGTTGCCGAGTACGCGTTCGTTGACCGGCGCGGTGACGGCGCGCCAGCCATCGTTGGTAGCGGGGAACTCATGCGCCAGCGATTGCGAAAGGCCCTGCAGTTCGGCCAATGCGGCGGCCGGCGTCACGCCGCGTTTCAGACGGGCGACCAGGGTAAACGGGTGGGCAGTCCGATTCGCCAGATCCTCCGCGCTCAGTTTCCAGGGCGCCCAGACTTTGAACGCCGGATGCGGAAACTGAAAATCCGGCCCCATCACACCGATGACTGCATAATCGGCGCCGTTCATCAGAACGTGCCGGCCGACCATCTGGGAATCGCCGCCGAAACTGGCCCGCCACAGCGGATACGCGATGACGGCCACCAGCGGCGTGCCCGTATCGAAATCGGCGGCGTTGAAAGTCCGGCCCAGTATGGCTGCCGACCCCAGCGCCGCAAAGCAATCGCGCGAGACCATCTGCCCGTAGAGGTTCTCCGGCTCCCGCGGCCCATTCCCGGCGCCGCCGGCAAGTGTGAACGTCTGAACGCGCGAAACGCCCACCTGTTCGAGCGAACGCGCTCTGGACTGGAAAGCCTGGAAATCGGGCAGCGAGACGCCGGTGTTCTGGCCTTTCTTGTTGACGCCGGAGATCTCAATGAGGCGGGCCGGGTCGGTGTATCCGAACGACCGAAGCAGGACCGCGTCAACTACGCTGAACAGGGCCGTGTTGGCGCCGATGCCCAGCGCCAGCGTCAACACGGCGATCAGGGTGAAGCCCGGGCTGTTGCGCACGGTTCGCATGGGTAGCACGGGCCTCCAGGTCTGTGTGTGCCGCTTACATCAGCCGGAAATTCACTTCGACCTGCGCCTGCACGGGCACGGGAACGCCATTCTTCGTACCCGGCTGAAATTGCCACTGGCTAATTGCTTCCACGGCCTTTTCGTCGAGTCCGAACCCGACACCCTTCAGGAGTTGGAAATCGGTGGCGAGGCCATTGGGCTCGATCACGATCTGAAGCAACACCGTGCCCGCGATCTTGGCGGCACGCGCTTCCTCGGTATACCCAGGTTCGAGCTTCTTGAGAAGCTTGGGAGGAGTGGTCCCGTCGCCTACGCGGTAAGTTTGCGCCGTGCCCCTGATATTAACGGTCGCCGCGGAGACCAATGCCTTCCTCACGCCCGCGGCCCGGGCATCCATGACCTCGGCTTCGCTGGTGCGCTGCTGGCTGCGGAGGAAGCGTGCATAGACCTCCATGGTGAGCGCCGCTTCAGGCGAATTGGGCGGGTCCTGCGAGAGCGCTCCTGTATATAGCGATTCGGCATCGGCCGCGTTCTCCTGCTTTTCGCGGATCTGCCCCATCCAGGTCATCACCTTGCCGGTCTCGGCGCCGGGGCTGGCCACGTTTCGGGCGCGCTGCGCAAACTCCACGGCTTTGTCGAACTCGTGGGTTCGGAAAGCGCCCTGGCTGAGATACACCAATGCCTGCGCGGTCTCGGCGCGATCGCCAACCGCGGCCACTGCCTTGGCGTAATAGGGATCGCCATCGGCCAACTTGCCGCGCTTGCGGGCCAGGTCGCCCAGATTGGTCAGACCGACGGCGTAGTCCACGCTCTGCGGGCCGGAAACTTCCTCGCGGATGGCCAGAGCGGCTTCGCGCAGTTTTTGAGCCTCGTCGAACTTGCGCAGCTTTTCGAAGGCCGCGGCGGCTTGCTCCAGCATCTGATGGTTCTTCTGGCCCATGGCGGCGCGGATGGTGGCGTCCACTTCCTGGGCTTGGACGTCAACCCGGAAGCGCGCCGCCACCGCCGGTTCATCCTGCGATTGCAGCGCCGCCAACGGCAACACCACGGCAACGGCCAGCATGGCAGCTAACGCAGCCGTCAGACGGCCCGGCTGCTGCCGATTCCGCCGGCCATCCAGAATAGCCATCAGCCGGCCTTCCAGTTGAGACGGCCGCGCCATGGCGACGGCGGCCCAGGCGACCGGCTGAGCCGTTTGCATGGTCCGCGCCACTTCCAGCAGGTGGCCGGCGTATTCGGTGGCGGCGGCGCCCGAGCTCAACACCAGGTCGTCGGCCGCGCGCTCGCGCTCCTTCAGAAACTCGCGCCAGGCGGTCCAGGCCAGCGGATTCCACCAATAGAGGCTGAGCGCCACGCGAGCCATCAGGTGGGTAGCTACGTCGCCGCGGCGCACGTGCGCCAGTTCGTGCAGCAGTACCATCTGGCGGCGATCGTCGGTCCAGGTTTCGGCATCGGTGGGCATGAAGATGGCAGGCCGCAGAAGCCCGAAGGTCATAGGCATGCCGCCGGGCGCGGTCTCCAGCACCTCGACTTCGTGCCGAATACCCAGCCCTTCCGCCAGTGTCCGCACGCGGTCACGGTCGGGCGAGGGAACCGCGCGTCCGCGCATTCGCCGCAGCGCGGCGCAAGCCACCAGCATCTGCGCCATGGAGAACAAAACGCCCGCGACCCAAATCGACAGCAGCCAGATCTTCCAGTCCCAGATCTTCCAGTAGATGCCCTGTGGCGCGCGGACCGCGGCGTGCACGCCGGTTCCCGCAACGGCCGGCAATGGCGCCGCCGCCGCGTTCACCCCGCCGGCGCCGGTGGCGTGAAATACCAAGCCAAGATTGGCCGGCAAGAGCCCCCCGCCCGCGCCCAGGCGCAGCGAAGGCAACGAAATCGAAAGCAGGGGCAGAGCCAGCAGCGCCGCCGCCGCCGCCGTCCACACCAAATGCCGCGCGGCCGCCGACCGCCCGCGCAACGCTAACGCCATCAACCATGCCGCGCCCAGCACGAGTGTGCTCTTGAGCGCCGCGCTCACCAGAACCGGCATTGCCAAACCGCTCAGGTCCGCCATTTTACTTTTCCTCCCTCTTGGCTTTTTCGATCATTTCCGCCATCCGGTCCAACTCGCCTGGCGTCAACCGCGTCGCCGAGACATCCAGCAGCGCCGCCACGATTTGTTCCGGCGATCCATTAAAAAACGTGTCGAGCACGTGCTTCACGGCCGACCGCTTGGCCTTCTCGCGCCCCACGGTCGGCACGTAGACATACTTCAGCCCAGCGGCTTCGTGCTTCACGTGGCCCTTCTCTTCCAGGACGCGCAGCATGGCCCGCACCGCCGAGTAACCGGGCGCACTCTCCATGAGTTCCCTTACCTCGGAGGCCGATGCCTTGCCGTGCTGGTAGAGAATTTCCATAATCTGGCGCTCGCGCCGGCTCAAGCCGGCCAGGGCGCTCACTGCCCCAGCTCCTGCTGGATTTTTAGCATCATGCTAGAAAATTAGCACTAGCGGAGGGCGATGTCAAGAGGGTTTTATTGTGAGGCAGGTTGTTAGGGGTACCCTCTGGGTCCGGCGGATTGGCAATCCGCCGGTCCCGGATTGCCTCAAGACCAGACGTATGGTCTGATATACCCATGAAAATCATCCGATACGCCTGCCTGGTTTTCGCGGCGGTGCTCCCAGCGCTACTCGCGGCGCCACGCCCCCAGGGTGCCAACCAGGGTGCCAAGAGGGTTCCCTCCAAAGGCGAGCTTCTTGTCTACGTCGGCACTTACACCAGGCAAGACAGCAAAGGCATTTACGCTTACCGTTTCCAGCCGTCGACTGGTAAATTAACCTCCATCGGCCTGGTGGCGGAGACGGAGAATCCGTCGTTCCTGGCCCTCCATCCGAACCACCGGTTTCTTTACGCGGTGAATGAGATCTCGAATTATGAAGGCCAGAGCGCCGGCAGCGTCAGTTCCTTCTCGATCGAAGTCAAGACGGGGATGCTGACCGCGCTGAATAAGGTGACCACACGCGGCACCATCCCCGCCCACCTGGTGGTGGACAAGACAGGCAAGTCCCTGATAGTGGCAAACTACGGCAGCGGCAGCGTGGCGGCTTTCCCGTTGAACGCGGACGGCAGCGTGGGTCGGGCGTCGGCATTCGTGCAGCACTCGGGCTCCAGCACTGGTCCGCGGCAGAGGGGGCCGCACGCCCATGCGGTCAGCCTGTCACCCGACAACCGCTTCGTTTTCGTGCCGGACCTGGGGCTGGACCAGGTTCTTTCGTATCGTTTGGACGCGGCCAAGAGCATGCTCACGCCGAACGACCCTCCCTTCACCAAGGTTACTCAAGGCTCGGGCCCGCGCCACTTTGTGTTTCATCCTGACGGAAAGTTTGCCTACACACTCAGCGAAATGGGATCTTTGGTGACGGTGTTCGCTTATGACCACACCGGCGGGACCCTGAAAGAGTTGCAAACAATCTCAACGCTGCCGAAGGACTTTAGTGGAACCAACAATTCGGCGGAGCTGCAAGTTCATCCCAATGGCAGGTTTCTATATGCCTCGAATCGCGGCCACGACAGCATCGCGGTGTTTGCGATCGACCCCCGCGCCAGGACGCTGACGCTGGTCGAGCATGTCCCGACGCGAGGGAAGATGCCGCGAAATTTCGCCATCGACCCGACCGGCGCTTATCTCCTGGCAGCCAACCAGAACACCAACAATATCGTGCTTTTCCGCATCGCCCGGACGACGGGCCGCCTGACTCCTACCGGCGACGATCTCAAGACTCCCTCGCCGGTCTGCATAATCTTCTTGCTAGCGCGGTGACGGATGCCGGCTCTCCACCAGGCTCCCCAGGCTTCCCGCACACCGATGGCCAGCCTTCGCTGGAACCACTGGACTCTGGCCGACTTATCGGTGCTAATCCGATCACGTAGGCCAGATTCCTGGTGCGGTGGGTGTTAGCGACAGATATCTTCTGCGGATTTTCCTCTGCGTCTCGGCGGTGAACATTGCATTGAATCACCGCGCGCACCGAGTCACCTTTTTGACGTGACCGTCCATCAAAGATATGATTGATGGCGTCATGCAGCTCTCTCGAAGGCGCTTCGCACGCCTGGCAGGCACAGTGGCGCTGGCGGGACCGCCTTTGTCGGCACAGGGCACTCCGCTGACGGCTCAACAGGTCGTCGACCGCATGCGGAAGAATGTCGGTGTTCCGTGGCAGCCGCAGTCCCTCGATACCTTTAAGGCTGGTGATCCGGCCACACCCGTCACGGGGATCGCCACCACGGGGATGGCGACCATGGACGTGCTGACCCGCGCGTCCAAAGGTAAGGCGAACCTGGTGGTCACGCTGGAACCGACCTTCTTCGGCCGCCTGGATGCGCAGCCTGATCCTGCCGCAGGGGCCAGCCTTGGCGCGGGACGCGGTCGGGCGGGCGTAACAACCGACGATCCGGTTTATGCGGCTAAGAGGGAGTTCATTGAGAATAACGGACTGGTGGTCTGGCGCTTTACCGATCTTTGGCGCGGCCGCAAACCCGATCCGTTCGCCACCGGTCTCGCGGATATGCTTGGTTGGACCAGGTACCGGGTGGGCGACGATGAGTTCCGCTACGATGTGCCGGCGGTTACGCTGACGGCACTGGCCGACGACCTGGCGAAGCGCCTTAAAGCGCGCGCCGGTATCCGCGTGATTGGCGATCCGCAAACCCCGGTGCGGCGGATCGCGCTGCTACCGGGCGTCTCCACCCTGGCCGCTGCCATGAAGAGTCTGCCGGAATGCGACGTGCTGATGGCCGGAGAGACGCGCGAGTGGGAGTCTGTGGAGTACGCACAGGATACCGTAGCGTCGGGTCGGAAGAAGGGCATGATCATGCTGGGGCGCGTGATGTCGGAAGAGCCTGGCATGAATGTTTGCGCCGGCTGGTTGAAGGCGTTGGTCCCCGAGGTTCCCGTCCGGTGGATACCCGCGGGCGACCCGTACTGGAGGCCTGCCTGAGATGACCGCGAACGACGTGGTGGAGCGCATCAAAAAGAATATCGGCATCCCGTGGAACGAGCAGACGACCCGCGACACTTTCAAAGTGGGCAGTCCCGATACCGAAGTGCAGGGGATCGCGACTACGTTCATGGCAACTCTGGATATGATCCAGCGGGCTCATTCCGCGGGGCTGAATATGGTGGTCAGCCACGAGCCGACCTTTTGGAACGATCAAGACAAGGTCCAGGATCTGGCCGCGGACCCGATATACAAGTTCAAAACCGACTTCTGTACCAAAAACAACATGGTGGTCTGGCGTTTCCATGACCACATTCATTCGCGGCGGCCGGACCTGATCTGGGTGGGGCTGGCGCGGGCACTGGGATGGACCGATCGCGCCACCGGGCCGAACCAGCGATCCTTTGTTCTTCCGCCGACGACTCTGGGAGCTTTGGCGGCCGATGTGAAGAAGCAGTTGGGTGCGCGCGCTCTGCGGGTGGTAGGCGATCCCAACGCCAAAGTGAGTACTGTGGCTGTCGGCATGGGCTACGGGATGCCGCGAGTTTCGCCGGACATCGATGTGGTGATGGGCGGTGAGAATCCCGAAGCGGGCGGTCCCTTCGACGATACCGAATATGTCCTGGACGCGGCGGCGTTCGGCAAGAACAAGGGCCAGATCATCCTGGGACACGCCATCTCCGAGGAACCCGGCATGGAGGATTGCGCCAACTGGCTGCGCACCTTCATCACCGAGGTGCCGATTCGGTTGGTTCGCGCCGGCGAACCGTATTGGTCTCCGAGAGGCGCCTGATTTGTGCTCGTCGTTCAGTGAATATGACGTCCGGATCCCGGCTTGCCTGCATATGCGCCCGGCCGCCTGAAGGAAAATCAAGAGGTTTCTCGATCCGCCATAGAGGTGCGCTTACGCGGGCAACCAGTTCCTTGGGATCCTGCCCGATGAGTGTCTGCTGGATCGTCTCGATGCGGCGCGCCAGCTTGGAGTTGATTCCGGATTCGCCGTAGCCGACCAACCCGGAATCCGTTTCGATGCGGATCAGGCAGCCGTCGCCGACGTTATCCAGTTGGAGCGTCTTGAGGGCTGTGATCTTGACCATCTTCGCTATGGCGCTGCCAGCGCCCGGTAGTTTGCCAGCCACGAACCCGCCGGGACTTGAGAAAATCGCGGCGCGTCCAGTACATGAAATTGGTACCTTACCACCGCTGGGTTTTCCTGATTTTCAACGTTCACCTTTTCCGCGCCAGCGTTAGCGCATACAGGGTGTCGCCGGCGCCGACGATCAGGTATTGCTTCCCATCCAGCATCCACGACGATGGTCCGTTACTCACGGCTTGCGTCAGCCGTTGGCGCCACATGGGTTTGCCCGTCGCGGGGTCAAATGCGACCAGGTCGCCGGAATCGCCGGTGAATAGCAGCTTACCCGCCGTAGTCAGGACGCCCCCGCTCATTCCGCCGCCTGCGCTGCCATGGTCGTGTTTCCATTTGATGGCCCCGGTCCGGATGTCCATGGCAAATAGCGCGGAGCGCGAGTCGAAATTGCCTCCGCCGCCTCCGCCGTATCCCTCCGGTTTGTCGGACGTGTCGTACAGGTAGGCCATGCCATATCCGGTGGTCCCGTTGAAGTAGAATAATTCGGTCTGTGGATCGTAGCTGGGTGGAGGCCAATTCGTAGCCCCCATGGCGGGCATATCGATCATTGCGCCATTGACCTTCGGCTCTTTCTCCGGATTGGGAATCGGCTGGCCTTTCGCATCCACGCCCAATGCCCAGTTCCCCGTACCGGCAAACGGTTTTGAGACCAGGTTCTTCCCGTTGGTGCGGTCCAGGACGAAGAACCATCCGGCTCGGGCCGCCTGCCCCAACAGTTTGCGCGGTTGGCCGTTGATTGCGGCATCGAATAATACCGGCGTTTCCACGTTATCCCAATCGTGCGTGTCGTGCGGCGAAGCCTGAAAATACCAGACCAGTTTGCCGGTATCCGGATTCAGCGCCACAGTCGAGGCAGTCCAGAGATTCGTACCTTTCCGGCCTTGGCCTGCAAACACCGGGTTCGCATTCCCCGTGCCCCAATACAGCAGGTTCAGGTCTGGATCGTAGGTGCCAGGGAGCCATGTCATTCCCCCGCCGTGGTGCATTGCCTCCAGGTTAGGCCATGTCTCCGAGCCCGGGTCGCCCATCTTTTCCGGCGTGGTGTACCACCTCCATTGCAATTCGCCCGTCTCGGGGTCGCGCGCCTCCAGATAACCTCGCACATCCATGGCGTCGCCGCCGACTCCCACGATGACGTGGTTTTTGACTATGAGCGGCGCCATGGTCGTGAAGTATTGCAGCTTCTCGTCGGCGATTTTCTTTTTCCAGCGCTCTTTGCCGTTCTGCGCGTTCACCGAAATGAACCAGCCGTCGGGGCTGATGAAATAGAGCCAGTCCCCATACATCCCCACTCCGCGCTGGCCTACCAGGTGGCCGCCTTTGTCCTCGAAATCGTACTGCCAGAGATGTTCGCCGGTCCGGGCATTGATCGCGAAAATGTGGTCCGGAATCGTGAAGTAGAGGATGCCGTTCACCAGCAGCGGGGTAGATTTGATCGCCGGACCGCCGACGCCTCTTTGTGGCCCCACGGACGTGATCCGATACATCCACTCGATTTTCACCAGATCGATGGTGGATTGGCTGATCTGGTCCAATTCCGAGAAGCGCCGGCCCGAATAGTCCCCGTTATAGGTGGGCCAGGCGTCCTTCGGCTGGTGGAACAGAGTCAAAGCGCCCGGGTCGAGACCTTGGGCCTGCATAGCCGTATGTTGGGCCACGGGCGCGAACAGGGCAATGAGCAGAAGCCGGCAGAGTTTCATTTCCCGCAGTTTCATTTCAACGTCACCAGATAGGCTGTAAGGTTATGGATATCCGCATCCGTGTACTTCGGTAGCAGCGCCCGGTGTCCGCTCAGGCGGTCTTCGATTTCAACCTTGACCTGGTCGCGCGGCCATTGGTGGTAGCGGCCCCCGGCGTCGGTGATGGAAACATCGAAGTCATTCATAGTCCGCGCTGTCCCGGTAATCGATTCGCCGGAAGCCAGGGTGACGCTCACCTTGGCCGGACCTGGCGTGGCGGGCCATAAGAAGCGGGATTGCAGCGCCGAGGCCTGGGAAAACTTAGCTCCGATTTTCGCCAGATCACCGGTTACGGAATGGCAGTGGGTGCAGCCGCCGGCGCCATTGAAAAACTGCTCCCCCTTCGCGGCATCGCCACTCACCTCGTTTCTCAGCGCGCCATAGGTAGCGCCATAGGTGCCGCGGTTGGCTGCGAGTTCAACCTGCAGGTGTAGGTACTGCGAAATGTTGTACAGATCGTCCTGGGAGAGGCCTGGGAAGCCCGGCATGCCGCCCTGCGGACGCCCGTTCTTGATTACCGGGCCGATCTCCTCTCCTTTTTCATCGTGAAGAACCAGGACGGAGCGGACGAGATTCGGACCCTGCGCGCCGCGCGCGGTTTCACCATGGCATGTGGAGCAATTCTGTTTGTATAGTGGCTCGCCCTTCTTGGCGGCCGCTTCATCAGGCGCAGGCCCCAAGCCGAGGAATTCGCGAGTGCCGCCCCGGCCTCCACCGCCGCGTCCACCGCGGCCGCCTCTCCCGCCTTGCGTCCCGCGACCTCCGGTAGGCGGAGCGTCTTCTTGCGCCAGAAGGCTCGATGCCACCATGGACAGCGCCAGGGCTGCGGCAAAAATGAACGAACGTCGAAGATCGAACATGAGTAGATCGAACATGCGCCTCCTCAAAATCATTTCGGCCTCACGGTGTTCCCGGCTTCCGGCGGCAGCGCGAAGCTGAACAGCGCTCCCGCAGACGAGATCGCAACGTATTGCCGCCCATCTACCGCGTAACTCATCGGCGACGATGCCATTTCGGCTCCCGCTCCAAAATGCCATAGCGCCTTACCACTCCTCGCATCCAGCGCCAGAAAATTGCCTTCGCGGGATGCCACGAAGACCAAACCGCCGGCTGTGGCCAACACGCCTGCGGAAAGCGAGTTTTGCGTCAACTGGAATTTCCATTGAGCCTTCCCGGTTTCAGGATCAAAGGCCTGCACGCCCTGCTCGTCTCCCGGCCCGGTTCCAGGGAATCCGCCACCAGGGAATCCGCCGCCGCTTCCGCGCCCCCAGAATTGCCGGCCGGCCTCATAAGGAGCCGGCCCGGAAGAGTACCGCCCCGCACTGTCATGATATGCGAAGTACATCCAACCAGTCTGTGGGCTGTAGGACGGCGCCTGAAAATTCGACCCTCCACCCCCGGCTGGATACACCGTGCTGCCTTCTGGGGTTGCCCGCCAGCCCGGAGTCGTGATTGGGCGGCCGGCACCGTCCCAGCTACTCACCCAGTTGGTTCGCACAAAAGGAGCGGCGGATAAGAACGCCCCGGTGATCCTGTCCAGAACGTAGAAGACGCCGTTGCGGTCGGCCTGCAGCAGGAGCTTGCGACGCTCTCCCCTCCACACGCGATCGACCAGCATCACGTCTTCGGTGGCGTCCCAGTCGTGCGTGTCGTTCGGAGTGAACTGATAGTGCCACTTGCGCTGACCGGTATCCGGATTGAGCGCGATGACCGAACAACTGAACAGGTTGTCACCTTTGCGGACATCGCCATTTGTGTCCGGACCCGGATTGCCAACCGGCCAGTACAACGTATTCAGATCCGGGTCGTATGTGCCGGTAAGCCATGTGCCCGCACTGCCGTGTTTCCAGCTATCGCCCTCCCAGGTGTCGCTGCCGAACTCGCCGGGTCCCGGAATTGTGTACAGGCGCCAGAGACGCTTGCCGGTGCCCGGGTCGTAGGCGTCGATGAAACCCCGGATCCCGTACTCACCGCCCGCCACCCCGGTGATGATTTTGTCTTTGACCACCAGCGGGGCCGACGTAATGCTGTAACCCTCCATGGTGTTGGCAACCGGCGTCTCCCAGACAAGAGCGCCGCTCCGGGCATCGAGCGCTACCAGCGTTGCATCGAGCGTTCCGAAGTAGATCCGGTTTCCCAGGACGGCAACACCACGATTCACCCGGTTGCTTTCATATGGATTCACCGCCTTCTGTGTCCGCTGATATTTCCAGATCTGGCGCCCGGTACGCGCATCCAACGCGAACACCTCTCCAGGCGGCCCGGTGGTGTACATCACTCCGTCTGCAACGATTGGCACCGATTGCACCATACCATCGCCGGGCATCGGCACGGTCCACTGAGCCTGAAGCTGGGCAACATTCGCCGCGTTGATTTGAGCCAGCCCGGAGAAGTGGCGCCCGCTGTAGTCACCCCAATAGGTGAGCCAGTTCTGCGGTTTGGCCGCTGCTTCACGAATGCGTTCGTAGGGCACGCCGCCGGTCGAACCTTGATCATCGGAGCCGCGCGCGTTAGCAAGCGGTGACGGTTTGGACGGATCGAAACCATGGAGCGTCTTCAAATACGCCACCAGGTCGCGAAGATCGTTGGCGGTGAGCCGCGAGGCATAGTCATCGGGCATCAGTGACTTGGTTTCTAACCGGATCTCCGCCAGATCCGACTTGTCCAGGAGGCGCAGTTTTCCGCTCAAATCGACCATCTGCAGCGAAAAGACATCCTCATTGCGGCGGATTCCGCGATACTCCTTACCATCCAGCGTCCTCACCGTGATCGCCGCTGCCCGAACGCCGGTTCCGCGTCCGGGGCGTCCGCCCCGTCCGTTGCCGCGGCCAGGCCCCGGCGGGGTACCTCTACCGGCCCCCGCGCCCGGTTGGTTGGGATTGAGAATCGTCGCCCGGAGTTGTTCCGTAGGCAACGTGCCGGCGGCCGACAGATCCGGGCCGATCGGCGTCCCCAGACCATTTACTTGATGGCAGTCAACGCACCGCGCCTCGACTTCAAAAACGCGGCGTCCACGGTCGGCGTTGCCGCTCACGGTTTCCGTCAACAGACCCGGCGCGGCGAGACTGCGGATGTAGGAAACCACCTGCCAGATCTGATCGGTGCTGAACTGTCCGAAAGGCGGCATTGCCGTGCCTCGGATTCCGGCCCGGATGTTCTGGAAAACCTCGCCGTCGGCATTTCCGTGCGCCAGCGCGGCGCCGCCTAAAGCTGGAGCACGGTCGCTGCCGCGGGCCTCGCCTCCATGACATCCCTGGCACGCCGCATCGTATATCTTGCGGCCGGCGCTGCTCGCATCCGTACTGTCGGCGAATGGATTCTTCTGCGCCTCCGGAACGTCCTGCTGCGCCAACAGGCAGGGGAGGCACCACAAAAAACCCGCGAGCAGCCACCTGGATCGCCAGCCCAACGGGTCGCGCAACTGGATGGAAAGCTTCGTCATCAAACCTGCGTCCTCATTCTTGCATGCCAGAGCAATCGTGAAACGAGGGAGGCCGCCGAATTTAATGAGCTTGGCATTTTTGGAGGTACACCGCAAGCCTGCTACCGTTATCCACGCCGGCCCGATGGGATGCTCAGTGTTTTCATGTGCTTAAGGGATGGTGCAATCAGGTAGCGGCGGGGTATCATACCTCAAGGGCATTGGGATGAAGCCCCTCGCCAAAATGAACTTTGTTCCTTCGATCTGTGCTCCGCTTCTGTTTTGGGTTCCAAACTTTGCAGTTCGGTCTTTAGGGCGCCAATCCGCACGAGCATTCGAAAGGGTTTGGGCGCTTGCGGCTAAATGACCTGCGAGCCCAGATTCCGAAACCACTTTCGAGGAAGTTGCCGTCCACGTCGCGGCGTCACTGGGAGTCAACCTTTTGCAGAGCAACCTGCGTGGGGCAGGTCAAATTCACTTTTCTGTAAAGCCAGGGGACTTCATGTACGCCTGCAACCAGTCACTGCATTCGCGCTCAGCCAACTCGTTCTTGGCCCAATCAATGCGTTGTCTAAAGTCGTCGCGAGTCTCCGTTAGATTGCCAGCGGCAGTGGTTCCGCTCAGCTTGCCTTTCTCTCGCGATCCAAAGCCTGGTGCAACAGTCCCTTGATGTACGTCTGATAGGGAACGCCCCGCCGCTGGGCAATCTCCTGCGCAGCTTCGACATCGGCGACCGCCATACGGATTGTCACGGGTTTAGTCGCCGCGCGAACCACAGGCAGCCGCTTGATCCTGCCTTCCTTTCTGGCCTTCAGGAACAGTTCGGTAATGACCTCGGGATGAGCGTCCCACCACGTGGCCTCTTCCTTTTCCGACTTGAACCCCGGTATTCTATGCTTGGTCGCCATTATTCATTCTCTCCTCGATAGACACGGCGCTGCAACCCATGCATCGGGTATGCGGTGACGAACCGGACCTTGCCTTTGCGCTCGATCACGACGAACGTCAGTAGCCTGCCTCTCTGGGTCTCTCCCAGGCATAGCCTGCGGCGCTCGTGCTTCCTTCTTTGGCGCTCGATCACCATCGGTCCATTCCTGTAAGCTTCCTCGCACTCCTCCGGAGTAATGCCGTGACGGGCGACGTGCTTCACGTTGGCGCGTCCCAATCAAAGACCATTCGTATTTTTACAGTGTACATACGAACGGTATCTTGCGCAAACGGTGCCTGCTGCTGCTGCTGAGAATTCCGCCTCTTGTTCGGTGCGATGGCCAAAGGGCAGGCAAACGGCGCTATCGAACGAACCCTCCGACGGATCGTATTCCGCGTGGGTGCCGATCCAAAACCGAGGACACCGTCTTCAACCTCGACACCCAACACCCGGTGATGGATGCCAACCCGCGCGGACCAGAAATTGTCGACTTTCTTGAAGTGCAAAGAAGGGTCGTAGGGATCGGCTTTCAAGAGAGCGAAAGCCCGGTCCGCAAGCGTTCGGATGTTTGCCGGTAGGGATCGGTACGAACTCCAGAAGCCTGGAGCGGCATGGTGGGTCACAGAGGCGAAGAGCGGCCCGATTTGCGATCGCGGAGCGCTCGGTCGGCTAAGGAACGCAGCTTGCCATTTCTTGCGTCGGCCTCAATCTGCGCGTCCCAAACTCGGCGTCGAAGCTTGTGAACCAATCGCGAAATTCTCTCAATTCCTCAGAGTTTAGGTCTTTGACCTGACCCTCGATGTTCTCAACCCGGCTCATACCAAGCTCCACCTCCGATAATACCGAGACGGCTCATTCAGGCCGCAACCACAATGGTGTAGTCGCGCCGCTCACTTGTGGTGTGTAGGTTCGGCGCACCTTCGCGCTCACGGCGAGCTTCGATCAGCTTGCACGCAACGTCGCGTGCGACCTCCAGTGCTTCTGCAACTGTGCGCCCCTGAGCAACCAAACCGGGGAGTTCGTCTGAGGTGGCCAGGAACACGCCTTCCGGTAGTTCTTCGACCTGAATCTGGATCGCGAGTTCCAACGAGTTGATCCTAGCACCTCACACGGCTCGGTTCTGGCCGGTTGAACGGCTCTGTGAGTATCCTGCCTGTCCGTCAAGCATAGCGGCCTTCGCAACCTACCAGGAATAGGCTGCCAAAACGCGCGCCGGACCTGGAATACGGTCGATGACCTCCGTGCCGATTACGATCTGCAAATTCTTCTTTTCCCAGTGAGGTGGAACATGGCCCGTCAACAACTCCATTTGGCGCGCATCGGTCAGCAACCGTCCGGCGGCTTCGGTGCCGGACCGGGCCGGAGCTTTCGCAGGCCCGGTTTTTCGCGCAGCCACCGTCCCGGCTTCGATGATCCGCTGGTAAGGCAGTTTCTAGAGTTGATCGGCCTGGGAAGGACGCAGCCCGAGTTCGGCCATCAGGGCAGCCGCCAGTTTGGCCGAATCCTCCGGCACGGCCGACAGCAACCCCGAGCCGCTTTGCACCACTGCCCGGTGGAACAGTCCCTTAGCCGCTGGCATCGCCATCAGCGTACCCACTTTGGAACCGCCGCCGGACTGGCCGAAGATGAGCACGTTGCCAGGGTCGCCGCCAAAATTGGAGATGTTGTCGCGCACCCATTCCAGGGCTGCCACCAGGTCCAGCATGCCTGCGTTCGCCGAATTCGCATATTGCCGGCCAAACTCTGCCAGGTTCAAGTAGCCCAATGGCCCCAGGCGGTGATTGAGCGAGACCACCACCACATCGCCGCGCCGGCTCAAATTTTCGCCATCGTATCCGGGCTGTTCCTGGCCGGACCCGGAAGTGAAGCCGCCGCCGTGGATCCACACCATCACCGGGCGCTTGCGGTTGTCGTTAGTCCCCGGTGTCCACAGGTTCACGCGCAGGCAGTCCTCGCCGGGTATGCCGTCATCCCAATGGAACATGAAGGCATTTTCGTCGTTGGCCCAACTGCCCCGGGGACCCTGGGGCGCCACCGGTCCGAAATACATGGAACTGCGGACACCGGCCCACGGCGCGGGCTTGGAAGGGGCGAGGAAACGGGCGCTTCCTTCGGTGGTTGCGGCATACGGGATCCCCTTGAACGTGTGGATTCCGTTCCTGGTAAAGCCCCGGACCTTTCCAGCCGTGGTCTCGACCACCGCGTTGCCGTCCAGCGCGACGATCATGGGCCCGCTGGACGCCATGGCGGAACTGTTCGCGGACCCGCAGCCGGTTTCGAGCAGGGCATAGGCGGCCGTGCCTCCGGCCAGGGTAGCAGCACTCTTAAACAATCTGCGCCGGTCAAAGCGTTTCGTGTTCTGGTCTTCCATAATCATCCTTCCTGTTTCTGTATTCAAAAATAGAACTTGGCCCCCAGCTGCACGTTGCGCGGGGTCCGGACTGCGTTCAGGGCGCCAAAGCCAAAGCGGCCGCCGCCACCGCCGAGCGCCGTCGGCAGGTTGGTAATCTTGCCCGAAGCATCGAACGTCGGCGTATTGTTGAACCCGGCGGCTTCGTAGTTACTAGCCACCGCCCCGCCCCACTGGGTATGGTTAAAGGCGTTGTACATTTCCAACCGCAGTTGCAGGAAACGCTGTTCGCTGCGCCCCACCGGGAACTTCTTGAAGACGGACATGTTCCAGTTATTCACTCCGGGGCCGCGCATCGGGCGCAGAGCGGAATCCATCCCCGTGCTGCCCACTTGAGCCGGGCCGAAGCAGGAAGTGTTGATGAACGCATACAGCGTTCGGGATCCCGATGAAAGGTTCGGGTTGCACGAAAGCACCGGCCGCGGGAACCAGCCGGCCGATCCTGTGATTTCCTGATTGATGGTCGTGCTGCCCACTCCTTGCACGTTGTAACTGCCGAGGGAAACCACGCTGTTGCCGCCCACCGCCACCGGCTCACCCGACGAAAGGCTGGTGATTCCGGTGATCTGCCAGTCATTCAGAACCGACCTGCCGACGGGATTATCCAGGAACGTCCCCTTCCGCGCTGCACTCGGCACGTTATAGACATAGTTGACCACCAGGGTCTGGGTGCGGTCGTAAGTGAGCGGAGCATAGTCCGCCGTGCGGTGGTTGAGAGGGTTGCCCACAAAGGAATAATCGGCGTCCGTGCCCAGAACTTTTGACCACGTATAGGCCAAGCCGATGGTCATGTCCCGGGCCATGCGCCGATTGGCCGAAACCTGCAGGGCATTATAGTTGGAACTGGCGCCGAACGTGGCGATGAAACCGCCTCCCCCGAGGCCGGATTGCGCCACCGCCGCGCCGCCGCCGGTGTAACCGGTAAAGGGACGCAGGAAGTCCACTGGAAGGGCATTGTCGCCGTTGAGCTTGCAGGTAGACAACGTGGGGCACTTGGACGGATCCTGGTTCTGGGGTAGCCAGGCGCTGCCGAAGGGCGCCTCGTTGAAAGGAGTTCGGGCCAGTTCGTGGCGGTTCAGCGTGCCGACGTAACCCACATCCAACAGGATGTGGGCGGGCAGTTCGCGCTGCACGCTGACGTTGAAGTTATACACGGTTGGAATTTTGCCTTCGGGCGAGAGTCCCGCCACATTAAGCGGGAACAGGGTACCGGAAGAGTTGGCGATGTTGCTCAGGTTGCCGTAGTAGATCTTGGGCGTGAGAAGTTCCGGCGGGTAGTTGATCTGGTTGAAGATCATGTTGCCCTGGATCCTCTCAAAGAACACGCCGCCGCCCATCCGCACTACCATCTTGCCGTTGGGACCTTCGGGCGTCCACGCCACGCCGAACCTGGGTCCGTAGAGCACGCCTTGACCGTTCACCAGGCCCGGCCCGTTGGTGCTGTTCGCCGTGGTGACGATGCCGTTATATGCCGGAGCTGGGCACGATGGCTCCCACCAGCGCCGCCAGTCCGGTCTGTCCGGTGAGCGGATTCAGTGACGACTTCACGCCGTTCACCAGAACCGGCTGGTACAACGCCACTGCCTGCTTCGGATCGTAAGCGCTGGTCTGGAAGCTGGAGATCTGGTTCAGCTTGTCGTACCAGGGCTGCAGAATCGAGAAGCGCATGCCATAGTCCAGCGTCAGGTTCGACCGCACTTTCCAATTGTCCTGCACGTACCATTCGAAGCTCCGGTAGTAGTACAGTCCTTTGCGGTAGGTGTTGGACTGATCGAAAGTCTGATGGTTCCCCAGCAGCATGTTGGAGAAGTCCCAGCCCGTATCGCCCGGGTTGGAAGAGTCGGTGTTGAAGTTCAGCCGCCCGTTGTTGACTTCGGTGGCGGTCTGCCGCTTGGTGCTGGTCTCGATGAAAAGCCCGAGCTTCAGGGTATGCTTGGCAAACACTTTGGCGACGTTGTCCGTGATGTTCTGGGTGGGGTTCTCGTTGTCGTACGGCATGCCGCCAATGAAGATGTTGGGTGCGTTCGATACCTCGCTTCCGAACAGCATGTTGGGAATCAAATTCGCCAGCTTATCCGCATCCGGATACAACAGGGGCAGGGTGACGCCGGTATTGGCCCGCAGGTACCCGCTCTCTGTTGCGGGTGAGTTGGGAAGCCAGTTGCGGCTGTTGCCATAGCTGAATTCGTTGGTCAGCGTGGGCGTGATGATGGTGGTCAGGGTGCCGGCGCCGGAAATGGTGCCGCTGGGCGCATGAAACGCACCCACACCGATGGTATTGTTGACGTTCAGACCGCCGGATTGCAGCAGATCGCGGCTGTTCTGGAGCCATCGGAAGAAGAACTTCCAGTTGGGGGCGATGTTGTAATCCACGCGGACCGTCCGGTCGTTCCGCGTGTCCGTTCCCGCGAACTGATATTGGTAGTTGTAGCCAGGGTCCACGCCCAGCTTGTTGGGTAAGGGGAAAAACGTTCATTAGCTGAACGCCGTACTGGTTCCAGCGGTTCTGCGGAATGACGTTGCCCGGGAAAGGCGACCTGTTATTAGTGGGGTCGAGAATAATCACCGGCTTGCTGTTCTGCTGGGTCTGCGAGAAATCGCCCTTACGCTCCGCGGCGGTGGGCACGGTGAGAGAGACCAGGTTGTCGAACAGGCGCGGGCGCTTTCGGCTTCAACGTCGGCGGTCCCATTTACGCGTCCGAATTCAGCCTGCTGGCCGTTGGTCAGCACTTTGAATTCGGCAATGATGTCCATGTTGAGCCGCCAGCCGCCTCCGCTGTTGTTCCCAACGTCCATCACCGAGGTGCCGTCTACGGCAATAGCGTTCTGATCGGTGCGCAGACCGTTGGCGTTCTGGGTGTCGGCGTTGAAACCCGGAATCGTCTGCAGAAGGTCCGTGAAATTCCGGCCGACGGATGCCAACTCGGTCATCTGGGAGCCTGTGAGGACACCCGAACGCTCCGCGCTGACCGTTTGCAGCGTGACTGCGCTGGATTCCACGTTGATGCTTTCCCCCAGAGTCCCGAGTTCCAACTGGATAGGGGGGAGCCCGACGCGGTCTTGGGCAAACAGAGTGATGTCCCTTCGCGAATATTTCTTGAAGCCCGGCACCTCTACCGTGACAGTGTAGGTGCCGGGAATCACCGGAGTGAAAAAGAACGTGCCTTCCGCACTGGTGTCCAAGTCCCGGTACACCACGCCTTGGGCTTGGTTGATCAACACTACTTTCGCATTGGGAACCACCGCGCCTTGGCCATCCTGGACGACGCCGCTGATTGAGCCTGACGACTGTTGTCCAAAAAGGGGAGCCATGAAAATCAGGGCCACCGCTAGCGCGTCCCGTGTGTATACCACCGGCATTTTCATCCTAATGACCTCCAAATTTCGACGCAACGAAGCGCACGTCCCAGGGTACCGCCACCGCCGCTTTCCGGCCGTGTTCAGGGTTTTCGCTGACAGGTTCCACCGACGGATCCTCGACCAAGAGATTGAGATGAGCTTGAGATTGACTGGGGCGGCTGTCAAGGCCGGTAATGTAGCGAGCGGATGTAGCACAGTTTAGAGGCTGTGGATCAACAAGTTACAAGGATAGCGTCGCGCGGTATGATACGTTATGCCCGGAAGATCCAGGCACCCAGTCCACACGTTTACTCCTGATGCCGGGGCGGAGAATAGCAAGCAACCTCAATATCCAACCGGAATCTCCAACCCGAATCTCCAACCCGGCAACTACCACCTGCGCGTGCAGGCAAACGGGGTTCCGCGCGCTCGATATCCGTGGGCCATCATTGCGTGGGCTCCTCTCGAACGGTCCGAAAACTAGGTCTGCTTGGTGTGACACCCACAATGGACATGGGCGAGGGTGGTTGGATAGAGTGGTTGGCATGTCCGAACGCCCGCAGGCCCACGAAGCAGCGCCCTACTATTTCCTCTACATCGACCAGGCTCCCGGCGACGATCCTACCGCCCTGATCGGGAGCCAACTGGACGAATCCCTGGCATTCTTCTCCGGGATCTCCGAAGCCCGTTCACTATACCGCTACGCGCCGGGGAAGTGGAGCATCCGCCAGGCGCTGAACCATGTCACGGACACCGAACGGGCCTTCGCGTTTCGAGCCCTATGGTTCTCCGGGGCTTTACCAGTCCGCTTCCCAGCTACGATCAGAACATCGCGGCAGCAGGCGCCGAGGCCGACCGCGTGTCCTGGGCCGACCACGTCGCAGAGTTTCGCGCGGTGCGCCTCGCCACCATCGGGTTCTTCCGCAATCTGCCCGCCGAGGCCTGGGACCGCAGCGGCATCGCCAGCGACAATCCTTTCACCGTGCGCGCGCTGGCCTATATCATCCCGGGACACCTTGCGCATCACGTCAAGATCCTTCGGGAACGATACTCGTAGGGCGCTCACTCTACCGTAACGATCGAAATTTATTCCTGTGCCGGCCAACGCCCTTGGCATCCGCCGGGCGCTTTCGCGGCGCGGGCTGTTCGTGTTGCACTTGCCGAAGCCCTGTGATAATCATGCTTCTGGTACCCAAATACAGGAGGTTTCATGCGCCGACGAGATTTTCTCCCCGCTCTTGCCGCGTCCGGGGCGCTCTCGCAAGTAGGCGAGCTGAAAGGCCAGGAACCGCCCCGCAAAGGGCGGCTGAAGCAAACCGTCACCGGCGGCGTTTTCGGCCGCGGTATGAGTTTTGAGGACGGCTGCAAGCTGGCCGCCAGCCTGGGCATCGTCGGGTACGACCTGAAAGGTCCGGCCGATTGGCCCATGCTCAAGAAGTACGGCCTGACGCCCAGCATGTATCCGCCCGGTCCGGGCGGCACCATCCCGGATGCGCTGAATCGCACCGAGAATCACGACAAACTCGAAAAGACCATGCACGCCGCCATCGACGAGGCGGCGGCCAACGGCGTGCCCAACATCATCACATTCTCCGGCAACCGCCGCGGCATGGCCGATGCCGAAGGCGCCGACAACTGTGTGGCCTTCCTGAACAAGGTCAAGGCGCACGCCGAGGAAAAGAACATTGTGATCTGCATGGAGTACCTCAACAGCAAGGTCAACCATAAGGACTACATGTTCGATCACATTGCCTGGGGCGTGGATGTGATGAAGCGCATCAACTCGCCGCGGGTCAAGATTCTCTACGACATCTACCATGCCCAGATCATGGATGGCGACATCGTGCGCAATATCCGCGACAATTTCCAGTGGATCGGCCATTTCCACACCGGCGGCAACCCCGGCCGCCACGAGATCGACGACACGCAGGAGTTGAACTACCACTTCGTGGCCAAAGCCATTGCCGACCTGAATTACACCGGCTACATTGGCCACGAATACTCGCCGGCCCAGGGCCGCGACCCCGTCGCCAGCCTCAAGCAGGCCATGGAGATCTTCACGGTTTAGTCGGTTTGGATCTCCGCGGTCGAAGCTAGGAAATTAACTCCAGAAGACCGCCGACATCCTACCTGATGCGCACGCGGCTTTTTTGGAAAAACCACTGCGCGCAGGCGATCGGGCGGGAGCGTCCCCTACCCCACGGCGCCTTCGTGGGATGCTGGTAGGGCATGCGGGTCGTCATCGATGCCGTGCCTCTGCTGATTCGCAGCGCCGGGGTCAAGAACTATCTCTATTACTGGATCGAATACCTGCGGCGCCGGGCGGGCGCGGACCAGATTCGGACGTTTCCAGCGTTGAATGGCTTGGGGCGGTTGAATCACGATGCGTCGGTGGCCGGTCCCTGGCGAACCGGCCTGGGCTTGGCCGAATTGGCTCTGGCCAACTATTCCCCGCTGCCCGTGCTGGATTTCCTTTGCCGCGGGTCGGACATTTTTCACGCCAGCGCCCTGGTCCGAAGGCCGCCACGCAAGGTTCGCCTCACCGCCACCATCCACGATATGACCTGCTTCCTGTTGCCGGAGTTGCATCCGGCGGCCAACCTGCGCGCCGACCGGAGTTTCGCCGCACTGACGCGGTGCGCCGACGGCCTGATCGCGGTTTCGGAGTGCACCAGGCAGGATGCCGTGCGCGTGCTCGGAATTCCAGAAGACAGAATCACCGTCATCCACTCGGGAATTGCGCCGGCGTTTTTCGACCCTCCCGCGGCGGCCATCGCCGCCATTCGCAAGCGCTACGGGTTGATTCGCCCCTTCGTGCTCTTTGTAGGTACCATCGAGCCGCGCAAGAACGTGGCGATGCTGCTCGACGCCTTCGACGCCTTGCCGGCATCGATTCGGGACGAATTCGATCTGGCTGTTGCCGGTCCGGTGGGTTGGGCGTCGCCTGAGACCATTGCCCGGTTGGAGCGGGTGCGATATCTGGGCTACGTGCCGGAAGCCGATATCGCTCCGCTGACGGCTGCCGCCACGGTTTTCGCCTACCCATCGCTGTACGAGGGTTTCGGGTTTCCGGTAGCCCAGGCGATGGCGGCGGGTGTTCCGGTAGTGACGTCGAATGTCTCGTCGCTGCCGGAGATCGCCGGAGAAGCGGCGATTTTGGTGGATCCACGCAGCCAATCGGAACTGCGGGAGGCGCTCACCCGCCTTTTGCTGTCATCCGATTTACGCACGGAGATGGCCCGGCGGGGCCGCGCGAGAGCCCAGGCTTTCCGATGGGAGACCTGCGCCGCGAAATCGCTGCAGTTCTTCCGGTCCACGGGAGAATATTCCTGACTCCTGACTCCTGACTCGTTACTCCTGACTGCTGGCTCCTGCCTTCTAACTCATTTCGTCCCGTCCTCCCACACAAAGACTTCTTCCACGTTCTTC
>DATMNI010000107.1:0-4008 GCA_035570275.1 Candidatus Acidiferrales bacterium | reverse complement strand
GAGCGTGCTGACCGGACGGGTGGGATCGTTCGGCTGGCCCTTTCCGGCGGGGAAGACGTACCAATCCGGCTTGCATTCACCGAATCGCTTGGCGTACCACGCAGCGTGCACTTGAAGCTCAGCCGACACGGTTTCGTTCAGGCGGGATCAGCCGCCCGGTTGCCAGCATCGGTCTTCGACTTGCCAACCGTGAGCGTCTTCTTCTCCAGGAGATCGATCTGTTGCCAACGGAGTTGGCGCAGTTCCTTATCGCGCAGCCCGCAGTTCAGATCCAGGACCAGTGCCGGGTTCTGCTGCGCAGCTTCGTGGCCTCCGCCAACATGCGCGCCCTCATCGGCGGTGTACGCGCGAGCCGGCGAGGGCGGCGTATTCAGCTTCAACGACTTTTCCCGACGCATCTTCGCGCGGATCAGTTCGCCCTGGTCTCCACAGAGCCGGAGCAGCAATAGCACTTCGTCGTTGATGGTCTTCGGACCAGCCTTCGCAGCCAGCCGGTCCGCCTGGTAGCGCCTCACCACGGCGGGCGTGATCTCCACAACGAGCTTCTTTCCGAAGAGGCCGGTCACGTGGCCAAGCGCGTATTCGGCGAATGTTGCCGATGCGTGCTTCAGCCGGTAATCCACGAGGAAGTCGGTGGCGGCATGCTTAATCGTCTTTCGTTGCTGCTCGGGGGCCTTCCTCCAGCACCTGGCTGTCTCTTTTTTCGAGGCGTTCCCGCTGTCGCCGCTCTTCCTCAATGGCTAGCTGCTTGTTGGCAGTGCCCGTGGAGCCGCGGTGCCGGCGTCCATCCAACTTGAACTCGTAATATGTATTGTCTATTACGGCCACAGCGCCGATGGGGGAAGTCAAGGTCCGCGGAGTCGCGTTAGCCGAAAGGCAGGACTCCAAGGCGTGCGCAGAGCGTCAACAGCGCACGCCGCCAACACACGAAATATCGGTAGCCAAGGGTGGCGTCCTGGCACCCTTCGCTCCCAAGCGTATCGAGCCAACTCTTCGGTGGCCGACCATGCGGGCACAACGCTGTCTTCATCTCCAGATCTCCGTTCTCGACAGTGAGCGGTCGAGCAGGTCTTTGCAACGCTGGCAGCAAGGATAATACCGCGAGTCAGAGCGTTCGACCGAGCGAGAATACCTGGAGTGGTTTGACGCCGTCGCTGGCAGGCGTGACGGTGACTATTGCCGATAGCCCGGGCATCGTGCGGCAGGCGCCCTTCTATGTGTTGCGCCCACTCAGATCAAGTTCCAGGTCCCGGGTGGGACGCGCCCGGGCTCGGTCGCGTTCGCCGTCCAGTCGGGATCGGGAGCCGCCTGCAGTTTCCAGGCGCAGGTAGACCCCATGGCACCCGGCCTCTTCACGGCCAACGGCGACGGTGCCGGCGTCGTAGCCGCCACGGCTGTCCGAGCCATCGCCGACTCCAACCTGCAGAGCCCGCGCAGTATTCCGCTGCGCCGCGGGACCCGGAACCTGCTCCATCGCGTGCACTATTGCGATGCGCCGCGGACGCAGTGATTGCTTCGTCTGCGGCGCGATGCGCAGGCAAGGAACCCTGCGCCTCCGGCCAGCAGGAGGCATGTCGACTCCTCGGGCACCGGGGTGAAGGTCACGTTGTCAATGGCGAAGTTCCAGAAATCGTTGTTGGCGGACTGAACGGAGACCGCGGTGATCCCGCGGCCCGAGAGCGAGAGGGTTGCGGCTGAATTCTGCAAACTGCCCGGAAGCGCTAGCTGGGCATGGACGCTGTCGCCCAGGTTGTTGAAGAGGGTGTAGGTCTGGTTGGCGGCTTCGCCGTTGAGGACCAGCAGGCTGAGCGAGGTCACTGGCATGGAGAACGTGATTATGAGCGGGTTGCCATCGGAGCCGAAGAGGCCTTCGGTGGCGTAAACGCCGGTCTGATCGGCAGGGAGACCGATTTCGGCATGGCGGAGTTCGCCGCCCGTGAAGGTAGCGATGCCGATGACGAGCGGGGAATCGGGAATGCCTGTGAGTGCGCCTCCGCGGCCGGCGGCTTGAGATTCGAAATCGATGGTCGAGGCGCGCGCGTGGGCCATCGAAAGCAGTGCGATTGCGAGGATAGGTATGAGTCGGAGCATTGGGGTTCCTTTCAGTGAAGCTGGGTGGATAAGACAAAATTGGCCACACTTGTTCCGAGCTGGCTTCCGGCATCCTGATCGAAACGGAAATGCTGGCCGGCGTAGATGCGGCTGAGGAAGGCCTCCTGCGACGCCGCGGAGAAGCTCGTGAAGGAGCGGACGACGCCTGCAAAGACCTCCGAAGTCACGCTGAGCGTAAACTGGTCGGAGCCAGTGGCTGCCGTGAGCACGGTGGCCGCGGCGGCACTGATGGCGCCATGGGCACCCGGATACGAAGGGTCGGCGGCGGTGGTCACTGTTTCGGGCAGCCAGTTGGGATTCGCAGGATCGCCGGCTCGGATGGCGGTCACCGGGCGCCAGAATGTGTAGGTGTATTTGGCGTCGTAGAACGCGATCACGGTGTCGGCAAGAGCGAAATTGAGCAGCGCGAAGAGGCGCGCGGATTGCGCGGTGGTGAGATTGGCGGCGAGTGCAGCGGTCTGTCCGATTTCGTTCCAATAGTCCTGGATTGCGCCGTTCCAGAAGACGCCGATGATGCGCTGGTCGGTGGTGGCGGCGGCGCTGCGCTGCATGCCGATCGTTTCGACTTCGGAGAAGGCATTGAGGTAAGTCTGGCTGCTGAGCGCGGGCGGCGGCCCGGGGCGGAACTGGTTAGCCTGCTGCAAGGCAAACGTCGTGACGCCGGACCAATGGGTGAATACAGGGTTGGGGAAATTGGGCGGAGTCTTCTGGTAGGCGCCGGGTCCGGTGCCGAAGACGAGCGGCGGCGGTGTGACGCCCGACCCGTCGTTGGCGCGAAGTGCCAGGATGTCATTCGCTACCGTGATCCCGGCCTGAATGCCAGCCGATTTATCCGCACTGTCGGGAATGGGAGCGAGCTGCTGCTGGTAGAAGCTGTCGAGTGTCGCGGTGAAGGCCGGGAAGAGCGAGACGAGAACCTGGTGCGCGGCCGCATCGGCGGCGGCATCCTGGGATGTAGTCGCGGGCAGATTGGGGAGCATGATGCGGTAGGGTGCGTGCGAGCCGTCAATCGAGTTGACCGCATCGTAGATGGCCGCGTGGAGAATCGCGAGACTCCGCGTGGCGTGAACGGTCGCGGGCTGAGCGCCGGGAGTGCGCAGGAGGGAGAGAAGCTCGCGATTCCATTGCACTACAGGCTGGGCCGTCGCGCACGTGCAAAAGACCAGTGCGGCAATACAGGTGTTCTTCATGTGGATGGAGACTGCGGTTCCCGCAGCGATATTCCCGGCAGTCACGAAGGAATGTTGGATAGGATACGAGTTCGGTTAGCCGCCCCGCACATTGGCAGCGAGCAACGGCAACAGCACAAGCGCAAAAAAGACCGGGCAGAGCCGCCTGCGGGGACGATTCGTCAGCGCTTCGCCCACGGTTAGAAGGGCGAGAAAATTGGTTGGATCAAGAAGCCTTCGAGAATGTCTTCCCGCCAAAGTCTCGATCGGCAGAGAGGCCCCGTGGTGGTTCCGCGACAGCCCCAAAGAATTCCGAGAATCTTGGACTCCTCTTCGTCCACCTGAGAAGGCGCGTGCCGAAATCCCGAAAGTCTACGCTCGCGTTTCTTTAGGTTTTCGATTACGAATTGAACTGGGATCGGAAATTCCGAGAATTTCTACCCGGCCTCCCGCGCTGACAAGCAGGGTTTCAGGCCTATGAGTCGCTTCCCGTAGATTCTGCCAGCCCTTGGGGCAATGGCGCGACTGCCGTGGGAAGTCACCGCGGTGGGAAGCTCGGAGGCCATGCTCGGAATCCGATGATCGGGACCACCGGCGGGCCATACGCCATAGCCACATGAATCTGACGCTGCGGTTTTTTGGGGTGCATTGCTTGATCAGAGATGCCGAGAATGGTTGCGCTCTGCCGGCTTAGCCTGCCTTTCGCACTCCGGAGCCATTTTGGCCA
>DATMNI010000106.1:0-10982 GCA_035570275.1 Candidatus Acidiferrales bacterium | reverse complement strand
AAATCGCCATAGAAATGTTCTATATAGGGTAATACAAAAATGAATTGAGGGTAGGCAGGCTATCAGGTTGATACGAAACGCACTTGCAGGAACTGGACCGTCGACTAATTGAGTGTTCTCAGTAAACTCCCGCTAGATCCTGCGCGGCCTGAGCCGAAGAAATACGGCGTTCATCGAAGAGCCGTAGAATGGCGGCCTCCAGGGCATCGCGGCGAAGGCGTTGCTTGGCGCTTTCGTCCAGCGACTCTTCCGGGATCGGGATCTCAACTTCAATCTTCACGACAACTCCATTGTACGCTGGGGTCGCAACCGCTGCCTAACCTTCTTTGGTTCACTTTGGAAGACGGGCGTTTATGGGGCGGATACCGGGCCGCTGCGGAGGTCGCCTAACGTGAGCGTAGCCGCGATCACCGGTTGTCGCCGTCCCACCGGAGCGTTTTCGTCATCCTGATCGGAAAGCCGAACACTCCATCATGCAACGAGGCACACAGTTGCGGCGGCGAGAGTCTGAACCATCATGTTCCCGCCCCTACTGGTCCGGCCCCGGTGCCGCTGCGGCCTTCGGAAGATCGTTGAAGTTCAGAATCGCATTGGCCAGCATGTTGAACTCGCCCAGATTCTGCCAACGGTAGGCGGGGTTGGTGGAAAAGAGGATGACGCGTCCCTGCCCCACGGGTTCATCGACGATGGCCGGCCGGTTGCGAGTTTCGGCCACGCCGCGCATCAGGCCGCTGAGAACGCTCTTATCCTGTCCGGGGAATTGCGCCAGCACGGTGCGGCGGCGTTCGCCGGCGGGCACGGTGAGCAGCGGCCCGCCGGCCCAGCGGACGGGGACCACGCGCTGGGTGTAACCGTAAAATATGGGGTGGTTGGGATTGGTGATTTCGCACTCCACGATGGGGCCGGGAGCGTAGAAGGCCGCCGATGTGCGGGCGGCGTTGACAGTGCGGGTGATGCCGATTTCGGCGGGTAGAAAACTGGAAGCGCCCAACGTAATCAGCACGCCGCCCTCGTTGACAAACTTGTCCAACTCGGCCACGCCGGGCAGGCCCATGCCCCCCGTGATGTCTTCGGATTCGCCGTACGCGCCCAGGCTGGGAAAAATGGCCGATTTGGTATAGGCGTAGGGTACACCCTTGGATTCGATATCGAAGATCAACGCCTTGGCGCCGCCGCGGCCCTGGCTGGGGATCACGATCACGTCGTAGGAACCGCGCAGATTGCCTTTGCGGATGCGCTCCTTGTAGATGAGGTCGTAGGCGAGCTCAAAGTGGTCGAAGGCGTAACGAACCCAACCGACGTCCTGAGTGCTGCCCCAGGTGCTGAAGACTGCCATGCGCGGTATGTCCACCAGGTGCTTCTTGACGTCGGGCGCCTGCGGCAGGGCCACCGCCTGCAAGCCAAGCTTTTCGATTTCGCTCTTGGCGCGCGCGCTGGCAGGGAACAGGAACGATCCGGCGGGCAGGTCCGTAGCGCCGCTTTTGTAAGCCTGGTCGATGGCTTCGAACTTGACGTCCTTCAGCCGGTAGCGCAAGGTGGAGAGCCAATTCGACCCATTGTGGAGCACCGCATAGACGGGGCCCTCCCCCTTCACGGCGCCGGTGATGTTGAGCACGTCGACCGGTTGCACGGGCACGTCGAGAATGGCCTTGTCGGCGATCTCCTGCACGTCGGCGTGGCTCATCAGGCCCATGGTCCAGCCGGTATCGTCATAAGTATTGAGGTTGGGGTCGGGGTAGTTCTGTTTTTCGAGCAGGATCTTGGCGAGCCGGCCATAGGGCTGGTTGCGCTTGACGATGAGAGAGCCGGCGGGATACGTGACGTCCTTCAGCTTGACTTCGTTTTTGGCCTCGCCGACTTCGATGCCCTGCATGCGGAGGACGTTGACGACGAAGGCGACGCGGGTCATATCCTTCGGAGCGGCGGGCTGGCCGGCGGGCTGAGCGGCGGGCTGGCCGGCAGGGAGCACGTAGCCGTAAGGGGCTTCCCTGGAGCCGGATTCGACCGCATTGCGGCTCTTCTTATAGAAGTTTTCGAGGATCGTTTTGGAGAAAGCCGCGGTGAGTTCCAGCGCGGAAAGCACGCCGGTCTCCATGTAATTGGTGTTGTTGCGCATGGACCATTCGAGGTTGCGCGGAGGAGGCAGGGGGCGGTACCATTCGCGCGCGGTCATGCTGCCGCCGCGTCCGGACCCTGCGACAGTTCCGCCGCCACGACCGCCGCGACCGGCCTCGGCCGTAGGTTCGGCGGGGGCAGCAGAATCGGGATCTTGTGGCGGCCCTGGAGGGCCGCCACCACCACTACTTGTACGGCGCATCGTATTGGCGCCGCCGTTGCCCATAGTTTCGTACATGCGCAGCATGCCGTTATGGTTCGACGACATGAAGCCGAGATAACCGGGCGACCACATGTCCACGAAAGCGTGCGTCCAGACGCCGGGCATGCCGTAGCCGATCATTTTGGTCAATTCGAAATCCGAGAACCAGGGAAGTTCAGCGTAGAGGATGGGGTCGAGCGTGGGGTTCTGCGGGCTCTGGCCGCTGAAGGTGTAGAGCAGCGGCTGGGATTCGTGCAGGTCATGCATGATCGGCGGGTGCCACTGGAGGTAAAACTTGAGCCAGTTCTGCATGGTGACTTGCGAGTAATTGATATCGCGGTTGTTGTCGTGGAAGATGTACTTGCCCCAGTAGGGAGGGCCGGGAACGCGGTCCTGCTCATTCTCTTCGCCGAGTTTGTATTTGTAATACCACTCGGCGTAGCGGTCGCGGCCATCGGGCTCGGCGGCGGCTGACATCATCACGATCACGTTCTTGCGGATCTGGTCGTAAAGCGGCGAATCCTCGACGGCAAGGCGGTAGGCCAATTCCATGAGCATTTCGGGCGGACCGGTTTCGGCGGAGTGGAGGCCGCCGATGAACATGTAGATGGGTTTGGCCTGCGCAATGACGTTGTGGGCTTCCTGCTCGCTGAGGCCGCGGGGGTCTGCAAGGCGGGCCAGGTAGCCCTTGTACTTGTCGAGGTTGGCAATGGTTTCTTCATCGGCCACCACGGCCACGATTTGCTCGCGGCCTTCGTCGGTAGTGCCTACCGGAAGCACCTTGACGCGTTTCGAGGCGGCAGCCAGGGCGCGATAGTAGCGGCCGAGATCGGCGACCTTGGTCAGTTTCTTGGGCTGGCCGACATAGTAACCCAGCACGTCCCTGGTGGTGGGGACACCGGCGGCTTTGGGCAGGTGATCGACCAGCGGGCTCATGAACTGGGGAGAGGTGGTCCACTCCTTGACCAGTTTGGCGTACTCCTCGTCCAACGCCTGGGTGGGGGGTTGGATGGGGGGCTGTTTGGGCTGGGCGAGGGCGACGCCCGCGACGATGGCGGCCAGCGACAGGAACCGGGTGGGAAGCTTCATTCGGCACATTTAATCAAGAATACCTTAGCGTACGACTACCTCCGCCAGCAGGTTGACAGGAATGAGGCGCGGGAGGAGGATCCGAGAGCCTGCTTGAGTCTACTTGTAGAGGACGCCGGGCGCGGGAGTGGTGTAGTCGCGGCCGTATTTGTTCTTGTGCGGCGCGATCAGATCGAACGATTCGACCAACGAAATTGTGGGCAGGATCGGATTGTCGGTCGAGATATCGATCTCTGGGGGCGGTGCCTGAGGCGTCGCGCTGGTGGCGCGCTCGTGCCAGGCGTAGACGCGATACCTTCCCGGGGGAACGTTGGGGATGAAAACCTGGCCCGCGGTGTTCGAAACGGCGTAATAAGGTCCTTCGACCACCACCACCACGGCACTCATCTCCGGGTGGATATTGCAAAAGATGAAGCAGATTCCCGGCCGGTCGAAGGTCACGCTGTGGGATGCGCCGGCTTCGTACAAACCCAGGTCGAACCGATTTCCGTCGTACATCGAGAACACGTTGTGAAAGAACGGGTCGAGATTGGGGAACCAGACCACGGAGCCGGCCGGGACCGCCAGAATAGCGGGATCGAAGCGCTTATGGCTTTGCCGGATTTCAAAGCGCGGCCGCGCGGAACTGTGGTTGGCGTTGGGACTGTCGGGTAAACTTCCGACGCGCTTCAGCCAGACTACGGCATTGGACTGGCCGACCTTCCCGGTCTTGCCGCGGTCGTTAGGGGCGACCTTGGGGACGATCGACACCGTGCCCTTGACATTCACATTGCCCCGGACATTCACCGGCTGAGCCGCGGCCGAACCGGCGGTTCCGCAAACGAGCGCAAAGGTGAGCAAAGCTTTCAGAATAGAATTCCGGCTCCCAAACCGAAGTGGTCCGCGGTAACAAACGGCGCCCCGAACCTGGACGTCCAAAGCCGCCGGTACTCGACGGAAAGCTGCAGATTCGAGCGCGGCTGGTAGATGAGATTGACAAACCCGCTGGCGTTGCGGTGAACCAGTCCCAGAGCATTCGGAAGCCCGGTGAGTCCGGGACCGAAGGACCCATCCTTGCCGAATGCCGCGTTGAACTGGAGTTTCTCCAAGGGCTGGAACTTAAGTTGCGACCATCCGCCCGCACTGTTGAGCGCCAAGACGGCGGTGGCGGGCAGCGCCGGCGAGCCTCCGAAAATCACACTCCCCGAAGCGCCCCCGCCGAGACCTCCGATGGCGCGGCCGCGGTACAATTCGCCGGAGAGCGAGAACCATCGGCCCAGCGGCAAATCCCAGTCGGACGTGACGGTCCACGCGTCCACCGTGCGATCAAAGCCCCAGTTTTGCCTGGCATAGTACGCCCCCGCTCCCACGATGGCGGTGCGCCCGCCTACGGTTCTCTGCCAGGCGACCCTCACGGCTTCGGCGGGCTGGCCGCTGCGCTCCCCGGCGTTCGGTGTCCGGACATACTCGGTGACCGGCAACTCTCCCGTCAAAGCGTCCAGAAGTCCCACCTGGAACGACAGCCTGGTGCTGTCCGACCAATTGACGCGCCGCTCGAAGTAGATTTGGGGAGTCCATGTCCAAAGGTTACCGGCAGCAGAGAGAGCGGGATAGGCGGTGGAAGCCAGGGAAGTCGGCGACAGGGGCGAAAAGAACGGGGTATCCTGGCCGGCGACGATGGACGTATTCTCCCATTCGAGCCGGAGCGTGGCGGTGCGAAGCCGGACCAGTCCTGAAGTGACCCCTTCGGTGGTGGCCGGAAAGCCGCCGAAGAAATCGAATTTCAGTTCGCCCGAGGTCTTCGCGCCTCCCCATTGGGGCCCAAACACCTCCAGGCTCAGGAGCGACTGGCGGACTGTCGCCGCGGAGCTTCCGCCGGATTCCCCGGGGCCGATGGGCCGCGCCGTGAGGGGAAGGTCTATGTTGTCCACGGCGCCGCGGGTGTGGAAGGCGTTCAGCAGCACCATACCCGACAGCCGCACCCGGTAACGGGATCCGCTGGCGACCTTGGTCTGCTCATGCTCATCCACCTTGGCGGCAATCAGCCGCTGCTCTTCGGCCAGATCCGCCCGGCGGTCATCGGGTTTGCCGGACGGACCGGCTGAACCCCCACTCCACGACGCGGCATCGTCGTTTCGAACCCGCCGCAACTCATCCCGCAGCGATTGAATCTCCCGGCGAAGCGCCGCCGATTCACCCTTGGAAGCGGCGAACTGGCCGCGCATGTCGTCGAGGCTGCTTCGGAGTTCCTGGAGTTGCGCCCGAATGGCCTCCAGCGAGTCACTGGCGGCGGCTGGATTGCCTTGTCCAAAGACGGGCATGGCGAGGCCCAGGCACACCAACATACCCAGGTACGGTTTTGCAGTCGCGATCTGAAACAGCCAACCGGGCATCACTATTTCTCCCATGGCCGATAGCCGAACGGGGGAGTGCACCTCTTGGACCATAAATTGCATTTAGCATCTGAAACGGTGAATTGGACGCAGTTGAGGCTTCGCGGAATGCGCAACTCCGCAGAAACAAATAAGTTATGGAAAAAATACTGATAGTCGAGGATGATCGGGCGACCCGCAAGGCCCTCCAGCAATTGTTCGAATTCGAAGGGTATACGGCCGAAGTTGCGCCGGATGGCGCACAAGGTCTGGCGGCATTTCGCGCATCTCGCCCAGATTTTGTCATCCTGGATCTCCGCATGCCCCTGGTGGGAGGGCAGGATGTTTGCCGTCTCATCCGTAAAGAATCGGAAGAGGTGCCGATCCTGATCCTGTCGGGCTCGGCGGCCGAAGTGGACCGCGTGCTGCTGCTGGAACTGGGGGCGGACGACTACGTGACCAAGCCGTTCAGCCCCAAGGAACTGCTGGCCAGGGTGCGGGCGGTTCTGCGCCGTTCGCGGAGGCCCCCGGCGGTGGAGCAACTTCACTTTTCCGATGTGTCGGTGGATTTCCTGAAGATGGAAGTGGTCCGGGCCGGCCGCCAGATTTCCCTGACACCCCAGGAATTCAAGCTGCTGAAATACTTCTCTCAGAATCAGGAGCGAGTGCTTTCACGAGACCAGCTCTTGAGCGACGTCTGGGGATACAATTCGTATCCTTCCACGCGCACCGTCGACTCCCATATCCTGACGCTACGGCAGAAGCTGGAAAAGGATCCTGCCAATCCGGTTCACTTCCTGACGGTTCACAATGTGGGATATAAGTTTCAGCCGATGATCGTGTTGGCGCGGGGCACAAGCTGACTCTGAGAACCAAGTTGCTGGTTTCGCTGGCCGCGATCTCGGCATCGCTGACGTGGGCCACGCTGCTGGTGGTCCGGCAGCGGGTGCGGGTTCGCGTTCGGGACGAAATTGCGGACGGCTTGCGGAACTCGGTGGTCACTTTCCAAAGCCTGCAGCGGCAGCGCGAGTCCACGCTGGAACGGTCGGCCGCATTGCTGGCCGCTCTTCCTCCCTTAAAGGCGGTCATGACCTCGCAGGACACGGCCACGATTCAAGACGCCTCGGCGACGTTTTGGAACCTGATCGGCAGCGAGTTGTTTGTGCTTTCGGACAGCTCTGGCAAGTTGATGGCGCTCCACACATCGCTCCACACGTCCAGGCCGGGCTTCACAGATGCTGAAGCGCAGGCATGCCTGCGCCGTTCGATGGCGACCGGCGAGAGCCGGGACTGGTGGTATGGCAGCGGCCGGCTCTTTCAGGTGTTTCTGCAGCCGATCTACTTCGGCCGCGCGGAGGATAATCTGCCGCTGGGCCTGGTGGCGGTCGGTTATGAAATCGATGACCGTGTGGCGGCGGACATCAGCCGTGTGGCGGCGAGCCAGGTGGCATTCCGGTACGAGAAGAACCTGGTGGTGAGCACCGTCTCCGCCGCGCAGCGGAAGCAACTCGCACTATCCATCGACCGGCTGGTGGCCGCGCAAGGCGGGCCGGAAGAAATCCAACTAGGCCGGGAGCGATTTCTTTCCACGTCGGTCGGGATGTCTTCGGGGAATTCGAATCTGGTAACCCTGACGGTCCTCAAGTCGTACGACGAGGCCACGGCCTTTCTGCAGAGTCTCAACCGCTGGATTCTGGCAGTGGGTTTGGCGGCTGTGCTGGCCGGCAGCGTGCTGGTATTCCTGGTGTCGACTACGTTTACGCGACCGCTGGAGGAACTGGTGGCGGGTGTGCGTGCGTTGGAGGGGGGCGACTACGCGTTCCCCTTGCAGATCAGGGGCAGCGACGAAGTTTCCTCGGTGACCGCGGCCTTTCATCGCATGCGTTTGCAATTGCAGGAGACCCAGGGTCAACTGCTGGACGCGGAGCGGCTGGCCACGATCGGACGCATGGCGAGCATGATTTCGCATGATCTGCGGCATCCACTAACCGCCATACTGGCGTACGCGGAGTTTCTCTCGGAGGGGGATTTGAGCGAGCATCAACGCAAAGACTTCTTCCAGGAGATTCGGATCGCGGTGAACAAGATGACCGATGAGATCAGTTCGTTGCTGGGGTTCTCGAAACAGCGCGAGGCGATACGTCCGGTCTACGGCAGGCTGGGCGAGATAGTGGAACACGCGATTCAGAGCGTGAAGGTGCTGCCGGAGTTTGAATCCATCGAGATTACGTACCGGGATCCGGATGAATTCGCGGGTTGGTTCGACCCGCCGAAGGTGGAGCGGGTCTTGCTGAATCTGTTGTTCAACGCGTGCGAGGCCATGGCCCCGGAATCGGGAAAGATCGAAGTAACGGCGCATGCCTCGGAGCACGGCTTTAAGATTCGGGTGGCCGACAACGGCCCCGGTATACCGGACTCAATCCGCGACAGCCTGTTTCAGCCCTTCGTCAGTCATGGAAAGGAAAAGGGCATCGGACTCGGCCTCACGGTCGTGCAAAAGATCATGCAGGGACACGGTGGCACCGTAGCGATCGTGAAGACGAGCTCGCAGGGGACCGTCTTCGAGCTGGTTTTTCCCCAGGCTACGGCGAACCAGGGAGCGGCTCAACCGCAGGGAACCCCCGCAGTTCGGCGCTAAAGAGGATCTACGGAGCGCGAGCATTTTTGACTTTTCGAATCCAGTCTTCTTTTCTCTTAATTCGACCGCAATGCAACCATCGGATCGATCCTGGATGCTTTCCAGGCGGGAATATACCCGGCGATCGCCGCCACCGCGATCAGAAGCGTTCCCACCTCGATAAATGTCACCGGGTCGCCGGTGGTTATCCCAAACAACAGGCTGCCCAGGGCGCCCGACAAGACACGCGACCCTGCCATTCCCAACGCGAGACCTAAAGCGGCCAATCCAAGCGTCCGGAGCACAATGCGGCGTTGCAGGTCGGTGGCAGACGCTCCCAGCGCCATCCGAATTCCAATTTCTTGCACTCGTTGACTTACCGAAAACGAAATCACGGCGTAAATCCCCAAGGAAGCGAGTATCAAGGCGAAAGCCGCGAATCCGGCCAGCAACAGGACCAGGAACCGCCGCGGTGAAACCGCTCTGTCGACCAGATCCTGGAACGTCACAAACTCGCGGACCGGCAGATTGGGGTCGATTGGCCGGAGAGCCGTTCGAATCCCTGCCGCCAGACTGTCCGGTGGAAGCGCGGTTCGCACCACCAGTTGCATGGCCGCGTAGTCCCAGGTTTGCCGCATCGGCATATACATTTCCGATCCGCCCACCGTTTCGAGGGCTGCATGACGGACGTCGGCGACTACGCCGACGACGCTCCGTCCCCCATCGGTCGTGATCTTTTGTCCCAATGGGTTCTGGCCGGGCCACAACGTCCGTGCCAGCGTCTCATTGACCACCACGACGCGCTCGCCGGATGCGCGATCCCTCTCCGTGAATTCTCTACCCAACCGTAACGGAATTCCTGCCGCCTCGAAATACCCGTCGGTGACAACGCGAATGAATGCCTCCGGTTGATGGCCCTTCTCGTAAACCTGTCCCATGGCGGCGACGCCCCACGACCTGTCTTCGCGCAACGGCAGCACATCGGTAGTCCCTGCCGCCACGATTCCGGGGACTGACCGGGCGCGACGCAGCACATCGTCGATAAAGGAGTTCTGCTGCGCGAGAGTCGGTAGCCGAAAACTGGGGTCGATCCTCAGCGCGGCGGCTCGCTCCGGGCGAAATCCTGGATTCACGTCGAGGACGCGGAGAAAGCTCCGAATCAGCAGTCCCGCGCCGACTAGCAGTATGCAGGCGAAGGCGATTTCGGAAACCACCAGTCCATCGCGCAGCACATGGGGAAAGCCGGCAAGCCGCTTGTCGCCGCTCGAACCGCGACTGCCATCTTGCATGCCTTCACGAAAGGAGACTGCCGTGACCCGTAGCGCCGGCAGCAGGCCAAAGAGCACGCCGCAAGCGACCGCTGCCAGCAGAGTGAAGAGGAGCGCGCTCCCATCGATCCGAACGCTTTCGAGCAAAGGAAGGTTGAATGCCTGCAGATGCGCCAGTTCACGCGTGCCGGCCACTGCGAGGGCCAGTCCCAACACCGCACCGCAACACGAGAGCGCCACGCTCTCTGTAAGCATCTGCCGCAGCAGCCGGGAACGTCCGGCTCCTAACGCGGCCCGCAGCGCCATTTCCTTTTGCCGCGCGCCTAACCTCGCCAATTGTAGATTCGAAAGATTCGCGCACACAATCAACATCACTACACCCACCGCACAGGCCAGCACGAACAGAGCCGGTCTCACTCCGCCGCTCACACGCTGCGCTAATGGAACCAGTCTCGGATCGATCCCATTCCGTTCCGGATGCTGACTCTCCAGTTGTTTCGCCAGTGTCGTAAACTCGGCCTGCGCGCCTTGCAGGGTCGCGCCGGGCTTCAGTCTACCGATGACTGCCATAGTGTTCCCCCTGGGCTTGTTCTTGTCGTTCAGCGGCCAGGGAATGAAAGCATCGATGCTCGTGCCGGGGGCAAAAACGCTGGCGAAATCAAAGGATGCTGGCAGCACGCCCACCACCGTCACGGGCTGGTTGTTCAACATCAGCTTCCTGCCCACCACGTTGGGGTCTGAGGCAAACCTCCGCCGCCAAAAGTTGTAGCTCAGGACCATTGCCGTCGGAGCGGAATATCTCCCCTGGCACTCCTCGGTGGTGAACGATCTTCCGATCGCGGGTTCCACACCTAGCAGTGCGAACAAGTTCCCGGTGACGGGAACGCTGGTGAGACGCTCGGGTTCGCCGATTCCCGTGAGTTCCTTGTCGCCCGGGCGGTAGTACCCGGACCAACCCGCCAGATCGGAGAATGAGCGATTCGACTCCCTGAGGTCCGAATAGTGTTCGGCTTGGGTGGTCCAGTTCTCGCCGTTGGCAATCCATACCAGCCGCCCAGGATCGCGAAATGGGAGCGGGCGAAGTAGCAGCGCATTGACCACACTGAAGACCGTGGAACTGGCTCCGATGCCAAGGCCGGCGATGAGAATCGTAAACGCCGTAAATCCAGCATCGCGCCGCATGCCGCGCAACGAGTGGTGTAAATCCTGCGTCAGGTCGCCCATCCAGCGCGCGATCCAGGTGGAGCGAGCCTCTTCCGATTTTTGTGTCATATTGCCAAACTTTCTGTGAGCCGCGGCACGAGCGTCCGGCCCGGACATGCCTTGCGCGGCCAACTCCT
>DATMNI010000105.1:0-13967 GCA_035570275.1 Candidatus Acidiferrales bacterium | reverse complement strand
GGTGGGACAGACCATCGTCTTTCGTGGTCTGTTGGGATGGGCGTTCCGCCCGCGAAACTTCATGAAAAACCACGCCAGGCTCCGGGAGATTCCCGATGGGCGAGGTGGTTTTTCGACCCTGTCATGCCTCGCCAGACACTCTCCGCTGTAGCGGCGGATTAACAATCCGCCGCAGGTTTCAACCTGCCCCACATAACATCAACGCCTGCGCGAAACGCCGGGCCCATCGGTGCTGGGTGGCCGCATCCGGTATCTCGTCCTGCCGGAATTCCACCTGGATTTGCGGGAGGCTCCGGCGCAGAGCATGGAACGGAATGCTGTAGTCCACCTCCGGATCCAGATCGTAGGGTTGATTGTCTCCCACCACTACGTCGCCGGGCCGGCGCAGGGCAGCGAGCAGGGGCTCCGCAAGGCTGCGGTCCAGATAGCTGGAGACCGCGATTTGCCAGGGCCGTGCTTTGCCGGCAAGGGAAGCCGTCATGGAGTGAATGGAAACCGCGAAGGATGGCACGCCTCGGGCCTCGCGTTCCAGCAAGACCGATTCCACCGCGTCGTGATATGGCTGGAACCAGCGTTCGATGCGGGTGGCTCTGGCCGCATCGCTGAGATGCCGGTTGCCGGGGATCACCGTGCCGTCGCTTACTTCAGGTATGAGATCCGCGGCGTGGAGATGCCGATTGCAATCGATCACCAGGCGCGAGGTGTTGCAGAGTATCGCCGGTGCGTCGAAGATTTCCGAGAGCACCTCAGTGACGCCCGCCGCGCCGATGTCCCACGCGATGTGCCGCGCCAGTTCGGACGGCGGCAGACCGAGGTCCCCAAGCTCCGCCGGAATGCGATTGCTGGCGTGATCGCAGAAGAGGACCAGGCGGCCGGAACCTTTTGGGCGAAGGATTCGAGGCGGGCGCAGGATTCGAGGCGCCGTCATGGCATCGTCATCTCGATCTCGCCACCGTCATCTCGCCACCTTATCCCGCCACCGTTTATCCCGCCACTTCGGTCACGGTCACGGTGACGTCCATGCCGACGAAGGCCTCCGCGGAGCCCTCATAGGTGCCCCAGAGCGGCAGCACCTGATCGGGAGCCCACGCCACGGCGACGCGAATGAGATTGCGATTGCCGACGATGCTGTTGGTTGGGTCGAAATCGATCCAGCCGGCGCCGGGCAGATAGGCCTGCATCCAGGCGTGTGTGGAACCGCCACCGGCCAGGCCGGAACTGTTGGGCATGAAGATATAACCACTGACAAACCGCGCCGCCACACCCAGCGACCTGGTGGCTTCCATCATCAGGACCGCGAAATCCCGGCAACTGCCCTGCCGGTTCCGCAGCGTCTCCTCGGGAGTCTGCACGCCCTTCTCAATGCGGCGGTTGTAGATGAATTGTTCGCGAATGCCGTGAGTCATGCCGCGAAGTATTTTCATGGTGACGGAGGTATCCGATGGATCCAGAAACTGCAACGCCCATTTGGACACGCTCTCGCCCGGGTAGTGAGGGGCCAGGGCGCGCACCAGATTGGGGAAGTCCTCATCGGAATAGCGGAAAGGATAGGTCCGCGCATACTCCTCCAGCGGATACTCCGGCCCGGAGCTGTCGAAATGCTCCAGCGTCACCGTGCTTTCGAAGCTGAGTTCCGTTGTGGTCCCCTCAAAAGTGGCGACCGCAACCGAGTTATCGAACGGATCGTGCAGCCAGCGCAAATGAGCGGGTTCGGGCGTGATGACCAGTCTGGTGCGGATCAACCGCAAGTCGTGACTGGCGCGCGGGCGGAACATCATGCGATGTTCCCCGAGGCCGACGGGCTCACGGTAACGGTAGACCGTGGAGTGGCGCACCGTGAGAAAAGACATCAGTGGTCCAAACCGGGGCCGGCCCCGAGGGCCACACCTGAGGCCATTCCGGGGGCCATTCCGGGAATCTCGCGGCGGTGTTCCAGATCGACTGGAATCTCATCGGTCCACACCCTGAAACTCTCCAGCGTGTTGGGTCCGAACGTGGTAGCGATGGCGACATCGCACGCATCGCGGCCTCGCGCCATCAGGACGCGGCTCATGCGCGGCACATTGTTGCGCGGGTCGAAGATGTGCCAGCGGCCGCCGATCCAGGCCTCGAACCACGCCGCGAAATCGCCCGGCGGGAACGGCGGCGGCGTTCCGACATCGCCCAGGTAGCCGGTGCAGTATCGCGCCGGAATATTCAGGCATCGGCAGAAGGCGATGGCGAGATGCGCGTAGTCGCGGCAGACGCCGGTGCGTTCGTTGAAAGCCTCCGCGGCGCTGCGGGTGGCGCGGGCGTTCTGGTAGTTGAAGGCGATATGATTATGAACGTAATCGCAGATTGCCTGCACGCGCTGGTAGCCTGGAGCCGTACCGCCGAAGAGTTGCCATGCCGTCTGAGACAGCAAATCGGTTTCACAATAGCGGCTGGCCAGCAGGAACCGCAGGGTATTCTCGGGCAGATCCTGCACTGGGTCCTGCCAGGCGGTGGGCACAATCTCATCTGGCTGGCCGCTATCTTCGATGACGCCGTCGGCCGCCAGGCGGAGGCGGCCCGCGGGTGCGAGGATGCGAAGGCACTGATTTCCAAAAGCGTCGCGGTAGCCGGTGACTGGAATGGATGGCTCGGTAGTGAGGCGATCGGGGACGACGATATCGGAGGCCCGTGAATCGTGGATATTCACGAGAAGGATGATCGGCGTGGGTTGTGGAAAGCTATAAATCAGTTCGTAACCAATCCGGAGCTGCATGGCGAACACCTTTAATCTGGGACGCGGAAATCCGCGAGCTGGGCTAAAAGCGATTCAGGGGTTTCGCCCGGCGACTTCAACACTACCAACACTATTGATGATACCAGGGAGCCTGTCGGATGGATGTGCGGGAACCCTCAATCGGAGAGACGCCGGAAACCGCTGGCATAAAGGGAGTAGAATGCTAACGTGGAGAGTCACCGTGGAGAGTTATTTATGATGCGGCGCTACTTCCCCGCCGTGCTGCTGGTGTTCGCCGTGACGGCTGCCGCGCAAGTCTACCCAGGGCAGTATCCATCGCAGTATCCACCCGGCCAGTATCCTCCCGGACAATACCCGCCGGGGCAATACCCACCGGGCCAGTATCCCCCCGGTCAGTACCCGCCGGGCCAATATCCCAATACGTATCCGACGCGCATACCGGGCGTCGGACTTCCGGTGCCCGAACTCAAGCTTCCCAAGAGGAAGGATAAGTCGCCGAACGCTGGTTCGTCTCACGATGACGAAAAAATGACGGTGGCTTCGGTGGATGGCAGCCTGCGAAAACTGGGAGAGAAAGACCTGCTGATGCAGCCGGGTAAGAAGGCCGTGTTGCGATTCCGGTTACTTGCCAAGACGCAGTTCCGCAACAAGGCGGGCGAACCGATTCGCGATTCGCTGCTGCACCCCGGCGACCAGATTACGGTGGAAACCAGCCCGGATGACGAAGAGACCGCGCTGCGCGTAGTCTTGCTGCGGAGCGGAACTGGGGCGGAACGGGCTGCAGCCGAGCAAACGGTGGACGAGGCTGGGGTGCGCGCTCCCCGTGCCGAGGATATGAGCAAACCGCATACGGTGGTGACGCGCTCCACGCCGTCCGACCCGTCACCCGATCCGGAGCCGGAGAAACTGGAGCGAACGCCAGCCACTGCGGACGAGCCGGCGCGGGCAGCATCTTCCGCGGACGGGGCGGCAGCAAGTTCCGAAACGGTTGCGGCGCCGGTTGGCACAGCACCGGTTGGCACAGCAGCAGCCGGCACGGCGCCGGTTGGCGTATCGGTACCGCGCGATCCGCGCCTCGACACCGATGAGCAGGTTATCCGCGACGCACGCGCCGCCGCTAAGGAATTCAGCGCCGGCCTGCCGAACTTCCTGGTGCAACAGAACACTACGCGCTACTTCCGGCCCTCGATTCCGCCGCTCTGGAGCCCGATCGACGTAGTCACGGCGGAGGTGGCGTACAAGGACGGCAAGGAGGACTACCGCGACTTTCAGATCGATGGCAAGCCGGTGTACGGGCCCATTGAGCGCACCGGGTCGTGGTCCACGGGCGACTTCGGTTTGACGCTGGAAGACTTGATGTCCATGGGGACGAACGCCTCGTTCAAGCGGCGTGGGGAGGAACGGATGGCCTCGCGTTCGGCTTGGGTTTTCGACTACACGGTGGCCCAGCCGAACTCGCATTGGGAGCTGGTTTCGCCGGACGACCGGCACTACAAGCCGGCCTATAACGGTGCGGTCTGGATCGACAAAGAGACCCGCCGCGTGCTGCGTTTCGAGCAGCATACGACGGGGTTGCCTCGCGATTATCCGTTGAGCAAGGCCGATTCGGCTCTGGAATACGCCTACGTGCGGATTGACCAGAAGGTGTACCTGATGCCGGCCAAGGGCGAAAACGTGGCCTGCTTCAGCGGCAGCGGAACGTGCACGCGCAACGCCATCGAGTTCAAGAATTACCGGAAGTTCGAAGCCGAATCGAAAGTGAAGTACGGGCAGTAGGGGAAGACGGCTACCGGGCTCTGCTGCCGGGCCTGCGCCGCTGGCAGCGGCTGGTAAACCAAGTCTGTGAGGCGAGCCGGGGGAGTCGTTGTACCGCCGCACCTCTGATGCCTGAGGGCAGGAGCGAAAGACATGTCAAACGAAGACGCCAACGAACTGGCCGCCGCCAGACATCAAACGCTGATTCGGTCCGAGAAGAAGATCATTGGACACGAAGAGGGGAACGATCCGGAACTAGAGCCGCTCTTTGCCAATCACTTTGAACTGTTCCAGATCGGTTCGGACATTTATCTCGACATTGGTATCGTGCGCCCTGGCGATTTCATGAATCTGAAGGAAAAAATCGAACGAGAACCGTCCGAGGTTCATTCAATATCGTTCAACGTCTTGCAGCGGGTCGCGATGAGCCGCGACGGCTTCGAGCGCCTAAAGGCAGGCGTAGATCTGATCACGAGTGGGACGAAAGGAGAACCAATTGCTGACTAAGCGACGTGGAAAACACCACTTGAACGGACAGCGGCCGGGATTCCATTCTCGCAAAGGCACTGCCCCGGTCTCCCTGAGAGATTCAAATCCGATCCTTGATCGCGCCGCGACTGAGGCGATTCTTCGCCCCCGTGTTTTTGCGCCGCACCTGTACGAAGCCAAATTGCTCTTGGGGGACATGTTCCGCGAACCGTTCGAATCTGCGACTAGTATTGCAACCAGAATTGACGAGGTTATTGCGGACGACGATCTATATGAGTTAGGTGAGCCCAGGCCCAGTTCAGAGACGGTCGCTAAAGCCAAGGAGTTGATCCTATCTGCTGAGTACGTGGGTAGCAAGTTCCCACATCCCAAGATTTCGGTGTACTTTGGTGAAGTCGATATTACTTGGAAGGCTCAGGACCGATTGTTGCGGGTAATCGTTTTTCCCGATCCACTCCGCCCGGCTGCTCTCTACTTTCAAACCGACAAAGGTGAAGCGTTGACGCGCGGCGAATCCGTGGAGGTCACCAACGCCGAGGACTTGTCGCGAAGTCTCAATTGGCTCCTTGGCTAACCATTCGCTTTGCTGGAACATCCTCAGCAGCGACTCTTCCTCGCCCCTGAAACTAAGCTCTACAGGGCACTGACGAGCGGTAAGTGCGTTGATGGGGAGCACGTCACCGATAAAGCATTCCGTCTTCGACCGGCGAGTGATCAGTTCCCTGCTGAGACCACGATCTCGGTTGCGCTGAATCCAGAAAAAGCGATGGGAGATCTGGACTGCAAAGGCTACGCAGAGATGCTTGCAGGAGACGTCGAACTGATCGGTGGCTTAACAATTCAACTAAAGGAGTCCGACGACCCAGACTTCTATGAGATCGCGGGTATCCCTCTCAACGACACCACTGCACAGAATGACTACGCGTTTGCCTTGGCAAAGATTTGCGGGAAGGCTGTCAGAGTGAAAAAAAGGAATCAATGAACCGAACAGGGCCTGTAATCCTGCGCGGCATTCGCTTTGGCGCGGTGAAGCACGCCGTCTGGGATCTCCAGCGTGGTCTTCACAGTTCCTAAGGTTCCATGCTTATGGGAAAATGGTCAATCAGCCGGACTCAGGAGAAATTTTGAAGCTGGAAGGCGTATTTTCGGTTCTCCCCACCCCGTTCCAACCCAACGGCGATCTGGACCTGGACAGCCTGAAGCGCGTGATCGACCTGTTCATCGGCGCAGGTGTTAACGGCCTGACCGCGCTCGGCGTCACCAGCGAGGTAGCTCGCATGAACGACCAGGAGCGGGTGCAGGTGCTCGAGACGGTGGTGAAGCACGTCAACGGCCGGGTCCACGTGGTGGCGGGCGCCACGGCCGATGGTGTCCGCACCTGTATTGCGTACACGCGCACCGCGCGGGAAGCTGGCGCTTCGGCGGTGATGATCAGCCCGCCGCGCATGGCCAAGCTGAATTCCGACGCCGTAGTTCGCCACTTCGCCGCGGTCGCCGATGCGGTGGAGATCGGTATCGTTGTGCAGGACTACCCGCCGGTTTCGGGCTACGCCATGGAGCCGTGGCTGCTGGTGCGCATCGCGCGCGAGGTGGCTGCCGCCCAGACAATCAAGCTGGAGGACCCGCCCACGCCCTTCAAGACCAGCCGCATCCGGGAAGCCGCGCAGGGCATGGAGATCGGGATTTTCGGCGGTCTCGGCGGCGTTTTCCTGCTGGAGGAGCTGATGGCCGGGGCCACCGGGGCCATGACCGGTTTCGCCTACCCTGAGATCCTGGTGGAGATTGTCAGGCGCTACCATGCCGGGGATGTGGATGGCGCGGCGGCAGTCTTCTATCCGGCCGTCCCCCTGATGCGCTTCGAGTTCCAGGAAGGACTTGGCATGGCGATTCGCAAGGAGGTTCTGCGAAGGCGCGGAGCCATAGCCTGCGCCGATATCCGCCCGCCCGGCGCCAGGCTGGATGCCACTACAGCGGCCGCGCTGACGCGCGTGCTGGCCTGGTCCGGTAAGTAGGTGCCCGGGAGCCAGGTGCCGGAGAGCCAGCCACCCGCGAGCCCCGCCAAACTGGAGTGGCTGGCAGCCGCGCGGATGGCCATGGAGATCGAAGCCGAATCCGTGGCGCAAGCCGCCCGCCGGCTGGATGGTGAATTGATCCGCGCCGTGGACCTGATCCTGGCCCATCCTGGAAAAGTGGTGGTCACCGGCATCGGCAAATCGGGCCACATCGCGCGCAAGATAGTGGCCACGCTGTGCAGCACCGGGACGGCCGCGGTCTTTCTGCACCCCGCCGAAGCCGTGCACGGCGACCTCGGCATCTACACGCCGGGCGACCCCACGGTGATGCTTTCGAAGAACGGGGCCTCGGCCGAACTGCTGGCCCTGGTGCCGCTGTTGCGCCAGTTTCATTCGCCGCTGATTGGCATTCTGGGCAACCTCGCCTCGCCCGTGGCGGCGCTGGTGGATGTGCGGCTCGATGCCGCAGTGGAACGCGAGGCCGACCCGAACAACCTGGCGCCCACTGCCAGCGCGGTGACGGCGCTGGCGATGGGCCACGCGCTGGCCATCGCGCTGATGTGCGCCCGCAACTTCACCCCCGAAGAATTCGGCCGTTTCCACCCCGGAGGGCAACTGGGCCGAAACCTGAAGCTGCGCGTCGGCGAAGCTATGCACAGCGGCGACGAAGTGGCTTTCGTGGCTCCCGAGGCATCGCTCAAGGAAGTGATTATCGCCATGACCCGGCGGCCCATGGGCGGGGCCTGCGTGGTGACCGCGGACGGCGCACTCGCAGGCTTCCTTACCGATGGCGATTTGCGGCGCGCCCTCACCAACCACGACGACATCCGCGGCCTGCGCGCCCGTGATGCCATGACGCCAACGCCGGTGACGGTTGGCCCGCATTCCAGCCTGGCGGAGGCGCTGGAACTGATGGAGCGGCGGCGGTCGCAAATCTCGGCGCTGCCGGTAGTGGATGAAGCCGGCAGGGCGCTGGGAATTATCCGCATTCACGACATCTATCTGGGGAGCCGGTGAAGCCGGGCGATTGGCTGGGGGATGGACCGGCCGAACTCCAGCCGATAACTAATGTTATGTTCCAGTAATGCCCGTATCCTGTTGAAATTACACAAGTCTTACAAAATGCAGACCGTTCCCTTGGTAGTTTGAAGAAGACGTTCTAGCACTGCCGAGGAAAATCCGTGAAGCAAAAAGCCGCTGCCATATCTAAGCGTCTGGGAATCAACTGGTTTACCGCCGTCATCCTGGTCATATTCCATATCGGGGCCGTCGCCGCCCTGTTCATGTTTAGCTGGCGGAATCTTGCCGTCGCCGCGGCGATGTACTACATCGCCACGGGACTGGGAATCAGTATGGGTTACCACCGGCTGCATACCCACCGGTCGTATAGGGTGCCGTTGTGGCTGGAATACTTCTTCGCGGTTTGCGGAAGCTTGACCCTGGAGGGCGGGCCCATCTTCTGGGTGGCCACGCATCGCCGGCACCATCAGTATTCCGACCTGCCGGGCGACCCCCATTCGCCTCGCGACGGCGCCTTCTGGTCGCATGTGGGCTGGATTCTATTCGGCGAAACCAATCACAACAACACCAAACTCATGTCGAAGTACGCCCCCGATCTGGCCAGGCATCGCTTCTACGTCTGGCTGAACGACTACCACTGGATTCCGGTTACGGTTACCGGGCTGGCCATGTGGGCCATCGGCGGCTTCTCGATGATGCTGTGGGGGACGTTCCTCCGCGTGGTTGTCGGTCTGCACGCCACGTGGGCGGTGAATTCGGCCACGCACATGTGGGGGCGCCGCCGCTTCGCCACCCGCGACGATTCGCGCAACACCTGGTGGGTAGCCATTATCAGCTTCGGCGAAGGCTGGCACAACAACCACCATGCGCATCCCACCTCGGCGCGTCACGGCTTGGCCTGGTATGAGTTCGATCCCTCCTGGCTGCTGGTGAAGACGCTGCGATACTTCGGCGTGGCGAAGGCAGTGCAGGTAGCTTCGGTTAGCAGCCGTCTGGCCGACCGGGAAGCGGCGTAGGGTTTCCGGCGGCTTCTCAAGCACGCGCCAACAGCTTCAGGATTAGCTCCGCGGCGCCATCGAGACCCACACTTCAGGCAAGCACGAGGTCTTTTCCTGGCGGCAGCGGATTTCGCACGCCGCCCGGCCTTTTTCCAGCGTTGCGCGGGCTCCACCGTTACTCGCGCTCCAGCGTTACTCGGAGCCTGACGGCGGCGCGGGAAACGGGACCTGGTTTTCTCCCCACCCGCAACTCCCTCCGCGCGACTCCGGGAAGTGTTGGCTTGACCAAGCCGTTCGGAGTTTCCGATGGAACCGGCTCTTTGATTGACGGACAGAAATGGCGTTGTTAGAGTGAGAACAGCTTCCATACGACCCAAGGAGACGCGGCGGCAGGACCGGAATCCAGTTCGTAACCGATGAGAAGGGCCGCAAAGTGGCTGTTCAAATCGATTTGTAAAAACACGGCGCGAGATTAGAGGATTTTTGGGAGGGGCTGATTTCGGAATCGCGCCGCAAGGAAAAGGGGATACCGCTTGAAAAGATCAAGGCGGACCTCGTAAAACGCGGTCGGATGCGTGATTAATTACTCTGTCGAGGTAAAACCTCCCGCACGGAAGGAACTCGAAGCGTTACCGGATAACGTGTTGGCCCTAGTGTCCGCAACATTTTCGTCGATCTGGATTGAGACGCCGCCAAACGTCTTGGTCTCGTCAAATGTGCCCTGCCAGATGCGTGCGAAGGCGATACCGGAATTGGCGGGCCGGCTGGTCCCGGCAACTAAATGGCCGCTTCCCGACACCCAGAAGGCAACCTGCTCCGACGGGAAATCCGTAATCGCTCCTTTCAAAGCGTTCGCGTTCTTCACGTGGCAGTAGATGCCCGGCAGAAACAGGGCGCCGGAAAACTGCGACAGCCAGCCGTTGATGTATTCGATCTGCGCTTGCGGGATGTGATCCATCGGCTCCACGTCGAGATAGATGATGGTCTGTGGCGTGAAACCTTCCGATGCCGTTTTGGCGAGCGCGTCCTGTGCGTCGGCCAGGCCTTTCGCCCGGTCCGGCGGCACCTCGGAACAGGGGCCCTGCGATTGCCGCCCGACGTAGATTAGAACGATGTCCCAACCCATGCACTCGATTGTGGCGCGCTTCCCCATCCAGCCGTCATCGGCATGGCAGGGCGATTTCAGATAGTAGCCGACGAAGCTATACGGCGAGGATTCCTTCCAAGTCTTCATGGCCGCGTCGCCCGGATAACCCTGCGTGTCAAAGCCGGCGAAGGGCCCCGCCCCAGCCGCCGGCGTGGGTGTAACGGAAGGCGTGGAGTGTCCCGCCGGCGTAGAAGTGGCGGGCGGCGCCGGCGCGGAAGGCGCGTGCGTGGAAGTGGCGGGCGGCGCCGGCGTGGAAGTGGCGGGCGGCGTCGGCGTGGAAGTGGCGGGTGGCGCCGAAGCCGTCAGCTTGCCCCACGTGGCCAGCCCCACATCACCATCCGCCGTGAGCGCGTTGGCAGCTTGAAACGCTTTAATGGCGGCGGTGGTTTTTGGGCCAAGAACCCCGTCCACCGCGATCCCAAAACCTCGATCGATCAGCGCCTGCTGGAGTTGCTCGATGTCGCTGGCGTCGCTGGAACTCGTTATGGGGAAGTTCATGTGCCTCTCCGGCTCTCCCTAGCATCCAACAGATTTGCGAGGATGGGAAGAGTCTTTTCGAACCAATCATGCCCGCCGCCCTTCGCCATGCCATTCGCGGTGCTTACCGGAGCCCGGCCTTCGCCGCCACCACCATCGTGACGCTTGGTCTGGGCATTGGCGCCAACACGGGAGCTTTCTCCGCCCTCAGCACCCTGCTGCTGAAGCCGCTGCCTTACCCGGAGCCGCAGCAACTGGTGGCGCTTTACGAAACCACGGTCGACCGCAAGCCGCGCGACATCGCCGGGATGAACCTCGGGGGCGCGAACCTGCTCGACTGGCGCCGCCGCAGCACGCTCTTTGCGGCCATGGCCGGTTATTACCCACGCACTTTCGGACTTACCCTGACTGCTCAGGACCAGGTTATCGTCATCGACACCGGTATGGTGATGGGCGATTGGTTTGGGGTGGTGAACGTGCCACCGGCCCGCGGCCGCGTCTTCACCGAATCCGAGGAGGTCGCCGAAGCCGGCGTGATGGTGCTGACCGATCGCCTGTGGCGCCTTCACTTCGCCTCCGATCCTGCGGTCACCGGCCGCAAGGTGTTTCTGAACGAGGAGCCGTACACCGTGCTTGGAGTGATGCCGCCGGGCTTCGAATATCCGATTGGCCAGCGCCTTCCCGACGCTTTCATTCCGCTGAGCCGCCGGGACTATGGCGGTGGCCGCAGCGGTTCGCTGGGCGGCGCCGCGCGGCTCAAGCCGGGCGTAAGTCTGGCTGCGGCACGCGCCGAACTGGAGTCCGTCGCCGGGGCGCTGGCCCGGGAGTATCCGGCGACCAACGGGGGACGGAGTGCAGGTCTGAAACCGCTGGCGGAGCAGATGACCGGCGCCCGCCGCCAGCCTCTCTACTGGCTGCTCTCAGCCGCCGCGCTGCTGCTGCTCATCGCCTGCGCCAACGTCGCCGGCCTCATCCTGGCGCGATGCTTTGCCCGGAGCCATGAGACTGCGATTCGTGCCGCCCTAGGCGCGGGGGCGGGACGGCTGGCGCGCCAGTTTCTAATGGAAGGCGCCGTGCTCGGCGGGGGTGGTGCCGCCTGTGGATTGCTGGCCGCCGGCGGCGTGCTGCGCGCCATTCCCGCATTCATACCCGGTGCCGGAAAAGCGGCGCCACTACAACTCGATCTCGCGGCTTTCGGAGTCGCGTTGGCGCTCGGTCTCGGAGTCACGCTGTTACTGGGCCTGGTCCCGATGCTGCTCTGGCGCCGCCTGGACCTGTATGGCCTGATCAAAGCCGGCGGGCGCACTACGGCTCGCGGGTCGCCGGGCGGTCCAGGCGGCGCGCTGGTGGTGACGCAGGTGGCTCTCAGCGTCGTGCTGCTCCTGACCACCGGCCTGCTGTTGCGCAGTTTCCTCCGGCTGCTGGCAACCAGCCCCGGCTTTGAAACCGTCCACGCGCTGGAATTCGGCATCGGCCTTCCGGAGAAACGGTACGACACTTCGTTGAAGCTGATCGCGTTCCACCGGCAGCTTCTCGAAAGACTGGCGGCGCTTCCGGGGGTGCAGGCGGCGGGCGCGGGCCTGCGGTTGCCGTTGCGCGGGGCCGGCGGACCCGGTAGTGCGTTCCAGATTGTGGGCCAGAACCTGCCGCTGCCGGAGCGGCCCAAGGCATGGGTGAACGCGGCCACACCAGGATATTTCGCTGCCATGGGCATTCCACTGCTCGAAGGTAGAACCTTTTCGTGGCAGGATGACCGGCCCGGCCTGCACCGCGTGGCTGTGGTCAACCAGAGCTTCGCCCGCGTTTATCTGGGTGCTGATTTGGGTGCTCATTTGGGCGCTGATCCCGGCGCTAATACCAACCACCGCCGGGCGCTTGGAAGCCAGTTGGAGATTCGATGGGTCAGCGAACTGAACCCGGCCGGCTCCACGTGGGAAGTAGTTGGCGTGATCGGCGACACGCGGCAGGAGGGCCTCGAACACGACTCGTCCCCGGAAGTCTTCCTTTCGATGACGCAAGCGGGTCCGGAAGGCGCGGCTTACGTGATCCGGACACGCGGTGACAACCCCGGTGACAACCAAGGCGTCGACCCGGCTCTGGCCCGCGCCATTGCCGAAGCCGTGGCGCAACAGGATCCGCGAATCCAGCGCGTGGGCGTGAAGCCGCTGTCGTTCGTGGTGGAACAGAACCTGGGCAGCCGCCGCGCCGCCATCTGGCTGGTGGGTGGATTCGGAGGCCTCGCGCTCCTGTTGACGGCCATCGGTATCTACGGGAGCGTGGCCTTCCGCGCCGCCGAACGGGGCCGTGAAATGGCCATACGGATGGCGCTCGGCGCCACCGCGCCGCAGGTGCGCAACCTGGTTCTGGGCCACGGTATGCTGTTGGCCGTCGCTGGAACGGGCGCTGGGCTGGCGGCGTTTCCGCTGGTGAGCCGCTCGCTCGCCAGCCAGCTTTACGGCGTGAGCCGCACCGATCCGGCGACCATCGCGGTAGTGGCCGCTACGGTGATCCTCGCGGCGCTGGTGGCTTCAGTGGCCCCCTCACGACGCGCCCAACGGACTTCGCCCATGGATTTGCTGAGAGACAACTGATGGAGCCGATTTCGATACTCCGATGACGCGCACCCGAACCGCTTAGTTTCTAGCATAGCCAAATCTGAGAATTCATCTCTCAGATTGAATCGCTTAGGTTACGGCAGGTTAAGCCTATCTATGTAACGTCCCTGTAACGTCGCGGACCGAAAACCCTCACATCGGGTTCAATTCAAGGGGCAGGAATCAACCTGGCCTGGAGTCGTATTTGCTTTCTTTGCGTCTTGGCGACTTGGCGAGCAACAGAAGAAGACCGCTACGACGAACAAAGCCATTGCCAAGGAGATCGTCGACTCCGGTCAACTTCCGTGCCGCCGATCCAAGAAAGCTTCACGCGAATCGTACGGGCTAGGAGAAGATGATCACGCAAAGTCACCGGAACGATAGCCTTCGACGGCGAGCCGTTGGATTCGGTGACGCCGCTGGAGCCGGTTCGAGCGCTTCGCGGCCGGGGTCGGCGTGCTGGGCGATGTCGTCCGGCAGTTCGACGGTGATCTGCATGGGGTCCAGCATAGCGCGTTCAGAGAATCGAGTAAGAGTGCGTTCTCCGACTTGTGCGCCGTCCAACCAACGTGCCCTTTGAAGGCTTGACCGCATCCCGAAAATGGATGCCCCACAAGCAAAGCGCCCGCGTGGCGCGGGTCCATACCGGAGAGGAACTTGGCCGGGTCTCTGTCGGCGAAATTATTCAGCAAAGCCATTTTTGGACTCTCGTATTATCAATAACTTGCAGCGAGTTCCTTAGGAGCA
>DATMNI010000104.1:0-49594 GCA_035570275.1 Candidatus Acidiferrales bacterium | reverse complement strand
GTGCCGCGGTTGTGCGCGCCGCCGCGGCTTTCGCCGACAGGAGGCGCCCAGACCTTCTTGGCTCCGGCGGCCTGCAGAACCTCAATGGACTTCTGCCGGAAGAACTCCATGTTCTTTTTGTCATCGGCGTGCAGCGACGAGGTGATGCGCATGGCCGGCAGACCCCAATCGTCCTTCACGTCGGGATCGAGATCGACGCGGTTGGTTTCGAGCGGCAACTGCGTGACGAAGCAATTGATGGTCATGCGGTGGTTGGCTTCTTCCTTGAGCGCCCGCTTGAATCCGGAGCCCCAGAGTGGAGCATCCGGCGACAATCCGCCCAGACCGAGTTCGAGCGGGGTCAGATAACCGCGAGCGGTCATGCGCCCGCCGCCGTAAAAGCCGCGCTTGGCGTCCGAAGGCACGTAGTCCACAATGCCGGCGCCGGAAATCACGCCCTTGTATTCGTTCAGCGGGTGTTCGAAAAGCGCGCTGGCAACGGCGCCGCTGCCGAACATCGCGTACTTTCCGACGACGCCGCTGGAGTTCGCCAGCCCATCCGGGAAACGGGCCGACTTCGACATGAGCAGCAGGCGGGCCGACTCCGAGCCGTTGGCGGACAGCACCACGGCCTTGGCTTTTTGACGCACTTCGCGCTTCTGCCCATCGAAATAGATCACGCCGGTCACTCGACCGCTGTTGTCTACCGAGATCTCACGGACGTAGCTCTTCACCCGGATTTCACAACGGCCGGTCTTCTCGGCAATGGGCAGCATGGTAACCGCCGAACTGGATCGCGCGCGCACCTGGCAACCGTAGCCCGAACAGATCCCGCAGTTGACGCAACCCTGACGCCCCATATAGTTTTGCGAAATGATGGCGAGGGGCCCGGGAACGACGGTCAATCCGAGCTTGGAGGCCGCCGTTTTCATAAGCGCACCCGAGCTCTTGAGAGGCATGGGCGGCACTGGATAGTCTTTCGTCATCGGCGCTACGAATGGCGAATCCACGCGCAGGCCGGAGATGCCCATTTCCCATTCTGCCTGGGTATAGTAAGGCTCGAGTTCTTCGTAGGTAATCGGCCAGTCCGCCATGCCTGTGCCGGAGGGAATCGTCCGGTCATAGGATGCTTCCCGGAACTCATAGGGCAGGTGACGCCAACTGCTGCCGCCGTAGGTGACCGTGCCGCCGCCCACCACGCAACCGTAGCTGTGCGTGCCTGGACCCGCTTTGGCTTTGTCGTTCCGGCGGAAGGTGTTGCGCTGGCGCGAGGGGTCGCTCATTAGCCGGTCGTCGTCACTCAGGTTGCGGTTCAGCCACTCGTCCTTGTTATATTCCTGCTCGCGGCCGTACTTTCCCCAACTTCCTTGTTCCAGGACCACTACCGAAAAGCCGGCCGTCGACAACTGCTTGGCCATGATGCCCCCGGCGGCTCCGGAACCTATGACTACGAAGTCCACTTCCGTTGATGTCTTGTACTGTTTCATTGCTTTTCTCCCGTCCGTCCAAAATGCCCCGGCTGCGTAGTCAGGGCCGCGGCATCGTAGTAACCAAACGGCGGCTTATGCTTCAGACTATCGTCGTAAGCGATCAGCTTCCAGCCGGCTTTGTCGTAGTTGCCGCCATGCGTGGGGCGTGCCAGGAATCCGATAATTGTGTGCGTGCGGACCATGTTGAAGAACGGCGTCTTTTCGATTTCGGTGAGCACTTTGATCTGCTGCGGCGGGCTGAGCGCCGAGAATTTACCGGCGTCCGGGAAAAGCTGCTGGGTCTTCGCCTGAAGATCCTGTAACCCTTGAACGTAGGCCGGCTTCTTGGCCCGGTCGAAAGTGGCCAGGGCCCGGTCGATGAAGTAAAGGCAGCGGGCCTCGCGTGCGCCGGGGCTTTCGTCGGTGGGGATGATCTGGGCCGCCATGGCCTCGACCTCCGCGGCCTGGGCAGCCGTGAACACGGCAAGCGCCGGAGGTTGGCCTGTCTTGCCCGCAAATTCCTGAGCGGCCAGAATGTCATGGTAGTGGGCCGCGACCCATGCCGCGTTCAGCCCCCCTACGGAATTGATGAGGAACGATCGTCGTGATTTCCCTTTGGCGCTCATTTTCTCTCCCTTGTTTGCCACCCCGTGTTGCAGCCGGTGACTTATCGATGTCTTCAAAAAGCTCTTAACGTTTCGCGTATTTCGTCACGCCGCGCAAAGTGTTTTCCGCGGCGTATAAATTGCCGGCAGAGTCGGCGACAATCCCTTCACCGGCCGCTCCGTCCGGGCTCTCCGTCTGATGACCGGGCACGAACGCGACCACCTTGCCGTCTTTGGCGCTGCCGATGCGGATACCCTTCTTCCATCCGGCGTGGTTCGCCGCCGTCGAATCCGCGTCCATCACATACAGTTTGTCATTTTTGTCGATGTACAGGCCGCTGGGACGCCCAAACTGGCTCCATTGTTCGAGGAACTTGCCGTCCAGGCTGAAGATCTGAACGCGCGCGTTCCCGCGATCGCAAACAAACAGCCGCCCGGTTGAATCGATCGCCAGCGCGTGCGCATTTCTGAACTCGCCCGGTCCGGAGCCGAGCTTTCCCCACTCCTTTATAAATGTCCCGTCTTTCGAAAATCTGATGATGCGGGTAATGTAGTCCGGTGGCACGGTCGGGTTTTGGCCGGAGTGTCCGTCGGCGACGAAGATGTCGCCGTTCGAAGCCGTGACCACATCGGCGGGTTCATTGAAATGAGTTGGGCCGCCACCCGCGATGCCCGCGGTCCCCAGCCGCATGAGAACCTTGCCGTCCGGAGAAAGCTTGATCGCCTGCTGACCTTTGGTCCCATCCTTACTCGATAGCGCGTCCGTCACCCAGACGTTGCCGTCACGGTCCACATGCAAACCGTGCGGGAATACGAACAGTCCCGCGCCGATGCTTTTGATGGGCTTTCCAGTAGACAGATCCAAGAGGTGAACCGGCGGGAGGTTGGAGCCGTCGCAGGTATTCACCCCGCAGCGATCGATCGCCCAGATTTCGTTGCGAGGACCGATCTCTATGCCCGCGGTGGAGCCCCAGGTTCGGCCGTCAGGGAGCTGGGCCCAGTTCCGAACGGCCGCTTGGTAGGGATTCGGAAGGTCTTCACCGGGGTCGGTTGCAGGCTGCGCACCCACGCGGATCCCGCCCACTTCAAGCAGAGCGGCGGCCGCTAGAATGCCAATACGGAACCTCATGCCGGCCCTAGCCTCCTTTGCCCCAAAATGCCCAGGCCGCTATTTTCGCCGAAACGCAGCCTTAATCGAGTACATTACACCAACTGAGAGCGGTATGCCAGGGCCCCCCGGCGCGCCAGCCGGCAAAGATATCCCTCTTCCTTTGCGGCTTCTTCGCGGCTTCGCGGCTTGGCGTGAAATCTTAGTGCTCGATTTCCTGCCGTTTTGTTTAGGGTTTGACCGTGATGGTCACCTCGGCGCTGGTCTGCAAGGCGCTGTCGCTGGCCACCGCCCGCAGCACGTAGGTGCCGGGCGCCGTGAAATGCGCGGTGGTGACTGCCTGGCCGCCGGCGACCGCAATCGGGCCCGGCGAGTCAAACGTCACCCTGGCCGGCCCCCGATACACGAACCATGCGACCGACAGCCCACCCCTGGGTCGTTCGGCAGCCGAGTTGGTTTGCGCTTGAGGAATCGCTCCCGTACGCGGCGCGGGGGCGGCGGCCCGCCGTTTAGGCAGACCATCGTCTTCGACCAGCGCGGTCAATGAAACCGGACTCGAGACGCTGGCAGACGAAACCGGTGCGATTCTGATTGACGGAGGTTGATTGGGGTCGTCTTCGCCGGGGTTCAGGTTTCCGCGAGTCATGATCAAGCGCTCGCGAATCTCCTCTTCCGGCAACAACTGCGCGTACGCCTTTTCCGTTCGGCCGTGGGCAGTGATGGTCCAGACGAGCTCTTGCTGGCCCCAATCCTTGGGTACCTGGACTCGAAACACCCAGGGCTGCCTCCGCGGCAGGAAGTATGTCGGCTGCATGCGATCGGGCGGACCAGGCTCAAGCCTGTTATCGGGTCCCGCCGGGATCAACAGCTCTTCCTTCCAATTTCGGTTGAAGTAGCCGAAGACGAACGTGAACGTGCCGTCGGCGTTTCGAATCCACCCTTCAAAAGCCGGTACGACGTCCTGGCCGCTCGAAAACTGTGTTTGAGGATTGGCCGTCGGAAACTGAGATTGGGCAGACGCTACCAAGCTGCCGGCCAACACGCTCATAATCAACCGGAAACGCGTCCCCATTACCCCAACTCGCCGCCGCGTGATCCCAACTCGCACCGCGTGATCCTATCGCCTGGCAGATGCCACCCTTCTCGCTTGCACTCGCTGTTGGAAGTCGGTCTCGTCGAGATAACACAGGCTCACCCACGCGAAACTCATCTCATCGATCGTCCGCTGCCCGTAGCCCACCCAGTTCTTTGGATTTGGGTTGTGCTTATTGTGGTCGCTGTTGTCGTGCCAGGTGGTGATATGAATGATCGTTCCGGCGGGCAGCAACGGAGCGGCCTCCTCCGCGTAGGGATAGGTAATGCTCCAGCCATACTGGTAATCGCTTACGCAACTCAGGGTCTCGGTCTTGGCTGGGCCGGGGCGCGCCGAGTCCGGCCGGACATCAGGGTAGATCGCCTCCATGCACTGGGCCTTGCCGCGAGTATGAAAGTGTGGCTGAAACGCCGAAATCAACGCCGGCTTCTGCAAACGGAAGTACCCGTCGCTGCGTGCAATCTGGCCCGCCGGAATATCGAGTTCGGTCACCTCACCCATGTGTTGCGTGAATACCACGTACTTAGGGACAACACCTTTCGGATAGAACTTGAACCCGACCGAGATGCCGACCGGGGTCTCCTCACCATCAGGGTGCAGGTGAAGGTTGAGATGAATCTTCGACCCCGCCTTGATGAATCGGCCTGAATTTTCGGGAAACAGATCGGCGTTCTTGCCGATGGCGTATTCATTCAAAAAGAGGCCGACGGGGTCTTCCTCCGGATCTTCCACCAGATTGGTAGTCGCGTGGTGCACCACCCTGAATCCCGAATCCGGCTTGGTTTCCACCGCCGAAATGTACATGTCCTCCTTGAAGCCCGGGTCAATGTCGAGATCGTAGAACTCATCGCCGCCCTTGGCTCTCAGTTTGTATGGCTTGGGCATCGACACCACCAGGTCAGGCTGCCCGATATGCCATTTGTCGAGGTCGCTGAACTGCCGGGGCGGCGGCATGTCGGCGGGATTGCCTTCGGGCGCTCCCTGATCGACCCAATTCGCAATGGCCGCAATCTCGGCGTCGGTCAAAGACGGATCATCCTTGAATTTGGCGATGCCGATGTTACGGTCGATGTGCCAGGGCGGCATCTGCCGCAGCACGACCTTTTCTTTGATCGAACGCGCCCACGGCCGCGCGTCCTTGTAGGTCAGCAGCGACATCGGCGCGATCGATCCAGGCCGATGACAGTTTTGACAGGAGCGGTTCAGAATGGGCGCCACATCCTTCGTGAAAGTGACGGATCCCTCGCCGAGCGCTACCGGTTGAGTTGTGCTCAACACGAATGCACCGAACAAAATCGAAGCGCCTGTCCGCATGATGACCTCCCGCGGTCATTCAGTCTCGTTTTGGCCCCACGGCCGCCATTGATTATACGGTGATTATACGGTCGTGAGCAGGAATCTGCAATGTACGCCGGTTTGTAGGTTTGGCTGGGATGCTTGAGGATCGGCGGCCGGGCGCCGTTCCACCAAGCCGACAATACCGGGCGGCGGCTACCCGGTAAAGTATACACTTTGTTAGATGGGGCCACGCCGCAACCGATGACTGACGAGCAAGTGCGAATCGAAGAATCCCGCCTCCGCCGCTCCCACTGGAACCGCTGGGGCCCTTACCTTGCCGAGCGCGCCTGGTGTACCGTCCGCGAGGACTACAGCCCCGAGGGCGACGTCTGGGATTACTTCACCCACGAAATGGCCCGCTCCCGCGCCTATCGCTGGAATGAAGACGGCCTCGCCGGGATTTGCGATCGCCACCAGCGCATCTGTTTCGCCATTGCCCTGTGGAACGGCCGCGACCCCTTCCTCAAAGAGCGTCTCTTCGGCCTCACCGGCCCCGAGGGCAACCACGGCGAAGACGTCAAGGAGTGCTATTTCTACCTCGACAGCACCCCCACCCACTCCTACATGAAGTGCCTGTACAAATACCCTCAGGCCGAGTTCCCTTACGCCAAACTCCGCCTGGAGAACGGAAAGCGCACCCGGCTCGAACCCGAATACGAGCTCATCGACACCGGCATCTTCGCCGAAAACCGTTACTTCGACGTCTTCGTGGAGTATGCCAAAGCCACCCCGGAGGACATCCTGATCCGCATCGCGGTTTTCAACCGCGGGCCTGAGGCCGCCACCATCCACCTGCTCCCCACTGCATGGTTTCGCAATACCTGGTCCTGGCGCACCGTGCAGACGAAGCCCGAATTGCGGAAATCGGCCCTGGCCGGCGTCATCGAACTCGACGAGCCGCACTACGGCCGCCGCTGGCTCTACTGCAACGGCCTCGACGGCAACAATGCCCCGCCTTTGCTCTTCACCGAAAACGAAACCAATTGCCTCAGCCTGTGGGGCATTCCCAACGCCTGCATGTTCGTCAAAGACGGGATTGGCGAATACGTGGTGCGGGGCAGCCCGAATGCCGTAAATCCGGACGGCCGCGGCACCAAGGCGGCCGCCCACTACGTCCTCACCATTGCAGCCGGCAAGTCCGCCACCGTGGAACTGCGCCTGACCGATACGCCATCGAGCGACCCCTTCGGCGCGGCGTTCCAAAAGACCTTCATCCAGCGCATGGACGACGCCAACGATTTTTATGCCACCGTGACCCCGCGCGAGCTTTCGATTGATGGCCGGGCCGTCATGCGCCAAGCCTTCGCGGGGTTGCTTTGGTCCAAGCAGTACTATCATTACGTGGTTCGCGACTGGCTGGGCGGCGACCCGGCCTTTCCGGCTCCGCCCGCCATACGCAACCGGGGCCGCAATCACGACTGGCCGCACCTCTACAATTCCGACATCATTTCCATGCCGGATAAGTGGGAATACCCTTGGTATGCCGCGTGGGACCTGGCCTTCCACTGCCTGCCGCTGGCGCTGGTGGATTCGCAATTCGCCAAGGACCAACTGGTATTGATGCTGCGCGAGTGGTACATGCACTCCAACGGGCAACTCCCCGCCTACGAGTGGAATCTAGGCGATGTCAACCCGCCCGTGCATGCCTGGGCGGCGTTGCGCGTTTACAAGATCGATCGCAAACATTACGGCAAGTCCGACCGCCAGTTCCTGGAGCGCATCTTTCACAAACTGCTGCTGAACTTCACCTGGTGGGTGAACCGCAAAGACGCCGCCGGCAACAACGTTTTCCAGGGCGGCTTTCTGGGATTGGACAACATCGGCGTCTTCAACCGCAGCGAACCAATGCCCAACGGCCAGTATATCGAACAGGCCGATGGCACCGGCTGGATGGCCATGTACAGCCTCAACCTGCTGGCCATCGCCCTGGAACTGGCCCGCGAGGACCCGGCCTACGAAGACGTCGCCAGCAAATTCTGGGAGCATTTTCTTTTCATCGCCAAGGCCATCAACCGCCTGGGTGAAGACGGCGTCGGTATGTGGGATGAAGAGGACGGCTTTTTCTACGACGCGCTGCATATGCCCGATGGCGGGTACATTCCGCTCAAGGTGCGCTCGATGGTGGGCCTCATACCGCTGTTCGCCGTGGAGACTCTGGAGCCGCGGCTGATCGACCAGCTTCCCGGTTTCAAGCGACGCATGCAGTGGTTCATCGACCACCGGCCCGGCCTCACGCGCAACGTGGCCTCCATGGAGGTGGCCGGCAAAGGCGCGCGGCGGCTGCTTTCCATCGTGACCCCGAACCAGCTCCGCCGCATCCTGAAGCGGACGCTGGACGAAGACGAGTTTCTCTCGCCATTTGGCGTGCGCAGCCTATCCAGGGCGCATCGCGACCAGCCCTATATCCTGCGCAGCGACGGCACCGAGCATCGCGTGGATTACGAACCCGGCGAATCGCGCACCGGATTGTTCGGGGGCAATTCCAATTGGCGCGGCCCGGTCTGGTTTCCGCTGAACTATCTGTTGATCGAGTCGCTGCAGAAGTTCCACCACTACCTGGGCGACGAATACAAAGTGGAATGCCCTACCCGCTCCGGCACGATGATGACGCTGTGGGAAGTAGCCGGCGAGATTTCGCGCCGGCTCTCCCGTGTTTTCCTGAAGGACGAAACCGGCCGCCGCGCGGTGAACGGCGGCATCGGGTATTTCGAAAAAGACCCGCACTGGCGCGACCTGGTGCTGTTCCACGAATACTTCCACGGCGACACCGGGGCGGGACTGGGGGCGAGCCACCAGACGGGGTGGACGGGACTGGTGGCGAAGCTGTTGCAGCAGAGCGGGGAGTGAATGGGGCGCCGCGGTTGTAGTCGCAGCTACGGCTTCAAACTGATTCCCCGCGCCTCAATCGTCCGGGCCGTCGCTCTATCCAGATTCGCCAGCGCCTCTGCAAAGTCCGCATGCGCCCGCACCTCCCGGCCCCGCGCGGCGATCAAATCCGTCTGCCGCTGCAGTACCAGAAACACGCTCGATGTCCCCGCCTGAAACTGGCGCTGCTCGCTGGCATACTGCTCCTCCGCCGATCCCCGCGCCAGCGCCGAGGCCGCCAGGCGTGCCTGGGTGGAATCCACCGCCTGCAGCGAGTTGCGCACATCGGCCTCAATCGCCATCCCAATCTGGTTCTGCACCAGCCGCAACCGCCGGCCTTCGGCTGCCGAAACCGCGGCCATGGAATCCGCCGTCCGGTTACGAATTGGAAGCGAAACCTGCACCCCGACCTGCGCCGACGGAAAAGTTCCGGACACCAGGTTGCTGATCGATTGGCCGTAGCTGCCCACCAGCAGCACCGGCACTGCCCCGAAGCCCCCCGGCAGAAACGCCGCAAAAGGATTTGGCCCCGAAGGCGCCACCGGCCCGGCCAACCCTGCCGCCGTCAGGTTGGCAAACGCATCCACACGCGGTTTCGCCGCTTCGCGCGCCAGTCGCGTATCCAACCCGTTCACGTCGATCGCCAGTGCAGCCTCCGCCAGTTCAGGCCGCGATGCCAGCGCGCTTTTGACCGCCTCCTGCAGCGTAGGCGGCGTCACGTTGGTGTCCAGTTGCGTTTCCGGAATCAATGCCGCGCTCCACATCAGGTCGCTGCGGTCGGGCAGCATCAGCGCCTTCAGGTTGTTCTCCGCCTGCGTCAGCGCCTGCTGCGCCGCGAACAGGTTTTGCTGAAAGGTGGCCACCTGCGTCTGCGCCGCCACCACGTCAACCGGGGCCAGAATTCCCTGCTCCGCCTGCCGCTGGTTGCTTTCGTATTGCCGCTCCGCCAACTTCACGGCCTCCGTCTGCACCCCCAGGTTTTGCGACGCGTAGTCCAATTCCCAATAAGCCTGTACGGCCTGCGTCACCACTTCGATCACACGCTGCCGCATCTGTTCGCCCGAAAGCGCCTGATTCTTGCGCGCCACCAGCAGCCGGTGCCGGTTGTCGTCAAACCGCAGCCCGCGCCACAGTGGTTGCGTCAGGTTCAGCGTGACCGATGACGGATACTGCGGGTTCAGCGTGACAAACGTGCTGTCCGTCTGCTGGCGCGAATTCGTGAATGTGGCCGCATAGGTCCCGCCCCACGGCGAATTGCCGCTGATGCCGGGCGCCCCATTCCACTCCTGCTGCGTCAGCTTGCCGCTGGCCGAGCCGCCGATGATCGACGCCACCGGCGTGACCGCGCGCGTCCGGTACGCCTTCAGCCCGGCCACCGGATCGTAATAGCCCTGCGCGCCCCGGATCAGGTAGCCGGCCTCCTCCAACTGGATGCGCGAGATTTGCAGGTCGGGGTCGTTGGCCAGCACGCGCTCGATGGCTTCGGGCAGCCTGATGGTAGTCTGCGCCAGGATGCCGACGCGTGGCTTGATCTCGACTTCCTTCACCGGCTGCGACATCACTGCCGCGGGCTGCGCTTGCCCAAACAGCGAACCTCCTAGCGCGGCAACCGCCGCCGCCTTGCCGAAGCGCCCGCGAACCCGGCGCAGCAGCGCTCCCTGACGGTCCCGGCTCCGAATGAGCCAATCGCCCAAATCCTCAAACAGCGAGTAGAAAACCGGCACCGCCAGCAGCGTGAGCAGCAGGCACAGCGACTGGCCCCCCACTACCAACACGCCGATCGACCGGTTGGTCGCGGAGCCCGTCCCGTGCGAAATCACCAGCGGCGCCATGCCCGCCACCAACGCGATCGTGGTCATCAGAATCGGCCGCAGCCGGTCGCGGTTCGCCTGTATAATCGCGTCGTAACGGTTCATCCCCTGCTCGCGCAGACCGTTGGTGTGGTCGATCTGCAGAATGGCGTTCTTCTTGACGATGCCGAACAGCAGCAGCAGCCCGAGTCCGGAGAAAATGTTCACCGACTGGCCGGCAATTAGTAACGACAGAATGCCGAACGGAATGGCCAGCGGCAGCGTCATCAGAATCGTGATCGGGTGGATGAACGATTCGAACTGCGCCGCCAGCACGATATACATAAATATGAACGTCAGCGAAAAGGCCAGCACAAAATAATATCCGGTGCGGCCCAGTTCCTTCGAACCGCCGGTCAGCCCGGAGCGGTAATCCGCGTCCATCCCCAATTCCTTACTGAATTGCGCAATCTGCCCCAGGATCGCCGCCTGCGACCCGCCCGGCAGCGTGTTGCCCGTCACCGTCACCTGCCGCTCGCGGCTGATGCGGTTGATGGAGGAAGGCCCCGTGCCCGGCACAATCCGCACCACCGTATCCAGGCCCACCGACCCCAGCCTCGGCGAAGGCACCGTCATCTTCGCCAGGCCATCGGCGCTCCCGCGGAACTGCTCCTGCGCCCGCACCACCACGTCGTATTGGTCCTCACCGGCGTTGAATGTGGACGCCACTTGCCCCGCCACCAGCGTGTTCAATGCGTTTTCGATATCCAGCACGCTCACCCCCAGATCGGCGGCGCGCGCCCGGTCGATTTCCAGGCGCACCTCCGGCTTGCCGCCGCGCAGCGTGCTGTCGGTATCGGTCAGAGTCGGGATGGTCCGCATCTTCGCCAGCAACTGGTCGGAATACTTCGCCAGTTTCTGCAGATCGGGGCCCTGGATGAAGTACTGGATTTCGGCGTTGCTCTGGTTGCCGCCAACGCTGCTGACCAATTCCACGCCCGTGTGAATTTCCGGCGGGTACTTCTTCGTCAGCTCGCGCGTGCGCTGCATCAACTGCTGCTGCGAAACCGTGCGCCGGTCGATATCCATCAGCTTCACGTAAATCGCCGCGTTGTTCACCGACCTGTCGGCGCCGCCGCCGGCCGTCATCAGCGTATGCGCCACGCCGGGCATCTGCCGGATGTCCTGCGCCATGCGGTCCGCCGTGTTGGCGGTGGTGGCCAGCGAACTGCCTTCGGGCGTGCGGATCAGCACGTTGAATTGCGACTGGTCGTCCGTGGGCAGGAAGTTTTTGCCCACCAACATGAACAGCGGCACAATCGACAGCATCACCAGCCCGCTGAACGCCAGCACACTCTTGCGGTGTGCCATGGACCACTTCAGCATGGTGGTGTAATGCGTATCCAGAAACTTGAAGATGAACGACTCTTTCGAACTGTGCTGCGAACTGTGCTGCCCCGCTTCCAGCTTCGCCGGCGGCTTGATGAACCGCGAGCACAGCATCGGCGTCAGCGTGAACGAAACCAGCAGCGACACCGCGATCGCGAACGACGACGTGAAGCCGAACGAGCTCATGAACCGGCCCACAATCCCGCCCATGAAACCCACCGGCAGAAACACCGCCAGCAGTGACAGGGTGGTGGCCATCACGGCCGGGCCGATTTCCTTGGTGCCCTGAATCGCCGCCTGGAACGGCGGCATGTTCTTTTCTTCGATGAACCGGTAGACGTTCTCCAGCACGATGATGGCGTCATCGATCACGATCCCCACCATCAAGGTCAGGGCCAGCATGGTGATCTGGTTCAGCGTGAAGCCCATCGCGGCCATCAGCGCAAACGTCGAGATGATGGAAGTCGGAATCGCCACCGCGGCGATCAGCGTGGTGCGGATGTTCGCCAGGAACAGGAAGATGATGATGGCCGCGAAAAAGCTGCCTTCAATCAGGTGTTTCTTGATGTTGTCGACCGCCGCCTTGATGAACACGGATTGGTCGCTGATCACCTGCGCCTTTACATCCCTGGGCAGCGTGGCCGAAATCTGCTGCAGCCGCAGGTTCACTTCATCGGCCGTCGCCACTGTGTTCTCGCCCGACTGCTTGGCCACCACCAGCGTCACCGACGGCACTCCGTCCAGGCGCGCCGCGGAGCGTGGTTCCTCGTAGCTGTCCTCGGCGTAACCGATGTCGCTCACCTTCACGATGTACCCGCCGCGGCTGGCCACCGTGATCTGGTTGAACTGGGGCGCATCGATCACACGGCCCGTCGTCCGTACCGTGAATTCCTTCGCGCCCGCGTTCAGGTTGCCGCCGGGCAGTTCCAGATTCTGCGCGCGCAGTGCGTTGAAAACGTCGGTAACGGTCAGGTTGTAAGAGCGCAGTTTGTCGGGGTCCACCAGCACGTGAATCTCCCGTTTGGCGCCGCCCAGAATGGTGATTTCGCCGACGCCCTTGGTGTTCTCCAGTTTCTGCTTGATTTCTTTATCGGCAATCAGGGTAACGTCGCGCAGCGAGCGCGGCGCCGAGACCGCGATCTGCAGGATCGGCGCCGCGTCGGGATCGAACTTCAGCACCACCGGTTGCTTGGCCGTCGGCGGCAGGTTGGGAACGATCAGGTTGACTTTGTTCTGAACCTCCTGCGCCGCCACATCGCCGTTCTTTGCCAGCAGAAAGGAGATGACGCACAGCGATTGGCCTTCCGACGATGTGGAGCGCACCTCATCCACCATGCTGATGGTATTGACCGTGTCTTCCACCTTCTTGGTGATTTCGGTTTCGATCTCCTCGGGCGACGCCCCGGGGTTGGAGATGGTCACCTGCACGGTCGGAATATCCACCTTCGGAAACAGGTCGACGCCCAATCCAAAGTAGGAAAAGATGCCGACCACTACTAACGACAGGATCAGCATCGTCGCGAAAACCGGCCGTCTGACACAGAGCTGTGCGAGTGCATGCATGGTTAGTTTACCCGCGCTCCGTCAAACAACTCGCTCTGATGGTTCGTCGCCACGCGTTCGGTTCCGTTGAGCCCGGAGACGATGCGCACCGCTCCCTCACGGTCACGGCTTTGAGAGTCGATCACCACTACGTGCAGGCGCGCCGTTCCGTTATCCACCGTATAGACCTGGTATGAGTCCGTGGTCTTGTCGCGCACCACCGCGCCCTGCGGGACAAACACGCCGGTCTCGCCGCCCGGCAGCATCACCCGCGCCGTGGCGAACGTGCCCGGCCGCAGTTGCCCGGCGGGATTGTTGAAGCGGGCTTCGAGTATAAATATGCGCGAAGCCGGATCCACCGACGGATTGATCGCCGTCACTCTGCCCGTGAAATCGCGATCCGGATATGCCGAAACGCGCGCCACGACCGTCATGCCGAGCTTCACCTGCGCGCCCCTCTGCTCCGGGGTCTGCAATTCCAGCTTCAGCGTGCCGATCCGCACCAGTGTCGCGATCTTGTTGGTCAGCGCCACGTACTCTCCCGCCGCCGCCGGCCGCGCCGTAATATACCCGTCGAACGGCGCGTGAATGGTGGTATCGGCCAACGCCTTCTCCGCCTGTGCCAGTTGCGCTTGGGCCGACTGCAATCCAGCCTGCGAGTTCTCCACCATGTTCCAGCTCTGCCGCGCGGAGTTGAGCGCGGCTTCATACTGCTGCCGGGCCGCGTTAGCCTGGGCTTCGGCCGTTTCCTGCTGGGTATGCGCCTTCTCAAACGCGCTGCGGCTCACGTCTCCGGTGGCCACCAGGTTCTCATACCGCCGTGAATCGGCACCCGCCAGCCTGGCCTGCGCCTGGGCCGATTCGTAGTTGGCCCGCGCCGCCGCCACTTCGGGCAGGGCATTGGGGTCGTACGTAACTCCAGGGGACGTGACGCCCTCGCTTTTCAGACCGATCCGCGAGTGCGATTGGCGCAGCCCCGCGTTCGCCCCTTCCAGTTGTGCCCGCGCCTGATCCAGCCGGAGTTGCGCGTCGGCGTGATCGAGTTCGCAGACAATCTGGCCCTGCTTCACGAAATCGCCGACGTTGACCGGCGTCGCCGTCACGCGGCCGGCCACCAGCGGAGCGATGTCCGAGGTTTCGTCCGCGGCAAACGTGCCGGTCACTTCGAAGGCGGCCGGAACCGTGCGTGCAATGGCCGGCGCCGTCGTCACGGTGACGGTTTGAGGCACAGCCTGAGCCGCGGCGGTTACCGGGTTCTGGCTCGAGCACGCGGCCAGTAACAGGCAAAAAAGCGCCAATAAGATGATGGCGATAATGATGGCAATTCGGTTCATTTCCTCTTCCTTTTATGCACAGCTTCGACCTTCCTGGCCATCGGCGTCCGGCCCCCGTCTCTAATCCCACTGGCATCCGGCATCCGGCATCCGGCATCCGTTTCCAGTCCACCGGCCACCGGCCACCGGCCACCGGACACCGTCTCTTGTATTCCGCCCATCATGATCCCGGTGAAGGCGTCGGTGACCTGTTCCACCGAATGATCCGGACGAAAGCCGAACATCTCGGTCATCATGGCGTAATGGGTGGCCATTCCGGCGATGGCGGCCAGGATCAAGCCGGGGTTGTAATCCCGCAATGCGCCTTCACTCTGTCTGCGCGCGATGTACTGGCAGAGCAGCTCATAAACAGGGATTGCGAGTTGGCGGTGGTGGGCCAACCCGGCTTCGTTGCCTTCCAGCGCGGCGAAGAACAGCACTCGCTGGCCCCGGGCATCGCGCCGGTAGGATTCGATAATGGTGCTGGCGATCGCCCGGAACAACCCCATGTCATCCTTCCGGTCCATGCAGTCCTGCGATTTCGCCAGCCACTGCTGCATCTCCACGGACTCGTGCTTGTAATCGAGAACCGCCGTATACAGGGCCTGTTTATTGGGAAAATGCCGGAAAATGATGGCTTCCGTGACCCCGGCCGCAGCCGCGATTTGTTTGGTCGTGGTGCCTTCGAACCCCTTCCGCGAGAAGAAATCCAGCGCAATTTCGAGCAACTGCTGCCGCCGGTCGCTGGCTGGGAGCCTGAGGGTGGCGGGCCTGGGGTCGGACATGGGAACATTGTAAGTTAGCGCTTACTTACATGTCAAGATGTTTCGAGGCGAAGCCGGGAGAAGGTGGGACAGACCATCGTCTTTCGTGGTCTGTTGGGATGGGCGTTCCGCCCGCGAAACTTCATGAAAAACCACACCAGGCTCCGGGAGATTCCCGATGGGCGAGGTTTTTCGACCCTGTCGTGCCTCGCCAGACACTCGCCGGTGTAGTTGTGAACGCGGGCCTGGATGGGGAGGCGGTTCGCCGCTTCAACCAACTCCACGCGTGCGTGGTCATGCCCAATCGCGTCCACGCGGTCTCCAACGGCACATCGCAATGCCCACCATCATGCGATGGCTCAAAGAGAGAACCATGGCGAGGGTCAAGCGCGGGCCGGGTGACAGACGACACGAACCCGATTCGTTTGTCCCACTTTGGCCCGGCCAGAACGTAGAATCGAAACCTCGCGCAGGGCCATCTTGCGCCGGGCAACACGGCGTTATTCTGAATGCTGATGAGCAACCCACTCTTGTACCTTCACGATCAGCTCCAGCAGTGGCGCGCGGAAGGCACTTACCAACGCCTGCGTATTCTGGAATCGGAATCCGCCGCCCAGTCGCGCTTCGATGGCAAGCAGGTGATCAACCTGGCGTCCAACAACTATCTTGGGCTGACTACCCATCCCAAACTGCGCGAGGCGGCGCTCGATGCCATCCGGAAGTACGGCGTCGGTTCCGGAGCCGTGCGGACTATTTCCGGGACCATGAGCATCCACATCCAGCTTGAGGAGCGCATCGCGGCCTTCAAGAACGTGGAGGCGTGCGTGGTGTTCCAGTCGGGATTCGCGGCCAATGCCGGTACGGTCTCGGCCATCCTCACGCCGGAAGATCATATCGTCTCGGACGAGTTGAACCACGCCAGCATCATCGATGGCTGCCGGTTGTCGCGGGCCAGGATTCACGTCTTCCCGCACAAGGATGTGGCGGCGGCGGAAACGCTTTTGGCGGGACTGGATAGCGCGCCCGGTCGAAAACTCTTGATTACCGATGGTGTCTTCTCCATGGATGGCGATATCGGGCCGCTGCCGGGCCTGGCGGAGGCGGCCCGCAATCATGGCGCCATCATGATGGTAGATGACGCCCACGCCTCGGGTGTACTGGGCCGGGCCGGGCGCGGAACCATCGACCACTTTGGTTTGGAGGGCGGTGTCCACGTACAGGTGGGCACGCTGTCCAAAGCCATCGGTGTGCTGGGCGGCTATGTGTGCGGCAGCCGCGACCTGATTGAGTTCCTCTATCACCGGGCGCGCCCGTTCCTGTTTTCGACATCGCACCCTCCGGCCGTGGCAGCCGCCTGCCTGGCGGCGTTCGACGTGCTTGAGCAGGAACCGGAACGGATTGAGAAGCTATGGGCTAATACCAAATACTTCAAGCTGGGTTTGAGCCAGGCCGGCTTCAACACCGGGATCAGCGAGACGCCGATTACGCCCGTGATTGTGGGCGAGGCGGCGCTGGCATATCAACTCTCCCGCGAGTTGTTCGAGGAGGGCGTGCTGGCCACCGGAATCGGTTTCCCAACCGTGGCCAAGGGCAAGGCGCGGGTACGGACCATTGTGTCGGCGACGCACACCAGCCAGGAGCTGGATCAGGCGCTGGTGGCGTTCCGGAAGGTGGGAAAAAAGCTGGGGATATTGTAAGGGCGCCCGATGGCAATGTGTATATAATGTCAGCACCGTATGATTGAACTAATTGTGAACGGGCAAGCCCGTAAATTCGACGGGGACGGTGATGTGCCCCTCCTGTGGTACCTGCGCGACGAACTGGACCTCACGGGCGCGAAGTTTGGATGCGGCATGGGGTTGTGCGGCGCCTGCACCGTTCACCTGAACGGCGAAGCGATCCGAAGTTGCGTCACGCCCGTCAAGGCAGCAGTTGGAAAGAGAGTCACCACCATCGAAGGCCTTAGCGCCAACGGTACGCATCCGTGCCAGGTGGCTTGGGAGAAACACAACGTGGCCCAATGCGGATATTGCCAGAGCGGCCAAATCATGCAAGCCGCCGCTCTGCTTAAGAAAACCCCCAAGCCCACGGATACTCAGATCGACGGTGCGATGGATGGCAACATCTGCCGCTGCGGCACCTACACCCGGATTCGCGCCGCGATCAAGACCGCCGCGGGGGTGAAATAAACCATGAAGAACCTCTACGGCACCAGCTTCCCCGCTCCCGAAAATCAGAAGCAGGCTTTATCGCTTCCAGCAGCGGCGGCCATACTGGCCGCTCCGAAGACCGTGTCCGAAATCGCGCGCCTTACGCGCGAAGCGTACCAGAAACATCGCGGCGCCTGCGTGGATGTGGAACTACTCGCAGTGGATCGCCGGGCCTTCCTCGGCACCGTCTTCTCCGCCGGCGCTTTGGTGCTGGGCGCGAATCTCCTCACGGACCAGGCGACGGCCGCTACCGCCTGGCAGCCCAGCGTCTACCTGGGCTTTGAACCGGGCGGTCAGATTGTGATCACGGCCCACCGTTCCGAAATGGGCACCGGGAGCCGGACGTCGCTGCCGCTGGTTGTCGCCGAAGAGCTTGACGTCGATTGGAAGACGGTCCGGGTGGAACAGGCAATCGGCGATACCAGGTTCGGATCGCAAAATACCGACGGGTCCTGTTCCGTGCGCGACTTCGTTGAGGCGATGCGCCAGACGGGTGCCACGGCCCGGCTCATGCTGGAACGCGCGGCCGCACAGAAGTGGGGCGTGCCGGCGGGCGAAGTGTCCCTACGCATGGGCAAGGTCACTCACGCCGGCTCCAACCGGAGCGCCAGTCTGGGCGAACTCGTGTCCATCGCAGCCACTCTTCCCGTTCCCGCAAAAGCGGATCTTCGCTTCAAGAAGCCGGAGGACTACCGCTACGTCGGCAAGGAAGTTGCCGTTGTCGACCAGCACAACATTGTGACTGGCAAGGCGGTCTACGGGATGGATGCCAAACGGCCGGGAATGCTGTACGCCACGGTGGAACGCCCGCCAGTGTATGACTCGAAAGTCAAGACGTTCGACGACTCCGAAGCGCTGAAGGTGAAGGGTGTCCAGAAGACCGTACAGCTTCCGCCTTTCAAGCAGCCGCATTTGTTCCAGCAACTGGGAGGTGTTGCGGTAATAGCGGATTCAACCTATGCCGCCATGCAGGGCCGCAAGAAACTGAAAGTCGATTGGGACGTCAATCCCGATCACGCGAGTTTCAATTCCGACGGCTACAAACAAGAGCTATTTGCCAGCGTTCACAAGCCCGGCACCGTGGTGCGCAATCGCGGCGATTTCGATGCCGCTTTCGCGGGCGCCGCCAGAAAGCACGAGGCCGATTACTATGTGCCCATGCTGGCGCATGCTTCCATGGAGCCGCCGGTGGCGGTGGCCGAATGGCAGGACGGCAAGGTGGAGGCCTGGTGCCCGACGCAGAACCCTCAGGCCGTCCAGGATGCGGTGGCGGCGGCTCTCGGACTGGCACCGAAAGATGTGACCTGCCACGTTACGCTGCTCGGTGGCGGGTTCGGACGCAAGTCGAAGCCGGATTATGTCGTGGAGGCGGCGCTGCTTTCGAAAGCCGCGGGCAAACCGGTCAAGGTAGTCTGGACTCGTGAGGACGACATACGGTTCGACTACTACCACTCCGTAGCCGCCATGCATATGAAGGGCGGCATGGATTCTTCCGGCAAGATTCAAGCGTGGCTCTTCCGCAGCGCGTTCCCGCCGATTGCTTCGACGTTCGCCGCCGGGGCGGAATACGGGGCCGACTTTGAAACCGGTATGGGCCTGAACGAACTGCTGTTCGACGTACCCCATATTCGCGCGGAGAATTGCCCGGCGAAGAATCATGTGCGTCAAGGTTGGTTGCGCTCTGTCTGCCACATCTTCCATGCTTTCGGGGTGCACAGCTTCGTCGATGAACTCGCCCAGTTGAACCGTTCGAATTACGTGGAATACTTCTTGAAGACCATTGGCCCGGACCGCCAGGTGGACCTGACCAAGGACGGCGTGAAGCCTTGGAACAACGGACAATCGACGGAGATTTTCCCGTTCGACACCGGCCGCCTGCGCAGGGTCCTCGAGATGTGCGCCGAAAAATCAGGCTATGCGAAATTCCAGAACACCCAGAATCGCGCCATTGGCATCGCGGCTCACCGGAGTTTCGTGAGCTACGTCGCCACGGCGGTGGAAATCGCCATCGACGACCAGGGGAAGCTCACCATTCCCAACGTATGGACGGTTGCCGACGTTGGCCAGATTGTGATGCCCGACCGCGTCCGCGCGCAATTTGAAGGCGCGGCGGTTTTCGGCGCCTCGCTGGCTCTGATGGGCGAAATCACAGCCGATGCCGGCCGGATTACGCAGTCCAATTTTCACAATTACCCGGTTGCGCGAGGGAAAGAAGCGCCCAGGAAGATCGACGTAACCATAGTCGATTCGAAGGCCCCCCACGCCGGCGTTGGGGAACCCGGCACTCCCGTGATTGCCCCGGCGCTCACCGCAGCTATCTTCGCTGCCACGGGCAAGCGAATCCGCGATCTGCCGATCAAGCGAACGAAATTGGTCTAACAACGAAGACGAACGGGATCGCCGAGGGACACGGCGCAGGTATCACTTTGTCGCTTTGGCTCGGTACCCCAGTAGATCTGGCGCACAACTTCGAAGCACCGGCCTCCGGGTCCCGAACCAAGCGGCGACGCGCTCACAGTTGCGATGAGGATTACCTGTGCCTGGTTGGAGTTGCCGCCGGCACGCTTCCTGTTAATGAATCCTCCACCCGTTCACCGGCCCGCTGTGGAAGAACTTCTCGGGTGTCATGACACCGTCTTTCTTAAAGACCACGCCGTCTTTCATGACGAACCGGACATCGCGCAAGGCGTCAATATCTTCCATCGGGTTTCCGCGCACCGCGATCAGGTCGGCGGGCATCCCCACTTTGATGGGGCCGCGCTGGTCGTGGATGTCGCAGACCTGGTAGCCGTTGGTGGTCATGATTTTGAGAATCTCCGGCGACGGAATGCCGGCGGCCTTCCAGGTTTTCAGGAAGTCGATTACCACCTGGCCCCGCGTCATGCCCGGAATATAATAGTCGGCGTCGGTGGAAAACGCCAGCTTCACGTGGTTGGCGTAGGCGTTCTTGAGTCCCTCCACCGTGCGGTCAAACCGCTCTTTGCTGGGCTGGTAGTAAGTGGAGAGCGGCGTCTCCGTGCCCACCCGCCAGATGCCTTTCTGCGCCATCGCTTTATGGGCCTGATCGTCCAGAGCCCCAGAGTGTTCGATGGACCAGATGCCCGCCTCAATGGCCCGCATGGCGCCGGCGTGCGTCTGCACGTGGCCGGCAACCTTCAGGCCGCTCTTGGCCGCCTCGGCCACGAACAGTTTCATTTCATCCACGGTATAGCCGTAGGACTTCGCGTCCACCATGATCTTAATCACCTTGGCGCCGAAGAGAATGTTCTTGCGCACCGCCTTGACGATTTCGTCCGGGGTGTCGGCATCCAGATATTCGGGATAGACCAGGCTGGCGCGCTCGGGCACCGGGGTAAACTGGCCTCCCATGCCGCCGATGATGATGCCGCAATTGATTACGGTTGGCCCGGGAATCCAGCCCTGTTCGATGGCCACGCGCAGCGCGCTGTCGGCGTAGTTAGCCGCATTGCCCAGATCGCGCACCACGGTGAAGCCCGACGACATCATGGTGATGCCGTTCGACACCGCTTGGATGGCGCGAATGGCCGTCGAATCCAGCACCGAAGTCAGGTAGTAACTGTTATTCTCGGGATCGCGCTTGTAAGTCAGGGCTAAGTGGTTATGCGCGTCCACCAGTCCGGGAAGCACGCTGTATTGCGTGAGGTCGATGACTTCGGCGTCGCTTGGGATGGGCACCTGCAGGTTGGGCCCGATGATGAGGACGTGGCCGCCCTCCACCAGGATCACCATGTTCGGGTTGACCTGGCCGCTCTCCGGATCGATCAGGCGGCCGGCGCGGATGGCGATAGTTTGCGCTGCCAGGGTGGCCGCCGCGCCAAGCAAGAGGAAGCATCGTTTGAGCATGAGTCTCTCCTGAATTGTCGTCCCGGCAATCAGCGCTTCCTGGCGCGAATGGTTACCGCCACATTGTCGTTGCGGATGTTGGTGAGGCGCAGCGTGACCCGGCCTTCGGCATCCAGCGTCACGATGGCCGGGCCGTTGAGGCTGGTCAGCATCCAGCCGGCGGGCAGCGTCACGTAGTTCAGGGGCCGCCCCAGCGTGCGCGTCCAAACCAGTTCGCCGTTTTTCACGGTGTAGCCTTCGGGGTCTGTGTAGCTCTCTTCGCAGCGGACGCGCACGCTCTCGCCTTCGCCCACCGGCTTGGGAAGGTCGCCCTGCACCACCACGGAATCCGCTTCGGTGGGGGTTGGGTAGTAGCCGAGATCGTTCACGGACTGGCCGCTGACGTTTTTCGTGGGCAGCTTCTCGCCGGTGTCCAGGTTGTACATTTGGGCGTCGGCCGCCACCGTGCTGCCCTTCCTGACGAAGCTGTGAGCCGACTTCTGGCCTGCGCGAGTGATCGTGAAATCGTGCGAAATCCGGAACTGGTGCGACGCCGGGTCAAGCAGCCAGTAGCGAATCTCGCGGTCCTGTTCGGCGCGGTGGAACTGGCCGAAGGCGAGCGTGGTAACCAGGATTAGCAGCCACTTCATGGCAGCTTCCTCCCTGCGATCTTCACCGGCAATTGATCGTTGCGGTCATTCAGGAAACTTACTCGCACGCGTCCGTCGCTGTCCGTCGAAACCATCGCGGGCGAAGCCGAACCGACAAGTTCGTAACCTTTGGGCAGAATTACCACGTTGCGCTTGATGCCCAGCGGCCGGTCGAATACCAGGCCGCCCGCGTTCTCATAGTACGAAGGTGGGTCGGTGTAGGTTTTGTAAATGCGGATTCGGGTCTCGGCGCGTTCCGGCACCGGCCTGGCCAGTGTGACGCGAAGAAACTGGGCATCGTCGGCAGTGGCAGCCGCCACGCACGCCGACGCCTTGGCGGCACGGCCGTTCACTATCTCGAACTGCAACGGCTTGCCGGAGGCGCGATCCACCACGCGCTCCTTCGAGGCAATGGACCCGGGCCGAATGGGGTTGCAGAAGTAGGCTGCCCCGGCGCGCGTTGCCGTGACGTCGTAGATGATATCGAAGGAGTGAGTGGCCGGAGCCAGCAAATCGTACACCGTGATTTCATCGGCCGCCGCAAGAGGGCAGGCAGTCAGGAGAAGGACCAGAAGCGGTCGCATATAATGGTTATTGAGTCTAGCACTTGTGGCGGGGCGGGGCGCCCGGGGAGTTCCTGGCCGCCCCGCAGCCACTTTCCGGTAGCGCCGTTTTACTGCCGTTATCGGAAAGAACGACGTTTTAGAATCGTTCCGCGGGTTCTCGGGTCTTTAGGTTGTCATGCTATAACAAGGGCGTGCAAACCAAGACCATAATCGTTTTTTTCTCTGCGGTTTTCTTGTTTGGCAGTGGAAACCCAACGGACGCTCAGACGCAGTCCCAAATGACTGAGCAGGCGTGCGGCGAGTTCAAGAAGGCCGACGCGGAACTGAATCGGGTCTACCAACAAATACTCGCAGCAAGAGCCGGAGACGCCGTGTTCGTGAAGGCATTTAGAGAGGCTCAAAGGGCGTGGATTGCGTTCCGCGACGCTCATCTCAAATCCATCTATCCGGATCCCTTTCCGAGGGAGGCATATGGCAGTGCGAATCCGATGTGCCAATGCGGCGATCTTCAAGAGCTAACGGCTCAGCGCACCAAGCAGCTTCGAAAACTGTGGCTTGAGGGAGGCGTTGCGGGCGATGTCTGCGCAGGGAGTACTCTTATCCAGCACCCGATTACTCATCCCGCACCCACGAAGAAATAGAGGCCGAGCTCGGTGACTATCGAACTGGACGAAAAGGGGTTAGCTTCCCTCGGGGGCGGAGATCCCGCCGGGCCAGTCAATGTACGACAACGCCGTCTACCACCCACGACGCCTTTCAAGGCACAGTCGATCCAGAACGTGCCGTCGTACTCCGCGCCAATCAGAGGCGAATCGCGCTAAACTCTGTCTTCGGCTATCGCCATGAATACTGGTGCACTCGTTCTATCTATCGCTCTTCGTGCCATTGCCTTGATCGTAATGGTCGGTGGCCCGATCTAGTTCTCGGTGAAGGCTCGACCGCTTGGCCTGCTGCCATATAGGTGGGGAACATTCGTCGGGATATGCTCCCTGCTGTTCTCATTCGGTCTACTGGCCACGATTTTGAATAACAGGAAGGATTCCGAATGGCCGATTTTCGTCATTATCCCCGTGTTAGGAATGGCGGGTGCGGTCGGTGTTCTCCGGCGCAAGCGTTGGGGAGTAGTTTCATTCCTTTTTAGCCAAGCGGCCTTGGTATTGCTCGGCATCCTACTTCAGGACTCCGATGAGGGCGTGAAGCCAGCGCTCCAAGCCCTCGCCCCATTGGGCGGGATCGGCATCAATCTCTGGTATTTCGGAAGACGCTGGCGACTGTTGAGCCAACCCAACTACGATGACCCCATTGATTCAGTCGCCGCATCCGAGGAGTCAGATGAGTCAGATAAGCTTCAACCGCCCGAGGCGGTTTGAGATCAAGAACCCACGCCGAAAGGCGCGACCAAGTTCTTTGGAGACTAGGCCACTGTGGCCAAAAAGTGGGGTTTGGTGAAAATGATTGCCGCCTCTAGTTCGCGGGTTGGTAATCCTCGAACTCCCAATACCCGATGCGGCTCACCTTCACGGCGATCTCTTTCCACGTCGCCGCGCTACAACGCTCGACCAATCGTCCCATCGCGCTTTGGATCGCCTCGTAATGGTACGCGAGAACCACGACGTGATGACGCCCGATGAGAAAGCCTTCGCGTTCGCACTTGTCGTGAAGCCATGGGGGAGTGCAGACGGTTACATCAAAGCTCTCTTCGCCGTTCCCCAGCGACGGTCCGACGAAAAGGCGGAGGACCACCGCAAATCGATCCGGCTCCGTGGGCCGAAAGCTGGCTGGGTCCGTCACCATCTTGGTGCAGATTCGCCTCAATGCTGCGCGCATAGTAAGCCTCAATGGTAGCGGCTCCGGTCAGTGGACGTAGAGTGGCGTTATCGGAAGTTGAACCCAAGCGGCGTTGTGCTTGCGTACTGGGCAGTTGCAACCAATTGAAGGCCCGAGATTGGATTGCACAGTCCGAGGTCATTTTGACAACGGCATAAATTTAACGCCCAAGGCAGTTCCGTGCCGCAAACCTCTCGCGGGTTGTGCTATTTTCGGGTTGGTATATGGTTGATCGAGATGATGTTCACGAAGCGGTGGAACAGTTGCCCGTATCCGAACTGGATGCTGCCTTGCGGTACCTGCGTTTTCTCTCATATGAGAGCCAGGAAGAAGAGTTGATCGATGCACAGACAGTGTCGAAGCTGGATAACGCCGTGGCCGAAGGCGGTGACGCCGTCCCGCTTGAGGAAATCAAACGGCGATTCGGCCTGTAATGCGAAAAGTTCAGTTCCTTCCCGCAGCGATCCGCGACTTTGGCGCGCTTGACCACATCAATCAACAGCGGATCGTCGCTGCCCTGGAACGATTTGCCGCGACCGGCCACGGCAATGTGAAAAAGCTCAAAGGCAGGCAAGATTTCCGCCTCCGTGTAGGCAAGTGGCGGGTGTTCTTCGACCTGACGCGCCCGAGGCAGTCACGGTCATTGGCATCGACAATCGGGGTCAGGCATACTGACGGCCCGCGCTCGCAAGAAGCCAGACAACATGTCCTGCGTGCACTAGAATAGCTGTTTACAGGAGATGCACGCGCAACACCAGTTCCGCTACAGACCAGCAAAAGCAAATCAAGGAGCCCACAACTGGCAGACCGCCGGGCCTTCGATGCAGCAGTCTGACCCACAGAGGATGGGCCGGGAGGCATGAGACACAGAACGTGAACAGAACGTACACGCATGCCGTCCGTGTGGCCGGGCCCAGCGGAAAGAAGTCATGCTCGAAGTAGCGAACCACCTGTACAGACCATGCCACGACGAGTGTCGCGCACGTCAGAAAAATGGAGCGGCGCCAGGATTTCCGGTCTTGTCTCAACTCGGCCGGAGACTTCTCGGCAAATAGAAAAGTGTCACGAACGCGCGTGATTGCGAGCCCCGGTTTGAACCGTTCACGGTAAACGATCAGCCGGTTCAGCAACTCAAGGTAGGCATTTTCCATCTCGTGGTCGAAGGCTTCCAGTCTACCGGTCAGGTACCTGTAGCACCACAGCGAGGTCAGCCCCACTAGAAGACCCAGCGCTGTCGCCCACATCGAGCCCGACAGCCTTTCGCCAATGACCCCTAGGCACGCCGACTTTTCGCCACCGCATGAGACGAACGAGTTCAGAATGCCCCATACGGTGCCGAACAGGCCGGCCAGTGGAGCGATGGAGGCTATGGTAGCGAGGCTGTTCAGACCCTGTTTCATGTGTTCATGAACAACGGCCGCAGACTGTTCCGACGCCCGCCTGACCGCTTGGATCACCGCTGTGGTAGACGGTGGAGGCATCGCGCCTCGATCTGGTTCGTTCACGTTTCCATTCTGAACACATCCGGTGGGTGAATGGAAGCCCCCTCGTATCCTGGGTGATCGGCGGGTGGAACAGTTGCCTGTGTCCGAATTGGATGCTGCACTTGTTGACCGGTGCACTGACAGTCGCGAAGCCGGATAACGCTCCATCGCATCGATTACTGCGTGCGCATACGCTACCAGAAAAAGCCGGCCTTTTCCAGATCCACCATGGGGTCGGCATCCTTTGGTGACCGTTGCGGCGGGAGCTTAAGCGTTGTCGGGAAATCGCCGCGGCAAGGCCGATTGCTTACGTGCGCGGCTCGGTAACTCTCTGCAAATCCGTATCCTCCAGACAGAGCCGCGACCGTCAGGGAGCGGGTTTCACGGTTGATCAGGCGAAATCCTGAAAACGTTTGAGCACCCAAACGCGGCCGCGCCTGCCGGGCTCGGCTCTATAATGGAAAACAATGGAAAACGTGAATCGGCATCGCCAGGTCCGCCATTACCGGCGGCTTTCCCTTCGTGTATCCGCGTGGCTGCTCTCGGCAGCCGTGCTGCTTTCGGTGGCGCTGGCTCAAACCGGCAAGCGGCCGCTGAACCACAAAGACTACGATGGCTGGCGCACCATCGCCGGCACCCGCCTTTCCAACGACGGCAAGTTTCTCGCCTATGGCATCTTCCCGCAGGAGGGCGATGGCGAAGTGGTGGTGCGCAACCTGGTCACGGGAAAGGAGACCCGCGAACCGGCCGGCGCACGGCCCGCGGCAACACCCGCCGCAAATCCCGAAGAAGGCCCGCCCGCTCCACCCCCCACGGTAACTTTCGCGTTTTCGGCCGATAGCCGCACTTTGGTCTTTTCCACGTTCCCGACCCAGGCCGATACCGGCAAAGCCAGGAAGGATAAGAAGACGCCCGCGCAGATGCCTAAGGATGGCATGGTGGTGATGGATCTGGCATCCGGCAAAGCCACCCGCATCGAACGGGTGAAACGCTTCCAACTGCCGGCCCAAGCCTCGGGGTATCTCGCGTACCTCATGGAGGCGCCGGAGGCGGCCCCGTCCGCCGCTGCGCCGGTGAAGTCCGAAGGCGGCTTCGATCGCGGCTTCGACAACGACCAGCAGGGCGGGCGCGGCGGCCGTGGCGGTGGTGGTAGTGGTGGCGGTGCCGCCGGCCGTGGCCCTAGGCCGGAGTTCGGCAGCGACCTGGTGCTGCGCAGGCTCGCCGATTCCACCGGGCGCACCTACCCGGATGTAGTGGAGTTCACCTTCACCGATGACGGCAAGCAACTGGTCTACGCCGTGAGCGCCAGAGACCCGGCCAGGAACGGCGTTTTCGCGGCCAGGCCCGGCGACACCGGCGCGCCCGTCACTGTGCTTGAGGGCAAAGGCAAATACGAAAAGATCACCTTCGACGAGAACCAAACCCAAGTCGCGTTCTTGAGCGACCGCGATGATGCGGCCTCCAGGCAGCCCAAGATCAAGGTCTATCGCTGGGACCGCCAGTTGCCAACCGCCGCCGTACTGGCCTCGGCCGGCATGCCCGGATTCCGCCAGGAGTTCGTGATCAGCGACAAAGGCAACCTCAGCTTCTCCAGGGACGGCACGCGCCTCTTTTTCCCCTGCGCCCCTCCCACTCCGGAAAAAAAAGATGACGCGGCCGATGCAGCCGGCGACGACAAAGCCGTAGTAGATCTCTGGAGCTACCAGGACGATTACATCCAGCCCATCCAGAAGGTGCGCGCCGAGCGCGACCGCAACCGCACCTTCACCGCCGCCTACCTGATTCCCGAACACAAGCTGGTGCAGGTGGCCGACGCTGCGCTGGAAACCGTGACGCCTTCCGAAAGCCCGCAATGGATTCTGGGCGTCGACGATCGCCAATACCGGACCATGGCCGATTATGACGAGCGCTATTCCGACGCCTGGCTGGTCGACGCCACCACCGGCGCCCGCACCCTGATTAGCAAGAAGCATCTGGGCGGAGTGACGTGGTCGCCTTCCGGCCGCTACCTGCTGACCTTCGATGGCAAAGACTGGCAGACTATCTCCGTTCCCGACGGCAGGAAGGTCAACCTCACCGGCAACCTCGGGGTGAAGTTCTTCAATGAAGACACCGACACGCCGAGCACGCCCGGTCCGTATGGCGCGGCCGGATGGACCAGCGACGGCAAGTCCGTGCTGCTCTACGACCGCTACGACATCTGGCGGATAGCGCCCGATGGCACCGGCGCCAGGAACATCAGTGCCGGATATGGCCGCAAGCAGGATCTGCGGCTGCGCTACATCCGCACCGAGGCCGATCCGAAGACGCCCTGGATTCCATTGGGCCAGCCCCTGATGCTCCAAAGCGAAAGCCTGAAGACCTGGAGCACCGGTTTATTCCGCGCCAGCCTGGATGGCGGCGATCCCAAACCGCTCCTGGTGGCGGACAAATCGCTCAGCACGCCGGTGAAGGCCAAGGATGCCGATGTCTACATGCTGACGGAGCAGACGTTCAACGAATTTCCCGATCTGTTCATCACCGATGGCAGCTTCAAGGAACTCCGCAAGGTGAGCGACGCCAACCCGCAAAAATCCAAGCTCTTGTGGGGCACGTCGGAGGTGGTGCAGTACAAGAACGCGGACGGCCTCCTGCTTACCGCGGCGCTCTACAAGCCCGAGAACTTCGATGCCGCCAGGAAGTACCCGTTGATGGTCTACATCTACGAACGGCTCACGCAGAACGTGAACCACTTCGTCAACCCGGCGCCCGGACACTCCATCAACATCAGTTTCTACGTCAGCAACGGCTACCTGGTGCTCACGCCCGATATCGCTTACACCACCGGCTACCCCGGGCAGAGCGCGCTCAAATGCGTGCTGCCGGCTATTCAGGCGGTGGTGGACAAGGGCATCGTGGACGAAAAAGCCGTCGGCATTCAGGGCCACAGTTGGGGCGGCTACCAGATCGCCTACATGGTCACGCAAACCAAGCGGTTCCGCGCCGTAGCCGCCGGCGCCCCCGTGGTGGACATGATCAGCGCCTACAACGGCATTCGCTGGGGCACCGGCCTGCCGCGCCAGTTCCAGTACGAGCACACGCAGAGCCGCATCGGCGGCTCCATCTGGCAGTTCCCCACGCGCTTCATCGAGAACTCGCCCATCTTCTGGGTGGACCGCGTCGAGACCCCGGTGATGATCCTGCAAAACGACGCCGACGACGCCGTACCGTGGTATCAGGGCATCGAATTCTTCCTGTCACTCCGCCGCCTGGGCAAGGCAGCCTGGCTGTTCAACTACAACGGCCAGCCTCACGGCTTGCGCAACCGTGCCGACCAGAAGGACTACACCATCCGCCTGCAGCAATACTTCGATCACTACCTGAAAGGCGCCCCCGCGCCCGATTGGATGCAGCACGGCGTGCCGTACATCGAACGCGAGCGGACGGCTCTTTCGACGCTAAAATAACGCCTCCATGATGAGCTCACAACTGAGCTCCCGAGCGGCCCGTCCTGGCCGCCCAGCAGATCGAGCCGCTTGGCGTGTCCAGTCGGAACTTTGACTTAACGACCACAATAATATACCCTACATATCATAATGACCACGATAATGGCCCTTAACCGCCAAACTCTGTCACCACTTCCCATCCCGGTCACGCGAGCCCTCCGCAAGCTGGGACACGATATTCGCGACGCCCGGCGGCGCCGCCGCATACCCGTCGCGATCCTCGCGCAACGTGCGTCGATCAGCCGGACCACCTTAAACAAGGTGGAGAAGGGTGACGCCGGCGTCGCGCTAGGCACTTATGCCACTGTGCTCTTCTCCCTGGGAATGATCGACCGGCTGACCGATGTGGCGGACCCCAGGCACGACGCCGTCGGACGCGAGTTGGAAGAGGAGCACCTGCCGGAACGGATCCGGCTCTCGCGCCCGCGGAGACCCAAGCCGGAAACTACGGGTACCGCGTAAATGGAAAAAGAAGTTGTGGTGTACGCCGACCTTCAGGGCACGCCCCACCTGGTTGGGCGGCTGTGGGCGCGCACGCGCAAGAATAAGGAGAGCGCCACCTTCGAGTACGACGCAAGGTGGCTCGCCCATCCGGATCGTTTCTCTCTTGAGCCGGCACTGAAGCTTGGGCCGGGGCCCTTTCACACGCCATCGGACAAGCCTCTGTTCGGCGCCATCGGCGACTCCGCGCCCGACCGTTGGGGGCGTCTCCTGATGCGCCGCGCCGAGCGCCGCCGCGCGGACCTTCAGGGAGAGACACCGCGGACGGTCAGGGAAATCGACTACCTGCTGATGGTGGATGACGAAGCGCGCCAGGGAGCTCTGCGATTTGCCGAGCGGGAAGGCGGGCCGTTTCTCGCCGGGCACGGACCTGTCAAAATACCGCTTCTGGTTGAGCTGCCGCGGCTGCTGGCGGCGGCCGAACGCGTCCTGGGCAACGCCGATACGGATAAAGATTTGCGCCTCCTTCTGGCGCCCGGCTCGTCGCTCGGCGGCGCCCGCCCCAAGGCATCGGTCCGGGACCGCGACGGTCATCTGGCGATCGCCAAGTTCCCCCATAAGGGAGACGAGATCGACACCATGCGGTGGGAGGCGGTGGCTCTGACACTGGCGGCGAAAGCCGGTATTACGGTGCCGGCGTGGCGGCTGGAGACGGTCGCCCGCCGGCCTGTGCTGCTGCTCCGCCGTTTCGATCGGGCGCACGGAATGCGGCTCCCGTTTTTATCGGCGATGAGCATGCTCGGAGCCAAAGACAACGAGGCGCGCAGTTACCTGGAGTTCGTGGATGTGCTTCGACAGCACGGGGCGCTGCCGAAAGAGGACATGCACGCTCTGTGGCGGCGGATTGTGTTTAGCATTCTGATTTCAAATACCGACGACCATCTGCGCAATCACGGCTTTCTATATGCTGGTCCCGCCGGGTGGCGGCTGTCGCCGGCCTACGACCTCAATCCTGTGCCGGCTGACATCAAACCGCGCATTCTGACCACGGCCATCGATCTTGAGGACGGCACCGCCTCTCTGAACCTGGCGCTGGAAGTGGCGGACTATTTCGATCTGGGCCCGAACGAAGCGCGCCAGATCGCGGCGCAGGTAGGGCGGGCGGTTGCCCGTTGGCGTCGGGTGGCGGCCAAGGTTGGCGTGCGCGCGGCAGAGATCGATCGTATGGCGTCGGCCTTCGAGCACGAGGATTTGAAGGCTGCCCGCAAAGCCTCGGGTTCCCTGAAGTAGAACCGCGGTGCACCGGCAACTCCACCCCGATGCCGCCAGGGCTGCGTCATGGCAGGCCTCCGCCGCACCACGTCGCTCCTGTCCGTCCGCCAAGCCGGTCGCGAATAACCGGTCGCGAATACCCGGTCGCGAAAAGATGGTGGAATTCGATGGTAAGATTCATCCGTGCTCCCAAGATTTTTGAACCTGTTGGCGATCGCCTTGGTTAGCGCCGCCGCCCTACGCGCGCAGGCGCCGCTCGACCGCACGCTGGCCGAAATCGCCGTGGTCCGCCAGTTTCAGCAAGCCGCAATTTCGCCGGATGGCGGGCGCGTAGCCTATGTCGAGGCGCTGCCCGGCGCGGGGAAGTCCGCGATCTATGTGGCCGGGCTGCCGTCCGCTGCCGCCCTCCGCATCCGCATCAGCGCGGGCGACGGCAAGACCGCGCACGACGAGCATGGCCTGGTCTGGTCGCCCGACGGCAAACAGATCGCGTTCTTATCCGACCGGGAAAAGAAGGAGCAGCTTCAGCTTTACGTGGCGCCCGCGGGCGGCGGACCGGCGAAGCAGTTGACACATCTCACCGGCTTCCTCCAGGGGCCAACCTGGTCGCCTGACGGCAAGCGGCTGGCCGTTCTCTTCACCGAAAACGCCCCGCGCAGCGCCGGCCCGCTGGAACCGGTGACACCCGATTCCGGCGTGGTGGAGTCGAAGATCTACGAGCAGCGGATCACCATCGTCGATCCGCTTTCGGGCGGTGTGCGCCAGGTATCGCCGGCCGATTTCTACGTGTACGAATACGACTGGTCGCCCGATGGGCGCACCTTCGCGGCCACGGCCTCGCGCGGCGCGGGCGATGACAACTGGTGGATCGCCGGGCTCTACACCCTGCCAGTCGATCCGGGCGCTGTGGACCGGGGCGCTGTGGACCGGGACGCCGCGGACAAGGGCGCCGCGGACAAGGGCGCCGCGGACAAGGGTGCCGCCGGGACCGGAGAAATGCACGCCATCCACACGCCGGACATCCAGCGGCAACTGGCGGTGCCGCGTTGGGCGCCGGACGGAAAGTCCATCGTGTTCATCGGCGGCATCATGAGTGACGAAGGCTCGACGGGCGGCGAAATCTACCAGGTGCCGGCGGAGGGCGGCCCGGCCCGCAGCCTTACGCCCGCCATGAAATCCTCGGCCAGCCACCTGACGTGGCCCAGGGCGTCGAAACAGCTTTACTTCGTCGAGCACTATGACGGCGGCAGCGCAATTTCGCAGCTCGACCCGGCCACCGGCCAGACCGAGCGGCTTTGGCGCGGCGATGAGACCGTGCTGCCTCCGTTCGACGATAGCGGCGTGGCGCTCTCGGCCGACGGCAAATCGGCGGCGGTGGTGCGCAGTTCGTGGAAGCAGGCGCCGGAAGTTTGGGCCGGCCGGTTGGGCGATTGGCGGCAGATCACGCACGAAAACAGCGCGCACAAACCGCTGTGGGGCGAAGCCAAAAGCCTGCACTGGTCAAGCGACGGATTTCAGGTGCAGGGCTGGCTGATCTATCCGCGGGACTTCAACGCCAGCCGGCAGTATCCGATGGTGGTGGCGATCCACGGCGGGCCGGCATCGTCATTGAAGCCGGCGTGGCCGCGCCCCGGGTTCAATCCGGTGCTGCTCTCGCAGCAGGGGTATTTCGTCTTCATGCCGAATGCGCGCGGCAGCTACGGGCAGGGCGAGCAATTCACGCTGGCCAACGTGAAGGATTTTGGCGGCGGCGATCTGCGCGACATCCTTGCCGGGGTGGATGAGGCCCTCAAGCAGGCGCCCATAGACCCCAAGCGCCTGGGCGTGACCGGCTGGAGCTATGGCGGTTTCATGACCATGTGGACCGTTACCCAGACCGGCCGGTTCCAGGCCGCGGTGGCCGGCGCCGGCATCGCCAACTGGAAGAGCTACTACGGGGAGAACTCCATCGACCAGTGGATGCTGCCCTATTTCGGCGCCTCGGTATACGACGACCCGGCGGTTTACGCCAAGAGCTCGCCGATCGATTTCATCAAGCAGGTCAAGACCCCGACCCTGGTGGTAGTGGGCGATCGCGACGGCGAATGCCCGCCGGCGCAATCGTACGAGTTCTGGCATGCCCTGAAGACGCTGGGCGTGAAGACGCAATTGGTGATCTACCCGAACGAGGGCCACATGTTCCACAAGCCGGAGCATCAGAAGGACGTGCTGGCGCGCATGATCGGGTGGTTCAACGAGAATTTGCGGTAAGGCAAAACGTTGGACTGCGGCCTTGCCGGCTGTCCCCGTTTTGCCTAGGAGCCGGCAACCGTCAAAACGGGGCAAGGCACTTCCTTGCGGTCGAGCAAGGCTCGGACTCGCGTCAGCAGCGCCGCCGGGGTGAAGGGCTTCTGGAGACAGCCGGTTTCAGAGGCAACTCCCGGCCAGACCGCACTGCTATCGCCGGTGATGCACAGCACCGGAACGCCCGGACGGCAATCCGCGAAATGCCCTGCCAGTTCCGCGCCGCCCATCTCGGGCATGACCGCGTCGGTGATCAAGAGATGGATCGAGCCGGGATGCTGAAGCGCCCGCTCGATCGCTTCCCGCCCGTTAGAGCACTCCAGCACCCGATAGCCGTGATGCTCCAGGGTCAACCGGACGAAGCCGCGAACTCCTGCCTCATCTTCGGCAAGCAGAATCGTCTCCGTCACCAAGGGCAGTGAGACCGCCGGAAGGGCAACCGCTTCGCCGGCCTGCGCCTCCACTTCGGGAAGCAGAATGGTAAACCTGGTGCCGCGCCCCAGTTCGCTGTGTACCGAAATCGATCCGCCACATTGCTTGACAATTCCGTAGACGGTCGAAAGCCCTAGCCCCGTGCCTTTCCCTTGTTTTTTCGTGGTGAAGAACGGATCGAAGATGTGAGCTTTCACTTCGGGAGATATCCCAGTCCCGGTGTCAGTCACCGTAAGCGCCGCATACAGGCCCGGAGCCAGATCGAGACGCGACGCCGCCAGACGCTCGTCGACGATCTGGCTGGCCGTCTCGATGGTCAGTTTTCCCCCATCCGGCATAGCGTCCCTGGCGTTGACTACCAGGTTCATGATCACTTGCTCGATATGACCGGCATCGGCGCGGATGGCGCCCGCCGCCGGGTCCAGGCATACCACCAGGTTCACGTCCGCGCCGATCATTCGCCCAAGCATTTTCTGGACACTGGCAACCAGCACATTCAATACAATGGTCTCGGTCCGGCTCGACTGGCGGCGGCTGAACGCCAGAAGCTGCCGGGTAAGGTTGGTAGCCAGCGCCGCCGCCTTAACCACTTCTTCAACCCCGGAACGCAAAGGGTGCAATGGCGGGAGTTCGTCCAGCGTCATCTGACTGTATCCGGCAATCACCGTGAGCAAGTTGTTGAAGTCGTGAGCCACCCCACCCGCCAACCTGCCGATGCCCTCCAGTTTTTGCGCCTGGCGAAACTGTTCTTCAAGCTGTTTGCGCTCGGTAATGTCAATGGTGACTCCCACGAAGCGTATGGGGTGGCCTTCGGAGTCAAAGAAAACTCTGCCGCGCGCAGACAGCCAGCGCTCGACCCGGTCTTCGAGCCCGATGATTCGATAGTCGGCTGTGCATTCGCCCCCGCTTCCCGGGTCGAACGTTTTACGTACGAGATCATTGACGCGGTCCCGGTCATCGGGATGCAAGCCGCTAAGAAACATCTCGTAAGAGACCTCCGCATCGGGCGGCAGCCCCAGATGCCGTTTGCCCCCTTCAGACAAGACGAACTTTGCGGATTGGGGGTAAAAATCGAACATCCCGAGCTGGGTCACGCTGACGGCCAGAGCCAGCCACTCATCCCGGTCGCGCAACCGCTCTTCCGCCTGCCTGCGCTCGCGGCGGGATTGGGCGTCCCGAGTCTCCCGTTGTACCACAGGACCCAGTCTCGCGATCCGGTCTTTCAAGACGTAATCATGCGCGCCCGCCCGCATCATCTCGGCAGCGCGATCCTGGCCGATGGTGCCGGACACAATGATAAACGGGATGTCGCGGCCGCTTTCCCGCAGGATCTCCAGAGCGCCGGCGGCATCGAATTGGGGGAGTTGATGGTCTGCCAGGATCACATCCCACTCCTGACGGGCTAAAGCATGCCGCATCGGTTCCGCCTCCTCAACGCGCTCGGAATGGATGATGTACCCGGACTTCTCCAGAAGGCGAATGATCAGCGCGGCATCCGATTCTGAATCCTCGATCTGCAAAACCCTAAGTTTTGCGCTCATCGATTTTTGCACTCATCAGTTCTTGGACTCATCAGTTTTTTTCACTCCCAGTTTTTCACTCTCTATCGCACCGGAGGATTGGGTTCGTTAAGAATCAGCCAGTACAAGCCGAGGTTTTCGATCGCAGTTTGAAACTCCTTGAAATCGACAGGCTTGCGCACGTAACTGTTCACGCCGAGGTCGTAACCCGCGCCCACGTCCTCTTCCTCTCTCGATGACGTAAGGATTACCACCGGCACCCGCCGGAACCGCGGATCGGCGCGGATCTGGCGCAGAACCTCCAGGCCGGGTACCTTGGGCAGCTTGAGATCCAGCAGGATCAACGCTGGAGTTTCAGCAATGTTGCGGCCAGCGAAGGCGCCTACTCCGCGGAGGTAATCCAGCGCCTCCTGGCCGTCTTCCGCAACCACCAGGTCATTGGCGATGTGGCCCCTGAAAAGCGCTCTCCTGGTGAGATCCGCATCGCTGGAATTGTCCTCGACCAGAAGAATGGTCTTATTCGAACTCATGACGAAGCTCCGAGGGTGAAGCTGAAAGTCGCGCCGCGGTTCACGCACCCGTCGGCCCACACGCGGCCGCCGTGTCTTCGGACGACGCGCTGAACGGTGGCCAAACCGATACCTGTTCCCGGGAATTCAGAGGCCTTGTGCAAGCGTTGAAACGCGCCAAACAAATTACCGGCGTGGGCCATGTCGAAACCGGCCCCGTTATCGCGAACATAGAATGCCATCTCACCATCCTGCTCGACCCTGCCGAACTCGATCAATGCCTGGTCTCGCGCTCCGGTGAATTTGACGGCGTTGCTGAAGAGGTTGGTCAGCGCGATCTCCAGCAGCCGCCCATCGCCCGAAGCCACAAGCTCCGGCTCAATGACGAACTCCAGGGACCGTTCCGGCTGGCTGTCCCGCAGCCTGGCAGCGATCGTATTGGCGAGGGCCGTGAGGTCAACCCGATGAAACTTCATTTCGCCCCGACTCACGCGCGATAGCTGCAACAGGCCGTCAATCAGGTGGCCCATCCGCTGCGTTTCGGAGCGCACGCGGTTCAGGTACTGCCGCGCGCCTTCGTCCAACAGGGAATCATAATCCTCAAGCAACGCCAGGCTCCACCCGTCTATTCCGCGGAGTGGTGCCCGCAGATCGTGCGATACGGAATAAGCGAATGCCTCCAGCTCCCGGTTGGCGGCTTCCAGTTGGATGGTGCGGTCGTGTACCCGCCGCTCCAATTCGCCGTTGATCCGAAGCACCTCCAGTTCCGCCTGTTTGCGCGCGGTCACGTCGACCACCGCGCCGATCATGCGCGAGCGCTTTCCGGTGTCCCCCTGAAAAACCCAGGCCCTGCCGAAGAGCCAATGCGTGGCGCCGTCCGGCCAGTTCACCCGCCACTCGGCTTCGAAGCTACCTGTTTCCAGGGCCTCCTGCATGTGCCGGTCAGCCTGCTCCCGGTCTTCGGGATGGACCAGGTCCAGCCAGGTTCTCCGGCCGGCGTCAAATCCGCCCGGCGGCAGACCATACATGGCCTCCAGTTCCGGCGTCCGTTGTTTCACGCCGGTTTGAAGGTTCCATTCGAAGGTGCCGATCCGAGCCACCTGCTGGGCTACCCGCAGCCTCTGCTGGTTTTCGCGCAGGGCGTCTTCGGTCATGCGCTGCGCGGTAATGTCCGTACTGGTGCCGAACCAGCGGACAACCTTGCCGGCCTGGTCGCGCATCGGCATCACTCGCGTGAGGAAGGGATGAAAGGCGCCGTCCACAGCCCGCAGCGGAAAAACCATTTCGAAAGGTTCACCGTCGGCGATGGCTTTCTTCCAGCCCACTAATACAGCCGGCAGCACCTCCGGATCATGGACCGATTGCCAACCCCACCCCACCGTATCCTGGGGCTTGACGCCGGTGAAGTCGTACCAGCGCTGGTTATACCAGAAGACCCAACCATCCGCATGCGCCATCCAGGACAACTGCGGAATCGCATCGGCAAGGGTGCGGAAGCGCTCCTCACTGTTTCTAATCGCCTCCAGGTCCCGCTGGTGATTGCTGACGTCGCGCTCGCTGACCGCGCCGCCGGCGGCAAGCATGGTCATCAAGAGGGCGCTCAAAATCCACCTGGTGTGGTTGGCTTTGGCCTCGGCCGCCTTGGTGCGGACCGGCAATAGCTCGTACTCCTCCTGCTCCAGGTCGCTCAACAAATCGCGTATTTCGAAGATTACGCGTCTGTCTTCGTCGGTGGCGACTGCCGCCAGCGCGGCGCTCCGTCCCTCCGCCTGGGATAGCCCGATGATACGGCTCAACTCCGAGAACCTGGTTTCCACCAGCTTGTCCAGCCTGGCGACCCGAGCCTGCTGGCGGCTGTTGTTCGCGGTGAGTTGGCGCAGATTCCGCCGGGCCGGGGCTTGGTTTGAGAGGGCAGTTTCGAAGGGCTCAAGATCGAGTTTGTCACCGGTGAGTAAATAACCTCGCTGTCCGGCTTCCGCCGCCTCCACGGTGGTGAGCAGTTGCGCGGACGCGCGGAGCACTCGCAGGGTATGTTCCACCAGGTGTTCGGCATCCCTGGCGCGCTGGAAATCCCGCTCCGGGAGCAATTGCAAGACGGCGATCAGCAGCAGCGCGCTGGCCAGCAGGACCATCCGCCGGACGAACGCCGTACCTAACCATGCGGCAGCTTCATTCCGGAAGTGCCGTGCCCGTCCAGAGCCTCTAACTCCATTAGTTTCAACGGAGCTTGGGTGAAGAACCGGCAGTGTCGTGCCGGTTTGGACTCCTTTCCGCCAGGCCGCACCGGAGAATGGTTGCTCCACCACTCATACAGTGTCCCCAGGGGGCCATCCTTCTCACCAGAGTGCAAACCTTTGTTAGCGCCGGCCTGTTAACAATCCGGAATTCCCGTCTTGGTGGCCGGTGGCCGATGGCCGGTGGCCGATGGCCGGTGGCCGGTGGCCGGTGGCCAGTGGCCGGTTGCCGGCGGCCGGTGGCCGGTGGCCGGTGGCCGGTGGCCAGTGGCCGGTTGCCGGCGGCCGGTGGCCGGTGGCCGGTGGCCGGTGGCCGGTGGCCAGTGGCCGGTGAAGATGCGCCGGCCTGTTAACAATCCGGAATTCCCGTCTTGGGCTCCGCTTGCTGACGCCGTCGTCTGAATCGGAAGCCGCCGGCGCCGGCACCCCGATGGGCACGCCATGGCAGCACACGATGGCTGTGGAAACCACAGCAACTGTCCGGCGGCCATTCCGTACGTCGCCGGCGAGCAAGGTGATGTGATGTTCGCGTAGCCTTCGGACTAAGAACGGACTAAGAACGGGCTAAGAACGGACTAAGCAGAGGAAGAGGCGCCGCTTTGCCGCGCGGCAGGGTGCACGGCTTCCTGGATACTCTTGACCAGTTTGTCGGCGCTATATGGCTTTTGTATGAATCCGGCTACTATATCGCGGCCCAGTTCCTCCCGCGCAAACGTCTCGCTATACCCGCTTGTCAGCAGGACGGCCACACCAGGCCGAATCTGCCGGATCAATTCGAAAGCGTCGTGGCCACCCATTACCGGCATGGTCATATCCAACAATACGGCCACGATCTTAGACGCGTTTTGCCGGAATATCTCGACGGCTTCCCGGCCATCCCTGGCGGCCAACACCGAATAGCCGGAATTCTCCAGAATCATCCCGGCCATTTTCCGGAGCGCGGGCTCGTCGTCCACGACCAGGACGGTGCCGGTGCCCCGCGGAACGGTCGATTTCGGCGGATTGACCAGCCTCAGAGCACCGGCCTGCACCGCCGGGAAAAAGACCGTGAAGGTAGTGCCTTGCCCTGGCGTGCTGTCCACCTGCATCTGTCCCTGGTGACCACGAACGATGCCCGACACGGCAGCCAGGCCCAACCCCCGCCCGGTGAATTTCGTAGTGAAGAACGGGTCAAATATCTTGGCCTTGGTGGCATCACTCATGCCGGATCCGGAATCTTTCACCTGCATGAAAATGGAAGTTCCGGAGTCCGAAATACCGGTCGACACGCGCACGGTTCCACCATCCGCGCCGATGGCCTCCGCGCCATTGATGATCAGGTTCATCACGATCTGGCGGATCTGACTGGCATCGGCTTCGATCCAGGGCAATCCGGACGCCAGCAAGAGTTCCAAGTCGACGGTTTTTGGAATACTGGCAGCGATCAAAGGCACCATTTCCTCGATCAGCGCGGAGAAATCGAAGCGCGTGATCATAAATCTGCCCTTTCCCGCATAGGCTAATAGTTGGGCAACCAACTCCGCCGCACGGACGCTGGATTGCTCCGCAAGTTCGACCATCGGATACGCCGGGTCGTCCGGAGGCAAGCTGGTTTTGACCAGGCTCAAGCCCCCCATGATGCCGGTCAGCAGGTTATTGAAGTCATGAGCGATACCGCCGGCCAAAACTCCAATCCCTTCCATTTTCTGTGCCTGCTGCAGATCCTGTTCCGACCGGCGGTGCTCGGTAATATCGCGAATCATCCTTCCATACTCGCGGTTGTCCCCTTCTCCCATGGCAGCCAGCAAGCCGGCGCAAAGGAAGCGCGTGCCGTCCTTACGGACCCGCCAGCCTTCGCATTCCACCCAGCCCAACCGGTCCGCTTCAGCCAACGATTGCCGCGTCACCTCCAGCGCGGCATCGCCCGGCTCCAGGAGACATGAGTAGGACTGGCCGATGATTTCGGCTTCCCGGTAGCCAAACATACGCTCAGCGCCAATGTTCCAACTGGTGACGCGGCCGGCGCGGTCTACCGTGAGGAGCGCATAATCCTTGACGCCGTCAAAGAACAAGCGGTACCGGTGGCTGGTTTGGGCGAGCTTGCGCTGCAGGATGGCCGCATAGCGCTGCCCCAGGAACGCTTCACCGAGCGACCCCAGCAAATTGGCATATAACTGAAGGGTGGCCCGGCGGAGGGGAGCCTGTTGGATAGCCTGGTGCCACAAATCCTGCGACGAGATCCCCAAGTCCCTAGCCACTCGCTGCAATGGCAAGATTTCGGGATAACAGGTGAAGACCTGGCCCGCGATCAGAACTCCCAACGGCTGACCGCCCAGGGAGAGCGGTATGGCTACATGAGACAATCCTGCCTGGTCATTTACCGTCACCACCGCTCCGGTTGCCAGGGCGTCCGCTACCGCGCGGCAAGATCCGGGCGGCCCCAGACAAAACGGACAAGCACCGCCGGCGGCCGGCCTGGCCCCGCGTGCCAGGTGCCAGACGGGCTGAGGATTGTGGCAGCTCCCCAGCAGCCGGCCCTCCAGATCGGTCAGGGCCACGGCCATTTTCATGGTGCCGGCAAACGTCTCCAGAACCTGGTTCCAGCCCTCCGGGTCCAGCAGTTCCGCGCGCCATTCACCGGATAAATCCACATAACCGAGATCCTCTTCGGAAAGGTTGGCCTCGTCGCTAAAGATCGCGGCCGCCCCGTTGATCAGATTGGGCACCACTTCGGGCGCCGTCACCGTGAATCCGGTGTGGCAGCGGCCGCCATTGGCCGGGGAGGGGCAGGCAGACGGGCCGGCGCCCGGCTCAAGATGCCGCTGTAGCTGGCCAGCGGCAGAGCCTTGGAAAGAATCTCGTCGAAGGGCAGAAGCGTGATTCCGCCTTGCCCGATTACATACTCCCGGCTATCGAATTCGTGCGGGCTGCCCCGCGCCTTGACCACGGTCAGGCAGCGGCGCAGCGTGCTGTTGATTTCCACCAGGCTCAACAAAATGATATTGTCCACGATGGAGCTCACCGGGAAATCCGGCATAAAAGACGAGAGGCCCAGAAACTCCGGATTCTCATAGCTGAAGAACGTAGTCATGAGCCGATGCTTGCTGTAGGCTACCAGGGCATGAAAGAAATCGCGGTAGACAGCCTGGTCCGCCAGCGCGGTGCTGTAACTCGTCATCCCATCGATGACCATGCGCTGGAGGTCGTACTGCTCAATGGTGCGGACGATCTTGGCGAAATGGGCGTCGATATTCAATTCCTGAGGGCTATCGAACAGGACATGGATCGTGCCCGCGTCGATCTGCGATTTCAGATCGAGGCCAATGGTATTGGCATTGCGGATGATCTGCGCCGGGTGCTCATCGAGCGAGATCAGCAGCCCCCGCTTACCCTGCTGGAGCGCCCCCTCCCGCAGAATCTGCGTGCCCAGTACGGTCTTTCCCACTCCGGAAAGCCCAACCACCATCGTCGTGGATCCGTCGTAGATGCCCCCGCCCAGCAAAGAATCCAAAGCTTCCACCCCGATGACGGAGCGCCTGGCCGTGGATGTGGGTTGTTCCAGATTGACGCGGGCGGGCGCCTGGACCCGGCGGAACACTTCCAGACCTTTGCCATCTTGAATCTGCAGAGTATGCTCGCCAGGCTCATAATCCTGACCCCGGCTCTTGACGACCTCCAGGCTGCGCAGGATGCGCCGGTTGCTCAGCGTCCGCCGCAGCCGGATCACGGTGTCTACCAGAGAATCGGCGGCTTCCAAAGTCACCTGCTGCTCAGGGTAAGTTCCCAGTTCATGGGAGAGCATAGTGGTCAGATGCTCGCGGTTTAGCCCTTCGATGAGTTGTTGCAGGGTCTCACGGTAGGAGCCGGGCCCGGTGGCCGTTAGCGGCACGCCGGCATTGGCAGCCTGGCGCAACAGGCCGACGCCATCGATAAAGATGCGCTGGGCGCCCATTTCGGAGGCCGTCTCCAGCAGCAGGCTATCGGGCGAGCGCAGTTCCTGATCGAGCACTTGCGGGCTGGTAAAGACGATCTGCAGCTTCTTCTGCTCCTGCAGTTCCGCCAGGTCCCAGCCCAGCGTGGCGGCGTCGCGAATCAGCTTATCGGGACTGACCTCAAAGACCACAACGATGCCGGGCTCGTTGAACTGGGTGATCCCGCGGTAAATGAACTCGACGCCGAAGAGGGTCTTGCCGCTTCCCGTCGATCCTTCGACGAGAATCACATTGGTCCTCGGAATCCCACCCATCAGGACGAGATCCAGACCTGAAATACCAGTCCGAACTACAGTATCGCTGGTCATATCGCTTCCACTTCCTTTCAAGTCAAGCCAAACGCAAACCGCTATCGCGCCGCCGCCGCGGTTGATGGAGGGGACCCCGCAGGTGCTTAACCAGCAGCAGGCGTCCGAGGCGATTGTGAGCCAGGCTCATCAGATCCCGCAGGCTGGAGTGACGGACGGAGGGTTCCGGAGGAGTTAAGAACTCATAGAGACGTATTCCCTGAGAGATTCGCGAACGTTGGATGAGCCCCAGGGTCTCCAATTTTTGCAGGGCGGCTGCGACCTCACCCTTGTCGCGTCCAATTAACCGAGCGATTTCGGCCACGGTGTCAAGGCTGGCGGAGTGATGATACAAAAAAACCAAGGCATCCCATTCACTCAAGACCGTGACGCCAAGAGATTGGAGACCCTGCTGAACGAGTTCATCCGGGGATTTCCCCATCACGCCGACCTCATTCGTTTTGAAGAGCAAACGGATCTCCAAACGAGAAGTTACCTATCTAATGGCTTACCGTCAACGCCGCAGAAATTGCTTCCACAGCGTCTGGCTCCCTCCGTCGTGCCAGCGCTTACAGCCGTCCCACAGTTGCCGCTTCGAGCAGATCTTGCGCCCCGACATCTCTACTATATCCCTCTTATTATCCCGAAAACATGCGGGTGAAGGGCGGGCTTCGGCGCGATTGGTGTGTTTTTGAACTATTCGCCGGAGGGGAAACATCGAGTCTTGGGGTTACCCAATTGGCAGCAGCGGGATGATTGGCAACAAGAGTACTATCAAATGTTTGGAGCGGTGAAAAGCCTGGGGGAATATACCGGGCGAATAGACGGGGCGAACACACTCTCCCAGAGAACTTCCAAAAACCATTTTCAAAGCATTTTCTCCTGAATTAACTATAAGAGGTCAACTATAAGAGTACCCCTTGCAACCCGCCCCCCAAGCACGCGGCGCCCGTCACCGTGTCACTGTGGGTCAGTGTCGGGTGCTTATTAACCGGCTGATATTTCCTCATTTTTCGGTTGTGGCGAGGCGATCCAGTTATAGCTCAAGGGCTGCGGCCCTTGAAATCGCAACGAGAGGGCGGCGAGCCGTCTTGGCGGCTTGGCGGATTGGCGTGAGCATCGCCTTCGAGTCCATTGACTAGGCGCGTGATGCCGTCCTTGATGAGCGGCACATGGAAGTTGATCAGCAATCCCAGACGCTTGTCGGCGAGCCGGAGATAGGTCAGAAGCTGCTTCTTGTGGAGCGGGGCGAGCGACTCGACGGATTTGATTTCGACGATGACCTTATCTTCGACGACCAAATCGGCGCGGAATCCGGTGCCGATGCGGATATTCTCATAGACCACCGGAATCGACTGCTGGCGCACCGTGCGCAGACCCCGGCGGCGCAGTTCCTACGCCAAGACCGTAATGGTATGCGGATTCCAGCAAGCCCGGGCCGAGCGTCGTATCAATGCGGAAAGCGGCGTCGACGATTTCCTTGGCTATGGCGTTCTCGGTCATAGCAGCCTGCTTTAGTTTCTCGCCAAGCCGCCAAGACGCCAAGAACGCAACGGCTGCCTCCGACCTGGTTGATTCCACCGGCCGCCGAGACGGATGATTTTGGTATCGAGCCGACATCAGGGGAGGCGACCTATGGAAACCTTCGCGAAGCTGTTGGAAAGCTTCCTGGGTTTTTTCTATCAAATGTTTCGACCGCATCGACCCGACGAAGACTCAAACCCGGCAGCCCAATCGAAACCGGCTATTACCAAGCCGATCGCGCCATTCAACCGGTCCTCCGACCTGCTCGCTGCGTAACATGCGGCGAGAATTCTGAGAGATGAGTTCTGAGATTGGCGCGTGATAGCGGGACCTTCGCAAAGCCAGTGATGTTTTCTTCGCGGTGTAGCCTTTAATCATTGGGCCGGATGCGCGCCAAGTGCTAGATGAAGGAGTATAGGCCAGAAAACGAACGTCTGGGCCTTTGGCCGCATAATTCCAGGCTTGTTTATCTTTATGAACACGGAGAACTTCGATTCGCTGACCGAGCGCCGTGATCGGCGCCGTCCTGGAAGTGTCGAACACCCTGGGTGCGGGGTTCCTGCAGAGGGTCTACGAACGTGCGCTGCTCACGGAACCCGGCCTGCGCCACTCTGTCGGAGAATACGTTGCCGATATCCTCGTCGAAGATGTGCTGGTGATCGAGCTGAACTGTGTCGAGCGCCTGGCTAACGAACACACCGCGCAAGTTAGCGACCCCGCAACCGCTTTGAGCGGCCTACGTGTTCATCGGGCCGCGACAGCGACCTGAAGCCGCTTGAGCGCCAAGTGATAAAGCCCCCGGCTCTGCCGGGGGATGATTTACTCGCGAGACGATGGCCAGCAGTCGCTGATCGAGGCGTCCGGGGATTCGCCGAGTTTTTTCATCGGCGAGTTGGCGGCGGTACTCGCGGCTGCGGTTGCCGGGTGCGACCGGCGGAATGGTCGCATCTGCCGGCAACGCCGCCAATGCGCGCAGGCTCGTTGCGCATCGCGACGGCTCGCTGCCGCATCGCGCGGGCGGATTAAACAATCCGCCGCAGGTTGCCAACCTGCCCCACGACGGGTTCGTGACCACCCGTCAGTGTCCCAAAACGCCGCCCGTGTGCCAATAACGGTACACCTCGTATACGGGGCGGCGGTTGCTATCGGGGATCACGGCCAGGATCTGGCGCTCGAAGCCGGCGCCGGCGGCATACTTCACCAGTTTGTCGTTCACGCCGGCGAAGAACTCAAAATCCTTGGCGTGGCTGATAAAAATGTTACCGGGGCCGGAGATCATTTGCAGCAGGTATTCCCTGTCTTCGGCGGTCCATTCGCTCCTGGCGATCGGTTCGGTGCCCACGCGGAGTTTCAGACTGCCCTGGTTGAGCAGGCGCAGGCTGTCGAGGATTCCCCAGTCCATGCAGAAGACGTACTCGGAGGAAACTCCCTTCATGTAGTCCGACAGACGAAAGATGGCATCGGTCCAGTTTTGCCCGCCGCCGTTGCGGATCGCCAGGGTGAAATACTCATTGGTGACCAGGGCGCCCGAGACCATCATTGTCGCCAGGACGACAGCCAGTGCCGGAATACCGGCAGTTGGCAGGCGGCGGGAGGCGGAGGCGAACGAAACCCCGATCACGATTTGTGGAAATGGCCAGATGAGGATGGCGTGGTGTACACTGCCTCCGGCGTTGGCCGTGACCGCCATTTGCAGCCAGGCGACAAGCATGGCGATCAGGGCAAAGAGAATCGCGCGCCAGGCATTGCCGCGGGCCAGCGGAGCCAGCAGCAGTGCCAGACAGAAAGCCCAGAGGGTTAGATTGTGGCGGGGATGACCGGCAAATGCCGAAATCCTGGCAGATGCCGTCTGAATCAGGCCTTTGGGCGGGCGGGGGTTATGGGTCTGCCAGTCTTCGAAGTTGAGCCAACTGAAGAGACCGCGGCCATCGGCGGTGGCCAGAAGAAGCCGGGCCTTGTTGGGAAAGTCACTGGTATCGTAGGAAACGTTGCCGCGGAACGTGGCCAGATTTTGTTTGTAATTGTAAATAATCAGTGGCAGCGCTCCCAGGCTGAATGCCAGGGCGGCGATAGCCACACGGCGAAGGTTGATGGCGGCAAGAATTTGCCGCGGAAAGGTCAGGATGCCGGCTATCCCAATGCCGCTCAACATCCAGATCGCCAAAGCTTTATCCCACATTCCCAGCCCCAGCAGGAAACCAGCGCCGGCCAGCGGCAGCCAGCCCGGCGTCTGGTGAAATCTCATCAGGAGGAGCAGGCCCGATATCAGGAGCAAATGCTGCAAGGCCACAGGCCCCCAGTCGAAGCAAACGGTGATTAAATAGAGTGAATCCACAGCCAGCAAGCCGCATCCTATAACGGCTGCCCGCCTCCCGGCTACCCTCAGCATCAACAGGTAGAAGAGCCAGACGCTGGCGACACCGGCCAGCAGCACGGGATCGCGCATTGCCGAGATTCCGGTGCCGAATATGTGGAATATTGGGGCGTAGATCCAGGATTTAAAGGCGCCCAGGTAGCTCAGCAGCATGATGGGCAGCCTGGAATGGCCGATCTTGATGGCGTATCCGGAGCGCGGGTCGAAGAGAGCCGCGGCAAACAGGGCTTCGTCGTTTTGAACGCCCAGGTGTGGCAGCAGTACGCGTCCGGCGAGGAAGAAGAAAACGCAGGAAACCAGGGCGTCGTAGTGATACTTCAGGTAATGACTTTTAAATCTGTGGCGCAGAGAATTCACGGAGTTGTGAGAGCGATCGAACCTGTGATAGTAGCATTTTGGCCGATGCGAGCGGGAAACAGCCTTTCGGGCCGGCGGATCCGGCTGGCGGAATCCGGGCGGAAAACGGGACCGGAGGGAGATCGCAGATTGGCGCGTGGGAGTTTGGCGCTTGGATTGCTATGTGTGACGCGTGCGAACGTCGATGGAACCGACACGACGGACCGATGGCTGCTCTGAAGTGGACTCAGAGGGTGAAACCTTTAGCTCAAAATCCCGTCTATATTGTTGCTATTCGGGATTTAGATAACTAAAGAGAACATTAAAAAAACAAAAGCTCCGGCTAATTTAGGAGATGGAAATATGAACCAGACCGAACTCAACAAATACAAAGCGATGCTGGAAGCCAGACAGGCCGAGTTGTCGGCCGGGCTCCGTAACCGGGAAGACATCGCCATTGAAAAAACCCCGGATGCTCTCGACGAGGTGCAACTCGCTGGAGAGCGTGAACTTGCGATTCGCAACCTGGACCGTGATTCGAACATGTTGCGATATGTCAAGGGTGCCCTCTCCCGCGTAGCTGACGGCAGCTATGGGATTTGTTTGCACTGTGAAGAGGACATCAAGATCAAGCGCCTGGATGCGGTACCGTGGACCAAGTTCTGCATCAAGTGCCAGGAAGCGGCGGACCGCCACGATTTTGAAGGTGAATCCGGCGAAACCATGGACGAACTGCTGGCTGCCTAAAACTCTGTGTCCACGTCGGGGCGCGGGAGCAGTCCCGCGCCCGAACTGTTTGTGGACCTGGCGTATCGGGGTGGGGTGAAACCCGCAACCAAGTGCGTAAAATGGCCTGACGGCGGTGGGCCGGTGTCGGTGGCTGATGCCAGTGGCCGGTGGCCGGTGGCCAGTGGCTGATGCAGTGGCCGGTGGCCTGATGGCCGGGGCGGCTCCCTCCCAAAAATCCCGGGGATCGCGGGTGTTATCGCGCAAATCAGGTAAAATTATCTGGTTGGAATTCACCTGGTGATTCATGGAGTTCTTCCGGCGCGCCCAGGGTCGCCTGGACGGCGATTACCGAAAGGCCAGTCCCGGGCGTCTCGGGGTGTTTCCGGGCACCTTCAACCCAATTACGGTGGCCCATGTGGCGCTGGTCCAGGCCGCGCTTTCGCGGGTGGACGAGGTGGTGTACATTTTGCCGCGCGTGCTGCCGCACAAACTGTATTCGCGTGCAGGCTTTGCGCAGCGCCTGAAACTTTTGTGCGCCGCTGTGGAGGAAAACGAAGCCTGCTCGATTGCTTCGACCGATGGCGGCCTGTTCGTGGAGATCGCCGCGGAGTGCCGGGCGGCATACGGCCCGGAGACCATGCTCACTTTTCTGTGCGGCCGGGACGCGGCGGAGAGAATCGTGAACTGGGATTACGGCGATCCCGGCGCCTTAGGCGCTATGCTGCGGCAGTTTGACCTGTTGGTAGCGGCCCGAAGCGGCGAGTATGCGCCGCCCTCGGAGTTCCGGCACGCCATACGGCCGCTGGAACTGGCGGGGGAGTTCGACCATGTGTCTGCCACCGAGGTGCGGGAGAAGATTGCGCGCGGGGAGGCGTGGGAGCACCTGGTTCCACCGGCGGCGCGGCGGTTGGCGGGCGAGATCTATGGCTAATGGCCGGTGGCCGGTGGCCGGTGGCCAGTGGCCAGTGAAAGACGGCGCGCTCGCTGCCTTTTACCGGACACCGGCCACTGGCCACCGGCCACCGTTTTTAACTCACTGATTTGGATTAACGACCGGCAAATTGATCACGTTGCTGACGAAAACGTCCTGGGCGATGGTGAGCTGTGTAAACGGATCGGTAACCGCATCCGGGTTCAGATGCAGCAGCACCTGGAAATTTCCGACGGTTCCCGGCAGCAAGGTCGCCGAAATCACGTCGGCCGTTTTTCCGCCGGCGATGGAGTTCACCGAACTGGCGGGCGTCGTGACCGGACCGCCCGCGGGGAATTGCGCGCCCGTCACAATCAGCGACTGATTGTCGCCCGTCAGAACGGGCAAACCCAAACCGGTGGCGTAAACGATAATCAGCTCTCCAGCCACAGCCGGGTTGGTCGGGGTGATCGGGCTGTTGGCCACGTTGGCGCAACAAAGCTGGGTACCGATCGCGGTCATCACTACGGTGGCGGTGGTGCTGGCACTGGCGCCGTAGGCAAGTCCGTTGGCCTCCGGCCCCTGCACGCGAGCGGTCAACAGGATGCGGTCGAAAACGCCGGAAGAAGTGGCGGTAACTTTCGGATCCGGAGCGTTATTGATGAGAGCCACCAGGCCGTTGCGAATCGTGTCCAGGGTGTCACCGCTCTGCACCGTGTACGTGTAGCTGCGGTCTTCGATGGTCACCGTGGCGGTATCGCCGGCTGTGGCGGTGCCGTCCACCGAAACAATGCCGGTGGCGCTGCTGGAACCATGGAAAGCCACGCCCAGCACCGGATTGGTTCCGGGTTGCGTGTAGATGCCGGGGTTGGCGGGCACGATCGTGACGGCTACCGGAGTGGTTACCGACACCAGACCATCCGCCCGGACCGAACGCACGTAGGCATTTACGCTGGTGGTATCGCCGAACTCCCAGGGGATCTGGGCGTTAATCAAGGTGGGCGAAATCATGACCAGCGGCGATCGAATCCCGTTGAAATAGACTTCGGTGCCGCCCAACTGCGTGGGCAAGGCGGGCTGGGTCAGATCGGCGGAGGCGGTGCCGAATGTAAGGTTGGTTCCGATAATGGACACGATGCTGCCGGGCGCGATGGAAGCCGCGTCGCCGCCCCCGGAAAGGGTGGCGCCGGCGGTGGTGGCGGTAAGGGTAGCGGTGGCGCTGGTGGTGGCCGCGCTGACGGTGGCGAAATAGGTGACGCCATTGCCCGCCGTGCCGGACGCCGTGGCGTTAAAAACAATCAGACCGGTGGTGAAATCCGGGAAGGCCGTGACATTGGGGTCGCCGGTGTTGTTGTTGGCGGCATTCATGAGCCCCACTAACGCGGTGATAATGGTATTAATGGTGTCGGCGGCCACGACGGTGTACTTGTAATCGGCGCCTCCCGTGATGGT
>DATMNI010000103.1:0-32521 GCA_035570275.1 Candidatus Acidiferrales bacterium | reverse complement strand
TAGATTAGAGGCCGCCTGCGGTGTTTTGGCGAAGAGGACGATGCCGGTGGTGGCTCGGCCCAACCGGTGGACAGGGTTTGCGTTGGGGGTTTGCTTTTGCACCAGGCGCAGGAGGGTGTTTTCCATGAAGCCGCCGCCGGGCAGGGTGGCGAGGCCGCTGGGTTTGTTGACGGCCAACAGATGGGGGTCTTCAAACAGGACTTCGAAGTGCTGAGGGGAGACTGGTTCGATCCAGGGTGGACGGTTCCAGACAAGGGTTTGGCCTAAAGTGACCGATTCGCTTCCGGTGGCGGTGACGCCGCTGAGGGTGACTTCGCCGTTGTTCAGTTTTTGTTGCCAGGCTTTTGGGGTTGAGTGGGGGTAAAGGCTTGCCAAGTGGGAGAGCAAGGTTTGTCCATGGTATTTGCTGCTGATGATTGTGGCGTAGGCATAGCCCCGGTTGAGCATGTAGTTTGAGTGTAAGCTATGGCATCTGCGGCGCGGCGGCCAGAAGGGTTTTTGCGATCCAATCGGCGCGACGGAGCCCAGACTGGCATCTTGAACGCAGAGTCTTGGCGTTACGCCACGGTCACTTAGCGGGGGCCGAACCGGCAGCCGGATTGTATCTCGGATTGTCCGGGTTTTGCATCTGGTTGATCGGTTCCACGCGCGGCACCGGCTTAGCGCTTTCCACCCAGGCGGTATATGCCAGGTCACGCAGGAATGCGGCGCCGGCCGCCAGGCGTTGGCACACCAATTCCCGCGCCTCCGCGTCATCCTTCTTCCCGAACGCGCCGCGGAGGTCCAGGCGGTAGACGGCCTCCGTAAAGTTGCGCGCCTCCAGCGAATGGTTCAGCACGGCCTTCCAGACGTCGTCCAGGAGGCGGGGTGGGTTGCGCATATACTTCAGCACGTCCTCCTCGGTGACTCCGATCAGGTCCACGTACTGCGATTCGAACCGGCCGTGAATGTCGGGGTCGCGCGTGTAACCTTTCGGATCTGCTCCCGACCAGCCGTCATGATGGATGGAGTTATGCAGCGGCTGGGCGGCATCCGCCACGTAATGCCCCACCCAGCCCATGTAAAATGCGATGTCGTTGGCCAGCATCTGTTGAACCTGCGCGGGGTCGCGGAAGAGGGGAGAAATCGCGGCATACATGGTCCCGATATTCAAGCGGCTGGACTGTTCCGGATTCGTTGCCGCGCGATAGAGCCGCATGCCCGCCTTCATGCGCTCATAACCCTCGATAATCGAGTACGCCTGCAGTCCGGTGTAGCGGATGTTCAGCAGTTTGGCGCGCTCGGGGTCCTTGGTCTTCGCCTTCAGGTATTCATCGTAGACGCGGAGAATGAATTCGGTGCGCGAATGCGGGGGATCCGGGATGAAGTCAAAGCCCTCGGTGTACCAGCCATGGTTCGCGTCTTCGGAAATTCGCAGATACGGCTCGGACGGACTGCGCCACGCGTCCGGAATAGTTCCAAGGTGTCCGATGTAGGCCTTTTGGGCCCGCAGGAAGGCGAGCCCATCTTGCGGGATGCCCTCCGACGCCGCGAGGTTGGCCACGGTGTGGCCGCGAACGCCCCACGCCGCCAGATGCCGCATCACCAGCAATGACAAAAGGGCTGCGACGACGATTCTTGATTTCACGAATTGACCTCCGCAAGCGCTGACTCCAACTACCGGTAGAACTTCAAAACAACTACCAATAGAACTTCAATCCGAGTTGCACATTTCTTCCGGCCCGCGCCGCGGTTATGGTTCCGAAACCGGCGCTTCCCACGGTTGATAAGGGTGGTGCGTAGTTGACCTGGTTGAACGCGTTGAACAACTCACCGCGGAACTGGAAGTAGCGCCGCTCCGTAAGCGCGAATCTCTTGGCAACACCAAGGTCCCATTGCTGCATGTGGGGACCCCAAATGGTGTCGCGCCCCACGGTGCCATAGGGTGTGGTTTGGAGAGTGAAGGCTGCCGGATTGAACCAGGCTTGCGCGTTGGGATTACTAACCGTCGGCGAGATACCGGGCACGACATTGGCGCGCGTGGTACGGTCCCCTCCCATAGCGCAATTAGCGCAGGCCGGGCTGGCGATAGTCAACGGCAGGCCGGTACGCCAGTTCCAGATTCCATCGAGTTGCCAATTGCCGAGCGCGGCGTTCACCAGCGGCGGCGCGGAAGTCATCATCTTGCGGCCGCGGCCGAATGGCAACTCGTAAACCCAGCTTGCCACCGAGTTGAGTTTGACGATGTTCTCGGCCAGGCCTTTTTCGTCGGTGAAATTGTAAGCATCCTGCGGATAGAGAGAGCCGTTGGGGTCGTTCCATGCTCCCACATTGTCCAGGCCGCGCGCATAGGTGAAGGAATGCAGCAAGGTCAATCCGCCTGAGAATCGCTTCTCCAACCGGGTCTGCAGCCCATTGTAAAAGCTATTGCCGCCCGAATCCATGTATTCCACGTCGCCAAAGCCGGGGTTCGGACGCCGCGCCGCCAGCGTAGCCGCCGGTCCGGCCACGGTGGGCTGATTGGCGTTCCAGAAACGAGAGAGGTGCGTACCCTTATTACCTACGTAACCCGCTTCGAAGATCCAGTCTTTGGCCAAGGCATACTGAAGGGTGAGATTCCACTGCTGCACGTACCCGGCCTTCAGGTTGGGGTCGTTCCCGCGCACGGCCTGATCGGTGGGCAGGGCAGTGGCGAAGAAGTTTGGAGGCGGCCCGCTATCCAGTGTGACGAAAGCAGGCGAGCCGGGGCTCTGCGTACGAGTGAGGTCGTGGAGAAAAGGCGGGTTCTCGGCCAGAAGGTTCTCACGTCCCTGCCGGAACGTATGTTGATAGAACATGCCGTAGGCCGAGCGTACCACCAGACGGGGCCGCGCCGTCCAGGCCAGCCCGATTCGCGGCGCGAAGTTGAGGCGATCGGACTTCACCAGCGACTTATCGCCGACGTTGGAATTAGTGGCCGTGATCAGCGTTCCGGTCGCGAGGTCGTAATTGGAGAGCCGGTCGTATTTCTCGTAGATGGGCGTTCCGTACTCATAACGCAGCCCCAGATTCAGGGTCAGATTCGGCAGAACGCGATAGTCATCCTGCACAAAGAAGTTGTATATCTGGTTCCGGTTGTAAGCCACGGTGAGGCTTGTCTGAGTGTAAGCGGCCGGCAACCCGAGAAGGAAGTCTCCCCAAGGATTGCCGGTCCAGGTATTGGCGAAGGTAAACGTGCCGCGTACTGCCGAGACATCGAGAATCGCGGTCTGAATGTAGGTGATATCGGTTCCCGCCCGAATACTGTGGGCGCCGCGTTGCATGGAAAAGACGCCGCTGGCCAGATAAGTATTGGGAATCTGGTACTGCGGCTGCGAGGTGGTGCTGCCGAACGCACTGAGCCCCGAAATGTTGAACTTCGGCCATCCCGCATTGATTTTGGGGCCTTGCGGAAGGTTGGGAATTCCCAGCAGATCGGTGGAACTGGGGGATCCGAAGTTCGGGGGGAACACGTTGGCGCCCAGCCTGGTGTATCCAAGTCGCAAGTCCAGAATAGTGGTTGGACTGAGGGTCACGGTGTTGCCCACCACGGCACTTTGGCCGCGCGTCAAAGTATTGCCGAACTGGTCGTTGTTGGAGCCCTCGGCATATCCATTGAAAGGCGCCGGGCGGAAGGTTGTCGAGTCCGAGAAGCTATAGCGTCCGAACAGGCGCGACTTACTGCTCATGTGATGATCGATGCGGACGTCAAACTTATCCGACTGGACTCTGTTGGTGACAGTGTTGATATAAGCGCCCGGAGTGGTAATTAGCGGGCTGGGCGTGGGTACGGGGAACTGAGGGTAGGCCAGGATTCGCGCCGCCGCGGGGCTCCACCGGCTTTGGGGGATGATGCCGTTCGGGAAAAGCGCTCCCGAGGTGGGGTCCACCGGGGCCACCTTCAAAGTGGCGCCGAGCCCGGCGGGCGGATTCAAGAAATTGCCCTGCAGCAGTGCCAGCGTGGGAACGGTTGCCTGGAAGATCACCCCCCCGCGTTCGCGGTCGCCCTCGTAGTTCAAAAAGAAGAATGTCTTGTCCTTCACAATCGGCCCACCTATGTTTGCGCCGAACAGGTTGAAGCGGACCTCCGGCTTGACACCGCCCAGAGTGGGCGTCCAACCATGGGCATCCATGTCGTCGTTGCGGAAGAACTCCCAGCCCGTGCCGTGAAACTGGTTGCTGCCGCTCTTGATGGTTACGTTGACCACTGCGCCCGCGCTATGACCATACTCGGCCGAGTAACCGTTGCTCTGCACTCGAAACTCCTCCACCGCATCCACGGAGGGAAGCATTACGTCGACGCGATCTCCACGGAAACTGGTGGCATGGGAGTTGTTGTCAACCCCGTCGAGCAGATAGTCGTTTTGCAGGGTTCGGTTGCCGTTGACGCTGATGGCGCCCCCCAGGCGCTGGTCGGGGTTATAGGTGGTGCCCGGTACCAGCAGGACCAACTGTGTGTAGTCGCGCTTGTTGAGCGGCAGCTCCTCAATCTGTTGACTTTGGATTACCTGCCCGCGAGTACTGGTATCTGTCTCCAGTAGCGGAGAGGCCTCGGCTTCCACCGTCACCGCCTCGGTGATCTCGCCGGGCTGGAGAGTCAGATCCATGCGCAGACGGTCACCCACGCGCAACAACAGCGCATCGCTCTTCGCGGGACGAAAGCCCTTAACAGATGTGGCTACTTCATAGTTGCCGCTGCGAAGGTCTGGGAACGAATAATTGCCCTGGTCGTTGGTTAGAGCGGAGGCTTGTACGTTGGTATTCAAGCCAAGCACGGTTACTTTGGCGCCGGCAATGACGGCGCCGCTGGTATCGCGTACCGTGCCCAGTATTTCTCCGTATTCGAACTGGGCGCGGAGTGGTGACACGGTGACTACAGCCCAAAGACAGAATAATCCTGATATGACTCTCATGTTTAATGTGACTCCTTCCGAGCAGGTTCAAGTCGGCTTTTTCGTTTCTCGACCCGCGGGCTGTCGAAACACCGCGACCGGGCGGGGCCCACACGACGCCGAGTGATTAGCGTGAGAATACCAGGGATGTTTTTCGTCGTGGTGAGAGATCGATGACAGTTTGGTTTCAGCGGATATGTGGGGCAGGTTGTTAACCTGCGGCGGATTGGCAATCCGCCTGCTGCAACGCGTGTGCGGCGCACAGGGGAAGGGATGAAAATCGCCCATCCGCACGCCCCCACAAAGGGCGCGCTGGAATCTGCTAAAGTACACCAATGTCATCGTCAGTGAGCCGTCGCACGTTCTTTGAGCGGGCTGCCGTCTCCGCCGCGGTGTTCGCCTCCGCACGGCGCTCGCAGGCAGCGGATCCATCCGATCTGAAAGCCATTCAGGCAGAGATCGAAAAACGTCACGACGAATCGGTGCATCGGTTGCAGAACTGGATCCGGCAACCCTCGATTGCCGCCGAAAACCGGGGCATGACCGAGGGTTGCGATCTCATGATGAGCCTCCTGCGCGATGCCGGATTCGGCAAGGTGGATAAGGCGCCGACGGACGGGCATCCCGGCGTTTTCGCCACGCTCGACGCTGGCGCGGCGCGAACCTTCGGTATTTATTTCATGTACGACGTGAAGCAGGCCGATCCGGCCGAGTGGTCTTCGCCGCCTTTTAACGCCGCCCTGGTTGACAAACCCGGACTTGGAAAGGTGTTGATTGGCCGCGGCGCCGTCAATCAGAAGGGACCGGAAGCGACATGGCTGGCCGCGCTGCACGCATTTAGAGCCGCCGGCCGCAAACTACCGGTGAACCTCGTGTTCGTAGCCGAAGGCGAGGAAGAGATCGGCTCGCCGCACTTCCCGCAGGTGCTCCGGCGGCCGGAAATTCTGGCGGCGCTGCGCCGGTGCTCCGGCGTGTATATGCCCATGCCGATGCAGGCGCTGGATGGCACGGTGACCATCAACCTTGGAGCCAAAGGAGTGATCGAGCTGGAACTGGTTTCGAGCGGTGAGCGCTGGCATCGAGGACCAAAACGAGACCTCCATTCGAGTAATGAAGCCATCGTAGACAGCCCGGCCTGGCACCTGGTGCAGGCCCTGGCGACCCTGGTTTCGCCTGACGGCCACACTCCGGCAATCGAGGGTTTCGCAGACAAAGTGCGCCCGCTGACGGCCGATGAGAAGGCGCTGATTCGCGAAGCGTCGCGCCGGCAAAGCGAAGAAGTTGCCAAGCGCCAGATGGGCGTTGAGCATTGGGTGCATGACGTGGACTGGCTTGAGTCGCTGGAGTTGCTGGCTGGACGCCCGACGGTGAATATCGAGGGGCTGGTGGGCGGGTACACCGGGCCGGGCGGCAAGACCGTTTTGCCGCACCGCGCCGTGGCGAAGCTGGATCTTCGGCTGGTGCCGGACATGACGGCGGCCGGTGCGCTGGCGGCGCTCCAGGCGCATCTGGCCAAGCATGGATTTGGAGACATTGAGGTGAACATGACGGGCGGGTACGACCCTACGACCACGCCGGCGGGCTCCAGTCTGATCAAGGCTCAGGCCGCCGTCTACCGGCGCCAGGGTCTTGACCCGGTCTTCTGGCCGCGTCTGGCAGGCTCTTGGCCGGGCTATGTGTTCACTGGTGAACCGCTGAGACTTCCGGCGGGCCACTTCGGCCTCGGCCATGGCAGCGGAGCCCACGCGCCGGACGAGTACTACGTGATCGAATCGGCAAATCCGAAGGTTCAGGGAATCGATGGGGCCGTGCGTTCGCAGGTTGAGTACCTGTATGAATTGGCCGTGACGGGCTGAAATGCTCGCATAAGAATCCGCCACCTTACGGTTATGACCATCACGAAGAGACCGGTGGCCGCTACATGCACGGCGGATGACTTGAAACCAGCGCACGTGGCGGCAGGCCCTGTTTGGGATCGCTGGCGATGCCTCGCGTCGTCTTTCTCCGGGTTTCCCGCTCAGCAAATCGGCAGTAGAATAACACTACGCAGGAAATGGACTCCGTGCCGGAGGAAGTAATCGAACGGCTGCCAGGCTCGGGCGACGCTGATGCGTGCGCCCTCGCGGCGCCAATGCCGATGGTCTATCGAGAGATCCACCTGCTGACGCGGCCGGGCATGCGACGCCAGGGCCTCGGGTCGACCTTGCCGGCTACCGCGCTCGTGAAGGGTCTTTTGTACCGGGTTCACGCTCTGCGATTCCCGGCGTCCCTCGGCGCTGATTGGAACTTCACGCGCATATTGGTCCGCAGGGGTCTCCAGCGACAACCCGCCCGCCCGGCCGGGAGGAAAGTGTGACCGCCGACCGCTGGGAAGACGTGGAGAAACAATTGCATCAGGCTCGCCTGCTTGCGCCTGACGAGCGCGCCGGTTTCGTCGCGAACATCGGCGACGAGGATGTTCGGGCCGAGGTCGCCTCGCTCCTGGCCGCGGAGGGTGGGCGCGGTACGTCGATCCTTCGCAACGCGATCTCCGACGCTGCAAGTGTTGCTCACCCGGAGACTTTTGCAGGCCGGGTACTTGGCCATTTCCGGATAATCAAGCTGCTGGGCCGCGGAGCCATGGGCGAAGTGTATCTGGCGCAGGACGTGAAGCTTGCCCGGCAGGTCGCTCTGAAGCTGTTGCCGCCAGCTTTCCAAAGAGATAGCGAGCGAGCACGCCGCTTTGAACGCGAGGCTCGAGCGGCCGCTGCCCTGAACCACCCGAATATCGTCACCGTGCATGAAGTGGGCGAATCGGACGGCCAATCCTTCATCGCGACCGAATTTGTGGAGGGAGAAACGCTGGCGGACCGTCTGCGGCGCGGCCCGCTCACCGTGGCGGAGGCGGCGCAAGTGTCCAGCCAAATCGCGGAGGCATTGGCGGCGGCGCATACCGCCGGGATTGTCCACCGGGACCTTAAGCCGGCCAACATCATGGTGCGTCCAGACGGAACAGTCAAGGTGCTCGATTTCGGCCTGGCTCGTCTTTCCCGGCCGGCTGCGGAATTCGCCGCTGAAGAAGCACCGACCGAAACAGCGACGGTCCCAGGCAGGATCATGGGAACGCCCCACTACATGTCACCGGAGCAGGCCCGTGGCGAGATCGCCGATGCGCGGAGCGACCTTTGGAGTCTCGGCGTCGTGGTGTACGAGAGTCTCGCCGGCCGGCGGCCATTTGAGGCGCCCGGCCAGGTGGAGGTGCTTGCCGCCATCCTATCCTCTAACCCGACGCCGTTGCGATCGGTCAATCGAAGGGTTCCGTCCGGGCTGGCCGATCTCGTGGGCCGGTTGCTGGTGAAGGATCGGGAGCGGCGGATTGCCGGCGCCGCCGAGGTCGCGCACGGATTGAAGCGGTTCGCTGAAAACGCCGCGGAGCGAAAGCTGCGAACCCGGCGACGGCGGTGGATAGCCGCTTCGATCTTGGTGGTTCTGGCCGTCGCGGGTGCGTCGGGCTCTCTGCTCTATGGGTGGTCGAGACGGCAATGGGCACGGTACCAAGCCATACCCATGGCTCGTACCCTGGCCGATAAAGGAGATTACGCAGGCGCTTATCGACTGGCGGTCCAGGCAGCTCGTCACGTTGCCGGCGATCCGGCACTCAGCAGCCTGTGGCCTGAAGTCTCGCGCCAGTTCTCCGTGCGCACGGAGCCGGCCGGTGCGGAGGTTCAATGGAAGCCGTACGCTGAGCTGCGCTCGCCGTGGCAGACGCTGGGGCGTACTCCCGTCGAGAAGGCCACACTCCCTGCCGGCGCCATCCGTATCCGGTTAGTAGCCACCGGTTACGAGCCCGTCGAAGTCGCCCCTGCCGGCACGGAGTATCTGTTTGACTTCAAACGCGCGGCTACGCTCCGGCCGGGAATGGTGCTTGTGCCCGCCGGAGCTTTGAACGAGAGAATCGCCGGGATCGGATTACTGAATGTCGCACGTCTGGAAGAGTTTGAGCTGGATCGATACGAAGTGACTAACCGTCAATTCAAGGACTTCATCGATCGGGGCGGTTACGAGCGGCGAGAGTACTGGAAGGCGCCGTTCCTCGACAAGGGACGGACCCTTTCCAGGGAGGAGGCGATGGCACGCTTCCGGGACCCAACGGGACGGCCCGGACCAGCAACCTGGGAAGCAGGAACGTATCCAGCCGGGCAGGACAACCATCCCGTTTCGGGCGTGAGCTGGTATGAGGCGGGCGCCTATGCCGAGTTTGCCGGGAAGGATCTGCCCAGCGTTTATCATTGGGTTCGTGCCGCCAATATTCGCGGCGGCCCGCAGGACGAGAGCTGGTTTATGGCTCCCTTGAGCAACTTCAACAGTGCCGGAAGCAAGGCCGTGGGAAGCTCCGCCGCGGTCGGCTCGCTCGGAGCGTACGATCTGGCAGGGAACGTCCGGGAATGGTGCCAGGAAGAAGCCGGCGGCCGACGCTATATCCTTGGCGGATCGTGGGCTGACGATAGCTACATGCTGGCACGAGGACAAACAGCGTGGCCGTTCGATCGATCCGGAACCAACGGATTCCGCTGTGTGCGCTATGAGAACCCGAGCCTGGTGAAGCAGGCATTGCCTCCCATCGTGCCGGATCCACGACCCGACTATGACAAAGCGAGGCCCGTCTCGGACGAGGTGTTCGCGTCATACATGCGTCTCTATGCCTACGCGAAGAAGCCTTTGAAACCCGTGGTGGAGTCCGTTGACGAAAGCGCTGAGCTGTGGCGCCGGGAAAAGATCCGGTTTCAAGCTCCCTACGGTGATGAACAGATAATTGGTTACCTGTTTCTGCCGAAGCGCGGCAAACCGCCGTACCAGTGCGTATTCTATTTTGGTGGTACCGACATCTTACAGAAGGGATCAGGCGAGAAGATACAGCCTGTCCGCTACGTGCTCCAGAGCGGCAGGGCAATGCTGTATCCAATTTACAAGTATGCGCTGGATCGTTTTTCCAACTTAGCCACCGACCCAGTCGCCCAGCGAGATGCGATGATCATGTGGCGCAAGGACCTTGCGGGGTCGATTGACTATCTCGAGACCCGGAGTGACGTAAACGCCGGCAAGTTAGCGTATATGGGCAGCAGCTTTGGTTCTCGAGTTAGCCCGATGCTGCTGGCGCCGGAAGACCGGATCAAAGCGGCAATTCTGCTGTCGGCCGGCCTGAGGCCGCACGGATGGTTGCCGGAATCGGATCCAGTCAACTTTCTCCCGCGTATGAAGATCCCTACACTCATGGTGACAGGCTTGTATGACACGATTCTCCCGGTGGAATCCGCTCAGCAGCCAATGTTCCGCAAACTGGGTACTCCGGCCAAGGACAAGCGCCACGTGATTTTTCAAACGGGTCATGGAGTGCAGGGGCCGGAGGTGCGCAACCAACTGGTCCGAGAAGTTCTGGACTGGCTGGATCGATACCTGGGACGGCCCTGAAACAAGAGGCGCGCTCGACTTGCGAACCGGCCAGTGCGGGCGGGGATATGCAGCACGCCCCACCTGGCGGTCACGACCAAACCGGCCCAGCGTGCCGCAGGCGTTCCGTCGCGTTCGTCTAGAGTTTATGCCCGGAGTCCGGCGATGTGTTTCTCAGGCGGCAGATTACTTCTACTTTGTCACCCGCGCAGCCGCATTCCGAACCAGACCAATCCAAACACCAGCAGACCTGCCGCCGCAACCTGCACCGGGCGCAGCGCCTTGGCTGCGCGCCCCACTCGCCAGAACAGCAGCGCCAGAAGCGCGATGGCAACCACCTCCGCCGCCGCGGCTCCGGCCAACACTAGCCCGGCTCCATACCCGGTGCTCTGCAGGAACAGGTGAAAGTACAGCCCATGAAACGCGCCCAGCACGCCCGCCACCAGCCAGCGGGCGCCGGCCTGCGGCAGCAGCAGAATCTCTATCGCCAGGTACGCCACGGTCAGTGCCGCGGCCGCTTCCACGAATCGCGGCGCCGGCTGCCATAACGTGTGTTGCATGATCAGGACACAGGCCGCCTGCCCGGCCAGAAACATAGCGGTCAACGCCGCCAACTCACGCCTGCCCCGCGCCGCCAGCGCCAGCGCCGCCAGAAACAGGATCTGCACCAGCCCGCCCAACGCCCGCACCACACCCGCGCCCGATTGCGTCACCACAATCTCCGCCGGAGTGGGCGGCCGGAACCGTAGCGTGGTGCGGGTGAAGGTGAAGTCGAAAACGCCTTCGTCGTGCTTGCCGCCCATCTCGGCGCGCAGCAGGTGCACGTGGTTGGGCACGGTGATGGCGTAGAAGGTGCACTGCACATCAACGCTCTCCACGGGCGCGGCAAACTGGTAGTCGGCGGAGCAGAGGTAGAGGTCGCGCGCGGGCTCCGTGTGGCAATCCTTGGCGGCCAACCGGGCGTCGCGCCCTGCGCTGGCGAACCGGATGTGATCGAGCAGCGCCTGCTCCGGATGGAGAACGTGGACGATCTCGTAGAGCGGCATGCGCAGTTCGTAATGGGCCCGCGCGCCTTCCACGGTAAGATCGCCCGAACTCATACTCATCACGTGGCAACTTACCGGCCACGCGGCCGGCCACGCCGCCAGCCAAAGACCGAGCGCCCGTTTCATTGCCTGACGGCCACCCCGGCGCTGATGCGCGCCTTACGGATGTGCAGGTAGACGATGCGCGCCAGGGCCAGCACCGGCACCGAAAGAAACGTCCCCGCGATGCCCGCCACCTCCGCGCCCCCAAACACGCCGAAGAGCACCAGCAGGGGATGCAGTTCCACGCCGTGCCCCATCAGGTGCGGCGAAACCACGTAATCCTGGAGCATGCGGTAGGCCGCCAGAAAGATCAGGATAGCGGCAATCGGCGCGCCCGACAAACCCGCCACCAGAAGAATGATCAGGCTGGCGGCCAGCGGCCCCACCATCGGGATAAACTCCAGCAGGCAGGCCAGCGCCGCCAGCAGGATTCCATACGGCACTCCGACCACCGCGAAGAAAATGCTGTACGCCGTGAACGCGCTCAGCGCCAGCAGCACCAGCGCGCGCATGTAGGCGGCTAGCAGCACGTTCACGTCGGCCAAAAGATCGTCCAGCAGGGCGCGCCGCGGGCCCCCGTCCACCAGGCTCAGAATGTGCTCCCGAATCTGGTTCCCGTCCTTGAGGAAGAAGAAGGCCAGAACGGGAATGATCACCACGAAGATCAGGTCGCTGGCTACCGAAAGGAATTTCAAGCCCACTTCCGGAAGGGTGCCAATCAGATCGCTGGAACGCGCCGCCACCTGCGTGCGAAGCGTATCCAACACCTGGGCCTTGATGGAACTCACCGTACCGGATTCCGCCGGGGCGGGCGCCGGCTGCTGCCAACTGGCCACCATCTTGGGAAATCTCTCCTTCAGCGCGGTGGCTTGCTCCACCACGCGGGGGACGATTTGCACTCCCACTATAACCACCGTGGCCACGAAGATCACATAGGCCATCGCCAGCGCCGGGGTGCGGGTGCGCGTGCGGCTAACCGGCAGAAATCGGTCAAGCAGATCCACCAGAGGCGAAAGCAGATAGGCGAATAATAACGCCAGAACGAAAATGAAGAGCGTGGATCTTACCAGATAGACCAGCCACAGCAGCAACAGCACTGCCGCCGCCGTCCACGTGTAGCGCGCCGCCGACCGGTCGATACCCAGCATCATACTGGCATTCTTGCCGGTTGCATGGTAACACGGGAAACGCGTCGGCGCGCAGCCCGTTGGGCGCCGGCTGGCGCCGGGTTGGCTCTGGAAGCTACGAGGTTCCTAAGTACAGAACATGAACGTAAATCCCCAGGCGAACGTTATATGCCAGGTAGTAGCCATCGTGGTCGGGGTCCTCATAGACCACTACGTCGTCTGCGTCCCAGCGCCAGTCGCTGCAGTAACCCGCGTCCGGGTCGGCCACCGAGAAATAGAAGCCGCCGAACTGGAAGCGCCCCGGACCGCCGCCCGCCAGCCGGAAAACGTGTTTCGGTCCGAAACCCGCGGTGAAACGGCCATGCTCCCACGGACGATCCACATGAAACCTGGCATCGTTCTTGCCGGTATCGTGCCCCACCCACTTGTTTCCGTCCACGTGGGGAGCCTCGGGGTGTCCGGATCTGTCGGCAAAATGGCGTTCCGGCGGAGCGGCCTTCTGCTCCTGTCGCGGCTGCTCCTGCCGCGGCTGCTCCTGTCGTGGCTGCTCTTGTCGCGGCTGCTCCTGCCGTGGCTGCTCCTGTCGCGGCTGTTCCTGTCGCGGCGCGGGGGCGTTACGAACGGGCGCGGGGCCGCGGCTCGGGGGTTTGGGATTGAAGTTGTGAGGCTGCTCACCGCGCCCTCGTTCCTGGGCGAACCCTGCCGCGCCAACGGTCAGAATCAAGGTTGCAAGAAAGGCGACATTGGTTTTCATATCATCTGATCTTAAGTCAAGGGTGCACTGTCCGCCAGTAGCCCAAACGGGTCATTTGGCAGCCAGGGACCGGCCGGTTTTCATTCTGGCTCCTGTCTTCTGACTCCTGCCTGCTCATTCAAAAGAACAGATACTTATGCCACTGCGCCTCGCCCTTTCCGAGCATCCGCATTAGGTGGCGGCTGGTGTGCAACGTGAACGGCTTCGGCTGGCGGGCCAACTTCATGCCGGCCTCTTCGGGAGTCCGGCAGCCCTTTTTGTTATTGCAGTGGTGGCAGCAGGCCACCAGGTTTTCCCAGGCCGATTCACCGGACCGCGAACGGGGAATCACGTGATCGAGGGTCAGATCGGCCGAAGGCAATACGCGATGGCAATACTGGCAGGTGTAGCGGTCGCGCATCAGTATGTTCTTGCGCGAGAGCGCCCTGGTCTGGCGCGGAATGCGCCGGTATTCCAGCAACCGGATCACCGACGGCAGCCGCACATGGGCGCGCGCCGAATGCACCGCGATGGCGGATTCCTCCTCCGCCGAGGCCACGCCTTTCAGCACCAGCACCAGGGCGCGCCGGGCCGCGCAGATATTGATCGGCTCGTAGCTCGCGTTCAGCACCAGCACTGGTCTCTGTAGTCTTTCGCTCCCCATTTCAGAACACTCCCCCCGCCTTGGATTGCAAGACGCCGGCTTGCAAGATTTCGGGCTGCAACTCGCCGGGTTGCAACACAGCCGGTTGCAAAACATCGGATGGCCCAACCAAAAGCCGCGCGCCACTCAGGCGCCGGTCCACTCGGGCCACCGTCAGCAGCGCGACCTTTAGAGCCCCCGCCCGCTTCAGCGCCAGCGCGCACGCGGCCCCTGTGGAACCGGTAGTCATCACGTCGTCAATCAACAGAATCCGCTTGCCCGCCACGGCCGCGGCCGGTTTGCACCGGAAAGCATTGGTCACATTCCGCCGGCGGTTGGTGTTGCTCAGTTGGGCCTGGGTGAGAGTCGCGTGCGTACGCCGGAGCGCGTTGACGACTGGAATGGCCGTGCGGCGGGCGATGGACCGCGCCAGCAGTTCCGATTGATTGAAACCCCGTTCCCACTGGCGCCGCCAGTGCAACGGCACCGGCACCAGGACATTCCACTCCTGATCGCGCGGCAATGCCGCCGCCAGCAGATCTCCCAGAGGGCGCGCCAGCGTCTGGATCTTCCCGTATTTGTAAAGGTGGATCAGTTCCCGCAGCACGCCTTCATAGGCGCCGAAACAATAGGCCGCATCAAAACCGCGAAGGCCACTGCGGCACAGAGCGCAACGGCCTTCGGCATCCAGCGGGAACGCGTTCTGAAATGGCGTTCGACAACTGACACAGAAGAACTCGGCGCTCAACGGCTGCGGCGCTTTGAGACATCGCCGGCAGACCGGGATGCGGGTGACTTCGCGCAAAGTCTCGCCGCAGACGCGGCATTCGTCGGGAAAGAAAAGGGAAAAAAGGGCGTGAGAGGTTGTACGTACTGCCGAGATACCGAAGTTCGCGACTGCGGTCCGCCTGCTACTCGAGAAGACCCACCTCCGCTTACATCAACTATTGTAGAACGAAATCCGCGCCGTCTCAAATGGGTCCTCCGTAACATGATCGGCCGTAGCCGTTTCGGACGGGAGAAGTAAAGTCGGGTGGAGGAGTACAATACGGCTGAGGGCTGATGCCGATGCCGATACCGCGCTCGATCCCGCTAACGGTTGCGTTCGGTCTGATGGCGCCGCTGGCGTTCCTGGGACAGGGCCCGGTGCAACCGCGCCCGAAAAAGGCCGCGCCGGCAGAGACCAGGCCGCAGGCCACCATCCGCGTCGACACCAACCTGATTCTGGTCCCCGTCTCCGTGAACGATTCGCTCAACCGGCCGGTCACCGGCCTGGAACGCGAGAACTTCCGGGTCTTCGAAGACAAGGTGGAACAGAAGATCGCCCAGTTCGCCATGGACGACGACCCGGTGGCCGTCGGCCTGGTCTTCGACACCAGCGGCAGCATGGGCAGCAAGCTGCAGCGCTCGCGCATGGCCGCGGTCCAATTCTTCAAAACCGCCAATGCGGAGGATGAGTTCTTCCTGGTGGAGTTCGACAGCAGTCCCCGGCTGGAGGTCCCGCTTACCAGGGACGTCGGGCAAATCGAAAACCAGCTTACGTTTTCGCAATCGAAAGGCTCCACCGCGCTGCTGGATGCCATCTACCTGGCGCTGCACGAAATGAAGCATTCGAAAAAGAACAAGAAGGCGCTGCTGATCATCTCCGATGGCGGCGACAACCACAGCCGGTACTCGGCGACCGAGGTTCGCAACCTGGTGCGCGAAAGCGACGTGCTGGTCTACTCTATCGGCGTCTTCGGTGGCGGCGGGTCGCCGGAAGAGGCCGGCGGTCCGGGGCTGCTGGCAAACATCTCAGAACAGACCGGCGGACGCATGTTCGAAGCCAATCCGGCGGAACTGCCGGACATCGCGCAAAAGATCGGCGTGGAGTTGCGCAACCGCTACGTGATCGGCTACTCGGCCCAGAACCAGCCGCACGATGGCAAATATCACCGCATTCAAGTGGTGATCGTCCCGCCGCGCGGCCTCCGCCAACTCCGCGCCCACTGGCGCACCGGGTATAACGCTCCGGTGGAGTGACCAGAGGTGGAGTGACCGGGTGGAGCGACGGATGAGCGCCGGGTGGAATGACCTGCTGGAGCGGCACGGTGGAGCGGCCCCGGTGGAGCGGCCTCGCCGCCGGTTCTGAAGCGGAGTACAATACGGTCGTTGAGGGGATGGTGATGGGCAGCCGCCGAACGCTCCTGTTAAGCGGTCTTCGTTTGCTGGCGCCTCTAGGGTTGCGCGGGCAAGTGGCAATCCAGCCGCGCCCGAAGGCGGCGCCGCCGCCCGAAGTAAAGCGGCCGCCGGCCAACATCCGCGTCGATCTGAACCTGGTGCTGGTCCCGGTCACGGTTTGCGACCCGTACAACCGGCCGGTCACGGGACTGGAAAGAGAGCACTTCCGAATCCTGGACGATCATGTGGAGCAGACAATTACCCATTTTGCGATGGACGACGAATCGGTGGCGGTCGGCCTGGTCTTCGACATCAGCGGCAGCATGGGCCCCAAACTGCGCCGCTCCCGGATGGCGGCTGCCGAGTTTTTCAAAACCGCCAATCCGGACGACGAGTTCTTCCTGGTGGAGTTCAACGATCAGCCCCGCATGGTGGTGCCGCTGACTCAGACCGTGGAGGAAATTCAGAACCAGCTTGCGTTTACGCAGTCCAAGGGGCGGACCGCGCTGCTGGACGCCATCATGCTGGCTATGCTGGAAATGAAGAAGTCGAAGAAGAACCGCAAGGCCCTGCTCATCATTTCCGACGGCGGCGACAACAGCAGCCGCTACACGGAGAGCGAAGTCAAAAAGATGGTGCGCGAGAACGACGTGCTGATCTACGCGATCGGCATTTTCGAAGCCGAGGGCTCCCGCGGCCGGTCACCCGAGGAGTCTGCCGGGCCTGGTCTGTTGACGGACGTCTGCGAGCAGACCGGCGGCCGCCATTTGCCATCGGATCTTTCCGAACTGCCGGATATCGCAGCCAAGATCGGCGTCGAGTTGCGCAACCGCTACGTTCTCGGCTACTCCCCGCAAAAGCAGGTCCGCGACGGCCGGTACCATACGCTGCAGGTCAAGGTGCTGCCCCCAAAGGGCCTCGGCGTTCCCAATTTGCGCCCCTATTTCCGGCACGGGTATTACGCCCCCACGCAGTAGGGACGCGAGGCGCGCCTGAACGTAGGATTGGGCCAACCATTGGGCCCGGGCTGGCTAGATTCCATCAAGTCACACCAAATAGTCCAGATCGACCTTGAGCGCCACGGCAAGCTTCTTCAGCGTCGCGATTCCACCCTTCTTGTGTCCCGCCTCAATAGCCGCCACCATCGGGCGCGACACCCCGGATGCCTTCGCCAGGCCTTCCTGGGTGAGCCCGCGATACTCACGCCAGATTTTTACCGTGCTGTCCCCGGCGAGTCGCCGCTCGGCGATTTCGAGCGGTATCAACTCATCCTCGCCGCGCTCGATGCGTGCCTTTGCTGTGTCATAGGATTTTACATCGGCGAGCATCTCCGCATCATCCATAAGCTTCTTCAGCTCTTTCATCGGCAATACTGCGAACTCCTTGCCATTGCGAGTGATTTTTTCTATTCGCATCAGTAAATTCCTCCTCTCGGTCCCACTTCCAAAACCAGCATCACCGGGCGGTCGTCGTGCAGCTCATAAATGACGCGCCAGCCGCCCACCCTGAGCCGGTACCCTTCACGGTCCTGAACCTTCGTGAGGTTGTTGTTCGGGGCATAAGGATCAGCCGCAACCGCCCTGATCTTCGCCACAATCCGCCTCTGCCAGTTCACCGGGAGCTTGGCCAGTGCCTTACCGAACGATTTGGTTGTGACCACCTTGTACATGAGCCAATTGTTACCGTCGGTAACAGTCTAGGTCCAGCGGAAATTGTTACTCATAGAAACAATTATATTTCAAACACGGCGCAACGTCGAATCCGAAATCGCCGGCAAGCATGGTTTTCCACAAGAGGTTTAAGCACTCCATGTGTCGATCCGCCTGGGGCACTCACTCAAAATCCTTGCTACCCTCTATGAATATTATGAAGTTGCGCCTTCTCTCCCTCCTCTGTTCCGTTGCCGCCTTGGCCGCCGAACCCGTTCCCGCGAACCTGTTTAATCAGTTGCAATGGCGGTTGATTGGCCCGTTCCGCGGCGGGCGCGTGGCAGCCGTCACCGGCGTCCCGGGAGATCCCGTAACCTTTTACTTCGGCTCGGTAGGTGGCGGCGTTTGGAAAACCACCGACGCCGGTACGGTCTGGTCGCCCATCTTCGACCAGCAGCGCATCGCCTCCATCGGCGCCATTGCCGTGGCCGCGTCCAATCCGAACATCCTCTACGTTGGCACCGGCGAGGCCGACATCCGCTCGCAGATCGGCTTCGGCGACGGCGTGTATAAATCCACCGATGCCGGCAGGACGTGGACCAATATCGGCCTCCGCGACACCCGCCAGATCGCATGCATCCGGGTGGACCCGCGCAACCCCGACCTGGTTTACGTGGCGGCGCTCGGCCATGTCTACGGACCCAATGCGGAGCGCGGCGTCTTCCGCTCGGCCGATGGCGGCCGAAGCTGGCAGAAGGTTCTGGATCGCGGCCCCGACGTGGGCGCAACCGACCTGGCCTTTGATCCCGGCAATTCCAAAGTGATCTACGCCACGGTGTGGAACGCCAGGCGATCGGTCTGGAGCCAGTACGCGCCCATCGAAGGCGCGGGCAGCGGATTGTTCAAGACCACCGATGGCGGCGATCACTGGAGCCAGCTCAGCGGCCACGGCCTTCCCGAAAACCGGTGGGGACGCTCCGGCGTTGCCGTGGCCGCCGGCGGACGCCGCGTCTACGCACTGATTGACGCGCCGAACGCAGGGATTGACACCGCGGCCGGGATTGATGGGCCGGGCGCCGGGATCGCCGCCAGCGCCAGCGGCCTCTATCGCTCCGACGATTCGGGTGAGACGTGGACGCGCTCCAGCAGCGACAACCGTATCACCAGCCGCAACTGGTACTTCAGCGGCATCACCGTGGACCCCAAGGACCCCGATCTGGTCTACGTGCCCAACGTCGCCGTATACCGTTCCACCGACGGCGGCCGGAATTTCACCGTGCTGAAAGGCGCGCCGGGCGGCGACGATTACCGCATTCTGTGGGTGGACCCGGCCGACACCAACCGCATGGTTCTGGGCTCAGACCAGGGCACCAACGTCAGCCTCGATAAAGGCAAAACCTGGAGCACCTGGTACAACCAACCCACCGCCCAGATGTACCACGTGGTCACCGACAACCAATTCCCCTACTCGGTCTACGGCTCGCAGCAGGATAGCGGAACCGCGGCCGTGTATAGCCGTACCGACCACGGCGAGATTGACGCGCGCGACTGGTACTCCGTCGGCGGGGCCGAGAGCGGATACATCGCGGTGGACCCTAGGAACCAGCACATCCTCTACGTCGGCAACACCAACGGCGCGCTGGTGCGCTTCGACAAACGCACCGGCCAGTCGCAGAACATCACGCCCTGGCCGGTGCGTGGCGACCGCGCCGGCAGCATCTCCGCGCAGAAGTACCGCTACCCGTGGACTGCGCCGCTGGTCTTTTCCGCCAGCGAGCCCGACACCCTCTACTTCGGCTCGCAATACCTGATGAAGACCACCGACGGCGGTTTGACCTGGCACGAAATCAGCGCCGACCTGACCGGCGACACGCGAAAGGACACCCGCGCTGCCGCGCCCAGTGTTGGCGAAAACCGCCCGGTGACGGCTGACAACGCCCGCGAACTCGGCTACGGCGTGATCTACACCATCGCCCCTTCGCCCCTTAAGGCCGGCATGGTTTGGGTGGGCAGCGACACCGGCTTGATTCACCTCACGCGCGATGCCGGCAAGACCTGGCAGAGTGTCACGCCGCCCGGCCTTTCGGCCTGGAGCAAAGTCACCCAGATTGAAGCTTCTCACTTCGACCCGGCCGTGGCGTACGCGGCTGTGGACCGCCACCGCGTGGAGGACTACAAACCATACGTCTACCGGACACGCGATTACGGCAAGACCTGGACCCTGGTGACCGAAGGCCTGCATGAACCGGCCTACCTGAACTCGATCAAGGAAGACCCCGGGCGCAAGGGCTTGCTCTATGCGGCCACCGAGCTGGATGTCGCGGTTTCATTCGATGACGGCGGCCACTGGCAATCGCTGCAACTGAACCTGCCCACGGTGTCGGTTCGCGACCTGGCGATTCACGGCGACGACCTGGTAGCCGCCACTTTCGGGCGCGGCTTCTGGATTCTGGACGACATCGCGCCGCTGCGCCAGATCGATGAACTGCGCCAGATGGATGAGAAGGCGGCGGCGTCAGAGGCGTTCCTGTTCAAACCGGCCACCGCCATCCGCATGAACCCCGAGGGTTTCTTCGGCTCGCCGTTTCCGCCCGAGGAACCGAAGGCGAAGAACCCGCCCGAGGGTGCGCTGATCGACTATTTCCTGAAGGCGGCGACGCCGGGCGAAGTCACTTTGGAAATCACTTTGGAAATTCTGGACGGCAAGAACCAGGTGGTCCGCCGGTTCTCCAGTGAGGAACGCCCTGCGGCGCCGTCGCGGCCGGGCGCCATCGCCGACATCTGGATTGTCCCGCCGGCCCACCTCACCGCCAAGCCGGGCATGAACCGCTTTGCCTGGGATCTGCGTTACGCAGCGCCGGGCGCGGACGATTCGGACGCCGCCGAGTTCGGCCGGGCACAGGGGCCGCAAGTGCTTCCGGGGACCTATCAGGCGCGGCTCACGGTGGCAGGCGGCTCGGCTAAGCTAAGCTACACCCAGCCGTTTAAGGTCACTCTGGATCCGCGTTCCACCGCCACCCCCGTCGAACTGGAAAAGAAACTGAGTCTGTGCCTTTCGATCGCTGCCGAGATGGGCAAGGCCGCCGACGCCGCGCGCGATGCCAGCACGCTGCGCAGGCTGCTGGCCGACCGCAGGCAGGCGGCGAACGGAGCCCTGGTGGCGAAAATCGCCGCGCTGGATTTGGAAGTTGCCAGGATCGCCGGCGGCGGTGGCGGTGGCAGGGGAGGCCGCGGAGGTGGTGGCGGCCGAGGCGGCAGGGCAGGCCCCGCTTCCGCCACGCCGAATCTGAGATCAGTTTCTAGCCTGCTGGGCGCTGCACTGAGCGTGGCCGAAAGCGCCGACCGCACGCCGCCCGGCTCGGCCTACGAGATCTCCCAGCAAGCCACCCGCGACCTGGCCGCGCTGATGGCCAACTGGAGGACGTTGCGCGATGCGAAACTGGCGGAGTTGAACCGCGAGCTGCAGCAGAACAAGCTGCCTGTGATCGACCTGCCCGCGATCAAGCTGGCCAGAGCCGTTAATTAGATTCCTTCTTAATTCGATTCCTTCATAGCATGGTAGAGGACACACAGACTCGCAAGCTCCGGGTGCGGAAGTAGTGCTGCGAGAAGACTACGGCGGTGCCGCGGCCCGCGGTGCGCACCGTGGTCCCAATCGCGATCAAACTCAAACCCACCTTGCCGTCAATTCTTGCGGGCCACGCGAGTGAGAGTTCCACGGCGACACCGTTGGGCAATTCGGCGTCGCATTCGGTGAACACGCCGGAGCTGGACAGATTCAACGTCCGTCCCTGGCCGGTCTTCACCACTCTGCCCGACCGCAGCAGCTTGTATTGCAGCGGGATGGCGATAGGATATCTCTGGTTCAGTCTGCGGTCGGCCGGTCCCGACGCCTGCTCCTCCCATGGAATAGCAAAAGCCATTTCACATTCCTCCGTTTTTTTAAGATCAAAGTATTGTTAACATCAAGCGGACCAACATGCGTTGCACGAGTATGGCCACGCTGGCATGGCAAGAATTCCGCTGAGTGCCGCAGAGTCCTAAGGGCAGGTATGTAAGACGGTGGACAGCCAGCTATATAAAAATTACACCAGACTGCCTTTAGTCCCAATCCTCTGACCCAGTGCGGTCAGGCGCAGTGCGGTCAGGCGCAGTGCGGGTCAGGCGCAGTACGGGTCAGGCGCAAAGGCAGATGTCGGAGACTCGCGCCAACCGGGCACCGGCGGCGCAGACTTCGTCCAGCGCCCGCGCGGAATCCGCGGCGCGCAGCGTTTCCACGGCGTCAGTCACGATGGTCACCGGCTTGCCGGTTTTGAGCAGACCGCGCACGGCGAAAAGGACGCAGATCTCGGTCACCACGCCGTACACCACGTAAGCGTCCGCGTTGAGCCGGGCTACGACACGGTGCAGGTTGGGCGCGGCGAACACGTCTACGGTCTGCTTCTCAACCACAATCTGCTGCGCGCCGCCGGTAGCCGGATCGCCGGTCCACATGGGGCCCTCGCGATTCGGAATCACCACCCTTCGTTCCAGCAGCGTGGCTTCCGCCTTACGCTGGCCGTGAGTTCCGGCCACGCAGTGGTGCGGCCAGGTCTTGAACTCCGGGTCGTCTTCCGTGTGGGCATCGGTGGTAGAGACGACGGGAATTCCGTGCTGCGCGGCATAGCGGTTAAGTCTGGCGATGGCCGGTACGATTCGTTCAGCCGCGGGCACGTAGAGCGCGCCGGCGGGATAGAGAAAGTCCAGTTGCGAGTCGATGTCGAAGAAGGCCGTGGTCATCCCTTCCTCCATTGTCGCAAAGCAGGCGGCGGACGGCGGCGGGCCGGGGCGGGCAGCGGCGGGCCTGGGGGGCAGCGGCGGGCTTGGGCGGGCAGCGGCGGACGGCGCCGGTTTCGCGGCGAGCGGCGGGCGGCGGCCCGGCTGCGATACAATCACCGTCGCAGGAGGTTTGCCATGACTTCACGTGTGACTTCACGCGGCCTATCCCGGCGGGCGCTGTTGGGGGCGCTGTTTGGCGCGGGGGGTACAGCGCCATTTCTCGGCTGCTATGCGAAGCTGCAGGCGGCGGAGCGGAACCAGATCAAAATCCGCGACATCCGTACGCTGACTTTGCAAGGACCCTCCCGCACTTATCTCCTGGTCAAGGTGATTGCCGATGACGGGACCTACGGGGTTGCCGAAGCTTACGGCACGCCGGGCATTGGCGTCAAGGAACAGATCCTGGCCATCAAGCCGTCGCTGGTTGGCAAGGATCCGCTGCAGATCGACGCCCTCTACACCAACCTCGACGAGCACGCCAAGGATCTTAGCGGCACGCGCACGGACGGGTCGGCGCACAACCTGATGCGGGCCGCCAGCGGCATCGAAATGGCGCTCTGGGATCTGGCGGGCAAGGCCCTCGGCGTTCCCACCAGCACGCTGTTGGGCGGCCGGTTCCGGCAGAAGGTCCGGGTCTACGACCACTCCGCGCCGCGCAATATGTTGGACAAGGCATCGTGCCGCGAGTGGGCACAAAAGGTGAAGGCCGACCCGGCGGGCTTCACCGCCCACAAGTTCGGCTTCCCGCACACCAGGTCGACTCAGGGGGGCTCGACTGAGCGGGGCTCGACTGAGGGAGGCCCGAATGAGGACAGAGGCCGTGACACGGCCAACCGCCTGCTCACCACCAAAGAGCTGATCCAGATCCGCCAGGGCTTCGAGAACTGCCGGGAAGCCATTGGCTGGGACCACGACATTATGGTCCACTGCCACTGGGAGTACGACCTGAGAACCGCCATCCAGATCGCCGAAGCGGTGGAGCCCATCAAACCGCTCTGGCTGGAAGACCCGCTACAGGTCGAGTATTCGGAAGCCTGGACGAGGCTGTGTCAGAGCGCCCGCGTGCCCATTTGCACCGGCGAGAACCTGGCCCGCAGGCAGGGCTTCAAGGATTTCATGGTGCATCAAGGCTGCGACATTCTCCACCCCGACCTGCGCAACAGCGGCGGATTTCTGGAGACCAAACGGATCGCCGACATGGCCGATGCCTTCGGTTTGCCGATGGCCAACCATAACACCGGCAGCCAGCTTCACACCTGGGCGACCTGTCAATGGGCGGCATCCATCCGCGACTACATGACCTGCGAGACTATCACCGGCATGGGCGACTGGATGGACAAGCTGCTGCTGCTGGACGGAGCGTACATCAAGGACGGATTTGTGCAGGTGACCGGGAAACCTGGGCTGGGGGCGGAAGTGAATCCCGATGTGGCGAAGGCGCATATGGCCGCGGGGGAGGTGTGGTGGGGGTGAAGCAAGCTTTCAGCAATCAGCTATCAGCGGTCAGCTAAACCAGCGGGGCGCGCGTGCGCCGGTTTCAAGCTGATGGCTGAAAGCTGATGGCTGAAAGCTGATGGCTGATAGCTGCTTTCTCACCTCTTCAAATTCGAGCCGGCCTGGCCGATCAACTCGCGGAGTTCGCGGCTGTGGATTACCGGCCAGGGCTCGGCGATTTCCAATTGCCGCAAAGGCTCGGGCAGTTTCGCGATGTACTCCGCGGCCCGGCGGCGTGCCTGCTCCAGGGTGGGCAGCGGCTCGATCAGTTTGCCTCCCAGGATTACCGGCCGCATCAAGGCTTCGCCCGATCCGCATTCCCCGGAGCGCGCCACCACGTCGCGCATGGTGTCCCGGAAGAGCTGTTTGGAACCGGGCAGCGAGCCCTTGTCATTACTGTACTTGGCGGTGAAGCGTTTGATGCCGCAAGTCTCGGTTTCCACCAGCTTGTAGACGGAGCCCATGGAAGGCGCGTCGCCGGAGGTGGCCAGTTGCGTCCCTACGCCGAAGGCGTCGATGGGCGCGCCGGACTGCACCAGATCGCGGATGCGGTATTCGTCGAGATCGCCCGACACCATGATTTTGGAGTCGCGGAGCCCGGCGTCATCCAGAATGGCCCGCACCTGGCGGGAAAGCGCGGCGAAGTCGCCGGAATCCAGGCGCACGCCCCACAACGGCCCGCCCAGCGACGCCACCCGGCGCGCGCCTTCGAGCGTGTCGTAGGTGTCCACCAGTTGAACCGCGGATTCACCGAGCACCTTCTGGAGCTTGCGGAAAGCGTCCATTTCGCAGGCAAACGACATCACCCAGGAGTGCGCCGCCGTGCCCATCACCGGCACCCCGAAACGGAAGCCGGCCTGGGTGTTGCTGGTGCCGGTGCAGCCGCCGAGGTAGGCCGCGCGGGCGCCGAGCACACCGGCCTCGGGCGTGTGGGCGCGCCGCGTCCCGAATTCCACCACCGCCCGGCCACCGCTCATCTCCACGCAGCGCGCGGCTTTGGTGGCGATCAGGGTTTGGAAGGTCACGGCCGAAAGCAAATAGGTTTCGGGAATCTGGCCTTCCACGATGGGGGCGCGGATGGTGAGCAGCGGCTCGCCCGCGAACAGCGGGGTGCCTTCCGGAACCGCGAAGAGGTCGCCGGTGAAACGGAAATCGCGAAGGTAGTCGAAGAAGGCGGCAGAGACGTGGCGGAACTGGGGCAGGCCACGCAGGTAGTCGATCTCCTCGGGGGTGAACTTCAGGTTGAGCAGGTAGTCTACGACCTGGGGCAGGCCCGCCACCACCACAAAGTTGCGGTGGGCCGGCAAGCGGCGGATGGACAATTCGAAAGTGGCGATTTGAGAGGTCTTGCCAGCATCGAAATAGCCGGCGGCCATTGTCAGTTCGTAGAGATCGGTGAGGAGAGCGTTCATTTAAAGGGTGGCCGGTGGCTGGTGGCCGGTGGCCAGTGAAAACAGGGGAAAGGGGTCATTTCTTTTTGGGCGGCTCGGGGGCGGCTTCCTTTACGTCCGCGGCGGCTTTGATCAAGTCGTCTACCACCTTGCTGTCTAATTCATAGATGCTGGGTTCGTTCTCGCGTTGCGCGAAATATTGATTGCCCAGCTTGGTGATGGTCACCTTCTCCACGCGTTTGCCGGTGTTGGAGGTCACGGTGGCGGTGAAGACCTCAATGCCGCGGCCGTTGTCAAGGAACTTCATGGCCGCCAGGTCGCGCAGTTTGTCGATCAGAGTCTGCACGCTGCCGTTGTCCATGGTCTTGACGCCCGACATCCACTTGTCGCCGGTCTTGGTGTAGCTGGCGTTCTTCAGATCGACCTTGGATGGATCGCTGAACCCGAAATCGAAGAGTTTCTTGTTGCGGAAATCGTCAACGCCCTTGTCGAGCGCGTCGGCCAGATCGGCCGCCACCTTGTATTCCCCTTCGGCCGCCGAGCCCTTGGCGAAGACGTTCTTGTCCTTGTCCCGGCGGACTTCCAGCGTCTGCGTTCCGCCGGCATCCGTCACCGTTGCGGTGGCCACCTTGGCGGCGGCGGCGAACTTCCTGGGTGTGTCGGCGTCCGTAGCCGAAAGATCCATCTTGGCGTCTTTCAGCTTGCCGATCACCGTATCCACCTGGCCGCCGTCTGCCCGAAGAGGCCGCGGCTTCAGAATCTGCCACTCGTTCTGGCCGTTTTTCCCGAACTCCATGGTCTGGCCCTTGGCTTGGAGTTCGACGCGCGTCAGCTTGTCGGAATCGAAGGCGATCAGGCGTTTATCGCGCAGATCGTCGGGGCGCTTGTCGATGCTGGATTTGGTAAAGGAGGCGATGGTCACCACCTTGCCATCGCCCGGCAGCTTGGCATAACTGCCCGAACCGGTAGGAGTGTCGTCGCCGATCAGCAACTCGTCGGTCTTGCCATCCTTTTTGAGAATTGCAACATCGAGGGTCGGGTTGTCGAGCCCGTACGGCTTGAGGTCGGCGGCTTTGTCCTCCACCACCTTGTCGGCATTGAGCGACGCCAGCGAGGAAACCAGCGAACCCACGGTATCCTGGTCGCCCGGCAGCGGCTTGGGTTCGACGATCTGCCATTTGCCGTTGGCATTACGGAGGCGAATGACTTCGCCCGTGAGCTTCTTGATTTTGATTTCCTGAAACTGGTCGGCGGGAATGGAAAGCAGCTTGGTTGAGGCGTCCGCCGGCGCTTTACTGGCCGCCGCTTGTTTCTTGTTGGACCACCAGGTCAGCCCGCCCAGAACGGCCAAAAGAACGGCGGCAATCAGGAGTCCCTTCGGCTTCATGTGTTATCTCCTCTTCCACTCCCTGACGGTCGTGGCTCTGATCTTATCTCCTCTTCCACCAGGTGGCCAGGCCGAAGCCCACCACAGCCAGCGGGAAGAGCACCACACTCAGCCACCATACGGTGTTTAGTTTCTGCGGCGACAGGTTGAGCGGACGGTCTTCGGGCGATTTGGGCCGAATGGAAATCAGGTCTTCATCGGCGGTCAGCCAGTTGATCATGTTCAGGAACATGTCGCGGTTGCCGTTGAAGCGGATGAAGTTGTTGCCCACCCAAAGCGAGCTGCCCACCACGACGAAACGCCCGGGCGGCGTACCGTTATAAGTGCCGGCCGCGGCCAGCAGCAGCGGCCCCTTTTTATCCTTCTTGGGGTCCAACTTGACGCTGCCCGATTTCAGATCGGTGGTGGCGTAGCTGTTGGCGCTGGTGGAGAACAGCTTTTCGACGGTCGTCTTATCGCCGTTTTTGACTTCGAGAGTTCGGGACAACGGGAAGGCGGTGGCCACGTCTTTCATCTCGCGAACGATGGCGTGCGATTCGTAGCCGGCCACCAGCGGAACCTCCGGACCCAGGCCGAAGACCTGGCCGATCCCGCTGGTGTCGAGCGCCAGATCCTGATTCACGGTCACGCCCCAGCTTGCCAGGACAGCTTCCAGAGTTTTGTTGTCGTCGGTTTGTTCGCGGCCCAGGCTGATCGGCGGGTCCAGCATGATCAGGGCGTGGCCGCCGCCTTCGACGTAGGCCTTGATGGCATCGGCTTCGGGCGCGATGTAATCGTGCTGCGGACCGGCAACCACCAGAACGGTGCAGTCGGCGGGCACGGTGATTTTGCCGGCCGCGGGAACGGCGGCAGCGGGTGCAGGCGCGGCGCCGGCTGCCGGGGCCGGAGGCGGAGGCGTGGTCATCGCGCCCGTCAGCAGCGAAATGGTCCTGGTCTTATAGTTGTTGTGCTCGAGCGAGTCCTTGACTGCCTGGTAACCGCCTCGGCCGGTATCGTCGAGCGAATGCTCGGCACTACCCGACACGAAGCAGGCATTGCGCTCGCCCGATTTCAGCGAACGGATCACGGCGCCGGTCACCTCTTCTTCGCTAAGGCTCTTGGCCTCTTCCTTGCGCAAGCCGCTATCCACCAGAATCGAAAGATCCCGCCGGTAGCCAGCCGCTTTGGCCTGCTGCGGCTTCTTCACCGGGTCCACGAAATCCACGTGCAGCTTGGGCGAAAGGCTTGAATAGCGATCCAACAGGTCCCGGGCCTGCTGAAACCGCGAGGATTCGTCGAAGTAAGTGATGTGGACATCGCGGTTCAGACCCCGCACTACCTTGATGGTCTGGTCGGCCAGGCTGAACTGCTTGTTGGAAGTGGCGTCCCAGGACTTATCGTAGCGGTTGGCGAGGAAGTTGACCGCCGCCAGGACCGCCAGGATGACGAGAATGTAGACGCTGGCGTAAGCGGTATATCTGGTCTGTCTTTTCTTCATCCACTCTTGCGGCATGTTACGACCTCCACCGGAGCGATTCCATGGATCGCGAAGTCAGGAACAGAGCCAGGAAAATCATGGAGACGTAGAAGACTACGTCCTTGGAATCGAGGACTCCTTTACTGAAGTTTTCAAAGTGCGTGACGATGGAACAATAGTTGAGCACCTGCGCGGTGACGGAACTGTCGAAAGCCGTGGCCACACTCAGCATCCACAGCAGCAGGCAGACGAAGAAGGTGACGCCGCCGGCGATGATCTGGTTCTTCGTGGTGGTGGAAATGAGGGTCCCGATGGCCAGCAGGCAGCCGCCCTGCAGCAGCAGGCCGAGGTAAGCGATGAGCACGGGCTTGAGGTCCGGCTTGCCCCAGGCAAATAGCAGCGCCACGTTGATGGCCGACATCAGGAGCACGCAGATGTACAGCAGCATCGAGCCGAGCCATTTGCCGAGGATGATTTCGATATCCTTGATCGGCGAGGTGAGCAGCAGTTCGATGGTGCCGGAGCGCTTCTCTTCGGCGAAAAGGCGCATGGTGATCATGGGAATGAGGAACAACGCGATGGTGGAGGCGAAGCCCAGCATGGGCCGGATGATGAATTCGTTTACGTTCATGGGCTGCTGCTGCATCATCGCCTGCATGCTCATTTGGGCGAAGTAACGGGTGTAGCCGGAGAACAGGTACCCGAAAATCAGGGCAAACAGCGCCATCACGGCGTAGCCTATGGGGGACGCGAAATATCCTTTCAGTTCTTTGCGGCAAATGAGGATCACGTTTCTCACTGCTGGCCTCCCTTTTCCTGCATGCTCTGATCTTCCTTCGTGCTCTGATCTTCCGGTTTGCCTGGATCTTCTTTTCCGGCTTTACTTTGATCTTTCTTTTCGGCGGCGGTCAACTGCAGGAAGATGTCTTCCAGGCTTAGCCCGACCGCGCGCAATTCACTCAGGCCCCAGCCGGCATTGACCACGCAGCGGGCCACCTCGGCGCGAATGTGGCGGCCCTGGAGGCTCTCCACTTCGAATAGCAGCTTGCCATCCTTTCCCTCTTTCCTCATCACGCGGCTGACGCCGGCAACCTGCTCCAGGCGCTGCTGCACGTCGGCGGGCTTGGGCTGCCCGTCGGCCGCTTCCACTTCGAGCGCCACCTGTTCCTGTCCGCGCAGCCGGTTGGTCAGGTTGGCTACCGAATCGATGGCCACCAGTTTTCCCTGGCTGATGATGATGACGCGCTCGCAGGAGTGCTCCACTTCGGAAAGGATGTGGGTGCTGAGGATGATGGTGTGATCGGGCGCCAGCGCCTTGAGCAACTCGCGGATTTCGATGATCTGTTTGGGGTCGAGGCCGCTGGTGGGTTCGTCGAGGATCAGAACATCGGGATTATGGATGATGGCCTGGGCCAGGCCGACGCGCTGCCGGTAGCCTTTGGAGAGCTTGGCGATCAACTTCTTGCGCACATCGCCGAGGGCGCAGCGGCCCGTGACTTCATCGACGCGGCGCTTGATATCGGCCGAAGAGATGCCCTTGATCTGGCCCACGAAGGTGAGGTACTCATCGACCTCCATTTCCGGGTAGAGCGGCGGGGTTTCGGGGAGGTAGCCGATGCGCTTCTTGACTTCCTCGGGGTGTTCGAGAACGTCGAAGCCGGCCACGTTGGCCGTGCCTTCCGAGGGCGGGAGGAAGCAGGTGAGAACGCGCATGGTGGTGGTCTTGCCGGCGCCGTTGGGCCCCAGAAATCCCACTATTTGACCTTTTTCCACCTCGAACGAGATGTTGTCCACAGCGACGGTGCGCGGGTATCGCTTGGTTAGACCTTCCACTTTGATCATATTGATATTTCCCAGAACAGATGGACGCAGTAATTCATCATCAGGCTACGTGAAGGCGTGCCCTGGCACGGCAAAACGACTGAATTGAAATAACATCATACGGACGCGGGGCGGGAGTTGTCAACAAAGAGACAAAGAGCGGTGGCGGTGACTGGTGGCCGGTGGCTGGTGGCCGGTGGCTGGTGGCCGGTGGCCGGTGGCCGGTGGCTGGTGGCCGGTGGCTGGTGGCCGGTGGCTGGTGGCCGGTGGCCGGTGGCTGGTGGCCGGTGGCCGGTGGCTGGTGGGCGGTGGCTGGTGACTGGTGGCCGGTGGCTGGTGGCCTGTGGCCAGATGCCGGATGCCGGTGGCCGGTGGCTGGCCGGTTTGTGACGCATTTTTCGAGACTCCGTGGGGAATTGTCATGCGGCGATAACGTCATCTGGTTCTGTGCCTTGCAGGGAATCAGTGGCGCCTGGTGACGCATGTTGCGGGCGATTCTCCGAAGATGCGTCACACGGGATCTGGCGCAATTCGATGATGCGTACGCCCCCGGGCAGGCGGGTGAATTTCAACTCGATGGCGGCGGCGAGGAGAGATTGCGCGCTCTTCCTGAGTTGCTGCGAAAGGCCTTTCGGAGTTTGATACAGCGCCGTGGGCGGTAAGAGTTTGAGGAGTTGGGCGGCAGGGCCGGTCCATTGGTTGCGTGAGGCGAGCAGGGATTGGATGGACGGTACAAGGGGATCGGCCGAGGGTACCACGAAGGCTTGCTGCATCTCGGATTCGGTGCAGGCTAAGGCGTGCGCGGCAGCCATGGCCCAGGCTAGCGCGTCGGGGTAGCGCGGGGCTTCGGAAAGTTGGATGGTGGCCGTGTTACCGGATCGGAATATCCACCTGGTCGTGGTACGCGTTGTTCGTCTGGATCGCCAGCGGCAGGTTGCCGCCTCCCGAAAGCAACGTCGGCAGCGTGACGTTGATCTGGTAGAGTCCCGGGAACCCCGGCGCCAACCCGTTGTACAACAATGTCGCCGGTTGCCCGGCCACCAGCACCACCACGTCCGCCACCGACTTGTTCAACGGATTCGACCCGCCGGCCGTCCCATCGGCAACTGCCGGGGCGACCGCGCCCATGCCGGTCAGGTAGATCAGCACCGTTTCACCCGGCGCGGCGGGCCGGCCGGCGTTGACCAGACCGAAATCGGCGTGGAGAATTGCGCCCGGTCCGCTGCCCGATTGGTCCAGCGAGTAAACGCCCGGCGCCGTTGCCGCTAGCGGAACCGTCACCGTATTCGAGTTCACGCTTCCGTTCTGCACCACTATCGTCGCGGTCGTCCCTTGCGTTGTATACGGAACCAGGGCGTTGATCTGCCCGGGGCTCACAAAATAAAGCGGCGCCTGCTTGTTGTTCACCAGCACCGTCACCCCGTTCAGCGTGGCTGGGTAGGGCGGCGCGGCGGTCTGGGTGCTCTTCGCCAACCCGGTCCCGTACAGCGTGATGAACTGGCCGGGCGAGATCGGGTTGCCGGGCGGCGCGGAACTGGCGGCATTCACCACCCCCAGCGGGCTCAGAAAAACGCCGCTGCCACTGAGCGCCGGCAACTGCACACCGAAGAAGATTTCGTAAGCCGCCGTATCGCTCCGGTTGATGGCGGAGCCGACAAACGCCTTGCCGCCGGCCCCCAGCCCCACCTGCGTCAATTCCATGGTCCCGGAGCCATCGGCATTCAGCGAATACCCGTTGATCCCGGTGAAGTCGAACACCCCGGCGCCCATGGCCTTTTCCCGCTTGGTCCAATAGACCTTGGCGGCTCCGCCGGCGGCCATCGATCCCGAGTATCCAGTGACGGCGTTCGGGTCCACGCGCAGCCCCGCGCCCCAGAATTTGTTGTTCCAGGTGGCGTTGGTGACGCCCGAGACCGCCTTCACGGCGATCAGGAAATCGTGCGATCCCGTGGTTACAGAGCCGCCGATCACCACATTCCCATCGGCCGAGACATACAGGTTCTTCGACCCGCTGATCAATTGCGTGGCGGCAGCCGTTCCGAATGAGGCCGTGCCCGTTCCATCGGCGTTGAGGGTATAGGTTGCGCCGGTCATCTGCTGCGTTTGCGGAAGGCCTTGCGCAATGTTGGCGGCGTGGCCCATCACGCTGAAGTCCGCCAGCCGGCCTGCCGCCGCAGGGCTGAGGCTGAACTGCGTGTTGCGCGCGTTGGCCGTCACCCCGCCGGGAAACTCCAGCGTCACCGCCCAATAGGGCCCGCTCAGGGCCGCGCTGCCCGGCGCGCTGCCCGCCGAACTGGCCGATGGCGCGGGAATCGCCACAAAGAGGTCGAACGTATTGTCCGCGGTCTCGGTGGCCGACCCGATCAGCGCCTTGGGGTCGGCCGCATACCGTGCGTTGATCCTGGCCCCGGTGCGAAGCGCGCTGTCCAGCACCACGA
>DATMNI010000102.1:0-15200 GCA_035570275.1 Candidatus Acidiferrales bacterium | reverse complement strand
CGCCATGGGGGAACTCCACTTTGTCCAGATCAGCGACACCCACATGGGCTTCAACAAGCCCGCGAACACCGATGTAGCCGGCACTCTGCAGGCCACCATCGACAAGATCAACGGACTGCCGCAGGAGCCCGAGTTCATTATTCACACTGGCGACCTGAGCCACACAGCCAAGGCCGCTGAATACGACACACTGGACCAGGTGCTGAAAGGCGCGAAACCGAAGGAGGTTCTCTTCGTTCCGGGCGAGCATGACACGTCGATCGATGACGGCAAAATGTACCTGGAACGCTATGGCAAGACCGCGAAAGGGCGCGGGTGGTACAGCTTCAACCACAGGGACGTACACTTTGTCGGGCTGTCCAACGTCGCCGCACTCGAAGGGCTTGGTAAGCTGGGCCCCGACCAGATCCAGTGGCTCGAAGCGGACCTCAAGAGTCAGTCGGCCAGCCGCCCGGTGGTGGTCTTTGCGCATATCCCGCTGTGGTCGGTTTATCCGGACTGGGGCTGGGGGACCGAGGATAGCGCCCAAGCCCTGGGTTATCTCAAACGGTTCGGATCGGTCACCGTTCTGAACGGACACATCCACCAGGTCATGCAGAAGGTGGAAGGCAATGTTACTTTCCACACGGCGATGTCCACGGCGTTCCCGCAACCCGCTCCGGGCACAGCCAAGGGACCTGGCCCCATGAGGGTAGCGGATGACAAACTGCGGAGCGTGCTCGGAATCACCGACGTGAAATCGGTGATGAACCAGCACAGCCTGGCGGTGGTGGACTCCACGCTGGAAGGAGCGTAGTGGCGTGCTTCGACAAAACCAACCATACATCATCGGACCAATTCTGGCGGGATTTGTGTTGCTGGTGGCCGGATCGAGCCTCTCCGCCCCGGCGCCGGCGCAGGACCGGGCGGACGGCAAAGCGTTATTTGAAAAGCGGTGCGGCGGATGCCACGCCCTGGATCGCGATAAGGAAGGGCCTCGCCTCGGAGGCGTTTACGGCCGGACGGCTGGGTCGGTCGATTCGTTCCAGTACTCGGACGGGCTCAAGAATTCCAAAATCAAGTGGTCTGAAGACAGCCTGGACAAGTGGCTCACCGACACTGAGAAGCTGGTCCCAAATAACGACATGACGTTTCACGTCGAAAAGGCAGACGAACGCAGCGCCATCATCGCCTACTTAAAGCAGAACTCAGGCCGGTAGACCCATTCCCGTATGGCGAAGACTGGGGCGGCCGCGGCTTGCGATGTGAGTCGTCGGAAACGGTCGGTCATGCACTGGCGGAGAAGAACCTGCGTAACCTGGCGCGAATCGATCAGTGGTTCGGCATAAGGTTCGGCACGCACCGTGCGCTGCGTCGCATGGGTCCCGGGCGCAGCAGCACAATCCTAGCGGAGGCGACAGAGTCGCGCTCCATGCCTGTACAGCTCCAGGCCCGTACACAGCGTTTTGAATACTCAGGGTAAACATGCTCAACAGTTCAGCCAGCCTCTGGCTAGGCGTTACATTCGTTCTGATCGGCGCGATCAATGTGTGGCTGATTCTACAGGCGTCCGCCCGCGTGAGAGACGCGAAGGCCAGCACGCGACTAATAGCAGCCCATCGGATTGGCGGCTATCTCTTCATCGCGCTGTTTTGCGTGATGGGGTACTTTATGGTCGCCCGGTTGGGCGATGTCGGCGGAGGCGCGCCGCCCAGCACCATGATCCACCTGACTTTGGCGATGGTCCTAAGTCCGCTGCTCTTTGTGAAGGTTCTGGTGGCTCGTTATTACAAGAGCTACTATGGGTTTCTCACGCCGATCGGACTCATGATATTCGTTCTATCGTTTGTGCTTATCGGCATTACGGCGGGTCCATCGCTGGCTCATCGTGCCAGGATGCAAACGGTCTCTCTAGCGGCCATAGATCTGCCGCCGGCCGCTATCGATATCGATATGGCGGCCTCCACGATGGAGAAGCGCTGCTCCAAGTGCCACAATCTGGACCGCATCGCTGGGGCTCATAAGGATGCGCGGGGTTGGCTGGCGACGGTGAACCGTATGAAAGCCCTGCCTCACTCAGGGATATCGGATGAAGATGCCCGGATCATTTTTTCATACCTGGCTTCTCAGATGGGGCCGAAAGGGCCGGCGGCGGCGGCGAGCCTGGAAGTTGCAAGAGCCGTTGTAGACCAGCGCTGCGGACGCTGCCATAGCCTGGATCGCGTCTATAAGACTGCCGAAACGCCAGAAGAGTGGCGAGCCACCGTCGATCGAATGGTGGCTTTTGCCGAGGGCAGCGGCAACGCATTTCAGCCCGGCGAAGACGAACAGATCGTCACTTACTTGTCTGCCACGCAAACGCCTGATGCCGTCAATCGGCGGCAGGCTCGGGCGGCGGCCGCTTCATCCTCCGGCCGCAGCATGGTTACGAAACAAGCCGCTGCCGCTCCCGATCAACCTGCGCCACCAAGCCGGTACGACGCCCGCCGGTATGACGTTCGGACGATCGGCTTCATCGCGGTCGTGTTTTCGAGCATGCTGGTCCTGGTCGTGCGGCGGCCCTCGCGAGCCCCGTTCGCCAGTGCCGGATCGGACACACCCGCGGCAACGGTGCCGGCACGCGTCAGTGCTGTCGTCGCCGCAACTTCCTCCTCAGGCGGTTCGCTGATCCTGAAGTTGGCGAGCATCACACAGCAAGCCTCGGACGCCAAGACCCTGCGCTTCATTGTTCCCGATGGGCGGAAACTAAACGCGCGCCCCGGCCAGTTTCTGGTGTTCTCTTTTCTCTTCGATGGAAAGAAAGTCATTCGGTCGTACTCGATTTGTTCATCGGCGGCAAGGTCGGGTTACATCGAGATCACGACCAAGCGGGTAGGGCAGGGATGCGTGTCGGTATTCTTGAACGATCGCGCGCCGGTGGGGATGACGGTCGAAGCCAATGGTCCTTTTGGGCATTTCTGCTTAGATGAGAGCCAGCACCGCAACATCGTTTTGCTGGCGGCTGGAAGCGGGATTACACCCATGATGGCCATGCTCCGCTACATGGACGACCTTTGCCTGGAGACAACTGCCACCCTGCTGTACTGCGTTCGCACCAATTGCGACATCATATTCGAGAGCGAGTTGGAGCAATTGCGATCCAGGCTGACGAACTTCCAGTACCATGTTCTGTTGTCGCAACCTCACGCGGAGTGGTCTGGTCCACGCGGGCATGTCAGCCGTGAATTCATCGAGAATACCGTCAAGGACATTGCGTTGCGGGACTTCTTTCTTTGCGGTCCGCCGGGGTTCATGGACGCCAGCCGCACCATTCTCATTGGCCTGGGAGTGAAGCCGGAACGCATGATGCAGGAGAGTTTCGGCAGTTCCGCTTCGAAGAGTGTTCAACCGTTTCTGGCGGCCGAGACCGGCGTTGTGGTCGAGTTCGCTCGATCGGGCAGGACGCACGCCGTTCGCAGCGGCCAGACCTTATTGGAGGCGGCCGAGGAGCATGGCGTCGGCATACCTTCATCGTGCCGGCAGGGACAGTGTGGGACCTGCAAGACCAGGCTGCTGGAAGGAAATGTGCGAATGGACGCGGAGGAGGGACTCGACTCCGATTCGAGAGCGCAAGGCTACGTGCTGACGTGCGTAGGGCACGCGGAGGGCAGAGTGAAGCTTGATGCCTGAAAAGCCGGGAAACCAACGCAGACGGCCGATGCCACGGCCGGGCTTGGAAGGTGCGCTGCGGTGACGGTTGCCAGTGCGAGCGACGCCGCGGAACCGGGGGTGCTTAAACCTAAACGGTCGGGCAATGCGGTGTCGGCAGGTATGTGAGGCAGGTTAGTAACCTGCGGCGGATTGGCAATCCGCCTGCCGGACCTTGCAGGCAACGCCACCAGCGGGGACCGGCTCGCTTCGCATCGCGCAGGCGGATTAACAATCCGCCGCAGATTAACAATCTGCCCCACAACCCTTGGCGTACTGACGATTAACTCGCCCAGTCCAGAGAGGACGAATGCCTCACGGGGCGATCCGCGTAGTAGTTCGGATCCGCAAATTTGGCGTTAAAGATGGATTCCCATCGTTGGTTTTCTTTGCACTGGACACATTCCCCACACGCGCACCGGGGCCGGCGAACCATCTTTGCCGGGCGCGGCTGAGCCGCTTTGGATCTTTCTGGTGCGGACCGCCAGGAGCGAGCCATACCGGCCAATAAGGCGTCGATGATATTTGGATCCGACAATTCCATGACAGGTCCTCCGTAATGGAGTCCATATTGGCAGTACTGGTACCGTCTATGCAAGCTGGCTTCCGGTATCACCTGGCGTGGTACTGGCAGCTACTTTTCCATGGGCGGGGTGGGAGTACACGGACGATAACCAAGGAAAGCATATTCTCTTTCGACAACCCGGTGTTACGCTACGCTCAGGTTACCTTTCTACTCTACTCTACTGACACGGGGCCTGACCGGCTATTGCCGCCAGGCCCTCCCGACCCGGAAGCCCCCACTTTACATCTCACCCCGGCTTTTCATACTCTCGAAAGGTGGCGACTACTGCAACTTCCGAGCGCTCCCGCTTTCGCAGCCAGCGAATTCTGAGATTTACCGAATCGGTCATTCGCGAAATGACGCGCCTGGCCATGCGCCACGGAGCCATCAACCTGGCCCAGGGTTTTCCCGATTTCCCCGCCCCGGAGGCGCTCAAACAAGCCGCCGCCAATGCCATCGCGGACGACGTCAATCAATACTCCATTACCTGGGGGGCCAAGCCTTTCCGCGACGCCATCGCCGGCAAGTACCGGCGCACCTATGGCCTCGAGTTCGACCCCGAGCGCGAAATCGCCGTCTGCTGCGGCGCCACCGAGGGCATGATCGCCACCATGCTGGCCGTGATCGATCCCGGCGACGAGGTGGTGCTCTTCGAACCGTTCTACGAAAACTATGGCCCGGACACCCAGCTCTGCGGCGCCTCCACCCGCTATGTGAGCCTGCGCGCGCCGGACTGGAGCTTCGACCGCGACCAATTGCGCCGCGCCTTCACGCCCCGCACCAAGGCCATCATTCTGAACTCGCCCAACAATCCGACCGGCAAGGTCTTCACGCGCCACGAACTGGAGTTCATCGCCAGCCTGTGCCAGGAGTTTGACGCGCTCGCCATCACCGACGAAATCTACGAGCACATCCTGTACGATGGCGCGGTCCACATCCCCATCATTTCCTTACCCGGCATGCGCGACCGCTCCGTCCTGGTCAATAGTATGAGCAAAACCTATTCCGTGACGGGCTGGCGCGTGGGCTGGGTACTGGCCGCGCCGGACCTGACCGATTCCATCCGCAAGGTACACGACTTCCTCACGGTAGGAGCCGCGGCGCCGCTCCAACAGGCTGGGGTGATGGCTTTGGCAATGGGAGCCGACTACTACGAGCACCTCTCAACCGAGTATTGCGGCCGGCGCGACCACATTGTGACCAGCCTTGAATCGGCCGGTTTGCGCTGCTTTGTGCCCAAGGGCGCCTACTACGTGATGACGGACGTTTCCGGTCTGGGCTTTGCGGACGACGTGGCATTTGTGCGCCACCTGATCGAAAAACTGGGAGTGGCCGCGGTCCCGGGTTCCAGCTTTTATGCCAGCCCCGGCGGCGGCAGCCAACAGGTCCGCTTCTGCTTCTGCAAAAAGCTTGCGACCCTGGAAAAAGCTCGCGCGCAGCTTCAGAAGCTCAACGCTTAGTACGCGGTTTCAGAAGTTCGCTAACGTATCGGGGAAACCGCTTGCTGACGCGCGCGGCTCCGATAAAGCCGCGGCTCGGATCGGAGCCGCGACCGTTAGGAAGCGGTTCGCTCCAAATCCCCGGCTGAATTTGGCCTCCCTTCACCGGACCGCGCTGCGAGCGATATAGCTTTTCTGCGCACCGCCCCAGCCGCGCACTACCTGGCCATACGACGATGCCCGTGCTGCCTGGTGCGCCGACACGTCGGCCATTTCCCGCGGATCCCGCTCAAGATCGAACAGTTTTGCCCTGCCCGATCCAATCTCGTACACGAACTTCCAAGGCCCGTCGCGCAGGCCCAGAAGTCCCAACGAGTAGTCCGCAAAGAAGAGCGCCATCCGCGGCGCACCGTCCAGCATCGTCCGGCCCTGGTAATTCGCCCGCGGCGGAATACCCATCAGGTCAAGAATAGTCGGCGCGGTGTCCACCAGGCTGACCACCTTTCGCACCCTTTCCTGTTTGCGCATCAGGCGGGGCGCGGCGATGAGCAACGGGATGTGAATATTCTCGTCGTACAGCAGAAAAGTGTGGCCGTAGTTGCCCTCATGCTGGTGGAATGCCTCACCGTGATCGCCGTAAATCACCCAGACTGTGTTCTCCTCCAACCCACGCGCGCGCAGTCCTTCGATGAGCGCACCCAGCGAAACGTCCCCATAGTGCAGGGCGTTGCGGTATTGATCGATCTCGGCCGTTCCCGTGAAGGGGCCGCGGTCCGGAGTGGCATAGGGGTGATGACCTGCAATGGGCAGGTACGTGAGAAAAAAGCGCTGCCCGCGCGGCAGGCCGTCGATCCATGCCAGCATCCGTCCCACCGTGGCGGGTTCGTCCACTCCAAAGCTCGAATTGTGGTTGCCGCCGATATCGCCGGCATCTTCCAGTGTCTGGTAACCGCGGTGGCGGATAATCGACTCCATCCCCAGGTACCCGAAGCGTCCCGAGTGGAACATCGCGGTACGGTAACCCGCGTCTGCCAGAACCGCGGCTACGGAGTTGCATTCCACGTTTTCATATTCCTCCGGCCGGCTATCGAAGGCCGGGAAGGTGGAACATAGAACCGAGAACAGTCCTTTGATGCTCTCCGGGTAAACTGCATAGGCATTCTCGAAGACCAGCGCTCGCCGCGCCAGAGCGCTGAGATTAGGCATCGCGTCGGACTCGCCGTCATCGTACTCGCCATCATGAAGCGTGCCATATTGCGCGCCGTAAATCGAGAGATACTGCGCCGCGGTGGATTCCAGACTTACCATCACCACATTGAGGCCCCGGGCAGATCCCGCAAACCGTGAAAGGTCCTCAGCCGCGCGCTCTGCCGGGAAGCGCGATTGGCGCCAGTCGCCCGCTCCGGCGCGGGATGTCACTGGCGGCAGTCCACGGCCGGGCAGTCGAGGGCCGGGCACTCTACTGGAGATCAGGGCCGTGATCACGTTGCGGTCCATGCCATGCGTGTCCACCCGGCTGGACGCCATCGGCCCCAGGAAGACGATCACCATAGCGCCTACCAGCGCCAGTCTCGCCAACTGCACGGGCACTTGCCGCAGCAGCCATGGCAAACCCGCGGCGGCCGCCAGAACCGACACAACCAGCAAGATGTTGGTTGTGGTCACATATTCCATCATGGAGTCGGCCAGCGGCCCGCGCGCGGCGCGCAGCATCGGCCGCGTCAGCGGAGTAAAAACCACGCGCCCCACCGGGATGTTGATGGCCGCGTAAATCGCAGCGGCCCAGTAAATCGCCCAGGCCGTTCGAGTCGTCGCGCCGATCTTTTGCAGTCCGATGTCGAGGGCGCCAAACGCCAGGGCGACCATCGCGTCCTGCCACGCGTACGCCACCAGCGACCAGCCCGTTACCGGTGCGGCATGGCCCCATACGATGGCGAGCTTCGCCACCACGAAGACCAGCAGCAGGCTGGCGCTTCTCATTGCCGGGCTCCTCATTTTCGGGCTCCTCATTTTCGAACCAGGTTGAGCCGCTTAAGCAACACGGCGGAAACGATGGTTCCGGATCCGCGGCGGCGCCAGATCCAGTCGTGTACCAGCACCGCCCGACACGGTGGATGGCGATAAATCGCCGCGCGGTCGCCATCCAGACACAAAGGAATTACCGTGAGGTCGCAATCGTCCGACTCACCAGGCACATAGCGCTGATTGCGATACTCGATGTTCCCGCCCAGGAAAACACGCGCGGTCTCCAGATTGCGCGCATTGGAATCGACGATCGTGAGGTGTGCCGCGGGCAGGAGTTCTCTCAAAATCAGCGCCGTCCTTGGAAAGAGCCCCCCGCCCACAATGGTGGCGCGGCGAATGTTCTCTGGCTGCGAGAGGAGAGCCTGAAAGGCCCTTCGGTGACTATGCAGGACGAAGCGCTGCAACCAGGGCGATCGCAGCACCAGGCACTCCAGCGCCTCCAGAGGCCGTACGTCGAGCCAGCGCAGCAGGGGCGGCCACTGGCTGGTAGCCGCGGTGTCCTCGATGCGGCGCGGCAGCCTGCTCCAGTGAATTGTGGGGTCGGCGTGGTGTTCGGCGTGGTAGCCGTCGTTAAAGCAGACGAAATTGTAAATGCGCCCGTAGTGGCTGGTGGGCCGTCCCGCGGCGTGCTCCCAGTGGCCCTGCAATGCGCACAGCCCCAGCCCGGCGAGATATCCCGGAAGATATGCCAAAAAGAAAAAGTGCGGTTGCAGCCAGGCCAGGGCCGCCCACAGGCTAAGCACCAGCGCCGTCTCCACTCCAAGCCGCCGCGAAACGCGCCATCGCCATGGGACGCCGGCATGATGCGCCAGGTGACGGTCGCGCCAGAGCGTCTGCGGAATGCCCAGCAGAACACTCAAAGCGGCGGAGAACACCCGGTTCATTCCGGCCGATCGGAAAAAGGGCCGGTGTATGAAATTGTGCGCGATGGTGTTGGAGTTCCACCACACTCCCACGGCGATCAGCGGCGCCAGCGGCCACACGGCCAGCACCACGCCGTGCAGCGCGGCTAGCGCCACCAGAAGGGCGTCGCGGCGGGAGAATCGCCAGATTCCAGTCCGCGCGTAATCCCAAGCGGCGGAGGCCATGCCAGTTCAGCGGTCTTTGTATTCCAGCAGCGCCTTAGCCCTCGGCTGATCGGGGTTTACCTTGACCAGGCCGTTTCCTCCCGGATAATCGTCCGGAGACTTCGTCTCCTCCTCCGGTTTCCTGACCCGCACTTTCGCGGACCAACTGGACCCAAGCCCCACCACCTGACGCGTGCCGGCGACGGATTTCAGATCTGCCCACTCCCTCGGCGAGAGTTCATCATTGCCTCTCGGCAATGCGAAATAGAGGTATCCACGTTGCGGCGCCGAATATACATCCGACCGTTCCTCGGCGGTAATGAATACGCCCGAGATGCGAATACGTTGCGGCTTGTCCGCGCTGGGTTCGAATGCCACCTTGTCTACCAGCGCGTATACGCCGATTGGCCCGCTGGCGTTTACTACTCCCAGACACAGCGCAATCGCGAGAAGTGCTGTGGCGAAACACACAATTGACTTCATTTCTCCCCTCCCGATAAGAATCCTGCACCAGCGGTAAGACGGAACGGGAGCGTCGTGTGTTAACCAGCTAATTCGTGAGGGTCCCGCGCCAGGCGAATACCCAACAAGGCGGCCAGACTGTTTCGCTTCAGTGTTGATTCGCGCACCGAACTCAACGCGCCCCCGCCAGTTTCAACACGTAAGCCTGGCTCGCCGGCAAGGCGGCAGCCACCGCGTCCGGCACCTGAACTCTGAGGTTGGCGCCATCCCGCCGCGATGTCAGCGCTTGGCCCGTTTCGAGCAGCGTGACCTTCGCCCCTTGCGGCGTCTCCACATCGTTAATGGTGACTTCCTTGCCGGGCCTTCGCGGCAGAATGGCGTAGACGGCGTCATCCTTTGCCGTCAGAAACGCATCGGCGCGGGCGTAACCGGCGGGCGGCGAATCCACCAGTTTGGTGATGTCGTAATCGGACATGAATTCCTTTTCCTCGAACTTCGGAATCGCGCCCGCGCTGAACTGTCGCGGGTGGCGCCAGGCGTGCGTGCCGTAAATCGCCTCCCCGTTGGGCCGCAGCCAGTTGCCGATCTGCGTCAACCGCTCCTCCATGATCACCGGGATCCGGCCGTCCGCCGTGGGCCCGATATCGAGCAGCAGGTTGCCGCCCCGGCTGACGATATCGATCAGCATCATCAGCAGTTCCCGGTCGGTGTGGTAGTCCTTGGCCGTTTCCATGCGGTTGTAGCCGTATGAGTAGCCCATGCCCCGGCTTTCTTCCCATGGATGCGCGCCCTGCTGCATCCCCGACGTGTATTCGGTGGTATAGTAGCCACCGTGCTTGTGGCGCGTGTCCTTGCCCCAGCGGTCGTCCAACACCACTTCGTCCTTCACTGGCGATTCGTTCAGCAGCCAGGCCAGCAGTTCGGGCGATCGCCACTCGTCGCTCGTCAAGTCCCATTCGCCATCCGAGAAGATGATGCTCGGCTTGACGTGTTTCACTACGTCCTTGAACTGCGGAAACAGGTGTTCGGCCACGTAACGCTTGCGGTCCGAGAGCCACACCGGGTTGTACCACTCATAAAGCGAATAGTAGATCCCCATGTGCAGGCCGCGGCGCCTGCCGGCTTCGCTGAGATCCAGCACCAGGTCGCGTTTCGGGCCGATGTCCACGCTGTTCCACGACCGGCCCCATGCGCGGTTGGCCTCCTGGCTCTTCCAAAGCGTGAAGCCTTCGTGGTGTTTCGAGGTCAGCGCCACGTATTTGGCGCCGGACTTTACGAAGGCGTCGGCCCACCGGTCGGGGTCGAACAACTCGGCGCGGAACATGGGGGCGAAATCGAAATATGGAAAGTTGGCGCCGTACACGCGTTGGTGAAATTGCCAGGTGAGGGCGCCGCGGCCCGGCTTGCCCTGCAATTGCTTGCCGCTGGTGAGTGAATTCCAGTACCATTCGGCGTAACCGGTCTCGCCCTTCACGTTGACCGCCGCGAAGGCCGGCACGGAGTAGACACCCCAATGGATGAAGATACCGAACTTAGCGTCGGTATACCATTTGGGCGAAGGCCGCCGGTCAATCGAAGCCCAATTGGCTTCGTAAGGGTTGCCGGCCGCCGCCGCCCGGCCGCCCGCAGCCAGCGCCAGAGGCGTCAGCGCGCAGTTTCGAAGAAGGTCGCGTCGTCGCATAGTTCCGGTGGTATCGTAACATGCTGAGCGGGTAGGTTGGCCTGGCGGGACGGCCCGGCCCGCGCCCGGTCCGGATGCCCCGGCGCACGCTGTCACTCCCCGGCATTTGCCGAAGGGTGCACTCCAGATTTCGGGTTGAGGTCAGGCGGCGCCAACCAACCGAGCTGACCGGCGTTCCCAGACATCTTCAAAGCGTCCAGCTCGCCCTGCAGACTGCTGATCTCGACAAAGCTCACCAGAGAGACGTGCAACCCGTTTCGTTGCAAGGAAACGGGTTGGATTTTTGGCTCAGCCGAATTTGGATAGGACCCAAGCCGGGCGGCAGAGTATTAACACTCACCTTTGCCATTAGTGTGCGAAAATTAACACTCACAGCCTCCCATGACTCGCTGCCACACTTGGTCTAATCCGGCTGGCAATACGGCCCGCTTCATTGCTGCATGGATGTTCCTCCTCCTTGCGTCCACTGCGGCGCTTCACGCGCAAGTCGGCGGTGGTGGACAACCCCCGAACGGGTGCACTATTCCCCCCTTAGCGTTCCAACGATGCGCGGCGAGTCGTATACAGAACGGATCGGGGACATCGTCATAGTCTGTACCGGCTTGACCGCTCTCAGGGTCGGTACACCCTTACCCACTGTCAACATCACGGTATTTCTGAACACGCAGATCACCAGCCGCACCTATGCCAGTGGGGGGGCCGAAGCCCTCCTAATAGTCGACGATCCGGGCAGCGGAGCCCTCGGCACCACCAATACACAATTGGTGTGTACGGTTGATGGGAAGTGACATGGCGTCCGCCGCGCCGGCAGTTCGCGACGCTACGCGCCGGTCTTGGCGCTGCGATTCGCCCGCATCGTCAAGAACTCCGACAGCTTCATGGGCGGACCCGGGCCGGATTCCATCTGCCGCTCCACGGCCCGCTGATACTGGCGCATGGTGTCGGACTTCCGTCGCGATTCCAGTTGGCAGGTTTGTATGTCCAGCAGAAGTGCGACCTCCCATTGAGTAAAGTTGTTGCGCGTGATCACACCGCGCGCCAGTTCGCCCATCAACCGGTTGAACCGGCCAAGCATGATTTCCAATTCGACCAAGTCATCTGTCGTCGTCACAGGGGTATGATCGGCGGCTCGCGGTGAAAGGATTAGCCCGCGCCCGCCGAAAGGCGGCGGCAGAAGCTCTGACGCCCGCCCCACCTTAATTACCTTACCTTGCACCTTGCGGATCAGGGCGTATTGCGATACCAGACCGGGATTTCCAGGGCCGCGTACTGGAAATGGTGGTTGAGAGCATCCGGAATCACGATCCGCGCCAGCATATGGATCCGGTGGCCCGGTTCGCACGACGGGCGGATGGTGGGCAGCGAGTAGCGAGCCGAGGCGCCGGTGTGATCGTAATCGATCCAGGAATCGGAAGCGCGCACCGAATTGTCCACGCAAGCATCGTTGGTGAACAGTTCGGCGGCCCGCAGCGAGCCGCCATCGGGCAGCAGCACGGCAAAGCTCTCACCCGGCGCCGCGTGGCCATCGCCATTACCCTCACCCAACACCACATCGTCCCGGCGCACGGCGTGCTGCCAGACGTTCACCGTGCGGCCGTCGGCAATCTGGAAATGCGTGGCCGGTTCGGCGGCGGGGAACAAGGGGACTTCGAAGGCAAGGCGGGCTGTGCCGGCCGCCGCCACAATCTTGACCAAGGCGCGCGCCGGGTCATCCACGGTGAAGATCAGCGTCAGCACGGCCGATTCCCCGGCCCCCAGGCCGAACAGACTGCCCGCGGGCGTCTGGAACGCGACGCCTGGGTTCGGGCTCTCCCAGCGGACGGTGGAAGTCCCGGAGCGGGCTGAGCCTTTGTTCCAAAACTTCACCTGCAGCTTGACGGGCTTGCCGGCTGTGGCCCAGGCATCGCCCAGGAGTTCGTATCCGGTGATTGCAACCTGCGGTTCGGCGCCGATTCCCACTTCATAAGCGTCGCCATCCAGTTCGAAGTTCAGCCGGCCCTGCGCATCGGCCTTGAGCGTGGCGCTCCGCTGCTGGCCATCGCGCAGCCGGAGGTACCGCACGGCATGGGTGGTGCCCTGGGGAAACAGCGGCGGCGAAGCCAGGGAAAGCTTGACTTCCGGAACGGCGGCGCCGCCGGGAATCCACTCCCGCACGGCGCAACGGAAGCCGGCGGCAGAGACGTTCTCGAGCACGGTGAAGGCGGGCCGGCGGCGGTTCGAGACTACTTCCCAGCCCCACACCTTGAAATTCGGATAGACATCGGCGTGGTTGAAGACGGCGGGTTTGGGCAGCGGATTGGCAAAGGCATGCAGGTGGAAATCCAGCGTGCGGGCGATCGCCGACGCGTTCTGCGCGGAATCGAAATCCTCGGTTTCGTGGTGGGAACCGGCGAAGTTCCAGATCGCGTTGAGCTGCCGGTGGTAGAACTGGGTGCCGTCGCGCGTCCAGGTGACCAGGCGCGTACGCAGGGCGTCGTAATTGGCGTAGAGGTCGGCCAGGTTGTACTCGACATCAAAGCCGGTTGGACCGGCCGCGGCTTCGGTGGCCCCCATAAAACTGGTGGCGCTGCCGATCAGGTCGGGATATTTGGCCGCCATCCAAAAGGCGACGAACCCACCGGTGGCATAGCCGGTGACGCCGCGGTGGTCGCGGTCGGCCACGGTGCGCAGGGTCTTGTCGACCCGGTCGGCCAGTTCCGGGAAGTAAAGCGGAAATCGGCCCACGGTATCGGCCGGGCCGGCACGCACCACGATCACATCGTGACTGGCCACGAAAGCCGCGATCTGGAGGGCGATCTCATCGCTGGGATGCTCGTAGCCGTTGAACCAGTAAATCACCGGATAGCGCTTCTGCGACGACGGGTAGGCGGGCGGCAGGACCACCTGGTACTCGCGGGTAGCGTCGAAGACCTGGCTGGGATGCGTGATGTTCTGCATGATGGCCGCGGCCGCCGCCGGTTGGCCAGGCTGAAACGCCCGCGCCGCCAGGCCGAACCCGAGGAGGGCGATGAGAATCCGCACCCTTGAACAGTTACCATGCCAGGCGATGGGGCTGCAAGGGCCGGGCAACTTTGAAGCCCGCGATGCCTCCGCGGCGAAGTGTTCCGCAGTGCACATGGTCGAACTGGTAGAGTGAAGGAAAGCTTAATTCCATGGCGTTCCAGGCCGACATCATCGTTACCACGCCCGACGGCGTCTTGCTCGTCGTCGAAGCCAAGGTGACTCAGCCGAATCTTGAACGCGCGGAGGAACAGCTCAAACAGTACATGGTCGGGATGCAGTGCCCGGTCGGACTTCTGATCACGCCGGAGCGCATGTGGCTGTATCGGGACTCCTATACGTCTCGATCGCCCCAGTCGGTTCAGCGCGTCGGCGAATTCGACCTCGAATCATTGTGGCAACAACCCCCACCGTCACAGGGGGAGTCGTTTGAAAGGTTCGTGCAACAGTGGCTCGAAAACCTCGCCGCGCAACCAATCGAGCAACTCCCCAACCCGTTGCAGGAGGCACTACGGGAATACGTTCTGCCCGCTGTCACGAGTGGCGATGTGCGTGCGGCACACCCCCGCTACTCCTGAAGAACGGTGCCGCACGTCTTCGTAGAAACCAATTGGCTATTCGCGTTCGCCGCACCAGCGCACCACCAGGTTCAGACTGCGGCAGAATTGCTGGATCGCGCACGGCGCGGCGAGTTCACGGTGCATCTGCCGAACATCTGCTTAGGAGAAGCACGCCAGGCGATTCTCACGAAATGTCAACCACGCAGCGAAGTAAACGCGATACGACGATTCCTCAGTTGGGCCGAACCAGCCGCGCATGTGACGCCTGCTGATGCCGCGGCTATCAGCGCCGTCCTGAACAAATATGAAAGCAGCCTCAAACAGGATCTCGCTAACCTGGACAGCACGCTCCGAACCCTCGCCAGTCTCCCCTGCATCGATATCTTCGGTCTCGACGACGCCATGCTTGACCGCGCCACCGAATTAGCACTTGCCGGAATAGCGCCCAAACCCTTCGGCCACGCTCGCCGGCGTTCTGGTGGCGGCATCAAGGCTCTGGGAAGCTGCGCGTAAGACCGCTCCCTAACGGTCACGGCTCTGATGCGAAGTCTCGTGTGTCAACGAAACCTATCAGAGCCACGACCGTTAGGGAGTGACGTATTGCGAGGGCTCGCGGTGTTCGCCCTGCGGCAGGTACGCGGCGGTGAGGCTCATGGCGGCGCGGAGCATCGCGGCGTCGCGCACGAAGGCGAGGCCGCTGTCGTACGGAACGTTCAGCCACTTATGGGCGTCCGT
>DATMNI010000101.1:0-11547 GCA_035570275.1 Candidatus Acidiferrales bacterium | reverse complement strand
GTCAAGATCCTGCATCCGTATCCGGAGGTGCGCTTTGCGTCAAAACATCCAAGGTAAGAACCGTGTGCGTTAGGAGCGCTCGCACGGATCTGTGCGGGGGGTGCCGGGCAGACCGGCATCCCTACCGCGACCGGCGGATTGTGAATTCGCCCGCGCGATGCGGCAGCGAGCCGTCCTGCCTTGGCGGCCTTGTCCGCATGGTGCGGCAGGCGGATTGCCCTTCCGCCGGAGGTTAGCATCCAGGTTGCCAACCAACTTCGGACATCGGCGCGGGCGATCGACGAAGCGTGACAAGCACTTTGAACCTCGTGTCCAGGCGGTTCCAGTGGGCTCTGTCGTCGACTTCCCAATCTCGACCCTTTCTTTCACAATGTCTTCTGCAAGGTTCGAGGGAAGTGCTTCAACCTTGGGCGCTACGAGGCGGGAGCCTCACACGGCGTAGCGTTCGAACGTCCCGGGATCGATTACATCTTCTGCAACTCTTCACACCGAGATGAGCGCCGTGGTCGTGACAGACTCGCCTTACTACCGACTTCCGGCAGGCCGGAAAGTTCTCAATCACGAACATCCTACCCGGCGGTATCTTACAACCGCCTTTCCGCCCTTGACAAGTTCTTGACATCGCTTTGACAAGTGATCCGGGCCAACTTCGTAAGCTGGAATCCAGGTGAGTTTTTGAAGACCACGTACAGACCCCACCGCTAAGGAGAGTTTTCATATCATGAGAAGAATCTGCAGTGTCGTTTTGTTTTCGCTGGCGGGCTCCGCTGCCATGCACGGCCAAGTGCCGGCAACTCAGCGTGCCGGATTCAATTTGCCCTCAGGCCAGGTGCCCGCTCCGAATACACCGGGAGGGGCGGTAGTGGTGGGCAGCAGCCTCTATACTGGCGACGGCGCCAACGGCTTCCGCCATTGGAAGCCCGCCGATCCCGCCAATCCGGATCCCATCAACACCGGCCTTCTGGTTTTTGACTCGACCGCGGGACTCAGTTGGGGCGGCGGCGGGTTATGTTTTGACTTCTGTCAGGTCGGCCAGATTGCGTACGATGGCAACCAAACCGTTTACCTTACCGCCTACGACCACCAAAAGGGCAACGGCCTCAGCTTTCCAGGTGTCTGGCGGCTGGTGATCGACCCGGCCACGGGATTCATTACCGAAGAATTCCAGTTGGTCCCTAACGCGGGCCTGGCGGGCAACAATCCTACCTCCATCGCCTTGGGACCCGACGGCAATCTCTATGTCGGCTTCTTAAAGAACGGCAACGTGGTGCGCATCGTTAACCCAAATATCAATCCGCAAACCGATATCAACAAGACCCAGGTAGTCCAATCCGTGGGTTCGTCCCCCAGCGGCCGGTCTATCAGCGCGCTAACCTTCGTGGGTAAGGACCTCTACCTGGCCAGCACCGATACTCTTTCCGTGATCAAGAACGCGGTCGCGACCACCTGCCAGGGTGGGTGCAACGGCGTCTCCGTTGTGGATGGCTTCGGCGGCATAGCGCACGTCGGTCTGACCAGTGACGGCATCAACCGTCTCTACGTGGCGATCAACGGCCGAGGGGTATGGCGCTACACCATCGGCGCCGGCGCCATGAACTTGATTTCCACCGGCGGTCCCGATCCTAACACCGGCGCGGCTCTCACTTTTGCCTTTGTGGGGGGCCATTCGAACATGCTCCAACTGGATCGTCTGGGCAACCTCTGGATCGGGGATGACCTATCGGACGGCATAGCGAACCTCAGCGGCCGGCTCTGGTACATCTCGGCAGGAGCCTTGTCCAATATCCCATAGTTAGTCAACCAGCAACTGAGTTATAAAGAGAGTACTGAGGCAGTAATACCGAACTGGTCAACACGAGATGGGAACGAGCTCACGAACCTGATGAATAAGTTCACTGGATGGTTCAAGACGTTGGCGGGGGCGCTGCGAGCCGCTCCCCCGACTGTTTACCCACAGCCGAAACTGGTTCAAACGATAGACCGGACGACATGGACGGGCGCTCCGATACCTGTCGTCCAGCCGCTGCCACGGCGGCCTCTGGGTTATCCCCCATCGGAGTCGCTTCCCTCCGTCGAGCACCTCATCATGGTCCTTTTGGGCGATGAGTTCGGAGGTTCTTCGAAACTAACACCGGTGACTCACCTACCACCTGGGGCGACTCCCGCTCCGCCGGACAATAACCCCGCAAGGTGAAGGATGCCGGTAGCGGCGCATCTGAACGGCAACTGCGGGGCTGGATTGGGCGCGCCGCCCGGAAATCGACCCGGTGCGCTGCCCGGAAATCGACGCGGTGCCGGGGTGGCGCTTGGAGAGGTGGGGCCGATCCGCTGGGGCCGATCCGTAGCTGACCTGCCTGGCCAAAAAACGGCTCTTTCTTAAGCATTGAGCCTCAGCAATCCGCAAGAAACCCACTACCATGAGCAGTCGCCCAAGGGCTAGCAATCCCGGCTGGCCCGCCTCGCGACCCTGAGGGTCGCGGCCACTCAAAGCGCCTGTTCCAGATCCCCGATTATATCTTCCACCGCTTCGATCCCCACCGAAAGCCGCACCAGCCCGTCGCCAATCCCCATCCGCTGCCGGTGCTTCGGCGACAACTCCCGATGCGAGCTCATCGGCGGATACAGCACCATGCTGTGCACGTCTCCCAGTGACGTGGCGCGCACAATCATCTTCAACCCGTCCATGAACCGGAATACCTCTTCGCGGCCCGCGTCCTTAATTTCGAAACTGACCATGGCGCCGTAAAGGTTCGCCGGAAACAACCGCCGGATGGTGGCCGCATCCGGATGTTGCGGATCGCCCGTGAAATACACCCGCGCCACTTTGGGGTGCGTGCTCAGCCATGAGGCCACGCGGCAGGCATTGGCGCATTGCCGCTCCATACGCAGCGGAAACGTCTTGACGCCGCGCATCGCCAGGTAGCATTCAAACGGGCCCAGCACCGGCCCGATGGCGCGCGAAAGCGCTCGCAGGGCCTCCAGATGCTGTTGGTCCGCGATCACCATCCCGCCCATCACGTCGCCGTGCCCCGCCAGATACTTGGTCAGGCTGTGGACGCTGAAGTGTGCGCCCAGTTCCAGCGGACGCACCAGCATCGGCGTTCCAAAAGTGTTGTCCACCACCAGCGCCGCGCCGGCCTGGCGCGCCATCTCCGCAATCTTGTCGATCTGCCCCACGCGCAGCAATGGATTGCTGATGGTTTCGATCAGAATGCAGCCCGGTTTCTCCTCCGCCACCGCGGCCCGGAATGCATCCACGTCGCACATGTCGGCAAACTGCACGCTCACGCCCGAAGGTTCGAAAACCGTCATCAGCAGGTTGACCGTGGCGCCGTACATGGCATTGGCCGCCACGATCGATCTCCGCCGGTCCATCAGCGCCGTCGCCAGCGCCGCATGAATCGCCGCCATCCCCGACCCGCATGCCAGGCCCCCGTGCCCGCCCTCCAGCGAGGTCACCAACTCTTCGAGTGCCGCCGCCGAAGGGCTCTCGTGGCGCGCGTAGCAGTAGCCCTCTTCCTGGTGGCCGAATACGCGGTCGAGTTGTTCCATCGAATCGTAGAAGTAGCTCGTGGCCGTGTAAATCGGCGTCGTGACCGGAACATAAGGCCCCGGCTTTTTGCGGTCGCCCACATGGACGGCTTTGGTCTCAAGTTTCAATGGCTGTTTCCCCGGCTATTTCCTCTTCCAGCGCACGCCGCTCTTGGTGTCTTCCAGAATAATCCCCTGCGCCAGAAGGTCCACGCGAATCTGGTCGGCCAGGGCGAAGTTCTTGGCTTTCTTGGCGGCGGCGCGCGCGGCGTTCCGTTCCTCCACTTCCGCGTCCGAAAGCTCACCGGCCTTCGCCGTCGGTTCCAGAACCTTGAAGACGGCGTCAAAGCTCTCCAGAAACTCCAGCGCCGCCGCCTGGTTCCCGGCCCGAAACTCGCCCGCATCCATGGCGCTGTTGGCGTCGCGCACGTATTCGAACACCGCGGCCAACGCTTCCGCCGTGTTGATCTCGTCGTTCAGCGCATTCCGAAAAGCCGCCGATGCCTCCCCGGTACGGACCGCCAGCGCCTCATTGGTCCCCGCGGTGAATTGGTCGGTATCCAGGCGCAGCTTGAAGTTCCGCAGCCGCTCAATGGCGATCGCCGCCGACTTCAGCCCATCCATGGTGAAGTTCAGCGACTTCCGGTATGGCACCGACGCCAGCAGATACCGGATGGCCTCCGGCTGATGCCCTTTCGCCATCAGATCGCGCAGCGTGTAGTAATTGCCGAGCGATTTAGACATCTTCTGGCCTTCCACCATCAGAAACTCGGCGTGCAGCCAGAAGCGCGCAAACGGCTTTCCGGTGAGCGATTCCGATTGCGCAATCTCGTTTTCGTGATGCGGAAAAATCAGGTCGACGCCGCCGGCATGAATGTCCAGGGTCTCGCCCAGATACCGGATGGCCATCACGCTGCACTCGATGTGCCAGCCCGGCCTACCCGGACCGATCGCGGTCTCCCAAGCCTGTTCGCCCTCTTTGGGCGCTTTCCAAAGCGCGAAATCACGGGCGTCGGCTTTCTCGTATTCGTCCATGTCCACCCGTGCCCCCGCCAGATTACCGCTGAAATCGTTGTGGGAGAGCTTGCCATATTCGGGAAACGTCGAGATGCGGAAGTACACCGACCCGTCACTCGTGTAGGTGTGGCCGGTCGCTCCCAGCCGCTCAATGGCGTCCACCATTTCCGGAATGTGTTCGGTAGCCGGCGCCAGCCGCTCCGGCCGTTCCAGCCGTAAGGCGTCGCAGTCGTCCAAAAAGGCCTTGGTGTAAATCGCCGTATATTCGTTCAAAGCTTTGTGCTGCGCCGCCGCATTGCGGATGATCTTGTCGTCCACGTCCGTGATATTCATCACGTGGTTCAGTTTGAAACCATTGGCCCGCAAACACTTGCGCAGGATGTCCACAAACGTGAAAGTCCTGAAATTGCCGATGTGCGCAAAATCGTAGACCGTAGGCCCGCAAGTGTACATGCGGACCGTGTTTTCGCTGGCGGGCGAAAACTCCTCTACCTGTTGGGACAACGTGTTGTAAATGCGCAAAGCCATAATTGGGAAGGGAATTCTCATCGTACCAGACACCGCAAAGTCTCTACCACCGATACTTCCTACACCGTAAAAAGTACGCGATCGTCCAGGTAATCCTCCAGGACATCCCCATCCTTACCCCATCCTTACAAGGAGTTAACGCTTGGCCGCGGAATTGCACCATACGGACATTCGGGAAAAAACCATGCCTCCACCCAGCAAGAACCGCCGCTTCACCCAACGCTACGGCGTCCACATGCCGATTCATTTCCGTGTTTCCCAGCGGGGCGCGGCCACACGGTGGGGTTCGGGAACCACCGGCGATTTCAGTTCCACAGGCGTCCGGTTTCGCTGCCGCCGCACTCTACCGGTGGGCGCCCACATCGAAATGATCGTCGATTGGCCAGCCATGCAGGAAGGGCTCCGGCCCGTCCACCTCCACTGCACCGGCTTCGTTGTCCGCGCCAACGGCAACCAGGCCGCCGTCCGTATGACGTGCTGCCGCTTCGAAACCACCGGCGTCGTCGCGCAATCCCTGGCCGCCACCGCGTAAAGAGGGGGCAGTCACCCCCTTGCAGCCGTCCATCTTGTACCAGCACGCCGCTTGTACGAGCATGCAATTTGTACGAGCATACTTGCATGAGTATGGACAAGGTCAAACTCGGTTCACAGGGTGCGATCGTCTCCCGCATGGGACTCGGTTGCATGGGCATGAGTGAGTTCTATGGCGAGCGCAACGATGTAGAGTCGGCCGCGACCATACTGCGAGCGCTGGACCTGGGAATCAACCTGCTGGATACGGCGGACGCGTATGGGATTGGCGATAACGAGGAACTGATTGGGAAGACGATCCGCGGACGGCGGGATGAGGTCTTCATCGCCACCAAGTTTGCCAGCGTGCGGAAGAAGGACGACCCGCGCTACTGGGCGGTCAGCGGTAGGCCGGAGTATGTGCGGGCGGCATGCGACGCTTCCCTGAAGCGCCTGGGTGTGGACCATATCGATCTGTACTACCAGCACAGGGTAGACCCTGAGACGCCAATCGAGGAAACCGTGGGCGCGATGGCGGCGCTGGTGAAGGCAGGCAAGGTTGCGTATCTGGGCCTGTCGGAGGCGGCGCCGGCGACCATCCGGCGGGCCCACAAGGTGCATCCGATCACGGCCCTGCAGACGGAGTACTCGTTGTGGGAACGGCATGTGGAGGAAGAGATCCTGCCGGCCGTTCGCGAACTCGGGATCGGATTTGTGCCGTACAGTCCGCTGGGGCGCGGGTTCCTGACCGGTACCATCGCGAAGCCTGGCGATTTGAGCAGTACCGATGCGCGGGCACAGCGGTATCCGCGATTTACGGGCGCGGCCTTTGACAAGAACCTGATGCTGGTGGAACGTGTGCGGGCCATCGCGGAGCGCAGAGGCGTAACGGCCGGCCAACTGGCGCTGGCATGGGTTTTGGCGAAAGGCGCCGATCTGGTGCCGATTCCCGGGACCAAGCGAAGGAAGTATCTGGACGAGAATGCGGCCGCGGCGGCGATCCGGTTGACTCCGGACGAGGTGGCGGAACTGGAAGCCGCGGTTCCTCGGAATCAGATTGTGGGCGATCGATATGCCGCGGCGAATATGAAAGCGATCGACCGCTGACCCGCTCTTGCGGGGCACGATCCGCACGCACTGCCGTGAGTGTACTTTGCTTTCCCCGGTATGGCTGTCTGCACGTCCGCCTCTCTTGTGCCGAAGACGAAGAGGTGCGCCTACGCGGTAGCTTTTGAGCTCTTCTGCTTTTCCAGATCGTCGGAAAGAATGACGGCCTCGGCCAGATCGCGCATCGGCCGCCGCAGCCGGCGGCTTTCGTTGCGCAATTTCAGGTAAGCCTCTTCCTCCGTAAGCCCGAACTTGACTTGCATGATTCCTTTGGCGCGCTCCACCACCTTGCGAGTTTCGAGCGCCCTCTTGGCTTCCAGAGTCTCCGACATCAGGCGCGCATTCTCGATGGCGATAGCAGCCTGCCCGGCCACCACTTTCACGAAACCGATTTCGTCGTCGGCAAAATGCCGCACTTCCCGCGTGTAGATGTTGATGGTGCCGATCACCTGCTCGCGCGTGATCATCGGGACCGACAACAGCGAGGCCAGATTGGTCTTGCGCGCCAATTCCGGATACCGGTACTGCTTCTCCTCCAGAACGTTCGGAATCATGATGGGCGCGCCTTCGCGCACTACGCGGCCAATCAGCGAATCTTCGATCTTCAGCGGCATGCGGTGCAGGTAGTCCTCGGAGGAGCAGCGCGCAGCCGTGATCACCAGTTCCTGGCGGTCCGCATCCACCAGCATGATGGAGCACACCGGCGAATCCAGTTTATCGGCCAGCATCTCCGCGATGGTCTGCAGGATGCGGTCCAGGTAATTCTTTTCCGAAATCTTCTCCGCCAGGCCAGCCAGCGCTTCCATGCGCCGGGCAGCCCTTTCCGAACGTTCGGCCAGGTTGAATTTGGCCAGCGCGCCGCCCATCTGCTCGCCGATGAAGCCGACCAGCGCGATTTCGTCGGCGGTGTGCTTGTGCTGGGCCTTGTGGTGGATGTTGATGACGCCGATCAGTTCGCCGTTGGCGACCAGCGGCACCGAAAGAAACGCGTCGTAAGTGTCTTCCTGCAGCGTTTGGAAGGTTTTGAACCTGGCGTCGGACGAGGCATTCGATGCCAGCGCCACTACCGACTTGTTCTTGGCCACCCAGCCCGTAATACCTTCACCCATTTTCATCCGGATGTTGCCGATTTCCGATGCGTGCGGCAGTTGCGAGCCGCGCAAGACGATCTCTTTGGAGCCGCGATCCACAAGGTAGACCAGACAAGCGTCGCAGCCGGTCACATCGACCGCCAGACCAATCAATTCCTGGAGCACTTTCTCCAGGCTGAGATCGGAACTAACGATGTTGCTGATCTGGTGCAGCAGCTCAACCTGACTCTTTGCTTCCGACACAGGCACGTTCACCCCTTTTGGACTCTCTTTCAGTCTAGAGTTGGGATGTAAGCGAGTCCAATCTAAATTTTCTATGGGCGCCATGTGGGGGCAATGTGGGGCAGGTTGCTAACCTGCTGCGGATTGTTAATCCGCTGCCCCTTTCATTCCACCGGCGTCAGCGTGATGTGGTCCATATCCAAACCCAACGCAACGCCTCTGTAATAAGGACTTGGCGAAATGCGGAGAACGATGGCGTCTTTCGGTGTCAGGTCCACAGTGCCAATGAGTACAGATCCGGACCCCTTCGAACGATCGATCTGGCCGACGATCGTTCTCCGGTCCACCACCAATTCGATGTTAGCTCCGGGTTCCACCTGGTTATAGAAGATTTCCGCCCGGTACTGGCCCTTTCGGGCGATTGCAAAATGCCACGCGCGTTTGTAGACCGTTGGAGGATCGTAATATCCGCCACCGTTGTAGTTGTACCAGGTGTCGGCTTGGGCGGCCGTGAGCGTGATGGCGCCCGAGGCATCGGGACGAATTACCGGCGGCGTAACATCCGGTGCGCCGTCCAGATCGGCTACCACCACGGTCACGGGCGCGGTCTCGACGTGCTGCGCCACTCGAATCGCGGGCGCGCCGCCTGCCGTTTCCCCGCGCTGCCCCGTGTGCACCTCCGTGTGCCCCTCAGTGTGCAACGGCGTCCGCCGCCGGTCGGCCAGCATCCAGGCGCTGCGAATCCTATTCTTCAGACCTGGCAGACGAAGCCATCCGTCGGCCGGCCAAGTCCTCACCAGCAGATACAGCCGGCTTCCCTTTACCGTGGCGTAGCCGAACTCCAGTTGGCGGAACGGCTGCGGCCTGGCGCCGTAGATGGCCTCGCCGTTCTTGTCCAGCCACGCGCCCACGCCCCGCAGCACCTCGGCTTCGAATTCCACGATGGACCCGTCGCCGCGCGGGCCGATGTTCAACAGGTAGTTGCCGCCGCGAGCCACCACCTCAGCCAGTTTCAGGATGTGCTCGTTGATCTTGCCCGGCAGGTCCTTGCGTTCCTGCCAGGAGCGGTAGCCCCAGGTATCTCCGTAGATCGATGCCGGCGTCTGCCAAGGCTCGTCCAGTATGATCTGCGGGATCCGGTTGTCGCCCATTACGGCGAAATCGCCCTGGTGGTGGAAGACGCGCCCGCTCACCATGCACTCGGGCTGGAGGGAATGCACCGTTCCGGCGAAGCGCCGGCTCTGCGCCGGCGTCGGGTTGCCCATGTCGAACCAGATTTCGGAAAGCGGCCCGTAGTTGGTCATCAGCTCACGCAACTGGCGCACGTTGAAGTCGGCGTGCTTTTCGGGGATGTCGTTGTTGTTGTCGTCGGTCCACGTAGTGGCGTCCGGATAGTGCCAGTCAATGGTCGAATAGTAGACGCCGAACTTGAGTCCGTTGCGCGCGCAGGCGTCGGACAACTGCTTGACCACGTCCTTGCCATAGGGCGTGGCATCCACCACGTTGTAGGTCGTCTGTTTGGTGGCGAACATGTTGAATCCGTCGTGATGCTTGGCGGTGATCACGATGAACTTCATGCCGGCCTGTTTGGCCAGTTTGACCACCGCCTCCGGGTCCCACCGGTCAGGGTTGAACTGGGCCGCCAGCTTCTCGTATTCCGCGTTTGGGATGGGCGCGTGGCTTTGGATCTGCTCGCTGTATCCCTTCGTGATGCGCTCGCCGTTCCACACGCCCGCCGGAATTGCATAGAGGCCCCAGTGGATGAACATGCCGAACTTGCGATCCTGCCATTGCTGAATGGTGGCGGCGCTGGGCCGCGGATCGGGTTGGGCAAGCGCCGGAAGCGCGCCCGTCAGAAGCGTCAGCAGCCATGCCGCGGTGCGAGTCATCGGAAAGTCAACCTAGTGCATCATATCGCGGGGGGACAGAGGGCCGGTGATGCATATATGTGGGGCAGGTTGCCAACCTGCGGCGGATTGGCAATCCGCCTGCCCGCACTCTGACGCGCCCCTTGCTGGCGGGAGCCCAAGCCGTCCGGCTCGCTGCCGCATCGCGCAGGCGGATTCGCAATCCGCCGGACCCAGAGGGTGCCCCTAACAATCCGCCCCATAAAAGGCATATCATCGGCAAAGCATGCGCGCCTTAGTCCTCTTCGCCATCGCCACCTGCAGCCTCCGGGCCGCGGTGCCTCTCGATACCGCGGGCGTCCGGCCCGGTCCCGTCACCCTGACCTCGACACCCGATTCGGCAACCGCCAACTGGACCGACGAAGCCAACCGCGCCTGGACCGCCGAGTTCTCGCTCGACCCCAAGGCCGCGCTGATCACCGCCATCAAAGTGAACGGCGCCGTGGTCATCGACCATGCCCGGCCGTTCTACCAGTGCACCACCGGCAAACGGCGCGGCGGGTGGGACCAGTTCTTCGATCTGCCGCCGAGCCATCCGGAGGGCACCCGCTCTTTCGCCGGCGATTTCAGCCTCAATGCCGCGCGCGCCCGCACCGTCGGCGATCGTCTGGAACTCTCCTTCGACGGTTTACGCATGGGCATCTTCGAAGGCAGCATCCGCTACGTGATCTTCCCCGGCAGCCGCCTCATCGAACAGGTGGCCGTCATGTCCACCAACGAGCCGGACACGGCCTATTTCTACGACGCCGGGCTGCGCATGACCGCCAATTCCGACCGGCGCGTGGGCGGCAACATGGAAACCCAGGTGTCTTATTACGACGCGGCCGGCGACTGGAAAACCGTGCTCTCCGATGGACCCGAGCGGCACCCGGCCGCCGTCCGCTATCGCAGCATCGCGTCGCGGGCGGGCGCCGGCAGCGTGGCCGTTTTCCCCGCCCCTCACCAATACTTCTTCCCGCGCGATTTCACCACCAACATGGCCTACCTCTGGCACTCGTCGTGGAAGGGGACGGTCTCGCTCGGCATCCGCCAGGTGCCGGACGATGCCACGCCCTACTATCCCTGGTCGAACGCCCCGCCCGGAACTTCACAACGCATGAGCCTGTTCCTGATGTTGGGAGCGGGCGACGCGCACGCCACCGTGGACGACGTGCTGCGGCTCACCCATGCCGACCGTTACGCGGCGCTCGCTGGCTACGTGACCTTCGCCCCGCACTGGCATTACGCCTACACCGTGCAGGCGATGGAACGCGGGATGGCATGGACGCCGCCGTTCAAACCGGTGTTGGAAGCGATGGGCGTGAACGCCGCCATGATTTTTGACTTTCACGGCGATGGCCACCCGGCCGACACCGGCCAGACGCGTCTGGCCGAAGTGCAGGCTTTCTATGCGGCATGCCGCGCGCAATCGGGTCCCGCCTTTCTGCTGATGCCCGGCGAGGAGGCCAACGTTCACTTCGGCGGCCACTGGGCGTTGGCCTTTCCCAAGCCCGTGTATTGGCACATGAGCCGCCAGCCTTCGCAGCCATTCCAGGAGCGGGACGCTAAGTACGGCACGGTCTACAACGTGGCCGATGCCAAGGAACTGCTGGATTTGGTCCGGGCTGAGAATGCGTTCGTGTACCAGACGCACC
>DATMNI010000100.1:0-72306 GCA_035570275.1 Candidatus Acidiferrales bacterium | reverse complement strand
CCCCCAGTCACTTTGGTATCGGCGTCAAGCAGCGACGCGAGCGCGGCCGTCCCGATCCCACCGCTCGAAACGTTAAAAAAGCTGCGCCGTGTCATTGTCTACCTGTCATTGCCTGCCGGGTCATTGCCTGCCCTGTCACTGTCTGGTCACCGTCTCATCCATGTTCAAGAGCAAACTGGCAACCGATGTGTAAGCCGCCAGTTCCCGCTGATCCAACCCCGGATCGGTCCGCGCCTCGCCCTGCTCCAAAAACTCCCGGATCTCGTCTTTCTTATCCGAAAAATAATCCAGATGATACCGCAGGCTCTCCTGCAAAATGTCCGCCTCCGACGCCGCGGACCTGCGCCCCGTCACCAGTCGGAACCCATACCGCAAACGCGCATCCGCCGAGTTGCCGCCCTCCTTCATCATCCGCTGCCCAATCAGCCGGGCGGCTTCGAGGAACTGCACATCGTTCATCAGGTCGAGCGCCTGCAGCGGCGTATTCGTCCGCGACTCGCGCACTACGCACGCCTCGCGATTCGCCGAATCGAAATTCAACATCATCGGCGGCGCGATCGTCCTCTTCCAGAACGTATACAGACTGCGCCGATGCAGGTCGTCCCCCTTGCTCTCCACGTACTGCATATCCTGCATCACCAGATCCTTCCATAACCCAGCCGGCTGATACGGCTTCACCGAAGGCCCGCCCACCTTCTCCACCAACAGCCCCGACACCGCCAGCGCCTGATCCCGCACCATCTCCGCAGGCAGCCGGAAGCGCGCCCCCCGCGCCAACAGCCGGTTCTCCGGGTCACGCTGCTGAAGTTCCGGCGACACTTTTGACGACTGCCGGTACGCCGCGCTGGTCACTATCAGCTTCAGCATCGCCTTCACATCCCAGCCCGAGCCAATGAATTCCGTCGCCAGCCAATCGAGCAACTCCGGATGGCTTGGCCACTCGCCCTGCACGCCGAAATCTTCGACGGTCTTGACGATTCCCGTTCCGAAATACATCTCCCAGAACCGGTTCATCGTCACCCGCGCCATCAAGGGATTCGATGGATCCGTCATCCACCTGGCAAATCCCAGCCGGTTCGGTGGACTGTTGGCTGGACCGTTAGGTGGACTGTTTGATAGACCGGGAGCCCCGCCCGGCGAGAGCACCGCCGGCACTCCAGGCTCCACCTTCTCGCCAGGCTTGTCATATGCGCCGCGAGCCAGCACGAACGTCGGGTTTCGTACCGGCCGCTCAGCCATCACCATCACGGTTGGAAACCTGCGCTCCAGCCTGTCTTTCTCCTGCTGCAGCGCTATCAGCCCCTTCCAGGTTTGCTGCAAATCCGGCGGCGCCATGTGCTCCAGGTAGTACCAGCGAAGTTGCAGCCGTTCGATCTCGCTGCGCGCCGCCTGCGGCTTGGCCGCAATCTCTTCAACCGATTCCCCCAGAGCCAGTGCAGCGATCTCCTGCGCGTCCAGCACGCGCGAATAAACCCGCACATCGTCGATGCTGCCGCGGAACCGCCGCTCCGGCCCGCCGCCGCCGCCCAGCCGGAACGGCACCGAGAACGACTTGCCGGCATTGCGGAACGGACGGTACAGCGTATCCTGATCCACCTTGAATTCCGCCTGCCTGGCATCGATATAAACGTGCACCCCCGCTGCCATTCGCGACCCGTCGTACGTTACCGTGAGCTGATACCACCGCTTCGCGGCAAGCGCCTCGTCCGTCTCCAGCCGGATGGCATCGTCCTCCCAAACGCTGGTCACGTGAACGTCCACTTTGCCGTTGTTCAGATATACGCCGTAGCCCTTGCCCTTGGCAGTATCCACCATCTTGGTGACTACCGCCCCATTCGGCGTGTCGTCCGAGTACACCCAGGCCGCCAGCGAAAACCGGTCTTCGATATCGAAATCGCCGGCCGTCCCGGCGTCGAGATATCCCTTGCCGTCAAACGTGGCAGCGTTCCCGATCCGCCCCGGCCCGAACGTCACAGTCCCGCCGGCCATCTTCAATTCGTCCGCCGAATCCAGCGGAAACGACGCCTTCAGATCGGTGGACGGCGTCCAGTAAACCTTCCCGGCAGGCGCTTCCCACTTCGGCTCCGTCTTGGGAAGCCCGTCCTCCACCTTGTGGATCTTGTGCTCCAGCGCCGCCAGTGCAGCCTGCTGATCCGCCGTGGGCGCTGGAATGAGCGGTGGTGAATTCCCATACTTCATGGCGCGCCCCATCTCCGGCACGTTGTTGAAGTACGCGAACACCTGGTAAAACTCCTTCTGTGTAAACGGATCGTACTTGTGGTTGTGGCATCGCGCGCAGCCGAGAGTTACGCCCAGAAACACGGTGGACGTAGTCTCCACCCGATCGACCACATACTCCACCGCGTACTCCTCGGGAATGATGCCGTCTTCCGTGTTGGCGCGATGATTCCGGTTGAACCCGGTCGCGATCTTCTGATCGAGCGTGGCATTCGGCAGCAAATCGCCGGCAATTTGCTCCAGTGCAAACTGATCGAAGCGCTGATTGCGATTAAAGGCATCGATCACCCAATCCCGCCAGCGCCACATCACCCGCTCGCCGTCGAACTGATACCCGTTCGTATCGGCGTACCGCGCCGCGTCGAGCCATCGCTCCGCCATCCGCTCACCGTATCGCGGCGAAGCCAGCAGCCGGTCGACAACTTTTTCATAAGCTCCCGCCGACCGGTCATTGGCGAACGCATCCATCTCGCCGACGGTTTGCGGCAAGCCGGTCAAATCGAGCGAGACCCGCCGCAGCAGCGTTTCCCTGTCAGCCTCCGGAGACGGCGTCAACCCCTCGCGTTCGAGCCGGGCCAGCACAAATGCGTCGATCGGATTCCGCACCCAGCCTTGTGTCTTAACCGCTGGAAGTTCCGGGCGCACGGGAGGAATGAAGGCCCAATGCTTCTGCCACCTGGCGCCCTGCGCGATCCACGTGCGCAGCGTTTCAATCTCGCCATCGGTCAGCTTCAGCCCGGAGTACACCGGCGGCATGCGCACTGCCTTGCTCTCCGCCGTGATCCGCTTCACCATCTGGCTTGCAACCGGGTCGCCCTCGACGATGGCGCGCCGCCCCCCCAGATCGGCCTTCGCCGCCGCTTCGCTGTCGAGGCGCAGTGGGATCTTCTTGGCCGTCGCATCAATCCCATGGCAAGAGAGGCACTTATCGGAAAGGATGGGCCGAATGTCGCGGTTGAATTCGACCATCCGCTCGGCGCCGGAGAGCAGAGAAGCGGGCGCGAACAGAAGTAGCGCAAAACCAAAGGTACGCACAGTGTCTACGTCCCTTATTCTATCCCACTGTAACCTGCCAGGGCGGGGCTCATTGCGTCGCTTGCCCGCAACGGCGAGTTGCAGCTTATGCCAATTTCAGTTCCTTGATGGCCTCTCCGGCCCCACTCAGATTCGCCAGCCGCATTTCCGAATACTTGCGGGAGAGAACCACGCCATGCGCCCCGGCGCGAAAGGCCGCTGCCACCGCATCCTTGGTTCCCTGCGGCGTGCACTTACTGTGACTGGCGTTGGTCGGAATGTCTATGTCAATGCCGGGCCAGATCAGCGTTTTGGTTCCGGCGGCGCCATCCATGGCGCGCTTGGATTCGCGGTACACGTAGTCGCTGGAGAAACCCGTATACGGGATCTGCGTGTAAGTGTGCTCGTTGTAATTCAGCACCCGGTACTCGAATTGCAACAGTTCCTCTTTCGGGACATCCGCAAACACACCGGCGTTGAGCCCTTCGATGTAGGTGGCCATGCGCGGACCCGCGCAGTTGTGATACATCACCATCTTCAGGAAGTCGGAATACTTTGAGAGTTCCTGCAGATCCTGCTCGGCGCGAAACATGGGACTGAAAGAGTTGTTGTGGAAGATGTGCCAGCCGCAGAGCAGGTCCGGCTTAACCGATTTCACTTTACTGTGAAGGGCCTGGTAGGTCTCCCGCAGGCTGTCGTTCCACAGTGTCTCCCAGGCCAGAATCTCCGGATATCGCAAGATGATCCGCCAGAAGGTGACGTAACAGCCGTCCACCGGGCGCTTGCCGGCGGCGACGCCGGTCAAGAACTTCTCCAGTGCCAGATACCCTTCGCGGGCCCGGTCCACATTGATGCCCAGCCGCCCGGCTTTACCGCGGCAAAACTCGCAGAAGCAGGACGCCCTGCCGGCAGGTCCTCCCCGGATCACATTGTTCAGAGGCCCCATCCGTTCCGAACACCACATGATGCCGTCGATGTCGTACGACCGGGCGTAATCCTCCACCAGTCCCAGCAGGAAATGAGTGGCGTTGGGGTTATTGAAACACAGCCGCGGGCCTCTCTGGCCGTGAACATCGTACTCCTGTAACTTGTCAATGTTGGGCAGGTCGTTGCGGAAGACATCCTCGGCCCAGAGAATCGTCCGCATGCCGCGCTTCCTGGCCGCCGGGACGACACTCAAGACGGTGTCCACTCCCGGGTAGTCGGGAGCGCGCGTGTCTTCGGCTTTCAGTGCCGTGTCTTTGTAATATTGGGGATGCGGAGTGGCGAAATTGCCGCCGTGGTAATCCAGATCGTACTCCTGCTTGCCGTGGTCGGGCAGCGGCTGGCCGGGAACCTGTCTTCCCGCAATGCCCCGGCCATAGGTGAATACCGCCAGGAAGAGCGTGTTGACGGAGGCGCGTTCCTGGAAGATGTCAAGGACCTTTTCGACGCCCTCGTCCAGAAATGAAATGGCTCCCACCTGGATGCCGATCATCTTCTTCGGCGGCGGCGCCTGCGCATAGGCGGCGCTTACCGCGGTCAGCGCGGCCGGGGCCGTCACGGCCGCTGTCTTGATGAAAGCCCTGCGATCTAGTTCCCCATCCGCCATGATGTGTTTCCCTTCAGGAGTGTTTAGTAGCTGAATTTCAATCCGAACTCAAACAGCCGGGGTTGGTTTCGCGTCGATGTAACCTGGCCCCCGGTAGCGAGATTTTCGCTGGTGCCCGGAGTGTTGAAGCTCGGCGTGTTGGTCAGGTTGTAGACCATGGCGCGGAACTCCAGGCTCTTGGATTCCGTGAACTTGAAGGTCTTATACAGCGACATGTCGAACTGGATAAGCTTGTCGTTATACAGGATGTTCCGGCCGGCGTTGCCGTAGGTAAACTGCGCCGGGAGCGCAAAAGTGTCCGCCTGATTTGGCAGCAGGGCGCGGCAGGCGGGGTTGGCCGACGTGAAGAACCAGCAGTTCACATTTCCCAGAACCACTGGCTTGGCGATGGCGTCGGGCATTTGCCCTACGGCGGTATTGGCGCGATCGGTGCTGATGCCCACCGAGTAGGGCACGCCCGATTGCAGCGTATTGATGCCTTGCCACTGCCAGCCTCCGATGACGCCGTTCACAGCCCGCGAAGCTTTGGAGAAGAACTTGCGGCCATTGCCGAACGGCAACTCCCAAACATAGCTGGTGACGAAATTGTGAGGCACGTCGAAACTGCACGGGCCTTTGTACAGCCTGTCGAGATAGGCGGCGGGAGAACCGCCTTCCTCGCTGCCCGGGCCGTCGAGACATTTCGAAAATGTGTAGGAGCCCAACAGCGAAAATCCGTTCGAGAACCGCTTTTCCACCTTCGTCTGCAGGCTGTGGTACGTGCTGTCTCCGCCCCAGATCAGGTACTTGATCACTCCCCACTGTGGATACTGCCGGCGCGCCTGGACATTACCCGGGCCGGCCAGCGGGATGTTGTACGTCGAAACCGACGACAGGCGCGTGCCCTTATTTCCGACGTAGCCCACCTCCACCGCTACATGGTTTCGAAACTCGTGCTGGAGATTCAAATTCCACGTCTGAGTGTAAGCTTGCCGGTAGCGGGTGCCGCCCGTGGTGATGGCGGGGGTCGAGTTTATGGCCACCAGCGGGTTGCCGAGGAAGAAATCCGCCAGGTTCCTGATGGGGGTCAGCGTGGTTGCCGTAGGCACGTCGTTGTTGATTGTCTGCGTCAATTGGAAAGGAGGCGCGTTGATCTGGCCCTGTGTCTGGTTGGTATCGGGGAAGATGTAGAAGATCCCGTAAGCGGAGCGCAGTACCCATTTATCACTGCCGAATATCCGCCAGGCCAAGCCGACTCGGGGAGCGGGGTCGCGATAGTCGGGATAGCGGATAGACCAGGGAAGGCCCTTTTGTTCACTGGACTCCAGTAAAGGACGGAATACCGCATAAATCTGGGCCCCTCCGGGTTGCGCGGTAAGGTCCGGGGTGCCGTTGATGGTGGGAATGATGAGGTTGCCGGTGGTGAAGTCGAAAGCGTTCGTCTGCCCGCGGATACCAGGCAAAAACGAGTTCAGTTCCCAGCGAAAGCCCAGGTTCAGCGTCAGATTCCGCGTGATCCGGTAATCGTCCTGACCGTAGAAAGCCCAAAAATTTCCGGTGTTGCCGTAGATCTGCAGCGGCGTGGAGCGCAGCATGCTGCTCGGAACCCCGAGGAGAAAATCGGCGAAGGCGTCACCCGTGTTTCCAGCGCTGAGCGGGTTTTGCGTGTACTGGCCGTTGAAGGAAGCCGAACCCTGCGAGCTTTGACCGTGATAAAAAGCGTGCGCCTGGTGCGAAAGCTGGGTGCCGAACTTCATCAGGTGCTTGCCATGAGCCCAAGTCAACGACGAACGGTATTGGTACGTGCGGATGCGGTTGGCCTTAGGGCGATTGTCGGTGTTTCCCGCCAGCGCCGTGTAGCCGGAAAAGTTGATCAGCGGAGCGGCAGGCAGCAGATTCGATATGCCTTCGTATCCCGTAATACCTGCCTGCTGCACCACGTTTTGTCCGTTGAACGCGCTGGCATTCAAAAGCAGGAAGTAAGTTCGATAGTAGCTGAAGGTGGACTCGCTGGTGACGGAAGGCGAGAAGATGTGCACATAGGTCAAACCCGCGTTCTGAGACCGGCTATGCAATGGATAGTAGCCCAGCGCGGGATAACCCTGTACGTCCTTTTCCGTGTTGTCGACATAGGAGTAGCGGCTGACCAGGCTGTCCTTGGCCGTCAGACGCGGCGAGATTTTGATGTCGAATTTGTCGGTGTCCAGAGAAAGCGACGGCGAGTACACAAAGAGGCCGGGGCCGTTGTTCGGGACGGGAAACAACGGCTTGAAAAACAAGGCCTGCGGCGACATGCGGTTGGCCGGAATGACGTTGCCGGGGAACTGCGTTCGAACGAATTGGCTCGCATTGGCCGGATTGATGGCAGTGGTCAACGGATCGAAAATCGGCCGGCCGCCGCTGAAATCGCCGTTCAACTGCTGCACGCTGGGAACATTGGAATTCTGGGTGGTTCCCTGCCGCGTGCGCGCGCCTTCGTAATCGGCGAAGAAGAAAATCTTATCGTGCTTGATGGGGCCGCCGATCGTAGAGCCGAACTGGTTGCGCTTCAACGGCGCCACCGTGGGGGAAAAGAAATTTCGCGCCTGGATTTTTTCGTTGCGCAGGTACTCATACGCGCTGCCGTGAAAACGGTTGGAGCCGCTCTTCAGCGCGGCGTTAATGACGGATGGTTCAGCGTACTCGGCGCTCATGCCGCCGGCCAGCACCTTGAACTCATCGATAGCGTCGGTTGATGGCGTAATGGATGTGGACCCCAGTTCGTATTCCGTAATGTCGAAACCATCCAGCAGCCAGCCCGCGGCCAGCCGGGAACTTCCACTGATCCGCAAGCCGATGCGCGATGCCCGAATCCCCGTGCCGCCGGAAGCGATATCCGAGCCGCCCGGCGTGAAGACCGCTCCTGGCGTCAACTGGGCCAATTGCCAAAAGGCGCGCCCGTTCAAGGGCATGCTGGCGATGGATACGTTCTCGATCACCTGCCCCACCGAGGAATCGTCCGTGACCAGCACCGGGGAGGACGCCTCAACCTGGATGGATTCCGCCGCCGAGCCCACCGCCAGCTTGATATCGATACGTGCCTCCTGGTTCACCTGCAGCGTGAGGCCGGTGATGGTGCTGGTCTTGAAGCCCGGCGCCTCCCCCGTTACGGTGTATTGGCCGATAGGGAGGAGCGGAATCGAATAGTCGCCCGATTCATCGGCTTGTACCCTCCGCTCCAGGCCCGTGGCCGCATTCTTCGCGACGATGCTGGCGTGTGGTACCACCGCGCCCGTCGGATCGGTAATCGTGCCAAGCAAACGGGCCGTGGATTCCTGTGCCAACGATATTGGCGCAAGGATCGCTCCAACTATTAACGTGACGGCTACGAGACGCATTCACTCCCCCTGCCCAGCAGGCATCCTGCCGGATGAATGAAAGCGTATAACAGTGGACCAGCCGTTGCAACCCTGGAGGGCGGTTGGGGCGGTTGCCTGCGGGATACGACTTGTGCAAAATTGGTTCCATGGAACGCGACCGCGTCCTGGCAGCTTTGAAGGCGCATGAACAGGAACTCCGCACGGCTGGCGTGTTGAGCGTATCTCTGTTCGGCTCGGTAGCGCGCCGGGAGGAGCCCGCGCACGATGTCGATGTGGCGGTCCGCCTCGGCGAGAATTTCTCGGCGCCAGGTATCGATTATCTCAGCCGTTTGAGCGAACTCGAAGGGCGTCTGTCCGGAATTCTGGGCTGCCAGGTGGATGTCATCGAAGAGCCGGTGCGCAAGAGACGTTTTCAAGCAGAGATCGACCGGGACCGCGCCCGTGCCTTCTGACAAACCCGCGCGCCGCCTCCAAGACATCATCGAAAACGCGCAAGCGATTCAACGTTACGTTGCCGGTATGGATCTGTCAGGCTTCGATAAGGAACAGAAAACCTACGATGCGGGTGAGCGTTGCCTGGAACGGATCAGCGAAGCCGCCGCTAAGGCGGAGTCAAAACAATAAGCTGGACAATCGGCGTTTAACGTAAGGGGAATCCGCTTGGAGCATGGGAGTCAAAAAGGCAAGATTTCACGCCAAGCCGCAAGGGCGCAAAGAAGACTACCCGGGAGTCCGTTAGCGACGCGCGTGATGCCGTCCTTGATCAGTGATCACCGCTGTAGGCAATCACCGGGTCTCCTCCGACTGCGCCGACCGTGTCGGAATCCTGACCGATCCGTCAACCGATGGTAGAATTGAGTCGCCTCAGTATGCCCCTTCGCAGCGCCAGGCGAACGGTTTCCGTTGCCCCGATGGAACCTGCGGCCGCGCCGCGCTGGCTTCGGCCGCTCTTGCTGACGCTGGCAGCCATCCTGCTGCTCTCCCTATTCACCGGTGAAATCCGCGATACCGATATCTGGCTGCACTTGAAAACCGGACAGCACTCATGGGACACTCGCGCCCTGAGTGTTCCCGATCCGTTCTCCTACACCAGCGGGATGGGCGCCGCCAAATACCCCGGTGAGGAGGTCACACGTTACTTCAACCTCACGCACGAATGGCTGGCGCAGATCATCATGTATTCGATCTACTCCGTGGCTGGATTCCCGGGGTTGGTTCTGGCGCGGGCGGCACTGCTCATGGTTTTTTGCGCGCTCGCCGGCTGGATGGCCTTTGGCCGCACCAATGACTTCTACATCAGCCTGGCGGCAGCGCTTGCCTGCGCCGCCATGGCCTTCCATTTTCAGCAGAGCCGGCCGTTTCTGGTGACGTTCCTGTGCCTGGCGGTGACGATGGCGATTCTGGAATCGCGCCGCTCTGGTCTGGAATCGCGTCCTAGTCTGGAATCACGCCGGTTATGGGCGCTTCCCGCCGTTTTTCTGATTTGGTCCAACTGCCACGCCGGATTCTTCCTGGGTTGGCTGGTAGCCGGCGCGTACTGCGGCGAGGCGGCAATCGAACGCCTGCGGAAAAGGCCGGTGCCAAACGAGCGCCAGTTGTGGCTGGTAGCGGTGGCTTGTTTCCTGGTCTCAGGCCTGAACCCGAATGGCTTCCGGGTGATCCAAATCCTCTTCCTGTACCGTTCGAGCGGGATTCAATCGGAAAACCTGGAGTGGCAGCGCCCCGTTTTCTGGGAACCCGGCATTTACAGCCTGCTCCTGTTCGGTTCGCTGCTGGCGCTGGTTTTTGCCCGCCGCCGCACGCGGCCAGTCGATTGGCTGCTCTACTTTGGTTTCGCTCTCATTTCTCTCACGGCCGTGCGGAACACCATCTTCATTGGGCTGATCGGCCCGGTGTTGATCGCAGCCTACGTCCCCAAGTCCTTTGGGCCGAAAGGACCGTGGCGCGCGCTGCCGGCCGTAGTGGCGTTGTTGGCGACGGCGGCCCTCCTGGTAAGCGACGTGGCGCCGGCGATAGCGCGCGGGAATGCGTTCGCATGGCACGCCGCCAACTGGCAGCTTCCTTCGGGAGCCGCCGACTTCATTCAGGCCCGACGAATTACCGGCCGGATGTTCAATAACTACGAAACCGGGGGCTACCTGGTCTGGCGGTTGTGGCCCATGCAGCGCGATTTTATCGATCCGCGAGGGTTGAGCGAAGAGGTTTACGCGGATTACAAACGCATCTTGACTAACGCCGATTCCGCCGGTGGCCTGGGCACGGAGAAGCTCTTGCAAAAATACGGGATTCAAATGGTCGTTGCGGAGGGTTTTGACTATTTGTCAGGCCAGGTATACCCGCTGGTGGTGGAACTGGCGGACTCCGGGAGTACGGAGTGGACACTGGCGTTCGCCGATTCGGTGAGCGTGGTTTTCATGCGCCGTCCGCCGCCCGCGTTCGAGTCAGGGAATTCCGAGCCGCGAAATGCCGCGTCGCGAAATGCCATGGAAATGCTGCTCGAAAGCCTGGAAAAACAGTGCGCCCAGCATATTCAGCACGACCCCGCGCGCCCCTGGTGCGCCCGCGGGCTGAGTGAGGTATACGCGTTTAAAGGCAATGTTGAGCAGGGCCGCCGGTGGATGGAATACTACCTGGAACATAGCACCGGGCCCGACCCGGAGGCCGAGCAAACCTACCAGTCCTTGCGCGTGACGTCGCTTAATAACACGGCGCTGTCGCTCCAATCCAAAGGGGACCTGGGGGCCGCCGAGCCGTTGTTCCGCAGCGCCCTGGCAATTGCCGAGAAGACCCTCGGGCCGGACCATCCGGACACCGCCGGCTCGCTGAACAATCTGGCGGGCTTGCTGGAATTGCAAGGGGACTATGCCGGCGCCGAGCCCCTGTACCGCCGCGCCTTAGCCATAGCCGAGAAGACACTCGGGCCAAACCACCCGAACACGGCTATGGCGCTCGATAATCTGGCGGGCGTGCTGGAATCCGAAGGGGATGACGCCGGCGCCGAGCCTTTATATCGCCGCGCCCTGTCCACTGCCGAGAAGGCCCTGGGGCCGGACCACCCGACAACCCGGGAGATCCGCGAAGATCTGGATGCCCTAGTCAAAAGAAGGGCGAAGTGAACTGCTGTATAGACAGTTCCAATCAGCCGGACTCTTGCCGGCGCCGGAGACAGAGCGTTTTCGTTCTTATCTGATATCGACTACCGTATCCGAGGACCGCTTGCTTACGCGCGCGGCTCCGATCAGAGGCGCGACTTGTCGCTCGAGTTCCTATCTCTTTTCGGGTTCGCCCAGGATATAAATCTTCTCATCCGGATGCAACAACTTCAGGCGTCTGCGGATTTCCAATTCCTGTTCGGCGGGATTGTCCGTGAGGCGCTTGATGTGTTCCTTCTTGCGCTCCACTTCCTGGGCCGCGCTGGCGTTGCGTTTTTCCATTTCCTGGATTTGGCGCTGCTTTTCCTGCCAGGCGTGCATCCCTTTCGGGAAGGCGAAGAAAGCATAGGTCACCGCCGTCAGGAAGACGATCACATAGGCGATTCGGGTGAGCGGAGCTTTCATTCGGCGACGGCCTGGACCATAATATTAACATTCGCGGCTTGAATGTCCGAATACTTTTTTCCCAATGACCGACAAGATTGTTGTCTTAAGCACCTGCGCCAATGAAGAAGAAGCCGGCAAACTTGCGCGCGCGCTGGTTGAGGAGCGGCTGGCCGCCTGCGTGAGCATTGTTCCCGGCGTAAAGAGTTTTTACCACTGGAAAGGAGCCGTGGAATCGTCCGCCGAATGCCTGCTCGTCGTCAAATCTTCGCGAGCGTTGTTTGCTCCGCTCCGTGCCGCGCTAGACCGGCTGCATAGCTACGACGTGCCGGAAGTGCTGGCGCTGCCTATCGTGGACGGCGCTCCTTCGTACCTGGATTGGCTGGATGCCAGTATTGGGGGCGGGACCGCGAAAGAATAGCGGCCGGCCATACTACAATCAAACTTGCTTTCACCGGGTCTGGCTTTCATATTCGATATGGATGGCGTGATCGTCGATTCCAACCCCGTGCACCGCGCATCCTGGGCAGCCTTCGCCCGCCGCTACGGGCTGGAGACTACCGACGCCATGCTCCAGCGGATGTACGGTAAACGCAACGACGATATCGTCCGCGATTACTTCGGGGCCGGGCTTCCGCCCGAAGAAGTGGCGGCTCGCGGAAAGGCCAAGGAACAGTTGTACCGGGAGATGGTTTCGGACCGGATCGAAGAAATCCTGGTGCCGGGGTTGCGGTGGTTTTTGGAAATGCACCAGGGTACACCCATGGGCATCGCCAGCAATGCCGAACCCGAGAATATCGACTTCCTGCTGGACCGGACTGGCCTGCGCCCCTGTTTCCGGGTGGTGGTGGACGGCCACCAGGTCCGGAACCCCAAGCCGCATCCCGATATTTATCTTCGGGCGGCGGAGCTTCTGGGCGTGGCGCCTCCCAACTGCATCGTCTTCGAGGACTCCCACTCCGGTGTAGCGGCCGCCATCTCGGCGGGTATGAGGGTTATTGGCCTTAGTACTACCGAAGTGAACTTGCATGGTACTCACATAACGATAGATAATTTCTTGAGCACGAATCTGGATCAATGGTTGCGATCCCAAAGTCCGTCGGCGTAGGCCGTTGTCTTGGAATGGCGCTGGGGCTTTGCCTGGCGTTGGCCAGCCTGCCCGTCGCCGGCCAGACCAAGCTCTCCTTCGATCAACTCGAATCCCGCAAACAGCCTGATTTTACGCCGCTTTACGAGGGCCGCAGCGTCTCCGTCAGGGGTGTAGTGGCGACCGGCGCCTATCGCGTGCCGGGCTACACGTTGCTGGGCATTCAGGACCCGGCCGGCGGCGGCGTATTGCAGTTGCCCCTGGGAAACATGCAACTCTACAGTTACCATCCAGGCGACGAACTGCAGGTGGAAGGCACGGTTTCGTCCCTCTTCGGGGCAGTCACGGTGGTCCCCACGCGCATAGCGGTGGTCGACCGGAAGCGGGCCCCCGAGGCGCTACAGGTCCCGGTCAGGGAGTTGATGGGGATCCGTTATATAGGGATGCTGGTGCGAACCGAAGGCAAGGTTACCGAGGCCAGCTACAACAGCGGCGGCGCCTATCTGATGATCTCGTCGGCGGACGGCTCATATAAGCTTTTCGTTCCGCAATCTCCCGACCGCTCCATGCCGAGTATCGACCGCTTCACTATCGGCGATACTGTACGAGCCACCGGGATGGCATTCCAATACTGTTTCAAGCCGCCCTATAACCGTTGGTTTGAACTGGTGGTCCGGGATACGGGCGATATTGTTACCGCTGAGCGCAGTTGGTTTCTCCCGCCGCTGGTGATCGCGGGTGGATTGGGTGTGCTGCTGGTGGGCGGATTCGTGGTGTGGGGCCGTGAGCGCCGCCTGCGGAACCAACGCAAACGGCTGAAAACGACCTACCAACTGGGCGAAGAGATCCTGGGCGCCTCCTCGCCCGAAACGATCCTTAAGCGCATCTCCGGAGCTTTGCCCGGAATCCTGGGAGTGACCGGGCTGCGGTTGTACGTCTTCAACCGGGGCATGAAGACGCTGGACCGGATGGTGGACGATGGCACGGAACCGGCCTCGATTTCGCTCTCTTCTCCGCCAGGCGGAACCCCGGCCGGGGCGGTGGCCTGCTTCCACTATCGGACCTTGCTGGTGATACCCGATATCGCGCGTAGTCCGTTTCCGATTGCGGGAAAAGAGGGCGATGTTACTCCGAAGTCGCTCTTGTTTGTGCCGATGTTGGCGCAAAACGAGGTGATCGGCGTTTTGCAACTGGACCAGGACGACCGGGTTCGCAACTTCACCGCCGACGAGCAAGCCCTGGCCCAGCACCTGGGTAATCAGATCGGTGTAGCTATCCGGCTCATGGACCAGCGGTCGGTTCAGGAACAACTCTTCCGCACCGAAAAGCTGGCGGCCGTGGGCCGTTTGATTTCGGGCGTGGTGAACGAACTGCAGACGCCGCTCTCGTCCATTTCGGAACTGGCCCACAAGGCGCTCGAAAAGGCGCACGGGAGCGCTGCCGAGCGCGAAGTTGCGGCCATCGGAGCCGAAGCCCGGAAGGCCGCGGCCATGGTGGCCCGGCTGGTATCGTTCGCCGCCGCCGAACAGGTGGAAGCGCGTCAGGTGGAAATCAACGGGCTGCTGCGCAACCTGATCGAGTTCCGCGAAGGCGATTGGAAGGCATCGGGCATCCGGGTGCGGGATTTAACCAGCCGCGAACCTCTCTTCGTAATCGGCTCGCAGGGCCAGTTGGAACAGGTATTCCTCAACCTCTTCGTACACGTGGAGCAGTCGCTGGCGCAGGCGGAGGTGAAGTCCCTGACCATCCGCACCAGTCTGATTGCCCGGCGCCTGCTGGTGGAAATCTCCTTCACCTCGCTGCCCGAATTGCGCAAGATGGAGGACACCGCCAGCGTGTTAGGCGTGACCCGCAGCGTCATCGCCGGTCATGGCGGCGAAGTGCGGCTCATCGAAAAGAACAACACCGAGCCGCGCTTCGAAGTGGAACTGCCGGCCTCAATGAGGGACCGCAGCACCCCCGCCATCGCGGCGGCCGGTGCGCCGGTACGCGAATCTTCGCGCCGCATGACCGCGCTGGTGATCGAGCCGGAAGAAGCCGCGCAACGCCAGATCCTGGCGCTGTTGGCCGTGCGCGGTTTTCGCGTAGTACCCGTCACGAACTCCGATACCGGTCTGGAATTGGCGCAGCGGATGCGATTCGACGCGGCCTTCTGCTCTATCCACGCTCCCGGATTGAACTGGGTGGAACTTTCCGAGCGCATGCAGTCCCGTACCGGCGGATTCGTCCTGCTTTCCGACGGCTACGATGCCGAACTCTCGGCCGATTTCGAAGGCGACGGCCGCTTCGTCCTGCCCAAGCCCGTTCAGGAACTGGAACTGGACCGGGTGCTGCGGCTGCTTGAGCCAGTAATGGCCCAGGTTATACCCATCAGCAAGACCGGTACTGCGTAGGGCAGGTCTCCCAATGAACCGGGGGCTGTCGAACGGCGGCAATTGACGAATCCAGGCGGTTCCAAAAAGCCAGTCACACAAACTTATAAGATTTTTGGGTCAATATTTCAATAAGTTAGCGGGAATGGCCGGAAACTGGTCTCAAATGGGTTGCTACTCTGCGGTTGCAGGCGGTTTGCGAGTACCGCAATTGCCGCGTTGACGAAAGCAATTCACCCAATGAAATTCTACCAATTTGAGAGTACCGAGAACGGCTCGGCTGGTGCCGGCGTGTGCCCGCGAACAGCCAGTCCAGCCGAAGCCAGGCATACCGCGCACAATCCGCAAAGGGGAACCCTGAGGCGCCGGTATAGCCCGGAAGGCGGCGACGGAAAGGCGCTGCAGCCAGCGTCTATAGCCGCGGCGTTGTTGGTAGCCTTGGCGATGGCTGCGACGGCGCAGACGCAAGTAGACTTGCGCACCCAGTCCAGGAACGTGGATTTTTCGGCGTCGTCGTCGACCAAGCCGTCGAAGACAGGGACAACGCTTCCCGCCACCTGCGCCATGGGCGAAACGTTTCTGAAGACCGATGCGCCGGCTGGAAAGAACCTGTATGTTTGCACGCCGGCAAACACATGGATTGTACAGGGCACCCCGGACGCGGCCGGCAATGCGGACAAGGTGCTTTCGAATGACGGCGCCACGGCGGCATGGCGCACCATGGGGGGCGACGTCAGCGGCAAGCCCGACGCCCTGACCGTGGCGAAGATACAGGGACAGGCGGTTTCCGCCACGGCTCCCGCGGCCGGGCAGCTACTGGTATGGAACGCGTTGGCTGGTTTGTGGGGGCCGGCCAACCCGGCGTTCGGACTTCTATCCGGGACGGTGACGGACGGACAGGTGGGCACCGGGATCAATGCCAACAAGATCGGCGGCGGGACGGTGGCCAACAGCGCGTTTGGTTATCTGGCCGGCGTAAATTCCGATATTCAAGCGCAATTGAACGGGAAAGCGGCGGCCAATCAAGGGGTGGCCGGAGATGTCAGCGGTAATCTGGGAGCCACCAAAGTGATGGGTCTGCAGAACCGGAACCTGGCGGCCACGGCGCCCTCGAATGGCCAGGCTCTTACGTGGAATTCGACCACTTCGCAGTGGGAACCACAGACCTTTGGGGCGGCGATCACCACCGTCTTCGGACGCACGGGAGCCGTCGGCGCTCAGTCCGGCGATTACACCTTTGCGCAGATAGCCGGAACCGTGGCCGACCCGCAGATCGGTGGTGGAGTTAACGCGTCCAAGATTGGCAGCGGGGCGGTTGCGAACACCGCGTTTGGGTTTCTGGCGAATGTCACCGCCGACGTCCAGACCCAGATCAACGGAAAGGCGGCGCTGGTGCATTCTCACAATGCCGGCGGGGACGCCAGCGGCGATATCGGGTCAATGACGGTGACGGCGCTGCGCAACCGGACGGTAGCCTCGACGCTTCCCACGAACGGGCAGACACTGGTATGGAATACGTCGGTTTCGCAATGGCAGCCGCAAACCCTGGCGGGCGGCGGCGGCGTGCCCACCGTCTTCGGGCGCACAGGAGCGGTAATAGCACAGACCGGGGACTACACGTTCGGGCAGATCTCAGGGACCGTAACGGATTCGCAAGTGGCGGCCGCCATCAACGCGACCAAGATCGGCGGCGGCACGGTCGGTAATGTGGCGTTTGGGTATTTGTCGAATGTGACTGCAGATCTGCAGACGCAGTTGAACGGGAAGGCCGTGACCAACCAGCCCATGGGCGGTGATGTGAGTGGGACCCTGGGGGCGGTCACGGTGGCGGCGCTACAGAACCGAACGGTGGCGAGTACGGTGCCGATCAACGGGCAGGCACTGGTTTGGAACTCGTCGTCGTCGCAATGGCAGCCGCAAAACGTAGCCGCCTCGGGCGCAGGGGGAGCGTACTCCAGCAGCTTTACTTCTCAAACGACCGTCATCATTCCGGGGAGCATGCATCAATTGGGCACGGCGAACCTGTTGGTGGGTTGTTACGACACCAGCGTTCCGGCCCTGACGGTTCAACCCAAAACGGTGAGCGTGCATCCGACACTCTTCGATGTGACGATCACCTTTACGGCGGCGCAGAGCGGACGGTGCGTGGTGTCATCGGGGGGCAGTGGATCGGGCGGATCGGGCGGCGCAGGCGCATCCATGGGCTCGCAACTGGGCGACTTCAACGTTCTGGAAACCACGCCGACGGTTCTGACGATCGGCCAGAACTGTTCCGCGGTAACACCGTGCAACGTTCGATGGGGAGCTACGGTCTATTCATTCACCTCCTCAAAGATGGTTACGCTGACGGCCGGCAGCGGCACAGCATACATCTACATGGACTCAAACGGTTTATTGACTGCGGGGCACAACTTGACACTGACGTGCACGTTGCCCTGTGCGGCAGTGGCCGGTGTGACCGCTTTCCCTGTGAATTCGATTCCCCTGTTCACCTGGACGGCCACAAACGGCACGTGGGATGTGGCTGGCGCATTGGACAAGCGGGCCCTCTTGAGCGGGAAGACCGTGAATGGCGGTTTCGGGATTGTGGCGTCTTTTGTGGGTTCGGCCACGAACATCGCGGTGGATACGGCCGCCGTCCCGACGTACCTGACAGCCGCGGCGACACTGAGTTTCGGATCGATCGCCAACGGGGCGTGCGCAGATAGTTCCTTCCCCCTGACGGGCGCCGCCGCGGGAAATTCGGTGGCGCCGGGGCTTCCGAGCGGTCTGGAGGCGGGATTGATGGCGAATATGCGGGTGAGTTCAGCCAATACGATTGCGGTGCGGCTGTGCAACCTTTCGGGCGGGACGGTGAGCCCGGCAAGTGCAACGTATACGGGAACCATTGTGCGGAGTTTCTAACTAAGTACACCGTTTCATAAATACAGTCGCGCATTTTGACGAAACGCTCCCTAACGGTCGCTGCTCTGATCGGAGCCGCGCGCGTTAGCAAGCGGTTTTCCGACACGTCGGCGTATTTCTGAAATGACAAAGCCCACGAAGAAGGCAATTGGGCCTGACGGAAAACCTCATCCGACGGGTCTACCGGAACAGGTAGATAACCTTGACCAGTGGCGTTCGGTAGATCGACTTGACCGGTTTTTCGGTAGTGATGAATTCATCGGCATCGAGCAGATAGGCGGCGATATGCAAGGAATCCATCGGGCCGACGCCCGATTTCGCGGACTCCTTCCCTGCGTGGCTCAGAATCGACTTCAAATCGTCAAAAAAGGTCGCTCGCCTAAGTAACTCTGGTAGAAGCTATACTCGTCCTGCTGCCGGTTGTAGAGGGCCTTCGGCGAGACTTCATCACGAACGAAAGGGCTGCTGAGAAAAACCCGGTTGGTCGTCCAGGATCTTGATCGCAGGCGTCTCAACCGAGGACGAACCCTTGTAGGCCGCGATTGCCGCCCGAGGCGATGTACTTCACAGGAAGCTTCCGGAGTTCCTTGCCGAGCGGTGTCACTGGAGACGGAGACTTTGGAGCGTGGCTCGCACTCGTCGTCCAGGTTGACAGTTCATCGGATCAACGCAGGAGTAACTTCAGCAACCCCGCAACGCACCATCAGAATCAACCCTAACTCAAAATCCTCCAGCCTTGCAACACTCCAACGCGGCGGCCCCGCAAGTTGCGGCAGGCGGATTGCCAATCCGCCGCAGGTTAGCAACCTGCCCCACAAAACTTCATTCATACCGCAGCGCGATCAGCGGGTCCACTTTACTCGCCCGTCTGGCCGGGATGTAGCAGGCCAGCAGCGTCACCGCGATCAGCATGGCGGCCATAGCGGCGAAGGTGCCAACATCGGCCGAGCTCACACCGAACAGCAGCCCGCTTAGGAAACGCGTCAGCGCGAAAGCGCCGATGGCGCCGATGGTGGTGCCCGCCAGCGCCAACCGGATGCCCGTGACCCCCACCAGGCGAAGCACATCCCCACGCTGCGCGCCCAGCGCCATCCGGATGCCGATCTCATTGGTGCGCTGCGCCACCGAATAGGAAATCACCCCGTAGATGCCAAGCGCCGCCAGAATCAGCGAGAGCGAGGAGAACAACGTCAGCAGCAGGGTGAGGAAGCGCGGGCGGCTGCGTGCCACCGACATCACTTCGTCCATGGACCGGATCTGCGAGATGGGCAGCGCCCGGTCCATCGCCTGGATCTGGCCGCGGATGGCGCCCACCAGCGACATCGGGTCGCCCGTGGTTCGCACCACCAGCGATGCCAGCCTGGATGGATTGGGATACTGCGAGTAAGCCACGTAGAGTTCGGTTCCGGCCGCCTGGTCGAGGCCTGCATTCTTGATGTCGCCGATCACGCCAACGATCCTGCGCCACTTGGCATCGGCGCCGAATTCCGTCTTCAACCGATGGCCCAGCGCGCTTTCGTGAGGCCAATACGTTTGGGCCAGGCTCTGGTTCACCACCACTACCGCCGGCGCCGTCGGCCCGTCGCTATCGGTGAGCAGCCGGCCTTCCACCAGGCGCGCCCCCATGGCGTCAAAATAGTGCGGGCCCACGAAATTCCAGTAGTCGATGTTCTGCATGGGGCCGTTCGGCACCGGCACAAAGTTCTCAATCGGGGTGTCATTGGCGTTGATCGATCGGTTGGGCGGCAGACCGCTGGCCATAGCCACGGAGACCACGCCGGGAAGCGATTGAACCCGCGCCAGCAATCCCTGCCAGAATCCCGTGGTCGCCGTGCCGTCCTTATATGAAGTTCCCGGCAGTGACAGCGTCATCGTCACCACATGGTTGGGATTGATGCCCGCATCCACCTCCTGCAGCTTCCAGAAAGCCTTGACCATCAGGCCTGAGCCAATCAGCAGAATCAGCGCCAGAGCCAACTCGGCCGAAACCAGGGCTGCCCGGAACCGTCCGGCCGCAGCGGCGCCCGTAGTTCGACCGGCGGCCGTCTTGAGAGTATCGTGCAGCTTTCCGGCGCGCATGTGGATCACTGGCGCCAGGCCGAACGCGATACCGGTGGCGATGGAGACCGCCAGCGTAAACAGCAGCACCTGCCAATCGATATTGACTTCGTCCACCCGCGGGATGCTGCCGGCGTTGGTCGCCACCAGGAGACGCAGGCCGCCGAAAGCCAGCAGGATTCCGAACAGCCCGCCCGTCAGCGATAGCAGCAGGCCTTCGATGACAAATTGCTGCAGCAGATTGCCAAGGCTGGCGCCGATGGCGGCCCGCACCGCAATTTCCCTGCGCCGCGCCTCGGCGCGCGCCAGCAGGAGATTGGCCACGTTGACGCAGGCAATCAGCAGCACAAAAGCGACGGCGCCCAGCAGCACCAGCATGGCCCGGCGGACGCTGCGCACGATTTCATCCTGAAAGCCCGCCAGCACGATCGGGTGAAACTTGGGATCGAAGCCATGCACGCCCGCGCCCTGAGGTACGGCGACGCTGCGCACGTACCGCTGCGTCTCGGCCTCCGCATGGAATAAGCTGGTCTGCGCACCGAGGCGCGCCAGCACGTTGACGAAGTGGCTCCCCCGGCTGCCCGGCTTCACCGGATCGAGCTGCATCGGCACCCACAATTCCGACGGATTGAGTTCGCCCGGCGGGAAGGAAAACGACCCCGGCATCACGCCGACCACGGTACACGCGTTGCCGTTGAAACGGATGTCACGGCCCAGCACTGTAGGGTCGCCGCCGTAACCGCGCTGCCACAGTCCGTAGGAAAGCACCGCCGTCAGCGGCGCATTCGGCTTGTCATCCTCGGGCGTCAGGACGCGGCCCAGCGCGGGAGCCACTCCCAGCATCGGCAGCATCCCACCGGTCACAAACGAAGCCGTTGCCCGTACCGGCTCATTGGCGCCGGCCAGGTTGACGCCGCGGTTCGTCCAGCCCTCCATCGCATCGAAGGCGGCGACATCGCGCTTGAGGTCGAAGTATTCGGGCGGTGAGATCCAGAAATGACGCAGCCCGCCACTGGAAAAGGTGGGGAATTCCGAAAACACGCGCACCAGGCGCGCCGGGCTGGCGTACGGAAGCTGGCGCAGCAAAACGGCATTCACCACGCTGAAAATCGCGGTCGTCGCGCCGATGCCGAGGGCCAGGCAAAGCACGGCGGCAGCAGAAAAGCCCGGATTCCGGACAAGCATCCGGACGGCGTAGCGGATATTCTGGCGTAGCGAACCCATCGAGCCTCCCTGAAGTGCCGCAAAAAGATGTGCCGCAAACGGACGTACCCAAAACGGCAGAGCGGATGGGGGTTAGACGGGTGTGCGGGGGATTGGTTCCGGACTTGGGCCAGCCTGGCTCAACGCGCCTGGCTCAACGCCTACCCCCCTGCTTGACCCACCAGGATGATCGCCAGGCTCAGGCTCCCCACTTTTACACTGAGCGCCCAGTCGTTTTCGCCCTCCTTGGCAACCGCTGGAAAGGTCGTGCCGGCTGGGGTTTCCAGGGAGAAAACTGCGGGGTGGGCAGTGCCGGATTTGCGGCTCATGTCCACCAGCGTCGCAAAGTCGGGGGTCGCGGCCGGGTCGGCATCGCTCGCTATCGGCGTCAACAGTGCAAAGTCCCGTTGAGGAGCTACGCCCTGATGGGCGCCGTCCACCCGGAAATTGCTGTAGCGCATGGTGTAAAGGCCTGGTTTGATCACCTGGCCCCGGCGGTCGGCGCCTTGAGCCGGGAAGCTGAGCACGCCTAACAATGTGCCCTGAGCGATCGGCAGGACAATCGAATCATCAGTCGACTTTGGGCCGGTCGGGATGGATTTTCGGAACCACACCTCGCACCACGGCCCTTTAGGACCAACCACCCTGTATCTCTGCGAGTCCATCACCGAGGCATAAGCTGGTGGAACAGCCGGTGCCGCACTGCCCGATTCCAACTTGTAGTCCTGGGCGAGACATTCGTGCACGAAACCTGGCAGAGCCACAAAACCTGGCAGGGCAAACAGCAGAACGACAGCCGAACGAGTAATCATGGCGGGGCGAATCCGGCAGTATACTGTGCTAATAATGGAGCGGGAGACCGGATTCGAACCGGCGACATCGACCTTGGCAAGGTCGCACTCTACCAACTGAGTTACTCCCGCCCGTACCGTAAAACCCCATTTTCCAACGGAAACAATACCGATGTCAAACGTTATGGGTATGTCACACAAATGAAGGCGTTTATAAACTTGCTGGAATGGCTTGCGCGTGTGGTATGCTACGGTCCGGTTGACCCCAAAAACAGGTTCGGCTACTGGGGTTTGGGCTACTTGAAAAGGTGCGGCAAAAACCGGAGCCTCACCGGCGATCCTTCTGATTCTAAGCACCGGCCTGATCCTGTTATGTTGTGGAAAATGTTGTGGAAAAACTACGTAATTAGTGTGTAAAACGATGAATTATTGGGAGCAAATCCGAAATTATCTGCAGACCCGGGTCAGCCCGGAAAGTTATGCTAACTGGCTCAAAGGCGCGTCTTTCCTGAGTTTGGAAGCGGAAACACTGTTCGTATCCGTACCGGATCGTGAAACGCGGACGTGGCTGGAAACCGAATACTCCACTCTGATCCGGGCCGGCATCCAGGAGATGGCGCTTCCCGTACGCCACGTGAGCTACGAATCGGCGGTAACCCGAGGCAAACAAAACCAGGCGTTGGCTGCCGTGGAAAATGGCAACGAGGTTGACTCAACCACCAGCTTGCTGAATCCCAAATTCACGTTTGATTCATTCGTAGTGGGGAATTGCAACCAGTTCGCTCATGCCGCGGCGCAGTCGGTTGCTACCAATCCGTCGCGCAGCTACAATCCGCTGTTTTTGTACGGCGGGGTGGGCATGGGAAAGACCCACCTGATGCATGCCATCGGGCGGTCGCTGATGGACCGTTTTGGCGCCATGCGCGTGGTATACACCTCCAGCGAACGCTTTATGAACGAGATGATTGCCTGCATCCGGACGGAACGTATGCAGCACTTTCACCAGCGCTACCGGGAAGCTGACGTTTTGCTGATCGATGATATCCAACTGATTGGAAACAAAGAGCGTACCCAGGAGGAACTTTTTCACACCTTTAATGAGCTGCACGACCACCAGAAGCAGATCGTGCTCTCCAGCGATTCGCCCCCCAAGGACATCCCGGGCCTCCTGGACCGCCTGCGGTCGAGATTCGAATGGGGACTCATGGCCGACATCCAACCGCCGGACCTGGAAACCAAAATGGCCATCCTGGACAAGAAGGCGGAGGAGGATGGAGTCCAGTTGCCGGACGACGTTCGGACATTCATGGCCTCGAAGACCAAGGGGAACATTCGGGAACTGGAGGGTGCCCTGATCAAGCTGATCGCTTACTCGTCCCTGACCGGTACTCCCATTCACCTTCACATGGCGCAGCAGATTTTGAAGCACATGGTCCACGTGCAGGATCGCCGTGTGACCATCGATGCGATTCAGAAAGCCGTGGCCGAGAAGTTCCAGATCAAGCAAACCCAACTCAAGGAAAAGAGCAATACCAAGAAAGTGGTGTACCCCCGCCAGGTGGCCATGTACCTGGTGAAAGAGCTAACCAATGCCTCTCTTCCGGAAATCGGACGGGCTTTCGGCGGCAAGCACCACACCACCGTCATCCACTCCATAAACAAAATCGACAAGGAGCGTCATATAGATCCCGAATTGAACAGGCTCCTCCACAGCCTAATGGACTCATTACACTGAACTTGTAATAATTATCCACAGCCTCCCCAAACCAGGCTTTATGGTAAATGTGCAAAACCTGGCCGAACCGGGGATTTGGGCATTTTTTCAAGCCCGCATTCCTCAACTTCTCCTAGCCAAAAGTAGTTGAGTTTAGTATACTTTAGGTAACCTTCAACACTTTGCACAGGCCCTATGAATGCGGTTCTTATAGTGCATATAGATATTACAGATAAGCAATAGGAGCAGAGGCCATGGAATTCACCGTCAACAAGAGCGATCTGGTACGCGAACTGAGCCTGTCCCAGGGCGTGGTCGAGAAAAAAACCACCATCCCGATCCTCTCGAATGTGCTGCTGGAAGCGGTTGGAGAACGAGTCATTCTGACGGCGACAGATCTGGAGTTGGGAATCCGCTGTTCCTGCCCGGCTATCGTGAAGAAGGAAGGCGCCGGCACGGTGCCCGCCAGAAAACTCCTCGATTACGCCCGGTTGTTGCCTGAGGGCGACGTGAACATGAAGTTCCTGGACAACCATTGGGCCACCATCAACAGCGGCCGCTCCCGAACCCGCATCGCTGGCATGTCGCGCGAGAGTTTTCCGGAACTGCCGCCGATGCCCGAGCCAATCACGGAAATCCCCATAAAAGTACTGGCGACCATGATCGCGCGGACTTCCTTTGCGATTTCCCTGGAGGAGTCCCGCTTCACGCTGAATGGCGCCCTGCTGCTGATGCGGCCCGAGGGCCTTACCATGGTGGCCACGGATGGCCATCGTCTGGCCTACGTGCAGGCCAAACCGGAGCAAAGCGGAAATCTGGACAAGCCTTTCCGTGCCCTGGTTCCGAAAAAGGCCATGGCGGAATTGATGAAGCTGGCAGATGACGCCGATGGGGAAGGCAAGGCGGTCTTTGCCGGCGATGAGAATCACTTGTTCTTCCGGGTTGGTCATCGTTTGCTGATCACCCGGAAACTCACCGGCAACTTCCCGGATTACGAACGCGTCCTGCCCAAGGATCACCAGCACACCGCTACGCTCGAGAGAAACGAAATCCGCTCCGCGATTGAGCGTGTGGCGCAATTTGCCGATGAGCGCTCCCGGGCCATCCGCATTCAGTTCGCCACCGGCGAAGTCCGCGTCTTCTCGTCGTCGGTAGAGACCGGTGAGAGCGAAGAGAGCGTGCCCAGCGAATATCAGGGACCCGATCTTGAGATCGGCTTCAACGCGCAGTACCTGCTCGATTTCCTGCGGGCTATTTCGCAGGACAAGATAGCATTTGAGCTGAAGGACCAAAAGAGCGCCGGCGAATTGCGGCCGGCCGGTGACAGCATTCCCGATCAGTACCGGTATGTAGTCATGCCGATGCGAATTTGACCGGGCTGATTCACAAGAAACAGTTGAAAGATCAGTAAGGAAATATGGCTAACGAATTGAATACAGGGGACAGCGGGGTTTACGATTCCACTAGTATCAAAGTGCTGGAAGGGCTCGAAGCGGTACGTCTGCGCCCCGCCATGTACATCGGTTCCACTGGTGAGATGGGCCTGCACCACCTGGTCTATGAGGTTGTGGACAACTCCGTGGACGAGGCTCTGGCCGGACATGCCAACGAAGTAACCGTTACCATCCACGATGACAACTCGGTCACCGTGGTCGATAACGGCCGCGGCATACCGGTGGACCTGCACGAAGACGAAGGCGTCTCGGCGGCGCAAGTGGTCATGACCAAATTGCATGCCGGCGGCAAGTTCGATTCCAAAAGTTACAAGGTATCGGGCGGCCTGCACGGTGTGGGTGTGAGCTGCGTCAACGCGCTCTCTGAGCGGCTGGAGCTTGAGATCTGGCGCGAAGGTTACACCTGGCAGCAGGAATATGCCTGCGGCGTTCCCAAAGCGCCGCTGCAAAAGGCCGGCCGCGCGGGCCGCAAAACCGGAACGCGGGTCACGTTCAAACCCGACACCACCATCATGGAAGCCACCGTGTTCAACTACGATACGCTGGCCCAGCGCTTGCGCGAGTTGGCGTTCTTGAACAAAGGCCTTAAGATCACACTCACGGATGAACGCGTGGATCCCGAAAAGGTCTCCGAGTTCATGTACTCCGGCGGCATCTCCGAATTCATCAAGCACCTCAACAAAGGCAAACAGGTGCTGCACGAGAAGCCCATCCAGTTCGAAGCCGAACGCGAGATGCCGAACGGCACCATGGGCATGGAGGTAGCGCTGCAATACAACGACGGCTACTCCGAAAACGTCTTCAGCTTCGCCAACAACATTAACACCGTGGATGGCGGCACGCACTTAAGCGGCTTCCGTTCGGCGCTCACTCGCACCATCAACGCCTTCGGCCAGCAAGCTGGTCTTTTTAAGGACGTGAAGGAGAACCTGAGCGGCGACGATGTGCGTGAAGGTCTAACCGCTGTCGTCAGCGTCAAGGTGCCGCAGCCGCAGTTCGAAGGGCAGACGAAGGGCAAACTGAACAGCGACATCTCCGGGCTGATGACGCAGTTCGTCAACGAAAAGCTCGGCGAGTATTTCGAGAAGAACTCGGCCGTGGGCAAGAAGATCGTCGGCAAAGCCATTGAGGCTGCGCGCGCGCGTGAGGCCGCCCGCAAGGCTCGCGATCTGACGCGCCGCAAAGGCTCGCTCGATTCCGGCGGCCTGCCGGGCAAACTGGCCGATTGCCAGGAAAAAGATCCCAGGCTGTGCGAGCTCTTCCTGGTGGAGGGCGAATCGGCCGGCGGCACCGCCAAGCAGGGCCGCGAACGCCGCTTCCAGGCCATCCTGCCCCTCAAGGGCAAGATCCTCAACGTGGAGAAGGCCCGCTACGACAAGATGCTAGGCCACGAGGAAATCCGCTGCATGATCACGGCGCTCGGCACCGGCATCGGCAAGGACGATTTCGACGTTTCCCGGCTGCGCTACGACAAGATCATTATCATGACCGATGCCGATGTGGATGGCTCCCACATCCGCACCCTGCTGTTGACTTTCTTCTTCCGCCACATGAATGAGCTGATTCTGCGCGGCAAGGTCTACATCGCCCAACCGCCGCTCTACCGTATTAAGAAGGGCAAGAGCGAGAAGTACATTAAGGACGAGAAGGAATTCACCAAGGAGATCATGCGCCGCGCCACGGAGAACCTGACGCTGGAGTACGGCGGCACAGTCAATGGCTCGGGCGTCAGGCCGCTGGTGGAAGGCCAGGAACTGCGCACCTACCTGCTGAACCTGGATGAGTTTCAGGAGACATTCCACAAGCTGGAGCGCCGGCTGCGCGTGGCACAAGCCGTGGACGTACTGGCGAACATCGATCTGCGCGTCGACACGAAAGCCGAATTCCAGGAAGAAGCCAACCTCAAGCCGGTTTTCGAGGCCATCCAAGAAAAAGGTCTGAACCCGCAGATCCGGCGCGATGAGGAGCACTCGTCCTACGGTGTGGTCTTCCGCGATATCACCGGCGCCGAACGCACCATCGGGATCGCTCTGCTGGCGCAGCCGGAGTACCGGCGTTATCGGGCACTGGCCCGATCCATCGCCAAATTCAATCTGCCGCCGTTTGTGGTTTCGAAGAACGACCGCAAGGAAAGTCTACCCAATTGGCTTGAATTGCTGGAATATGTAAAGAGCGAGGGCAAGCGCGAAGCCTCCGTCCAACGCTACAAGGGGTTGGGCGAAATGAACGCCGAGCAACTCGCCGACACCACCATGAATCCCGAAAAGCGGACGCTGCTGCAGGTCAGGCAGGAAGACGCCACCGAGTGCGAGATCATATTCTCCACGCTGATGGGTGAGGACGTGGAAAGCCGCCGCCGCTTTATCGAAGAGAACGCGCTCGACGTCAAGAATCTGGACGTCTAAGTGGGGCAGGAGCTTGTGGGGCAGGTTGTTAACCTGCGGCGGATTGTTAATCCGCCTGCCGCGATGCGGCAGCGAGCCGGCTGCTGTTTCCCGTCTTCTATATACCCCGCCGTGCTTATACTCAAAGCATGCCCGGCCTGCTCTACGTTGTCGCCACGCCCATCGGAAACCTGGAAGACATCACCTATCGCGCCGTGCGAGTGTTGGGCGAAGCCGGCCTGATCGCCTGCGAGGATACGCGGCAAACCCACAAGCTGCTGGAACATTACGAGATCCAAAAGCCCACCATCAGCTATCACGACCACAACGAGGCCGAACGCACCGGCGACCTGATCGCCCGCCTGCTGAACGGGGCCGTGATCGCGCTGGTCTCCGACGCCGGCATGCCGCTGGTTTCCGATCCCGGCTACCGTCTAGTGCGTGCCGCCATCGAAAACGACATCCCGGTGCAGCCTATTCCAGGCCCTTCGGCCACGCTCACGGCGCTCGCAGCCTCAGGCCTGCCGACCGATTCGTTCCGTTTCGGCGGCTTCCTTCCCCACAAACCGGGGCAGCGCGCCAAACTCCTGGAGTCCCTGGCCGAAGAGCACGCCACGCTCATCTTTTACGAAGCGCCGCACCGCATCCTGGATGCGCTGGAGGCGGTCGAGACGGTGCTGGGCCCGCGGCCCGTGGTGGTGGCGCGCGAGTTGACCAAGATTCACGAGGAGTTCCTGCGCGGCACGGCCGCTGAGATCCGCGCAGAACTGGAATCGCGCGACGTCATCAAAGGGGAGATGACGCTGCTGATCGGCAAAGCCCTGGCGCCTCCGCAGGATGACACCCCGGTGACGAAGGCGGTGGAAGTCCTGGTCCGCGCCGGCACGCCCAAGATGGATGCCATCAAGCAGGTGGCCAAGCGCCGCGGTCTATCAAAAAGGGAAGTGTATGAGCAGGTGGTGCATGATAAGTAGCGATAGGGCATGCTTCATGTTGCCGGAGTAGCCGCGTTTCCGGGTCGATGACGCACTTGAGGCCGTCAGAATCGTCAACTTATCCACGGCTCTGTAGTCCCTGGCGTTGTGGGTGACCAGTGGCACGTTCAACTGCAAGGCCGCGGCCGCAATCCAGGCATCAGCGAATGTGATCGGTCGGCCTTGGGTTTCACAGCCGCGCTTGATCCTCGCCCACACATGAGCCGTCTCAGTGTCCGGCAGGAGAAGCGTAAAGCGTGTGAGAAAACGGCGCATCAGATCGCGACTCGTGGCACCCCAGTTCTTCGCTTCCATTCCGTACTCGATTTCCGCGAGCGTAATCAACGGTATACTCACTGATAGAACGACCATGGCCACTGAATACGTCGAGCAGCGCGAGGAGAATTATTTCATTCGAGGGTCGCGCGTGTCGCTGGATTCCGTTGTTTACGGATTTCTTGACGGCGAATCTCCGGAAACCATTCGCGACAATTTTCCCACGCTAAGCCTCGAGGCTATTTATGGGCGCTATTGCATACTATTTGGGCAATCAAGTCGAGGTGGATACCTATCTGAAAAAGAAAAGGGCGGCCTATGAAGATGCCCGGCGTTCCCAAACGCACGTCTCGAAGGACCTGCGCGAACGGATCGAGCGATCCAGGGAGCACTTCGGGCAAGCTAGGTGACGCTGCGCTTCCTGGCCGACGCGGACCTCAAACGCGCAATCGTCAGCGGCGTCAAGCGGCGGGAACCCGGCATCGATTTTCGCAGTGCCCAAGCCGCCGGACTTGAGGGGATCGAGGATCCGGAGGTTTTGGCAATCGACCTCCCGGGAAGGCCGGAGTCTTGTGTCCCACGATTACGGAACCATGCCACGCCATTTCCGTGACTTTGTGTCCAGACAACCCAGTCCTGGAGTTTTCTTGATCCCGCAGGACTTTCCCGTCGGTGCGGCCGTGGAGATGCTGGTTTTAATCTGGGCGGCGTCTGACGCCGTGGAGTGGGAAAACCAGTTAACCTATCTCCCGCTATAGGTCGGCAAAGCCGCAAAGCCTACCGCGGCCAAAACGTGTTAGCATTCCCGATCCTTCAGTGAACGGGATATATCAGGCTCGGCCGAACCGACAGCGCAGAGCCTCCCGCGTGGCTTTCGTAACCCGCTTCTGACTGAGATTCGGAAACGCTGTGATCTTTCCCAATCCGTCCAATGGCTGGTGATACCCATTGTTCACTGAAAGCGTTGGCATGATTGCCATTTTACGCTGCCATTTCCGTGCGCTAAAACGCCACAGGTCACGCCGGCGATGGAAGCCGGCATCGCAGATCACCCGTGGGCCACGCCCCAATCCCCCGCCTCCCCCGCACCCCTCCCCCGCCATTTATCATGAATCGATGCCGTCCCGTCGTCTCGCTATCCTATTTCTCTTCGCCGTCACCGCCCCTTTCCTCGCCTTCGCCCAAACTCCAGCCCCCATCGCCGCCAACCTGCTGAACGGTCTCGAGTGGCGTGGCATCGGACCCGCTGCCACCGGCGGGCGCATCGCCGACCTCGCGGTTTCCAAGGTGCCCGGCCAACCCGCCGAGATCTACGTCGCCACCACCAGCGGCGGCGTTTTCAAAAGCGTCAACGAAGGCGTCTCCTTCACCCCCATCTTCGACCACGCCGGCGGCATGATGTCCATCGGCGCCATCGCCGTCGCGCCCGCCAATCCGGCGGTCGTTTGGGTGGGCACGGGCGAGGCCGACAACCGCCAAAGTTCCTCCTGGGGCGATGGAGCGTTCAAATCGACCAACGGCGGCCTAACCTGGCAGCGCATGGGCCTCGAAGAAACCCGCCACATCGGCAAGATTGTCATCCATCCCACCGACCCCAACACCGTCTACATCGCGGCCGCCGGCCACCTCTGGGGCCCCAACCCCGAGCGCGGCGTTTTCAAAACCACCGATGGCGGCAAGACCTGGAAGAAGGTCCTCTATAAGGACGAAAACACCGGCGCCATCGACCTGGCGATGGATCCCAAAAATCCCGACGTCGTCTTCGCCGCCATGTACCAGCGCCAGCGCAAAGGCTGGGGTTTTAACGGTGGCGGCCCCGGCAGCGGCATCTTCCGCACCAGCGATGGCGGCACCACCTGGTCCGAGCTAAAGAACGGATTGCCCCGCGGCGACAAGGGCCGCATCGGCCTCACCATTTTCCCCGGCGATAACCGCATGATCTTTGCCATCGTGGAAGCCGGTCTTGAACCCGGTCCGGATGCCGGGGCGCCGGGGAACGGTGCGACGCCTGGTGTGACGACGCCTGGTGTGACGCCTGCGCCCGGCGGCGGACGCGGCGGACGTGGCGGTCGCGGTGGGCGTGGCGGCGCAGGCCCCGGTTTCGCAGTCCCAGGCGTCGAGGCCTCGCCCATAACCAGCCAGGGCGGCGGCGTCTTTCGCAGTCTCGACCAGGGCGAAACCTGGGAACACATGTCGGGCATGAATCCGCGCCCGATGTATTACAGTCGCATCTACACCGACCCCAAGGACGCCAACCGCGTCTACATCATGGGCTCGAACCGCGGCTTATATGTATCCGACGACGCCGGCCGCAGCTTTCGCGATGTCTTCAGCAATGTCCACGGTGAGGACCACGTGCTGGGGATCGACCCCGAGAACCCTAACCGCCTGGTAATCGGCGGCGATGGCGGCGTTTCCATTTCCTATGACCGCGGCCTCACCTGGCTCTTCCGCCTCAACCTCCCCATCGGCCAGTTCTACAACATCTCCGCCAACAATCAGGACCCCTTTCTGGTTTGCGGCGGCCTCCAGGATAACGGAAGCTGGTGTACCCCCGCCGCCACCAACATCGGCTATGGCATCTCTTTTAAGGATGCCTTCAACATCGGCGGCGGCGACGGCATGCAGGCGGTCTTCGCGGGCGATGACCACACCGTTCTGGTCAGTTCGCAGAATGGCGTCACCAGCCGCCTGGACCTGAATAATATGGAGCGCCAGTCCATCGGCCCAGTGCAGGTAACTGAACGGTCACAGCCAACCGAACGGCCGCAGCCGGGGAAGCCGGCCTATCGCTGGTATTGGACCACTCCCCTGATCGTTTCCAGCCTCGACCCGAACACCATTTACACCGGCGCCAACGTGCTGTTCCGGTCCGGCGACCGCGGCATGAACTGGCAGGCCATCAGCCCCGACCTCACCGCCAATATCGACCGCGACACGCTCCGGATGATGGGCGGGCCGGTCCCCGCGCACGCGCTCTCCCGCCATGACGGCCAGGCGAACTTCAGCACGCTGACTGTGGTCGCCGAGTCGCCCCTTGACCGCAATCTTCTCTACACCGGCGCCGATGACGGAACAGTCCAAATGACGCGCGATGGCGGACGGCACTGGACCAATCTCACGGCCAACATCCGCGGCCTGCCGCCCATGCTCAACATCAGCGGCATCGTGGCGTCGCAGTTCGCGGCCGGGCGCGTGTACCTCACGGTGGATGGCCACTTCAATGACGATTACCACCCGTACGTTTTCGTGAGTGAGGACTTCGGCCGGAACTGGCGCGCCATCGCCGGCGGGCTGCCGATGACTTCCGTGCACCGCATCCGGGAGCATCCCGCCAACGCCAACTTTCTGGTTGCCGGCCTGGAGATGGGCGCTTACGCGACCTTTGACCGGGGCGCGCACTGGACGCAACTCGGAACCAACCTCCCGCCGGCGCCCGTCTACGATCTGGCCTTTCAGGAGCGCGCGGGCGCTCTGGTGGTGGGCACGCACGGGCGCAGCATCTGGGTGTTGGACCACATGGAGCCGCTGGCCCAACTGACGCCGGAAATGCTGTCGGGCGGCGCCTTTCTGTTTCCGCCGCCGCCGGTGCACCACCAGAGCATTTACGGCGGCCAGTTCTGGTTCGGCGCCGGCGAGTTCTTCGCGCCCAATCCGCCCTTCGGCGCGGTGATCACCTACTACCTGCCACCGTCCGGGTCCACGGGCCAGGTGTCGGTCGATAGGGTGCAGATCGACAGGGTCCAGATCGACATTAGCGATTCGTCCGGTAAACTCGTTCGCAAACTGCGCGGCCCGGCGCAACCCGGCCTGAACCGCACCTGCTGGGATCTGCGCCAGGCTTCGCCGCTCTTCGAAAACGGCCCGTTACAGATGGCCAATTGCAGTAACACCGGGGCCAGTCTATTCGGCGGCCGCTCCGGCGCGGGCCCGGTCGTGCTGCCGGGCAAGTATACGGTGCAGGTGACGCTGGGTGGCGCCGCGCCCCTGCGTGCGGATCTGACCGTCCTGCCCGATCCGCACTTCACCATTTCGGATGCCGACCGCACCGCCCGCCAGTCGGCACTGATGAGCGCCTACACATTGCAGCAGCAATTGGCGCCGGCCCGCCAGGCCGCGCAGTCGCTCAACAGCCAGATCGCCGCCATGCGCCAGTACCTCACCGGAGCGGGCGAGAGCGGACGCCCGGCACTGGCGGCGTTGGACCACGCGGCGGGCGCGGTCCCCCTGGCGCAGAACCAGGTGGAACAGGCCATGACCGCCGCCAACACCGTGCAGAACGCCATTGATGGATACGCCGGCCTGCCCACGGGCTCACAACTTCGCCAATTGGATTGGGCCTGGGAAGATGCCGCAGCCGTTGTATCGGCGCTGAACCAGGTGATCGGGCATGATATGCCCGCGGTCTACGCGTTGCTGGACGGGTCTATCCATTACCCGGAGATCAAGCCGGTTCCAGCGCTGGCGCGGCCGAAATAATCGCCCCACAACCGCTTGCTTACGCGCGCGGCTCCGATCGCTTTTTCGCACGATCAGAGCCGCGACTGTCCGATCAGAGCCGCGACCCTCCGATCAGAGCCGTGACCGTGAGGGAGCGGTAGTTCATTTCAGCTTGGCCACTTTCTTTTGAATTTCAGCCGCGTTTTTGGCATCCGGCGCCAGTTCCAGGTACTTGGCATAGGCTTCGCGCGCGGCTTGATGGTCCTTAAGTTTCTCTTCGGCCTCGCCCAGCCGCAGCCAGGCCTCGGTGTCGCCCTCGTTCCACTTGGTCGCTTCGGAGAACCGCCCCGCGGCCGCTCGGAAGCTGCCCTTTTTGAAGTATTGATTGCCGACGGTGATGTCCTTCTTGGCCTGCAGCGGATTGAACGAATAATCCGTGGTGGAGGCCGCCGATTTGTCCTCTTCGGGCGGAGCCATATCCTTGGTCGGCTTCTTCCCGGAAGGTTGGCCGCGCCGCTTTAGTTCGGGCTGGTCTTTGCCGGCCGGCTGCGGGTCCGGCGGCTTCGGAGGGTCCTGCGCGCCAAGCGGCAACCAGTCCGCCAAGACCCCCACCATGACCAGTGTCAGAACCCAGCGTGACATAATTAAATTGTAACTCTCCCAGTGTTTTGAATCGCAGCTCCGATGGAACTCCGAGACAAGGTAGACCAGATCCCGTTCGCGCCCGGCGTGTATCTCTACAAGGACGCCGGCGGCCGCATCATCTACGTCGGCAAGGCCAAGAGCCTCCGCAACCGGGTCCGCAGCTACTTCTCCGAGGACAAACTGGCCGACGTCAAAACCGGCACTTTGATCGCCGAAGCCCGCGATATCGACTACATCCTGGTCGAAAACGAAAAAGAAGCGCTGGCCCTGGAGAACAATCTCATCAAGCAGTACCAGCCGCGCTACAACATTCTGCTGCGCGACGACAAAACCTACCCATACATCAAGCTCACCAACGAAAAGTACCCGCGGGTCTACGTGACGCGGCGGCTGCGCAAGGATGGCGCCACTTACTTCGGGCCCTATTTCCCGGCCAACCTGGCGCACCGGCTGGTGCACTTCATCCACCGCCACTTTCAGGTGCCTTCCTGCAAGGTGGATCTCACGCGGTTCCATCCGAAGCCCTGTTTGCAATTCCATATTCACCGCTGCCTGGGGCCGTGCGTGCAGGGTCTCACCACGGATGAAACCTACGCCGGCGCGGTGCGCGATGTGCGTCTCTTCCTGGAAGGGCGCCACAACGACCTGGCCAAAGGGCTGCGGGAACGCATGGAGAGTGCCTCCGCGGAGATGCGCTTCGAGGAGGCCGCCGCCATGCGCGACCTGATCGTCACCGTGGAGGAGATCGAGGAGCGCCAAATCATGGCTGCCGCCAAAGGCGATGACGTCGATATCTTCGCCGCCTATGCGGAGCCGCCGCTGGTGGCGCTCAACCTGTTCCATCTGCGCAACGGACAGATCGTGGACCGCCGCGAGTACTTCTGGGAGGACCAGCACGAGTTCGATGAGCCGGTGTTCTTCTCGTCGTTGCTCAAGCAGCTCTATCTGGACCAGCAGTTCATCCCCGCCGAGATTCATGTGCCCGTGGAATTCGAAGACCGCGAAGCATTGGAAGAGCTGCTCTCGGAAAAGCGCAACCGCCGCGTGGAGATCCGCACGCCGCAGCGCGGCCAGAAGAAGGCGCTGCTGGACCTGGTCCAGAATAACGCCAGGCACAGTTTCGATGGCCGGTTCCGCGTGTTGAAACCTTCGTCGCGGGCCATTCAAGAGGCGCTGCAGGACGCGCTGAACCTGCCCGACGCGCCGGCGCGCATTGAGTGCTTCGACATTTCGCACATCCAGGGCACCGACAAAGTGGCCAGCATGGTGGTGTGGGAAGACGGCAAGATGAAGAAGGCCGACTACCGCAAGTTCATCATCAGGACGGTGGTAGGCAATGACGATTTCGCCAGCATGCGGGAGGTAGTGACGCGCCGCTACTCGCGGCTGCAGGAAGAAAAGCTGCCCATGCCCGGCCTGGTGCTGATCGATGGCGGCCTGGGCCAGTTGCACGCCGCCGCCGAGGCGCTGGAAGCCATCGGCATCAGCGACCAGCCGCTGGCGTCCATCGCCAAGCGCGAGGAGATCATCTACGTGTACGGCCAGGAAGACGAGCCCCTCGCGCTGGACCGTTTCTCGCCGATCCTGCACCTGATCCAGTCCATCCGCGACGAAGCCCACCGCTTCGCCGTCACCTTCCACCGCTCGCGGCGCAACGCCCTGCAACTCACCTCGGAACTGGACACCATCCCCGGCGTCGGCCAGCGGACGGTGCAGAAGCTGTTAAAGGAATTCGGCAGCTCCGAGTTGGTGCGCGCCGCGACAGAAGATCAGTTGGCGGTGGTGGTAGGGCGTGCGGCGGCCAAGAAGGTGCGCGCGCATTACGTGACGGAAACGCCGCAGCTCTGACCGCGGCCGCAGATTGTTAATCTCTTCGCGATGAGCGCCGGGCGTGGCGCTATGTGCGGCGGATTGGCAATCCGCCCGCCGGGAGTTGGCGCGCAGCCGAACCTCCACAAGCGACTTTCGAGAGTGCGGCGGATTGTTAATTCGCCCGCCGCGATGCGGCAGCGAGCCGGTCCCCGTTTTCCGGCTTTGCAACCTGGCCCACATACGCCCTTCGTACCCGGAACCCGAAGGTGGAAAGCGCGGGTTCCCCGCGCGCGATAATGATTACGCGGCGGGATTGCCCGATGGGCGCGATATACGAAGAATTCGAGCGCCAACTGGCGGCGTGGCGCCAGCAATATGCGGGTCAGCCGCGGCGGGAGATGATCCGGCTTTGCCTGCTCGCGCTGGAGCGTGAAGAGCTAGTCTCGGTTGCCTACCGGGAAGATCTCATCGCCAAACGGCTAGCCTCCATGCCGGTGAACAAACAGATCCGCGAGATTGTCCGCCACGCGCTGGTGTGGGCGTGGAAAGACGAGGAAATGCACGCGATTTACATCCGCGGGCTGATCCTCAAGCTCGGCAGCAGCCGGCTGCGTGCCCTTGCCTTTGCGCGGCAGATGGCGGGCGGGCTCGGCGGGTGGGCGGGCTCAGTGCGGCAGCAGGTGCGGTGGCGCGATGCGCCCCTTTCTCGAGCGCTCGCGTCTGCGTTAATGTGGAGCGGGCAACTGCTGGGACAGGTTCCCCCGGAAGTCCGTCATTACCTGAAGCACGGCTCGTTCCGCGATTTCTGTATCTTCAATGTGGATGCGGAAAAGACGGCGCGCCTGTGCTGGGGCCGTCTCACCGAGTTGGCCCGCCGGGATTCCACGATCAAGCCATCCACAATCGAAGATTTCCGGCGTGTGGAGGCGGATGAACTCCGTCACGAACAGCTCTTCGAAATCCTCGCGGCGGCGTTCGATGACAGCGACCGGCTAATGGACGGTGAGTCCGAAGTCAACCTGGCGCGCCGCATCGGTGGCGTGAGCGATTTCTTCCTCCCGCGCCATCTGCGCGGACCCTCGGCGGCGAATCATCCGCTCGGCGCGGGTGGAAAGGTATGGGTTGCGGCTGGAGAAACCGCGGAGCAGAAGCTGACGGTTTTTGGCAAATTGCTGGACGATTCGGAACTGGGCGCGCGGCTGCGCAACCGCGCGCGGGCCTTAGGCAAACCGCTCGCCGGCATGCGCGTTGCGATCAAGCCCACATTCATGATGGGCTATGACAGAAGGGACAAATCCGTCATCACGGACCCCGTGCTGGTGGACGCCCTGGCAGTCTACCTGCGCCGGCAGGGATGCGGTGACGTCGCCGTGGTCGAAGGCAGCAATATCTACTGGCGAGTTTTTCGAAAACCGCTCCGTGGAAGAGGTCGCACGGTACTTTGGCTTCGGTTCGGGCGGCATGGGTTCGGGCGGCATCGGCTCTGGTAATTACCGGCTGGTTGACGGATCCGCCGAACAGGTTCCGCATTCCTACTACCGTGGAATGGCGCAGTACACCATCGCGCGAACCTGGAGCGAAGCCGATTTCCGCATCACTTTCGGAAAGATGAGGAGCCATCCGATCGAGCTGGCGTACCTCTCAACGGGCAACGTGGAGTGGATGGGCGCGCGCTGCGACGAGTTCATGTTTCCGGAGCGCCAGGCGGAACGCCAGACCGCGATCATGATGCTTCTGGATGAGTTTCCGCCGCACTTCGCGCTGCTGGATGCCTACGATTCGGCTGCCGACGGCCTGATCGGCGTAATGGGATGCCCGCATCCGAAGTCGCCCAAACGGCTCTACGCCGCGGCCGATGCGCTGGCACTCGACATCGTGGCGGCCCGTCACCTCAAGGTCAACGAGCCCGGCGATTCGAGTATCTTGAGGGCGGCGATCCATTGGTTCGGAAACCCCGCCGAATGCACGGAGGTGGTCGGTTGCGATGAGCCGATCGCCGGCTGGCGCGATCCTTACCATAACGAACTCACCGCGCTGCTCAGCTTTTTCGCATTTCCCGTGTACGTGTACGGCAGCGGCCGCGGCACTCTGTTCGTGCCCGACATGGACGAGCAGGCGTTTCCGCCGCTCCATCGCAGTTGGTTGGTGCGAATCGCGCGCCGCGCTACCATCCGGCTTCTGGGCCTGCGGCTGCACCAATGAAACGGGTCGTGGTTATCGGCGCTGGTATGGGCGGGTTGACGGCCTCACTACGTCTGGCCCGGGCCGGCTTCGATGTGCTTGTAGTGGAGGCGCGGCGAGACTCCGGAGGACTTGCCTCGGGATTCCAGATGGATGGTTTTGTATTCGATGCCGGGCCGTACATCCTTCTGGACCGTCCCGGCCTGGAGTGGGCTTTTGACGCCGTGGGGTTGAATCTGGCGGAACGCGTCTCCCTGCGCCGGATCGAAGACGTGTACGAGGTTTCCGGGCCGGGTGCCACCCTGCGGTTTTACGCCAGCGCCGAACAGACCGCCGCCGGGTTCGACGGCGTCTGGCCGGGCAGCGGACGGCGATATCTGAAATTCGTGGCGGAGATGGCGCGGATCTATGCGAATTTGCAGCCGCTGCTCACGCGATCCCAGCCGGGCATCCGCGATCTCCTGCGGCTTGGCGCCTGGAAGCAAACCCGGTTTCTCACGCGTTCGCTTGGCTCCGTTCTGCGCGCCGCGGCATTGCCCGAGCCGGTCCAGCAGGCAATCGCGATCTGGACACATATCGCGGGACAACCGGCCAGCGAAGCTCCCAGCCCCATGGCGTTCGTCCCGGCGTTGATTCATAATTTCGGCTGCTTCTCCGTTAGCGGGGGCATCGGCAGCATCCCACAAGCTCTCACTTCTGCGGCGGTTGACGCGGGCGTGAGGTTTCGATTCGCCACGCCGGTGCGCACCATCCAAACTCGCGACGGCCGGGTGCACGCCGTGGAGACAGGCGAGGGGGAGCGCATCGAAGCCGCCGCGGTGGTCTCGAACTGCAACGCCATCGGAACCTACCTGGATCTGCTGGATTCCACGCCGCGCGATGTGAGAGGACGACTGCTCCGGCTGCCGCTGCAATCGCCGGGTGTCTGCGCCTACCTGGCCCTGAAGGGAACGCCGCGCGCGCCTTACCTGCGCTTTCTGCTTCCGGAAAACGCGCGATGCCGGCTGCTGATAGCACCTGGTGTGCTCAATCCGGAACTCGCCCGCGACGGCTGGTTTCCCGCACGCCTCCTCGGACCCATGGACTATGCCGAAGCCGAGCGCCTGGGTGCCCGCGGCCAGCAACAGTACGTCGAACGCCTCGTGGAAGAGGGGTGGTGGCGCGAGAATGCCGGCGCATTTCGTGTGCTGGCGACGCGAACGCCTACCCAGTGGGGCTCGGAGTTTCACCTCTTCCGAAATAGCATGAACCCGGTGATGACCGCGCGTTTCATGCGCCAGGGGCGCTTCGCTCATCGCAGCCCGCACATCCGCGGCCTCTATCTGGCGGGGAGTTCGACCCACCCCGGCCAGTGGGTGAGCTTCTGCGCGATATCGGGAGTGCTGGCGGCAAATTGCGCCATTGAGGATCTTCCGGCTTCGACGAACGGGACGCCCGAAAGCGGCCAGCCGAAATGCTGAAGGCTTCGCTCGACCTCTTACCGAACGGGCGGCGGGTTCGGGTGGCCCGTCTCGGCAGCGGGCCTCCGCTGGTGATGCTCCACGGGTATCCCGATAATTTGCAGATCTGGTGCGACCTGGCGCCGCGGCTGGCGCACCGTTTCGAGACTATTGCCTTCGACTGGCCCGGCATGGGCCGGAGCGATCCCTGGCCGGGCGGCGTTACTCCGTCTCACATGGCGGACCGGCTGGCGGCACTTTTGGATGCGTGGCATATCGGACCAGTCACGCTGGTGGCGATGGATATGGGCGGCCAGCCCGCGCTGGTGTTCGCAGCCAGGCACCCGGAACGCACGCGCCGCCTGGTGGTGATGAATTCGCTGGTCATGTGGGACCAGAAGACCTCGTGGGAAATCGAGGTGTTACGGCGCTACGGCTGGAACCGCTTCTTACTGCGCCGGTTCCCCAGATTGGTATTCGCGAGGGCGGTGCGGACGTCATTGCCGGAAGGTGTCCGGCTGCCTCCGGATCTGCGCCGCGACCTGTGGGAGTGCTTCCGTCAGGAACCGGTCCGAAACTGCGTGGCGCGCATGTGCGCCGGATATCAAGGCACGCTGCCTCAGCTTCCGGAGATGTACGCGCGGATCACTAGCCCGACGCTGCTGCTGTGGGCGGAAAACGACCGGCATTTTCCGCCTGTGCACGCCGAGTGGCTGCATCGGTTGATCCCGGGATCGTACTCTGAGATCGTTCCGGGCGCCGGCCACTGGATGGCTTGGAGCCGGGCCGAGGATGTGGCCAGTCGAATTCTGGCTTTCGAGGCGACTACCCGTTAGTGACACGGGAAAACGCCCGGCGTTCACTTCGACAGCATGTCGAGAGCCCGCTCCGCGAGGCTGGCCGGATTCACCGCTCCGCTGGAGAGTACGATCACTCCAACCCCCGCCTTCCGATTCATGAGCAGCGACGCCGTATAGCCGGCAACCGCTCCGCCGTGTCCGAAGGCGACGTAGTTCTCGCGCCGGTGCACTTCAAAACCGATGCCGTAACCATTGGCTAGTCCGAAGTCGGCCGGCACCGCCGATTGCGTCTGAAAGCCCTCCAGACTGGCGGTCTTCAACACGCTCTCCGGCCCTTGGCCCAGCAGGAAAGAGGCGAAACGCGCGAGGTCCCCCACCGTGGTGTAGATGGCTCCGTTCGGCACCTTATAGCCGCGTCCCGTTTCGTGCTCGCGCTGCGGAGTTTCGGAGTCCACCTCGCCGCTGGGTCCCATCGGCTGGTACCCCTTCGATAAATGCGGCATCACTTGAGCATTCCGCTCCAAAGCCGAATGGGTCATTCCGAGCGGTTGGAATATGTGTTTCGGAATGTACTCAACATAGGGTTCGCCCGCCGCGCGAGACAACGCCGCACCCAGAATGGCGAATCCGATATTGGAATAGGCAAAACGCGTGCCCGGCTCGAGTATGTAGTGGGTGTGCGGCAGCGCGGCGATCAGCGTCTTCTCCCAATCCGCGACCGGGCCTTTCACGTACGTGTCCGTGTTATCGGGTTCTCGCCCCAATCCCGCGGTGTGCGTAGCGAGTTGGACCAGCGTAATCGGCGGAGCGTCCGGAAAGCGGCCTTGCACGGTCTTGATCTCCGGAAAGTATTTTTCGACAGGGTCGGAGAGGTGCACCTTCTTGGCTTCCACTAACTGTTCCAGCATCAGCGCGGTAAACATTTTGGTGATGGAGCCGATGCGGTACACAGTATCGTTGTCCGCCGCCGTCTTCTTCTCCATATCGGCGTCGCCATAACTCTTCGACCAGATGAGTTGCTTGCCGGAGACCACGCCCGCCGTCACGCTGCCAACCGGGCGTCTGGCAAGATCGGCCGCGATCAGAGAATCGATTTCCGGTAATTGCGGGCGTAAACTCGCGGCCGTCGCCGCCACGTCGTCAGGGTGGACGTTGGCGCTCTCCACTTTTCCATCCACGCCGAGCCAGATCCGGTACTCCAATGCTCCCTTCTCAAATCTGACCGAATAAATATCCGCGCCGCCCGGTCCGACTCCTTTGAAGACCATCGATTGCATGGCGCCAAGCTTCGAAATCATCGACTGGAGTTGCGGCAGTTGCTGACGTGTTGCCTCAGCCAGGCCGGGGCTCATCAGATCGTAGTTCGGTTTGCCTAGCCCTAAATCCTCAACCATCTGGCGCAGCGCGGTCTCGCCCCCGGGCGCCGCTGTTTGGTCCTTGAACCTTTTGGCAAAGGCGGCGGCTGCATCGGCCAGCAGCTTTGCCTGGGCGTCGTCCAGCCGCTTGGCCGGCATGTCCCGCCCATTCTGATGAAGGATCAGTTCGGTTGGCCTACCCCGATCGTCGTCCTTGGTAAATTCGAGTTCGGCGTCGACCACTTTCGGGAAGAACATGGTCTTCGACTCCGGAAAGATAGGTATAGCTTGCTGGTTGCCTAACTTCGAGAGGAGTTGATTGTTTTCCAGAGTGATGAGCATGTTAGCTCCCGAAGCCATCTTGTAGGCGCCCACATAGCGGCTCAGCGTCTGGGAATCGAGCGTGATTTCCTTGCGGGCGGTGTCCTGCCCTTGGCAGAGGCCCACCAGAAGAGTGAGGAGTGTAAATCGGGAAAGCATGATTCGATATACCCCATTTCGAGGGCGGGAACAAGAGGGCCAAGGAGTGACAGGTGTGACCGGAATGACGCGGCCCGTCGCGGCCCGGCGCGTGAGGAACTGGCGCCGGCACACACCGCGTGTCGCCAAACGGTTCACTACAGGCACGCCGCCCCCAATCTTCAGTCACAAGACTTCAAAATAAACTTTATCCCGCTTCAATCCTGTTGGTTGGAGCGAAAAGACGGCCTTCGCATACCCCGGTTTTTTGGAAGCGTCGTGGGATCATGTAGGTGGCGGTTGCCGCCGGGAAAGCATTCCCGGCCAAGCGTCTGGGCCAGCGTGGCCCAGAAATTTAACCGCTAACTCCCTTGTTTCCAATAAAACGGCAGTAAAATTCCGGGCCAGGATGGCCCAATTGCCAGAGGTGTCTATGAAGAACATGATCAAAAGTGAAGAACCAGCGAACGGCGAGGCCGACGATCTCAGCCTATGCCTGGGCCGGTGGATGGGCCGGCGCGAAGCCTTCGGCTTGGTGGCGGGGCGCTGTGCCGCCGCCGATATCGAGACGCTGCACCAGATCCGCGAGCAGAAACTCTACAAGCAGAAGCGCAACTCATGGGCTGAGTGCTGCACGCTGGACTTGCATGTGGCGCGGCGCAGCGTGGACCGCGAAATCGGATACCTGGAAGAATTCGGACCCGAATTCTTTCACGTCCGGCAGATGGCGCACATCGCGCCCAAAGAATACCGCAGCATCGCGTCGCACATCACACCGGAAGGCGTACACCTGAATGGGACCACCGTGCCGTTGTTGCCGGAGAACACTCAGCAGGTGACCGCCGCCGTCGTTGAGTTGTTGAAGCAGATCGAACCGAAGGTGCCGAAGCGTGTGCTGGTGGCCTTCGATGCGGCCTTGAAGCGCTGCCAGACCGTCACCGGGATGCTGGAAGCGCTGCTGGAGCCGCTCGATGTCAACCAGAGGATGGATTTGGGCAGCGCGGTCGCCGACCTCCGCACAGCCGCAGCCGGTCTGGGGGTGACGATCTTCGATCGGCGCTAAGAAGGCACCGCTCCCTGACGGTCCCGGCCCCGTAATATGCAGAGCCGCGACCATTAGGGAGCGGTGGCCGCGCGCGAAGAAGGTCTGCGCGCATTATGTTGCGGAGGTGCCACAATCCGGGCTACTGCAATCGATCGCGGAATCAAGGATGCCAATGAAGGCCGGGCAGTCTCCCTTGAAGAAAGCCCGGCAAAATGATCCCCAAGTGGATTTCCAAGTTCGAATCACGGAAGAAGCGTTAGCCGGCCTTGAGGAAATCATCGATTACTCCTGGGCGAAGTTTCCCGGCTTGACGGAGCGTTTCGCCAACGCTCTTCTCAATCATGTCGATCTGCTGAAGAGTTTCCCCTATATCGGCAGCCCGGTGGCGGACAGTCGGCTGTGCGCCAATTAGTGCATACGCCAATTCGCCGATTCTAATGGCTCGTGGTCAAATTTGATATCCTTGCCCCTGTCATGAGGTTCATCGCCTTCGCCGCACTTACTCTGTCTGTTTCGACATTTGCTCAACAACCGCCGCCATCCGCTGGTACGCCGCCCGCCGGTACGCCTCCCGCCGGCACGCCTCCCGCACCGCAGGCCGGCCGCGGGGGCCGCGGGGGACGTGGCGCTCCACCCATCCAACCCAAATCGGAAGAACTGGCGCAAATCAAATCCAAGGCCGAGCAAATCGAGAGCCTGGTCAATCCGCTGAAGGCCAAACATGCGGACGCCGACCTCATCGGCGATGTGGAGGTCTACGCCAAAGCCGGCCGTTTCCTGCTGGAATTTCCGGAGCTCTTCGGTACGCAGGTGGCAATTGACCACGCCATGACGGTGCTGGACCAGGGCATCGCGCGTGCTCGCCAACTGCAGAACGGCGAATCGCCGTGGACCACCGGCAAGAAGCAAGTCCACGCCTACTATTCGGCAGTCGATGGCTCGGTTCAGCCATACGCCATTACCCTACCCGAGAACTACGACCCGGCCAAGGCGGCGCGGCTTTACGTCTGGCTGCACGGCCGGCAGAACAACACCACGGAATCCGAATTCATTTTCAGCCAGCAGACGTTCCGGCCCGGCAATGTGCCGGTGGCTGACCAGGGCCAGATCCAGCTTGACTTATTCGGCCGCATCAACAGCGCGGGCTGGCACTGGGCCGGCGAGGCCGACGTTTTCGAGGCCATCGCCGCGGTCCGGAAGCGGTTCAGGATCGACGACAAGCGAATCCTGTTGCGCGGGTTCTCGATGGGCGGCGAGGGCGCATGGCACATCGCGCTGCACTATCCCGACCGTTTTGCGGCGGCCGAAATCGGCGCCGGCACGTGGTCCCGCCGCTCGCAGACGCCCGGCCTGCAGCCCTATCAGTACGCCACGCTGAAGATCTGGGAGAACATGGAAGAGTGGGCGCTGAACGCGTTCAATCTGCCGCTGGCCGGCCACGATGGCGACGCCGATACGCAGATTTCCTCGCTGCCGGGTCCGCCCCCCGGCACGCCGTCGCGCGGGCAGTTGGAGTCTTCCCTGCGCGCCCGGGCGCAACTTGAAAAGGAGGGCTTTCCGGCGGAGGGCGACGCCGATTTCCTGCGCATGAAAGGCACTCCCGATATCTTTCTGATCTCGCAGAACACCGGCCACGGCACCAGCCCGCTGGTACGGCAACGCCTGGACGCGTTCCTCAAGGAGTGGGGCGACAAAGGCCAGACCTCGCCTGACCATATCCGCTTCCTGACTTACACCACGCGCTACAACCGGGATTACTGGGTGACGGTGGACGGCCTGGACCAGCACTACGAACGCGCCGATATCGATGCCCAGCGCAGCGTTGACGGCAAGACGGGCGGCAAGACCTACGAGATCAAGACCCGCAACATCTCGCAACTCACCCTGCGGGAGACCGAACAGGCCAGGGAACTGCGCATCGATGGGCAGACGTTGAAGCTGAAGCCCGCCCCCGCCATCATGTTGGAAAAGGCCGGAGGAGCCTGGAAGCTGACTCAGCCAACTAAGATGGCGAGCCTGCGTAAGACCCACGCGCTGCAAGGCCCGATCGACGACGCGTTTATCGATCCGTTCCTGCTGGTGCGGCCGACCGGCGCCGCATGGAACGAGGCCGTCAACCAGCAGGCGTTGCGTTCGCTCGCCCGCTTTGAGCGGCTTTGGGCCAAATACTTCCGCGGCCATCCGTTCGTGAAGGACGACAAGGACGTAACCAGCGCCGACATGCAGAAGTACCACATCGTGCTGTTCGGCGACCCGGGCAGTAACAAGCTCATCGCCAGGGCGCTGGCGAGACTGCCGGTCAAATGGACCAGGGAATCGGTCACGCTGGGAAGCCAGACGTTTCCCGCTAACGAAAACTTTCCGGCACTGATCTACCCCAATCCGTTGAGCCCCGGAAAGTACGTGGTGTTAAACACCGGACTGACCATCGTCGACCGCGAGTACAACGGCGATTACGGCATGCCGCAGTGGGGCGACTACGCCATCGTGAAAGCCAACGCAGGCTCGGATGTTCCCGACCTGGTGCAGGCCGGGCTGTTCAACGAAATGTGGCAGCCCGGCAAGTAAGGGAGCTACTGCACCGCGATCGTCTTCTTAAAGTCGCCGGCTTTGACGATGGTCAGCGCGGCCGGGTCGACGTGTTTGCGGAAGGCCGCTGAAATCTGGTCCGGCGTGAGCGCCGCCACCCTGGCGTCCAGCGTTTTGTCGAACTCCATGGTGCGGTCGAAGCGCAACCGTGCCGCCAGCGTACCCAGCAACTCGCCGTCGTCGGCAAGGCCCACCATGCGTTCCTGCAGCCAGGATTTCTGCGCGGCGGAGACTTCGTCGGCAGTGAAACCCTCCTTCAGCGTGCGCTTCAGTTCGTCCACCAGGCTGGCTTCCACCTTGGGAGTGTTCTGCGGATTGCTCAGCGCCACCGCCAGGAAACTGCCGCCATCGTCGATTGTGGGGGCGCCGAACTGGGACTGGACGGCGTAGCTAAGGCCCTCTTTGTCGCGGATGCGGTGGAACAGGCGCGAGCCAAGCGCGCTGCCGCCCACCATGTAGTTAGCCAACACCATGGCCGGATAATCCGGGTCCTCATCCGTCATCTTCACCTGTTCGCCAGCCACGAACATGGCGTTCTGCTTGTCGGGCGCCTCGATTTTCTCGTTCGCCGCCGGCACCGCGCGGTACTGGCTGGGGACGCGCGTGTAAGTACCCGGGCTCTTCCAGTTGCCGAACAATTCGGCCGCCAGTTTCCTGGCTTCGGCCGGATCGAACTGGCCGGCCACGGCAAACTCGCCGACGGATGCGCCGTAGAACTGGGCATAGAACTTGCGAACGTCTTCGATGGTAACCTTTTTGAGGTCCTCGATCTGTTCGTCGGGAGTGGAGACGTAGCGGACATCGCCGCGCGGATATGGGTTGATATGCCGCTGGAAAGCCGAGATGGCCAGCGACTGGGGTTCGCTGCGGCTGATTTCCACCGTGGCGATACGCTGCTGCCGCACGGTTTCGAATTCGTTTTCGGGGAAGGCCGGCTCCTTAAGCAACTCGGCCGCCAGGCGCACAGCACCCGCGAAGTTGGCTTCCACGGTATGGATCGAGGCTGTGGCGCTGGTCGGGTTGCCGCTTACCAGAAGGCTGGTCTTCAGCTTGTCCATCGCGTCCTCAATCTGCTGCCGCGATTTGCTCTTGGTGCCGCGCATCAGCAGCCCACCCGCCATTTGCGCCGCGGCCGATTTACCCATCAGCGATTTTTCGTCGCCGAACCGCACCGTGATGCTGGCTTGCACGATGCCGCCGCGGGTCTTTTTCGGCAGCAGCACCAGTTTCATGCCACCCGGCAGCTTGTCGCGTACCACGCGCGCTTCGATGTTGGCCGGGGTGGGGTCAAAAGTCTCGCCTTGGGCAACGGTTTCGGAGCCCTTGAAATCCTTGAACACGGACGAAATTTCCGGGGCCTCCGGGATTTCGGAGCGGTCGGGCGTCTTGGTGGGGATGAAGACCGCCAGCGTGCGGTTGGATTCCTTCAGGTAGGCCTTGGCAACGCGCATCACGTCTTCCGGCGTTACCTTCTTGATATGGTCGCGCATGATGAAGATCAGGCGCCAGTCGCCCTGCGAGGCGTACTCGCTAAGATCCAGGGCCACCGCTTGAGAATCGGCCATTTCCTCGTCGATCTGTTTGAGGAACCGGGTTTTTACGCGCTCCACTTCCTCCTTGGAGGGCGGCTCGTTGACAAAGCCTTCCACGGTCTTGAGCATGGTTTGGCGGGCATCGTCAAGAGACTGGTCGGCGCGAAGCCGTACGCTGGCCATGATGAAGCCGGGGTCGTGCATTTCCTCCATTCCCATGCCGGCGGAAACCGCTTTCTTGTTATCGACCAGGGCCTTGTACAGGCGTCCCGAAGGTGTATCGCCCAGCAGGCCGGCCAAGACTTCGAGCACCGGCGCGTCCGGGTGGGAGCCCGCCGGAACGTGATAGAGGGCGATCATTCCCTGGGTATCGCCGACGCGGCGCAGGGTGACCTGGCGCTCGCCATCCTGGGTGGGCTCGACGGTATAAGAAGGCGGCAGCGTGCGGGAGGGTTTGGGCAGTTTGCCGAAGGTATTGGCAATCAGGGCCAGCGTTTTGGCGTCATCGAACTTGCCGGCGATGGTGAGCAGCGCGTTGTCAGGCTGATAGTACTTCTGATAGAAAGCGGCCAGGCGGTCTATCGGCACGTGCTCGATATCGGAGCGGTTGCCGATCGGCAGTTTGCCGTAGTTGTGCCAGGCGAAGGCAGTTTCCAGCGCGCGCTGCATCAGGACACGATCGGGGCTGTTTTCGCCGATTTCGAATTCGTTGCGCACCACCGTCATTTCGGCATCGAGGATGAGTTTCTCCATCTTGGAATTCACCATCCGGTCGGCTTCCAGATCGATGGCGAATTTCAGGTTTTCGTCGGTGGCCGTCATGGTTTCAAAGTAGTTGGTGCGGTCCCAGGAGGTGGACCCGTTCATGTCGGCGCCGTGATCGGTCAGTTCCTGTTTGACGTTCTTGCGGGTTTTGGTTTCCTTGAAGAGCAAGTGTTCCAGCAGGTGAGCCATGCCGGTTTCGCCATAGCCTTCCTGCCGGGAACCCACCATGTAGGTGATGTTGACGGTCACTTTAGGTTTGGAAGTGTCCGGAAAGAGCAGCACATGGAGACCGTTGGCGAAGGAGTATTCGGAGATTCCCTCAACGGCAGTGACCTTCTGCACGCCCTGGGGCAGGGTTTGGGCCAAGCCGCTGAAAGCGAGAGCCAAAACGATAAAAACGGATGCGAATCTGGGGACACAACGCATATTTCTACCTTATTGGAGGATTTATTCAGATTATAGCAGTTCAAGCTTGGCGGCCGCGTGCCGATGAGTTATGCGAGAGGAGCCCCATCATGATCGATTTCAGTACGCCCTTGCAGGGCATGCAGACCGCCATGGGCCGTGTAAACGCGGCTGGACGCCAGATTGCGCAGGCCGCGCAGACCGATTCCGGCGACAACGTGGACCTGAGCCCGGCGGCGGTAGCCCTGCTCGACGCGCGCAACGCCTTCGCAGCCAATGTGAAGGTGACCAAGACAGTTGCGGAGATGGCTCAGAGTCTGATTAACGTGCTGGGTTGAAGCGTGTCGGTGGGGCAGATTGTTAATCTGCGGCGGATTGGCAATCCGCCCGCCGGGAGTTGGCGCGCAGCCGAACTTCGACTAAGCGACTTTCGAGAGTGCGGGATTGTCAATCCGCCTGTCGCAGTTTGACGAGATTCTTCAGGCAACACGAAAACGCTCGCTGCCGCATCGCGCAGGCGGATTCACAATCCGCCGCCGATTAACAATCGGCCCCACATGGGTTTCTTACTAACAGGGAGCGAAAGTAAACACCACCACTCCGACGACAAACCAGATCAGACCGAAGACCACGCCATACCCGAAGAAGCTGCGGAAATCCACCCGGGCGATCCCCGCTATCACGATGTACCAGAAAGGAGTGATGAAATTGCCGACGTGATCGCCCACCCCCAGCGCCAGAATCCCGCGCTGCACCGAAACGCCCACCGCCATGGCCGTTTTTACCGTCACGAATCCCTGCACCGCCCATTGGCCGCCGCTCGAAGGAATGAAGCAGGCGAACAGGGCTCCGGCCGCGGCGGTGATCAGCGGAAAAGTGGACGCCGTGCAGATTGAGGCAGCCACACGGGCCACCTTGTCGCCGACCGTCGTGAACTGGATCAACCCCGCAACCCCGGCGTACAAATGATACAGCACGATCACTGCCCAGCTTCTGCCGGCGCCCTGTTCCAACGCCGCCGCGAAGCGCTTCACCGTGCGGTGCAGCAGCAACGTAAGCAGCAGCAGGGTGGTGTTCAGCGAATTGATGTCGTGGCTTAGGCGTTTCATCACAAAGTGGTAAAACAGCCAGCCGATCAGCAGGCAGCCCAGCGCCAGCGGCACCAGCGGGCTCCTCTCCAGGCGCTGCGCCAATCCCAATTCGCGCGGCTCCTCCTTTTCCAACGTCCCAACCGCCTTGGCCAGCGCGTATGACTCGGGAAAACTGGAAATCGGACGGACCGTCTTCGGCATCATCCAGCAGGCGGCCAAAAACGCCACGCCGGAGAAGGCCACTTCATGGATGATCGCGGCTGGAGACCAGATGGTGGTGGATAACGGAATTACGCCAATGGTGTTTTGAAGAAAATGGCCCGGGCTGGCCACGAGCAGGGGCGCGCTCGCCGAAAGACCGTACTGCCAAAGCGCCTGAGCCGCGGTGGTCACCGCCAATAGAAACGGGAAATCGATTTCGATGTCTTTGCGCTCAGCTTCGGCGGCCAGGTAAATGGCTATCATCGGGCCCAGCGCGTAGCCGAGCCCCCAGTAGACATAGGCCGTCAATCCGGAACTCAGAAACGCCAGCGCGATGAACTGGTTCCTGGTATTCGGAACCCGCGCCAGCCGGGCAATGGCTCCGCGGAAAAATGGCGTGGCCGCAAGTGCCAGGCTCAGAACAAGGATGAGCGTCATCTGCATGGTGAAGGCCAGCAGCATCCACAAACCCTGGTGATAGGCGTCCAGTACTCGCGATAACGGGTTTCCCAGCGCCAGCGCGACACCCAGCGTGAGGAATGTAAGGATCACGCCCGCGGTGATGGCATCGGGCACCGACCGCGACATCACGTTCGCAAACCTCTGAAGCCCGCTATCACGCGACTGTGGAGTCACAGCGCCTCCTCAAACCTGTGGTTCAAACCTGTGGGTTCAGAGCATTATACCGTGGCGGTTCCGCCGTGCCTGTTGGGGCCCCATGTGCAGCCTACGGCGGTAAGCGGATCGGGACCGGTTAACGGTCTTCGCGCAAACCTTGTGCCGGTGGCTCCCCCGCGTGCTGACGAGTTGCCGCCCGTCGCTCTCAATCCGTTTGATCAGGTCGCGGACCTTCACGGAAGCCGGTTCCCGGAGGGGCCTTGCGCGCCCTAACCGCGGCGCATCCGGGGGTTGCGCCACATCTGAAACCACGCGCCGAAGAGTGCCAGTATCGACGCGGCCACCAGGTAGAGGACGGTGCGGAATTCACCGGCGGCGAAACGGTAGCTGCTGAGGAAATATCCCTTCACTAGCAAAACCGTTACCGTCAGGCTCCACAGAAAAAACAGCGCGCGCAGTTTCCCTTTGAGCGCCAGCAGAACGGTTAACAATCCGAACAGTGATCCGCAGAAAAGGATGTATATGAGGGTGGTGCCGGTCCAAGGCAGCATGTCCACATGCAGCGACTTGGCTCCGCTGGCCAGGGCCAGGCCAGAGACGCCGAACAAAAAGAGGGCTAACAGAGTGTGGAACAGATAGCTGAGAAAGCGCACAATTGCCTTGAATACCCCCACTTCGAACCACCTCCCGGAATTAAGGAAGCGCTATTTTAGCAAGTCTCCGGGAGGGGAGCCCAGGTTCGAGGAATGACGCGGCATCAATGCCCACTATTCCATCCGAACTGGCTAGCGAAGGTCATCGAGGTGCCGAAACCGCAAGAAGGTGACAGCGATCAAGCGACGGAACGGCGGTCAGTCTCTTCCTCTTCACGCAGTTCGAGGACCCAGTCCGATTTTGCATAAGGGGCTAAGAATGCAGTGAGGTCTGGCCGGCTATTGGAAGCCGCATACGCCTCCGATAGAAATGCCCGCCACGCAGTACGGTCCATTCTGCCAGAGTTGTAGACTTCCTCAGCCCGCCTGGCGATGTCGCGGATTGCATCCATATTGGGCTCGGGCATCCTCATCGCATCACTTCCGTACCTCCGATAGAACCGCCTTCACCATCATACTACCGACGGGATCATAGTTTTCCAGGGCTCCCGGATCTACAAAATACGCTACAAACGACTCCGCGAAATACTCTCTCCAGCCAGCGTCAGCGGCATATTTCGTGATCGGCCGCTTGCTGGAGTTATCAAACCCGCGCCGCATAATCTCGCCCGCCTCGCCGATGCCCTCCATATGGTGCGCAAACTTCCTGCAGGAGGGCACGGCGCATACTTTCCATTTTATTGGTGGTAGCTGCGGAGATGTTGATCGTGACGCCGGGTCGAAATTCCTCTCCGAAATGGACGCCCGGCTTCCGGGCGGAATTTACCGTAACCGACTGATCGTCATACCTGTAGAATGCCGAAGTGTTCTCTCCGTGAGACGTCGGATGACGATCTCGTTGATTGGCCGCCGCGTCAATGCGTCCAGGATCTCAGGCCTCTGCAGCACAGCCAGCACATGACTGGTCTTGGCCTGCGAGAGATCGCTCTCCAGACGGTGATAGTGAACTCCTCTTTGAATTTACGGTTCCTCACGGCTAACATCCAGTATCCACTGATGCTGGTAATTCTAGTGATGCCGGCAATTCCGGCCGCGGCCGTCAGTCTCCGGACAGAGGAAGCCCGGCTTCGGGCGCATGCCGCGTACGGCCCCAAACCCGCTGCCGAAGCGCGGCGCAGCGCAGCCGGAAGCGGTCCAGATAGAGGTAAACCACGGGCGTGGTATAGAGCGTCAGAAGTTGGCTCAGCGTCAGCCCTCCCACGATGGCGATACCCAGCGGGCGGCGCAGTTCGGAACCGATGCCGCCGCCGATGGCCAGCGGCAATCCGCCCAGCAGCGCCGCCATGGTGGTCATGATGATGGGACGGAAACGCAGCAGGCACGCCTCGAAGATGGCCTCTTCCGAAGTCTTGTGATGCTTGCGCTCGGTGTCCACCGCGAAATCGATCATCATGATCGCGTTTTTCTTCACAATGCCGATCAGCAGAATGATGCCGATCAGCGCAATCACACTCAAGTCGGTGTGGCAGATCAGCAGCGCCAGCAGCGCTCCTACGCCGGCCGATGGAAGCGTGGAAAGAATCGTGATGGGGTGAATGATGCTTTCGTACAGCATGCCCAGCACGATATAAACCGTAATCAGGGCGGCCGCGATCAGCACCGGTTCGTTGGCGAGCGAATCCTGAAACGCCTGCGCGGTGCCGGAGAAGTTGCCGTGGATGGTGGCCGGCATACCCAGGGTCCGTTGGAGTTCCAGTATCCGATCCACCGCCGTGCCCAGCGGCATGCCGGGCGACAGGTTGAAGGAGATAGTAACCGAGGGAAATTGGCCGGAGTGGTTCACCGCCAGCGGGCTGGTGGTGGCCTCATAGTGCGTGAATGCGCTAAGCGGCACCTGGCCGTTGGAGCCTTTCACGTACAGGTACTTCAGGCCATCGGGATTCTGCCAGAAGCGCGGCTCCACTTCCATCACCACGTGATACTGATTCAACTGCTGGTACATGGTGGAGACCTGGCGCTGCCCGAACGCGTCGTACAACGTGTCGTCGATGGCCTTGGCGGAGATGCCCATACGGGCCGCCGTGGCGCGGTCGATCACCAGCGATGCCTGGAGCCCTTTGTCCTGCTGGTCGCTGTTGACGTCGACCACCCCGGGAATAGCCCGCATGGCCTGCACCATTTGCGGCGCCCAGTCGGAGATATCGGCCAGCTTGTCGCCCTGCAGCGTGTACTGGTATTGGGCGGCGCTGCCTCTGCCGCCGATGCGCAGATCCTGCACCGATTGCAGGAACAGCGTGGCGCCCGGAATGTGGGAAGCCTTGCCGCGGCGAATGCGGGCGATCACCTCGTCGGCGGTCAGCTTGCGTGCGTCGCCGCTCAGCGTGACGAACATGCGGCCGGTGTTCAGCGAGCCGCCGCCGCCCATGCCGCCGCCGCCCATGGAACCGATGACAATGGTGACGTCCGGGTCGCTTCCCACGGCGCTCACAAACGGGCTGAACCTTGCGTCCATGGCCTGGAAGGACGTCTGCTGGTCGGCCTGGATGGTTCCGGTTAAGCGGCCCGTGTCCTGTTGCGGAAAGAAGCCTTTGGGAATGACGGCATATAAGTACACGGTCAGTGCGACGGTGCCCAGCGTGACCATCATGGTGAGCGGCTGATGGCGCAGCACCCACGTCAGAGATCGCTCATACACGCCGAGAACGGCGTTGAAGGCGCCCTCGCTCATGCGGTAAAGGCGGCCGTGTTTCTCCTGATCGTGCGGCCGCAAGAGCCGGGCGCACATCATCGGCGTTGTCGTCAGCGAGATCAGCAGAGACACCAGGATGGCGACGGAAAGCGTGACTGCGAATTCGCGGAAGAGGCGGCCCACAATGCCCGTCATCATCAGAATGGGAATGAAGACGGCGATCAGCGAAAGGCTCATCGTCACCACGGTGGAGCCGATTTCCTTAGCGCCCAGAACCGTGGCCTCCATGGGCGTCATGCCGGCTTCCAGGTGGCGCGTGATGTTTTCGATCACCACAATGGCGTCGTCCACCACAAAGCCGGTGGCAATGGTGAGCGCCATAAGAGACAGGTTGTCGATGCTGTATCCCAGCAGGTACATGACGCCGCAGGTGCCGATCAGCGACACCGGCACGGCGACACTGGGGATGATGGTGGTGCGCACGCTGCGCAGGAAAACGAAGACCACCAGGATCACCAGCACGATCGAAATCGACATGGTGATCTGGATGTCGCGCACCGAGGCCCGAATGGTGGTGGTGCGATCCATGGCGACGTGCAGCGTCATGGCCGGCGGGATTTGCGCCTGAATGATGGGCAGCACCTTGCGCACGCGGTCGGCGGTCTCGATGATGTTGGCGCCGGGCTGGCGGAAGACCACAAGCTGAATGGCCGGCTTGCCGTCCAGCAGACCGCCGGTGCGCAGATCCTCCACCGAGTCGACCACGCTGGCGACATCGGAAAGCAGCACGGCGCCGGTGTTCCGGTAGGCAACCACCAGCGGCCGGTATTGCGCGGCGGTCAGCAGTTGATCGGTAGTGGCGATGGATTGGTTGCGGTCGCGGTCGGCTAGCTGGCCTTTGGGCTTGTTGGCATTGGCGGCGGCCAGCACGGTGCGGACATCCTCCAGGCCGAGTCCGAAATTGTTGAGCAGGGTCGGGTTGACCTCTACCCTGACGGCCGGCAGAGATCCGCCGCCGACGAACACCTGCCCCACGCCTTCGATCTGCGCCAACTTCTGCTGCACGATCGAGGAGGCGACATCGTACATTCGGGCCGTGCTGTAGATATCCGAGGTGATGCCCAGAATGAGGATGGGCGCGTCGGCCGGATTCACTTTGCGATAAGTGGGATTGCTGGGCAGGTTGGCGGGCAACTGGCCGCGGGCGGCGTTGATGGCCGCCTGCACGTCACGCGCGGCGGCGTCGATATTCCGGCCCAGATCGAATTGCAATGTGATGGACGTGGTGCCCAGGAAACTGGTGGACGTCATCTCCGTGACCCCGGCGATGCGGCCGAACTGGCGTTCCAGCGGGGTGGCCACCGAAGATGCCATGGTTTCAGGACTAGCGCCGGGCAAGGCGGCGTTAACGCCGATGGTGGGGAACTCCACCTGCGGAATCGGCGAGGTGGGCAGGAATTGATAAGCCACGATACCGGCCAGGGCAATGGCAATCGTCAGCAGGGTGGTGCCCGCGGGCCGGTTGATGAAGGGGGAGGAAAGGCTCATACGAGGCGCTCGATTTGTGGGGCAGGTTGATAACCTGCGGCGGATTGGCAATCCGCCTGCCGGTAGTGCGGAGAATTCTCGCCCTTCGAACGTTCAACCGGCACCGGTTGTCCGGCATCAGGCATTTCGTTTCAGTTTATCATGCCGATTTCGATGGCGTCCTGAAGGTGCGTTGAAGGCAATTTTGGCGGTCTTCACGGGTCGTGTCCGTGGCAGACGGCTGTCGACTACCGCCGCCCGGCTCAGTCTTGAGCCCACACCAGGTTGACGCCGTGTAGAACCAGTCGGGCCTCCTGAAGCAAGGCGTCACGATGCAGTTCTACCGCGGCGGTCATTTCGTCTGTGACGCGCGCAAAACCGAAGAGCCGGCAGACCGCAACGGGAACCTCGGCCGGAGCGATGCCGCGGGATTCCCGCACCACGATGAGGATCGCGCGCCGGATCTCCTCCGGCGCCACGAATTCGAACTTTCGGAATGCCGCTGAGAGTTCGCTTCGGTTGCGTACAGGCGGCTGCTGCATGGCCGGGCTCCAAAGGAAGTCGTTGCGCTCCACGAAGAGGCTGCGGGCCACACCCAGCCGCACAGCCTCCTCAAACGCTTGCTGGATCCTGCTTCCGAAACGCTGAATGCCGGCGCCACTGAGCACGCGCCGAGCCGCTTCCGTCCCGTGCACCGGGCTTTCGACATTCACAACCTCGGCGAGAAGCTCTGCCAAGTGCCCGCGGTCCACCAGGTGCATCTCGACACCGCCGAGCCGGCATGCTATCCGCGCGCATTCGTACGGAATCGCGGGTGAGCCCGGCGGGCGGGTTTGCGCTAGAGTCGGTTCAGACGGCGTCTGTCGCACGATTTCCGCCTCGCGAACTGAGGGCGACGGTGCCGGTGCCGGGCCAGGCGTCTTGGCCGTCTCGATTGCTTGCACCACTTTTCGCAGTTCCTGGTCCGGGTTGTGGAACCAATCCGTCGACCAGATCCGGTGGATGCGCCAGCCCAACCCTTCCAGGACGGCTTGCCGGAGGCGGTCGCGGTCCCGGGCCGACCGGGCGCTATGATAGCGCGCGCCGTCGCACTCGATCCCCAGCAAATACCTGCCCGGATTCACTGGGTCCACGACCGCCAGGTCCAGAAAAAAACCGGCGCTGCCAACCTGTGTGTGCACTTCGTGACCCAAGGCGCTCAACTGGCGAAGCACTTGTTCTTCGAACTCCGAATCGGGCAAACGGCCGGTTCGTAGCGGCACGTCCATTTGCCCGCTCTGCGCGTAGTGGAGGAACGTCTTCAGTGCGGATACGCCCGCCGAACTCGTCTTTGAGATGTCGATGTCGTCGGCTGTAAGGGTAGTAAACACTTCGCACCGTTTGCGGGCGCGGCTGATCAGAACGTTGAGACGGCGTTCGCCGCCTGTTCGATTGAGAGGGCCGAAGCTCATCGCCAGATATCCCTCGGCGGTACGTCCGTAACCCACGCTGATGAGAATGACGTCGCGTTCGTCACCCTGCAGGTTTTCGAGGTTCTTGACGAAGAACGGCTCATGTGGCGGATAGGAGAAGAACTCTTCGCACGAAGGGTCCTGCCGGCGCAGCAACTCCACCTGGTTCAGCACCGCATCCATCTGCGCCACGCTGAAGGCGGCGACTCCCAACGTCTCGCGGCTCTCGCGGGGAAGCAGTAGCTGGCTGCGGGCATGGGCCATCACCGCCGTCGCGACCGCCTTGGCTTCCACTGGATTCGTCCGGGTGCGGCTTCGCTCATACGGCGCGTTCTCGATGCGCCGGTAAACCAATCCTAGCTTGTTCCGGCCTCGATCCGGACTTGGGAATACGACCAGGCGGTCTTCGTAGAACAAGTGATTAGATACCGCGATCAGCGATTCGTGACGGCTGCGGTAATGCCACCGCAGCATTCGCTGGTGTGCGCCGCGGGCACAGAATAGTCCCAGAACGCTTTCGATGTCTGAGGCGGTCGTAGTTTCCTCGTCCGGCTCGTCTTCGTCCGATGCCACCAGCGCATCGAAGAAACTGGTCGGAGGCAACTGCCGGCTGTCACCGACCACCACTACCTGCTGCCCACGCACGATGGCTCCAAGGGCATCCACTGGCCGGACCTGACTGGCTTCGTCGAAGATGATCAGGTCGAACGTCAGTGCACCGGGCGGGAGGTAATTCGCAATCGAAAGCGGGCTCATCATGAACACCGGTTTGATGGACTGGATGGCGTGGCCGGCCTTCGAAATCAAAGTGCGGATCGGAAGGAACCGCGCCCGCTTCTCAAATTCGCGCCACAAGATTCCTATCTCTCCCGTGCCACCACCCGCCGGCAAGGACTGGGCGTGCTTCGCCACCAGCACAGCCCGGTTGTACTCGATCTGAAGGAGATCGAGCCGACGGAATTCCGAGACCGTATTAGCGTGCCGAACCCCATCGAAACTGGCGAGCGCATTGCGCTCCTGGAATGCCCGCTGTAGTAAGGCGGCAGCCCGGGCGCTCTCGTATAGCCATAGCAACGATGTGCCCGAGGGCTCCCAACTTGTGGCAACGGATGCTATGTTGGCGAGATCTTCTTCCTTACATTCCGCCGCGATCTGGTTGAAAGCGACCAAGGCATGGAGTTCGTCGATACGGGTGCGCTGAGTTGCCCAACGGGCCTTCAATGTCTGGAACGGTTGAACGGAGAGCGGCCCCTCGGCCAAGCGTGCCTCATCGACCTGAAGCCGGCCGGACCAGTTGCGGACTGCGGCCTGATAGTCCTTTCGAGCGATCTCAAACTGGCGGTCTTCCGCGGCGGCATCGCTTCTGCCGACGGCTATGCGTCGAGGGTCCAGGCACCAGTCCGCGAGAGTTCCTTCGCGTATACCCTTGCAGGCGCCGATGACCCAATTGACCTGGGCTTCGAGAAGATCCCAATCGGAATCGATCCCCTTCCATGAAGAACCAACCAGAGCAGCCACGCAGTCCGAACCACGAGCGACATCGTTGGCGCACGCGGACGCCTCCCCGATCGCATCGAGCAAGGTAAGTTGCGATGTCTGACCCGACGGCGCCGGGGGTACGCAGATAGCCGCGAATGCCTTCCGGGCGTCACGCCACCGCCCTGACAACAAGCGCCACCAGCGGCCTCCGACATCGGCAATGCTTTGCCGTATCCCCGAGACGTCCGTCGTCCAGGCTTCCCGTCGCAATACCGTACCGAACTGCCCGTGAAGCTTTCGGTGCCGTTGACCGGCTCCGAGTACCTGCCGAATCACCGGCTCGCCGCCAATCCAGTCGTCCCGAGTCAAGTTGACACCGGCTAGCTCCGGTGCCAGTCGAACAAATTGGGCCGACCGGAAAAGCGCGTCGACGGCATCCTCCGTCGTCGGCGCTTCTACGGAGAATGCCTTGGCTATAGAATTTGCCGACGTCTCATAAGGCGCAGTTGCAGACTCGGCCTGAAAACATAGATTCCGAATCTGATCGCGGTCGGTCGGGAGCAGTACTGTCAGTCGGCTACCCCAGAACGGGTGCCGGTTTGGAATCCCGGACCGTAATACCCGGCTCTGCAACTGGGCCACCAACTGCGTCCGCCTTACCGCTTCCTCAGCGGTCCAGCCGGCCGCCGCATCCATCTGCAGATGCGGCAGGTCCACGCCCTGGAGGGAAACCTGAGCACCAAGCAACTTACCATAGACCGTACAGGGATTCTCGCCGGTAGACCCGATGGGCTCGTTCACGGCCTTACAGTATGCGTTGAGGCGGTCTCTGGTATCGCCGAGCAGGCTGAGCTCGGCCCTCGCGCGCGGGCTGGCCAGCCGTTCGCCCAACACCGTGTGGCGAAGTTCCTCGATGATGGTTTTCTTGTTGGTTCGGTTACTGTGTAACTCCAGGCATCCCGCGCCCAAGCCCACACGGTCCAGCCGACGCTTGACCACATCGAGCGCGGCCATCTTTTCAGAGACGAACAGGACTCGTTTCCCCGCGCCGACGGCAGCGGCGATAAGATTGACGATCGTTTGCGACTTTCCGGTTCCGGGCGGGCCCTGGATCACCATCGTGTGGCCGTCCAGCGAGTCCAGAATCGCCAGCGTCTGGGAGCTGTCCGAATCGACGACATTAGCGATGTCGCGATTCTGAAGCTGATCGTCGAGCAGCCGGTCTTCGCTGTAGTTCGACGTCGCAGGATGAAAGCCTTCTTCAGCAAGCAGGCAGCGCAGAGTCCCATGACCGAGGATGGAGTCCGCCGCAGGCCATGTGGAGGGATCGAGGTCCCGGTACATCAGGAATTTCGCGAAGGAGAAGAACCCCAGGGCGACCGCGCCCGCATCTACCGTCCAACCGGCCTGGCTGCCGGCTAGCCGCTGCACTTTAGTGAAATAGTCGTCCACGTCCAGGTCATCAGCTTCGGGCAAGTCTGGAAAGTTCTTGATGCCGAAATTCTGCTTAAGCTTCTCAGCAAGCGAGACATTCTCGTCCAGTTCGTCACCGGTGTATTTCAGGTGAAAGCGGTCGCGCGCGTCGGATCGCTCGAGTTCCACCGGGATGAGAATCAGCGGCGCTCGGCTAAACTTATCACTGTTGTCGTCTTCACGCCAGGACAGCATGCCCAGCGCCAGATACAGCGTGTTTACGCCCTGCTCCTCCATTGACGTTCGTGCCGCGTGGTAGGTGGCCAGCAGCCTGCTCTGGAGCTGAGTGGACGCATAAGAAGTCTGCAGACGCGAATCCGTGTGCCGGGCGGCGATACCGCGTTCATCCCCCGGCTGTGCCAGTTGCTCTTTAGCGCCATTCCCGTTTCCTGCTTCTGGCTCCCCGCCAGGCAGAAAGGTCAGGGACTTCTCTTCCCGGACAAGAATCCGGAATATCTCGCCCGGCTTTTCATCGACTACCTCGATGCCTTTGGCCCGCAGGGGGCGATAATTCAAGAGGGTGTTACGTAGTCCGAGATCGAGCAGGTCGCGGCGGGCGATCTCCAGGGCGCCGATGAGTACGTTGGTGTTGGGACTGGACGGTGGCATCCTGACGCGCGATATCGAACTGACGATAGCACGCAGCAAAACGGGCGTGGAACGTCCAGGTCTACCCGGACAAGCGCATTGGGGCCGCCTGCGAGTGGGGTGGTGCACCAGTCATGCTCGTTGCTGCCCTTCTCACCAAGGTTGAAGCCGCGTGGCCGGCGGATGTTAGTCGCCCCAGATGTACTTGGTGAACCACTCGTAGTTGTGCTCCATTACGGCGCGCTGCTGTTTGGGTTTGTTGATGGGGTGGCCGAAGCCCTTATACAGAATCAGCTTCGCCGGCACGCCGCGGTCCTTGAGCGCCTGGTAGAGTTCGAAGGCGTTGGGCGGCGGCACCCGCTTGTCCTGGTCGCCGTGCTGGATGAGCGTTGGGGTTCTGGCGCGGCTCACATAAGTGATGGGTGATGTCTTCTTGTAGATTTCGGGGTCTTCCCACGGCGTCGCCTTCAAATACTGGCGCGTAAACGGGTGGATGTCGGTGTTGACATAGTAAGTCGTCCAGTCGGAAATACCCGCGCCCACGGAGACAGCCTTAAACCGGTCGCTATAACAGGTGATGAAAGCGGAAATGTAACCGCCCTGGCTCCAGCCCATGGCGCCCACGCGGTCCTTATCCACCAGACCCCTGGCGATCAGCGCGTCTACGCCGGAGATCACATCTTCGTAATCGCCCACGCCCAGGTTGCGGACGTTGAGCGACCGGAACGTCTCGCCATAGCCGGCCGATCCGCGGTAATTCGGCTTCAGGACCAGCGCTCCCTTGGCCGCGAACATCTCTACGGGGTAGTAACGGTCGGCCGCGCGTACCGCGGTATCGACGCCTGTGGGGCCGCCGTGGATCACCACCAGCAGCGGATATTTCCGCGAAGGGTCGTAATCGGCGGGCTTCATCAGGATGCCTTCAATCGCGGTCCCGTCGCTCGATTTCCACTGGACCACCTCGCGCGACGCGAGTTGGAAATCCTTCCACTCCGCGCTGACGTCCGTGAGGTACCGGGGAGCGAAATCGGCCACGGCAGAGACCAGCACCTCGGTGAAATGGTTGGGCGCGGCGGCGGCGCCCGCCATCATGCGATGGTCCTTGCTGAAGGACGCCGCGGAAATATGAAGCTGATCGGGGCTGCTGATGCGGCGGATGCTGCGCGTGGCCGGGTCGATACGGAAGACGTGGGCGTTGGTCTTCTGCGAGGCGGTGAAGTAGATACCGTCGGGGCCCCAATCGATCAGATTCGGGTCCTCGTCGAAGGCCTCCGACAGCACGCGCGGCGACAGCAAACGCGGCGAGCCTCCATCGGCGGGGATCACGGCGATGCGGCTGTTGGCGTAAAAGTAGAACGGGTTGCCGTTGGCGGTGGTGTAGGCGATCTGCTTGCCATCGGGCGACCACTTCGGATTTCCGTTGGGGCCGCCGGCATTGAGCAGCTTGCGCACGTGCCGATCGGCCACGTCGAGCAGATAAAGCTGCTCGGTATCGCCGGAACTCAGATCGGGGTCGCGGCCGGCCTGGAAGGCGATGTGCTTGCCGTCCGGAGACCAGGAGAAGGCGCCCACGCTGAACTGGTCGCCCGAAGTGAGGGCCTCGGGATGGGGCAGCTTCTTCGGGTCGGACGGAATGTCGGCCGGAACCTTCACCAGCCAGAGATGGTTCATGGTGTAGTCGCCGGTGACGATTTCGAAATCGCCGTATTTGTCCTTACGGTCCTTCTTGGCCTTGGCATCGGGGCCCGAGGCGGCGAACGCGATGGAACCGCCGTCGGGCGACCAGGCGACCGCGCTCACGCCGTTTTCTTCGGCGGTGAGCGCAACGGCCTCGCCGCCCGCGGGCGCGATCAGGTAGATCTGGCGTTTGCCATCGCGGTCCGAAGTGAACGCGATGCGGCGGGAATCGGGCGACCATTGCGGAGCGCTGCTGTTCTTCTTGCCGCTGGTAAGCTGGTAGCGCTCACCGGTGGCCGTTACGGCAATCCAGATCTGCTGGTAGAAATCGTTCTCCTCCCAGTTGGCCTGCTGCACCCCATAGGCCACGTAGCGGCCGTCGGGCGAAATCTGCGCGCCGCTGACCGACTTCATGCTGAGCGACTGATCGATGGTGGGCGTCCCGGCGATTGCACAAGCTATAACGAGGGCGCAGAGAAGCAATGCGGCAGTTGCGGTCCGTAACATTCGAGTATTATAGCCTCTCGGTGGATCCGCCCGCCGCCGGTTCTGCGGCAAGAACTCCAACCGGGTGCGGCTCATCCGGGCCCTTCAATCGAGCGGCCGACAGGAGGCGCAGGCCGAAGTCCCGGCCCTGCTGAAGCGGTTCACGGCATTACGGGAAGAGGCCCGCCAGCGCGAGGCGCAGGAGAGCAAGTACCGGCTGGTGGAAGACAAGCCCCCGGGCGCTCGCAAGTAGAGCGGACGAAGTTCCCGGCGGGAGGGCATCGCTTCCGGGTATGTTACTTCTACAGGGGGCGAAATCCCCTGCCTTCGATTTTGCCATCCGGCGTCATCGCGATGCGGAATTCCGTCAAGCCCTTCTCGAACTTCACTTCGTAGATGTCGCGGCCGGCTTGCCCTACCCCCTTGAAGGTCACCGACTGCACTGTACCCAGTTGAACCGCCGTCGATTTCAGATCCGGTAACTGTTGCCGGGTCACATCGGCAAATGCCGGACTCATTCGGGAATAGTCGGGTCTACCCAGCCGCAGTTCCTCGATGGCGCGGCGCACCGCAGCTTCGCTTCCCGGCGCCGGTTTTTGCTCCTTGAATCTTTTCGCCGCCGCCTCGGCGCTGGCCGCGGACTCATCCGCGATTCGTTTTGCCTCCGCATCGTCCAGCCGCATTGCCGGAAGATCCGTCCCATTCCGGTGAAGGGTAAGCTTGGTGGCCCGTCCGTTGGAGTCCGCTTCGAAAGCGATCTGAGCGTCGAATACCTTCAGGAAAAACCTCCGCTCGCTCTCCGGGAATGCGGGGAATTTCGGCTGTCCCGCGAGTTGTACGAAAAGCTGGTCCCCTTCCCGTGTGACCATGAAGACATCAACGGAGCCTCGGTAAACACCGGCGTAAGCATCGAGGATTTTCGAATCCACCTTGGTAACGGTGTGCTCCACCGGCTGAAAGTCCGGCCAACCATACTCGCGCGCCACGCTGCGTTGTATATCGGACGCCAACTGGCCGCCATTATCCCCATTCGTCATGACGACCAGTCCATCGCCATCGTTGTAGGCCACAAGGTTGCAACGATAGCCTTCGTTGGCCCCGCCGTGCGTAAAGTAAGGGTGTTGAGCGCTTCCGCCCGTTCCCGGGCCCAGCCCCTGCTGATTCAGACCCGGCGTAAGCATCTGGTGAACCATCGCCGCCGAGAGTACGCGGTTCGAAGCTCCCGTTAAGGATCTTTGCACTTCGATGGCGTAGCGAGCCAAGTCCGAGGGCGTGGTCCACAGACCGGCCGGAGCCATCTCGGGATAGACATGCGGCCCACCGGGAACGGGCTGCCCATCCCCGCGGTAGGGCATGGCAACTTCCGAAAGCCGGTCCTTCGGCAAGGGCTGCTGGTAGGTGCTCTTCGCCATACCAATCGGCGTCAGCACGGTATCGTTCATCAGCTTGGCGAAGGGTTCGCCGGTAACATCCTGCAACAGTTGTTGTGCGATCACATAGCCGCCGCCGGAGTATCGCCAGGCCGTTCCGGGTTCCGTGTCCACACGGATGGGGGCGCTGTTGGCAGGTTTTTCGCCGTCCAAGACTTGTAAAAGGGTTGGCACCGGCGCGTCCGAGGCATAACCCGCGAATCCATGCACCGTCAATCCCGCGGTGTGGGTCAGGAGTTCTCGTATGGTTACCTTGGTCCGCCCGGTAAAACTATTCGCCGGTAACTTCCAGGTCTTAAGGTATTGGTTCACGTCGGTGTCGAGGCTGAGTTTTCCCGATTGCACCAGGAGCAGCACGGCCATGGCCGCAACCGGCTTGCTGATGGATGCCGCCTGGAAAAGCGTGTCGGGCGTTACGGGCGGACCGCCGGCTCTGGTAACTCCGAAGCCGCGCGCCCATTCGATCTTGCCATCATGGATGACGGCGATACTGACCCCCGGGACGTGCAGAGCGGCCATGCGATCGGCCAGTTTCGTGGTTGAGGCGGGCTCGCCCTTGACCACGACCTGAGCCGGAATGGAGTCCTGTATGCGCTGGATTCGTTGTTCTATAAGCGATGGAGTCTGGGCAGCAAGTGTGCCGAGAATGAGGGCGCCAAACGCAACGCCGGGCAGGCGCCGGATCAAAGCCCCGAGCAGGCGCCGGATCAGAATCGAGGTGGACATGTTCAATCCTCCCTGGCGGATTTCGTCAGTTAGACTAACACAGAAAACTAGCGGCGGGAACGTTTGCCCGCTCGTTTTCATGTTGCAAAAACCCCTGAACGGGAGTAAAATCAAACCCGTGCGTCGAATCTTTGCCATGCTGCTGGCGACTCTCTTCGGCTTTTCGCCGATCAGTCCGGCACTGTTCGCATCGGATTCTGACTCGAGACTTCTGGCGTGCTGCAGACGCGCCGGAAAGCATGGTTGTGAGACGATGGCGAGCCAATCGGCTTCGTCATCAGGTCGATCCGTGCAGGCTGGAAGATGCCGTCTCTTTCCGGCCGCTCAGGCGATTCCGCCGGGTCGAACTGTAAGTTTGCCGGGTGTTTCCCAGGCGATCTTTGCCGACCTGCCGAGTTATCCAGCTTCCCGCCAACAGGCTGAAGGCTTTTACTTAATATCCTATAACCGCGCCAGTCAACAACGCGGACCTCCTACGCCCCTCTTATAAAGTCTAATCCCGGTTCTCCGTCCGGGCTTCACTGCACACTGCAAACCGCGAAGGTATGTCGAGGTACCTTTGTGTCCGTACCGGCGTGTGCGCCGTGTGCGTGCCGGGTGCGCGCCGGCCGAGGAATTACTGTTGGCAATGAGGGGGGATATCACGTGAAAGTCTGTATAAGATTCATCGGCGTCTTCGTCGTTCTGGCACAAGTCGCCGTCTGGGCCGTGGTTTTCGCGACTGTGCGAGGTATCGTTCACGATCCCGACCATCGGCCTATCCAGGGAGCCGAAGTAGGGGTGAAGTCCAGCAGTTCGGACTACGCTCAGAAGCTTACTACAGACACCGATGGAAGCTTCGAAGCGACCGCCCTCCCCGTGGGAGCGTACGTGGTGACGGTGCGCAAGGATGGTTTCGCGCCTGCAGTCCAGGAGATCGCGATGGCGTCGGGAAGCGCTCCGGTTCTCCATTTCCAGCTCACGATCGGGGCTCGGAGCGAACAGGTCACCGTCTCAGAGGGCGCTCTGACCGTGAACCCGGAGCAAATGACGCCCGCCACGATCGTCAGCCGCAACGAAATCGCCATGACTCCGGGCGCGGACCTGAGCAACAGTCTGACCGCCATCACGAATTACGTTCCTGGAGCATGGATGACGCACGATCAGCTTCATGTGCGCGGCGGACACCAGGTAAGCTGGGCGATCGATGGCGTTCCCATCCCAAATACCAATATCGCCAGCAATATCGGGCCTCAGATCGACCCCAAGGATATCGACTATCTGGAAGCGCAACGCGGCGGTTATTCCGCGGCCTACGGCGACCGCACCTACGGCGTGTTCAACGTAGTGCCGAGAAGCGGCTTCGAGAGGAACAGCGAGGGCGAGTTATTCACCACTTTCGGCACGTTTCACCAGACCAACGACCAGATCAATTTCGGCAGCCACACCGAAAAGTTCGCCTATTTTGCCAGTGTCAATGGCAACCGGAGCGACTATGGGCTGGAAACCCCGGGTCCGGACGTCTTGAACGATCGTGTGTGGGGGCTGGGAGGAATGGGGACGCTCATCTACAATCGCGATGCCAACAATCAATTCCGGTTCGTCACGTCGCTCCGCCGGGACGATTATCAGATTCCCAATGACCAGGACGCTGCGGCGGCTGGCATCCGTGACGTAGAGCGGGAGCGCGACGCGTTCGCAACTTTCTCCTGGGTGCACACGCTGCAACCCGGACTGCTGCTCACGGTCTCGCCCTTCTACCACTACAATCGGGCCAACTATGACGGCGACCCAAATGACACCCCTATCAGCACCACCCAGCACCGGGGCTCGCAGTACGCCGGAGCGCAAATCGCCTTAAGCGAAGTGACCAAGCGGCACAACGCGAGCATGGGGCTGTACGGTTTCGGGCAGCATGACGATGAATCCATCGGTCTCATCGCCAATGACGGGTCCGGACTCTCACTGGCGCAAGACAAGGTTTCAACGGGCCACCTGGAGACGATATTTCTAGAGGACCAATACAAAGCGTGGCCGTGGCTTACGCTCACGGCGGGAGTGCGTCTAACTCACTTCACCGGCGCCATCTCCGAGAATGCGGCGAGCCCGAGGGTGGGCGCCGCCATTCGCATTCCGCATTTGAACTGGGTCCTGCGCGGCTTCTGGGGGGAGTATTACCAGGCGCCGCCACTTTCCACGGTTAGCGGCCCGCTGCTCGATTTTGCCGTATCGCAAGGGCTTGGCGTTATTCCGCTGCGGGGCGAGCGCGACCAGGAGCACCAGTTCGGTATCGCCATCCCGCTGCACGGGTGGGCGCTTGACGTGAACAATTATCGCCAGCGCGCGCAGAATTATTTCGATCACAACGCGATCGGCGGCTCCAACGTTTTTTTCCCGCTGACGATCGCCGGCGCGAGATTGTACGGCTGGGAGGTCACCATTCGTTCGCCGAAGATTGCGCGGCGGGGAGAGGTCTATCTCACTTATGCCGATGCGCACGCCCAGGCCGCGGGTGCCATCAGCGGAGGTCTGACGGATTTCTCCCCTCCGGCCAGCGGCTACTTTTTGCTGGACCACGATCAAACCCACACGCTTCATACCGGATTCCATTTCACCCTCCCCTGGCGGGCCTATGCGGGCGGCGATTTGTACTACGGCTCCGGATTCACCGACGGCTCCAGCGACGTGCCGGCGCATTTGCAGGGGCACACCACGTTCGATCTGTCATTTGGCAAATCGGTGGCTGAAAACCTGACGTTCTCCGTCAGCGCGCTCAATCTGGCGAATCGCCGGTTCCTGCTGGACAACAGCCAGACGTTTGGCGGCACCCACTACGCCGAGCCGCGACAGATCTATCTGCAGGTCAAATATCGGTTTCACGCCGGACGGACCTAGCGGGAGCTTACGGCGCCCGGCTTAGTACACCGTTTCATTTCGACGAAACCGCTCCCTAACGGTCGCGGCTCTGATCGGAGCCGCGCGGCCTTGATCGGAGCCGCGCGCGTTAGCAAGCGGTTTCCCTATACGTCGGCTAAGTTAGCCAGCCTGAAGCGCGCGCTGCTACAATCAGGTTTCCCAGTGAAGCACCCGCTGATCGGTCCCGTGGCTGCTATTGCCTCCGGGATCCTGGTTGCCCGTTTCGTACCCTTTCAAAAACTCGAACTTCTGTTGGCCATGGGCGCCTTCCTGGCGCTCGGCATACTGGCGCACAAGACGGGCTCGCGTACTCTGGCGACGGCCTGCTGCTGGCTCGGGCTCATTCCCGCCGGCGCCTTGACCGCTCTGCTCCACACCCCCGGGCCGCCGCCGGAATTGGATGCCGAAGGGCGTGAAATCGTCATTCTGGGCGGTTGTGTAGTGGAGCCACCGGCCGTTTCCGGTGAGCGCGAGCGCTTCATCCTGGAACTCGAACCGTATGCCCGCGCGCAAGTCACGCTGTACACCAAGGATGGCGAAACCCTGCCGCCGCTGCGTTACGGCCAGAACATCGAACTGGATGCCCGCGTTCGCAAGCCGCGCAATTTCGGCAACCCGGGGGCCTTCGACTACGCCACGTTTCTGGCCCGTCAGGACATCTACTGGACCGCCTCGGGCGCCGCCGGCACGGTGAAGATTCTGCCGGGCCACTGCGGCTGGTGGTTCCAAAAAGCCGTCATGGATCTGCGCGCCGCCGCGCTGCACCGCATCGAAACCCTCTACCATGGCGACGCTTACCAGACCGGCTTCATGGAAGCGATTCTGATCGGCCAGAATTTCCAACTGGAACGCATCTGGACCGAAGACTACCGCGAAACCGGCACCTTCCACGCGCTGGTGATCTCGGGAACCCATGTGGCCATTCTGGCGGCCTTCTTTCTGTTCTTCCTGCGCATCTGTTTCGTGCCCCAAAGCATGGCGCTGTTCTTCACGGTGCTGGCGGCATGGCTCTACGCCCTGGTGACCGGCTGGCATGCGCCGTGCGTGCGGTCGGCCGCCGGACTCACACTGTTCATGATCGGCAGCTACTTCTACCGGCAGCGACGCTCGCTGAACCTGCTGGCGGCCATCGCTCTCGGGTTTCTGATTGTCGACCCGGCCGAGTTGTTCGACGCCAGCTTCCAACTCACTTTCCTGGCGGTCGCCTTCCTGGGTGCATTTGCCGCGCCGGCAATTGCGGCCACTTCCGGCCCCCTCGCCCGCGGCCTGGAAGATCTCCACGATACCGGCCGCGACCTGCACCTTCCGCCGCGCGTAGCTCAATTCCGCATTGAGATGCGGCTGCTGGTGGAAACTATTCGCCGCACGGCGCACCTGCCGCTGGGAGCCGCCACGCTGGCGGTCACCATTCCGGCGCGGCTGTTGCTCTTCCTCTACGAAATCACGCTGGTCTCGGCGGTGGTGCAGGCGGGCATCGCGCTCCCCATGGTGGTCTATTTCCACCGCGTAGGTCTTTCCGGCCTCACGGCGAATACCTTGGTGGTCCCGATCATGGGCCTGGCGGTGCCGGTGGGATTTGTGGCGGTCTTCACGGGCTGGGTCTGGGTCGCCCGGATCGCCGGCGGCCTGTTGTGGCTGTCGCAAAAGGTGGTCGCCTGGCACGCCCATATCGAACCCAACTGGCGCATCCCCACGCCGCCGGTCTGGGTGGCGGTGGCGTTCTCGGCAGCGCTCATCGCGGCCGCTCTGGCGCGCGGACGCTGGTGGCGCGCGGCTTCCGGGGCGGCGGTTGCCATCACTCTGACGCTGCTGCTGTGGCACCCGTTCCCGCCCGAGACTCATGCCGGCGAACTGGAGATGACGGCCATCGACGTGGGCCAGGGCGACAGCCTGCTGGTGGTCTTCCCGAACGGCCAAAAGATGCTGATGGATGGCGGCGGCATTCCGGAGTTCGGCGGCCGCACCCGGTCGCAGCTTGAGATCGGCGAAGACGTGGTGGCGCCTTACCTCTGGAACCGCGGCATCCGCGGCGTCGATATCGTAGCGCTGTCCCACGCCCACGACGACCATATCGGCGGTCTGCCGGCGCTGATCTACGATTTCCGCCCCAAGGAAATCTGGACCGGCGCGACGCCCGACTGCCCAACCTGGCAGGCCGTCCGCGAAAAGGCGGCCGCGGTGGGCGCCAGGATTGTCTCATGGCAATCCCCCAACCACTTTGCGTTCGGGGGCGCGGAAATCCAGGTGCTGGCGCCGGCCGCCGACTATGTTCCCGGCGACACTCCCAAGAATAACGACTCACTGGTTCTGCGCCTCACCTTCGGCCGCCACAGCTTTCTGCTCAGTGGCGATGTGGAGCGCCAGGTGGAACGCGAGATGCTAAACGCCGACGAACTCCAGCACACCGACGTGCTGAAGGTGGCCCACCACGGCAGCCGAACCTCCAGCAGCGAAGAGTTCCTCAGCGCCGTGACACCTGCGTTCGCGGTGATCTCCGACGGTTTCGAGAACAGCTACGGCCACCCGCACCCCAGCGTCATTGAGCGGCTGCAGCAGCATCACGCCGGCATCCTGCGCACCGACCAGCAGGGCCTGATCACGATCCGCAGCGACGGGCGGCACTTGAGCGTCGAGAGTTACGCGCCGATGCGATAATGGCTGTTGGAACGGCCGGCCGCGCGAGGCCGTACCGGAAACGATTCAATGCGGAATCTGGCTTCTCTCCTGGTCCTGTTGGCGGCGGTAGGCAGGGCGCAGTGCACATACAGCCTGAACCCTGCCAGCGGCCAGGCGCCGGCCAGCGGAGGCAGCTTCGGACCGGTTGCCATGACCGTGCTTACCGGGCAGAATTGCACCCGAACGGTTACTTCCGATGTTGCCTGGATCGCGATCGGGTTCGGCCAGACGGGAACCGGAAACGGAACGTTCAACTACTCGGTGGACCCGAATACCGCCGCCAGCCGCGCTGGAACCATCACGGCGGCGGGGCAGATGTTCGCGGTAACCCAGGCCGCGCCCACGGTCACGGTCACTCCCACGTCCGCGTCCTTTCCCGCTGCCGGCGGCGCCGATACCTTCACGGTCAGTTCCAACAATTCCAACTGGCAGGCGCAGCCCAACGTTTCCTGGATGCATATCACGCAAAACGCCAGTGGATTTCCGGGCACCACTCGAGTGGCGTACCGCGTGGACGCCAGCTCTTCGCCGATACCGCGCGATGGCAGCATTCTGGTGGGCGCCGTCACGCTGGACGTCCATCAGGCCGGCGTCCCATGCACGGTAACGCTGAGTTCCGCCTCCGCCGCCGTCAGCGCCAATGGCGGCGTGGGCAGTTTTACGGTCAGTTCCGTCACCCCGGGTTGCACGCTGGGCGCGCTGCCCAACGTCCCGTGGATCTTCGCGACCGTGAACACCATCAACAACACCATCGCCTACAATGTCACCGCCAACCCCACGGCGCAGAGCCGCTCCGGCGCCATTGCGGTAGCGGACCAGACCTTTACGATCACCCAGGCGGCGGGCACACCCGATCCGAATGCCGTGGTGCTGCTGGCAGTCAAGAATGCGGCCAGCTACCAGACCGGCGCCGTATCGCCGGGCGAGTTCGTAGTGCTCGGCGGAACTAACATCGGGCCGCCCGGTTTTGTGTTTCAGACCGTGGCGGACAACCGCTTCGGCACCGCGGCCGGCAACACCCGCGTGCTTTTCGACGGCGTTGCCGCGCCGCTATATTACGCCGGGTCCACGCAAACTGTGGCCATCGTTCCCTACGCCGTTTACGGCAAGGCACTGACCCAGGTGCAGGTGGAATACCAGGGCGTCAAGTCCAACACGCTGGTGTTGAATGTCACCGATGCCGCGCCCGGTATCTTCACGCAACTGCAGAACGGCCTGGGGGCAGGCTCCGTCCTAAATCAGGATTTCACGCTGAATACCGCCGCCAATCCAGCCCCGCCGGGCTCGGTGATCATGGTCTACGGCACGGGCGAAGGGCAGACCAACCCGGGCGGGCAGGACGGTTTGCTGGCCAACGCCGCCACTTTTCCAATGCCGCTGCTGAACGTCTCGGCCACGGTGGGTGGCGTAGCGGCGGCGGTTGTCTATGGTGGCGCGGCGCCCACGCTGGTAGCCGGCGTTTTCCAGATCAACGTGATCATTCCGGATGCCGCGCTGCACGGGATTGTTTCGCTGGCCGTCCAGATCGGCGCCAGGACCAGCCAAACGGGCGTTACCGTGGCCGTGCAGTAGAGCGCGGGCCGTGCAGTAGAGCGCGGCCGTGCAGCCAAACAAATTGGCGCCCCTACACCTTCCGGCCGGCCCGGCCGATGGATGGCGCCGCTTCCCCGCGACTGCGCCTGCACCGTCGGTCTGCTGCACAGCCTTGGCACGTTGGGCATGATGCCCACCTATCCGGAAGGAGACTCGCGCATTCGAGCCGGGGCCAGCGCTCTCCCTCATCGATGGATCCACCGCTTGGTCTTGGCTCAAACCGCGGCAGCGTCCCGGCCGGCGGGCACGGTGGACACGCCGACGCGCAACCCAAACGCGTAAATGCAGCGCCGCGGCGACGCGGTGGCTTAGCCCCGCATCTTCCCCGGCTGCGGGCTCGATCTGAATACTCATCTCCGTCAGTGCCCGCTCGGTGTAGATCTCTACGCGTAACTCGGCCACGCCGCCCGACGAACGCACCACTTGCTCAACCCGCGCTGGGATACAGGTTGACACCCCGCAGCACCACCATGTCGTCGCTGCGCCCCAGGATGCCGCCTTCGAGCGCCATTTCCCCGCTTCCGCATAGGCAGCGATCCGAATCGCAGCCGCCCTTGTTGTATTGGCTTCCTGTCTCGCTTAACTAAAATTGCGCTAGGCTGAGTTCATGCAGATTACGGTCACCCTGCCCGACGATCTGGCCGTTCCTTTGCTGCCTCCCGGCCAGGATCCCGCCCACGCCGCCCTCGAAGCGATCGGCCTCGAAGCCTAC
>DATMNI010000099.1:0-2810 GCA_035570275.1 Candidatus Acidiferrales bacterium | reverse complement strand
TCGGGAACGCAGCGAATCTCGCCGCTGCCGGCTACAGCAGGACGTCCGCAACATCGTTATGAATATGCGGGCTAGCGGTGAATGCGTGCGTTACGGGGATGTGTCGCGTGGGCTTCCCGCCGGCAGCCTTAGAAGTTGGGTGCTGCTGAAGAAGGCATACGATGAGGCGGTTCAAGAACCTGCGGAGACTCGGTCGTAGGTGCCATCCCGGCGGTTGGTACGCCGGACCAGCCGAGCGGAGGCCGGCGCCCCGTTGCGCCCCCTTCAATTTCCAATTCGCCCGTGATCCGAGCCGAATGGTCACGCGCTCGTGGCTAGGTAAACGCTGCGCGACTCAGGGAGGATCCAACGGACGGAACGCCTGTTTGGAACCTACGCCCCCCGTCAAAGTCCGAGTTGATTTCGCTGATCTCATTTGGCCCCATTTGATGGTCTGATTTGGCCCCACCTGGACACCCCAGGCTTGGCGATTTGCCACGCTGTCGGGGATGGAAAGGAGAGCCAAGATGGAACTATTTGAGACGATCCGCCGCGGCCACGCGGCGGGCGAGACGATTCGCCAACTGGCGAAGAAGCACCAGGTGCACCGCCGCATGGTGCGCCAGGCGCTGGACAGTGCGATTCCGCCGGAGCGTAAACGCGCCGAGCGGGAGCACCCGAAACTGGGACCGGTCCAGGATTTCATCGACCGGATTCTAAATGAAGACCAACAGGCACCACGCAAGCAGCGGCACACAGCGCACCGCATATGGGAGCGGCTGCGCGATGTCCAGCCGGAGCACACGGTGGGCGAGGCCACGGTACGCGAGTACGTACGGCGGCGCAAGCGGGAGATGGGCATCAATGGCCGCGAAGTATTCGTGCCGCAGTCATACACTCTGGGGCAGGAAGGACAGGTGGACTGGTTTCAAGCGGCGGCCCGATTGGATGGCCAGCAGTGCACGTTGCAGTTCTTCGCGATGCGAAGCATGGGGAGCGGCGGAGCGTTTCACCGAGCCTATACCAACGCCACACAGCAGGCGTTCCTGGAGGGACACGAGCATGCGTTCGATTACTTCGGTGGAGTCTTCCACACGCTGCGTTACGACAACCTGACGATTGCCGTGAAGAAGATATTGCGGGGGCGGCAGCGCGAAGAAACCGAACGAGTCATCGCCTTCCGGTCGCACTGGGGCTTCCGTAGCGAGTACTGCAATCCGGCGCGCGGCAATGAGAAGGGCGGCGTGGAACACGAGTTGGGCTGGTACCGGCGGAACTTCCTCGTGCCCATACCGGAAGCGGGGGATCTGGCCGGGCTGAATGCCATGCTGCTGGAGAAGTGCCGCGCCAGTCAAAAGCACACCATCAGCGGACGTACGATGACGATCGCAGCGGCGATGGAGCAGGAGCGGCCCCATCTATTGCCGATGGCTGCCGAGGGTTTCGCCTTGGAGGATGTTCTCTATCCGGTGGTGGACGGCAAAGGCTGCGTGCGCGTCAAGACGAACTGGTATTCGACGCCGCTGGATGCCGGAGTGCGGGCGATGGTGAAAGTGTGGCCGTCGGAAGTGGAGATCTTTCGAGACTTCGAATGCGTGGCGCGGCATCAGCGATGCTATGGGCGGGGCCATCAGTTGCTCAATCTGGAGCACTATCTGGACGTATTGGAAAGGAAGCCGGGCGCCATGGCGGGCTCGACACCGCTGGCGCAGTGGCGGGCAGCAGGCCGGTGGCCGGAATGTCTGGATGCGATCTGGCGGAAGTTGGAAACACGGCACGGCCGAAGCGGCGGCACGCGGGAGATGATTGCGCTGGTGCGTGCGGGTCTGTCGGATGGTTGGCAGCGGCTGATCGGAGCGGTAGAAGAAGCGCTGCGATTGGGAGTCACGGATGCGGCTGCGGTAGTTCACATTCTGCGCATGCCGGACGCGGAGGATCGCCGGCGCCATGCACTGGACCTGGCCGAAGAGTTGGCGCAGTTCGAGCGGCCAGTACCGGTCATGGATGAATACGACCAGTTGCTGAGCGACACAAAGGTGATCCAATGAAGAACCCGACACAGGCGCTGGAACAGGCCAGCATCCAACAATATTGCAAAGCCGTGCGGGTGCCGACGATCGGAGCCAACTTCGTTTCGCTGGCGGAGCAGGCGGTGAAAGAGAACCACAGCCATATTCGCTATTTGGAGGCGCTGTTGGCGATGGAGTGTGAAGAGCGCGACCGGCATGCCATCGAGAACCGGATTCGGGAAGCGCAGTTGCCGCGGGTGAAAACGCTGGAGGACTTTGATTTCGCGCAAGCGCCACGGATTCCCGCGGCGCGGATTCGCGAATTGGCCGAAGGGGGGTACATCGAACGCTCCGAGCCGGTGGTGTTGATCGGCGAATGCGGAACGGGCAAAAGCCATCTGGCAACGGGGCTCTGCCTGGCGGCGTGCCGGCAGAAGCGGCGGGTACGGTTCACCACCGCGGCGGCGCTGGTCAATGAGTTGATGGAAGCCAAGCAGAATGGACACGTCAAGCGTCTGATGGCGCGATGGATGAAATACGATTTGATCGCCCTGGATGAAGTTGGCTACGTGCCGTTGGCCGACATCGGCGCGGAGTTTCTCTTCCAAGTGATTTCGGATCGCGCCGAACGGGCGGCTCTGATCGTGACGACTAATCTGCCGTTCTCGGAATGGACGACGGTGTTTCCGAATCCGCGACTATGTAAGGCGTTGCTGGACCGAATCACCGATCGAGCACACATCATCGAAACCGGGACGGAATCGTTTCGGTTCCGGCGAACCATGGAAGGGAGGAAAAAGCGCTGACGTAGCGATGCTGGGT
>DATMNI010000098.1:0-7230 GCA_035570275.1 Candidatus Acidiferrales bacterium | reverse complement strand
CCATTTGAAAAGGATAGCTGGATCGGGGCCGGGGGTCAGGGGCCGGGGGTCAGGGGAGGGCTGCGGGGGTCAGGGGCCGGGGCCGGAGCGGCGGGAATTGGAAGCACGAAGCCAATTGTGGGTCACCGGCACGGCGCGATTCCATAATTACTTGGCGTCGCGCCAGTTGTCGCCGACGCCCACATCTACCAGCAGGGGCACTTTCAACTCGCAGGCGGTTTCCATCTCGCGCTTGATCAGGGCCGATACGGGGGCGATCTCTTCCGGCGGGCATTCAAAGACCAACTCGTCGTGCACCTGGAGCAGCATGGAGGTTTGGTAGCCGCCGGTTTCGAGGGCGGCGTCGATGCGCACCATGGCCAGTTTGATGAGGTCGGCGGCGGTGCCTTGCAGCGGGGAGTTTACAGCGGTCCGTTCGGCGAAGCCGCGGGCGCTCCCGTTGCGGCTGTTGATATCGGGGATGGGGCGCTCGCGGCCGAAGAGCGTGCGGGTGACGCCGGTGCGGCGGACCTCTTCGACCGTGGCGTCGATGAAACGGCGCACGCCGGCATAGCGCGCGAAGTAGTTCTTGATGTAGCGGTCGGCGTCGGCGCGCGGGATGCCGAGTTGGGCGGCCAGGCCAAAGGCGCTGATGCCGTAGACGATGCCGAAGTTCACGGCCTTGGCCTCGCGGCGGGCTTCGGCCGTCACCATCATCGGCGGCACGCCCATCACCTCGGCGGCGGTGCGGGTGTGGATGTCGTCGCCGTTGCGGAATGCCTCGACCAATAACGGGTCGTCCGACATGTGGGCCAGCAAGCGGAGTTCGATCTGCGAGTAGTCGGCCACCAGCAGTTTCCAGCCGGGGGCGGGGACGAAGGCGGCGCGGATTTCGCGCCCCAGTTCGGTGCGGATGGGAATGTTCTGCAGGTTGGGGTTCGAAGAAGAGAGGCGCCCGGTGGCCGCGCCGGCCGCGTTGAAACTGGTGTGGAGACGGCCGGTGCGGGCATCGATCAGCAGCGGCAGCGCATCCACGTATGTGCCTTTCAGTTTGGTGAGCTGGCGGTATTCCAGCACCTTGCGGACGATTTCGTGATCGGGCGCGAGTTCGTCCAGCACGTCGGCGGCGGTGGAAATCACCTTGCCCTTGCCATACTTCACGGGCGCGGGCAGGCGCAAATCCTCAAACAGTACGCGGCCCAATTGTTGCGGCGAGCTGATGTTGAAAGGCTTGCCGGCGAGCTGGTGAATCTCGGCCGTAAGGCGCGTGATGGAGGTTTCCATGAGGCCGGAGAGGCGCTTCAACTCCACGGGGTCGATACGAATGCCGGTGCGCTCCATGCGCGCCAGCACGCGGGTAAGCGGCAGTTCGATCTCGTCATACAGCTTGCGGAAGCCGCGCTGTTCCACCACGGGCGCCAGGTGCGCGCAGAGTTCGAGCGCGATATCGGCGTGCTGCTCGGGCGCGGGGCCCAGTTTCAGATCGAGCCGGCGCTGCGCCTGCTGCTCCAGGGTGCAGCCGCCGGGGTCGGCATCCAGGAGAAAGGCGTATAACATCACGTCGTGTGCAAAGCCGCGGGCATCGGCGCCCAGGCGCAAAAGTTCCAGCAGGGCCGATTTCACATCGCAGGCGATCTTGGGGACGGCGGCGTCTTCGAGCCACGGTTTGAGTTGCGCCAGATTCCCGGTGGTGACGGTACGGGCTTCGCCGGGGCGCCAGGCGAGGCCGATGGCGCCGGTCCGAACTGGGGCCAAATCGAGCGCGAATTCGCCCTCGCCCTCACCCTCGGCCGATTTCGAAATGGCCACAGCCACGGGCGCGCCCGGGGGGATGGCGGCCAGCCAGGCTGGCAACTCATCGGGGGTTTCGAAAGCCCGATAATCGCGCGGCCGGGCGTCCTCCTCGGGACCGAGTTCCTTGAGAAGGCTGTGGAACTCCATCTCTTTATATATGACTTTGAGCGCTGCCGCGTCGGGCGTCTGGGCCTTCACCGCGGCGGGCGAAAACTCGATGGGCACATCGGTGGCGATGGTGGCCAGGCGCTGGCTCATGCGGATGCGCTCGACATTATTCTGCAGGCTCTCGCGGTAGGACGGGCGCTTGACCTCGGCGGCGTGTTCCAATGCGCCTTCCAGGGAGCCGAAGCGCTCGATCAGGTCCTTCGCGCCCTTTTCGCCGATGCCGGGGGCGCCGGGGATGTTGTCGACGGCGTCGCCCATGAGCGCCAGCAGGTCGGCCACCTGGTCGGGGCGGACGCCCATGAAGGCTTTCACTTTCGGCGGGTCGTACCACTCGTCCTCCTTGGCCGGGTTGAGCATGCTGATGTGGTCGGTAACCAGTTGGAGCATGTCCTTGTCGCTGGAGACGATCACCACGTCCATGCCGGCCTGCTCGGCGCGCCGGGCCAGGGTGCCTATGACGTCGTCGGCTTCGAAGCCGCGGTATTCCAGGACGGGGATGCGCATGGCTTCGAGGATGCGGCGCACCACGGGGATCTGGTCCAGCAGGTCGGGGGGCGTTTCCACGCGATTGGCCTTGTATTCTGCGAATTCCTGGACGCGATGGGTAGCTTCGCCGCTCTCGAAGATGGCAGCGATGTAAGGCGGGTCGTACTGCTTGGACAGCTTGCGGAGCATGTTGTTGAAGATGTAGACCGCTTCGGTGGAAACGCCGGCGCTGGTGCGCATGGGCGGCACGTTGGAGCGGGCGCGGGCATGGTAGGCGCGGAAGATGAAGCCGAAGCTGTCGATCAGGAAGAAGCGATCTTTGGGCACTGGGAACATGATAGCGCCGGGGGAGTATGGCAAAAATACGAAAATAGATGTGACGGATGTGGACTGAGTGCCGTACAAGAAAACGATCGTCTGCCTGGCCAATTCCTATAAGCCGCCGAACGGGAGATGTATTGCAGGCCCGATCAGCAGGGTCTTCAGCGGGTGCTGAGTGGAATGAAACAAGATTATCGGATAGGCTCATGTGTAGCGCCGGGGCAGCATGGGACGCATGGGAGCGGCAACTGGCCGGCGTTCGCTAAGGTAAGCTAGGCTGGGAGAGACGATACTATGGCGAACGCGCTCACGGCTGAGCCTCCACCCCTCGTAGAGGGAACCGACGGGGTCAGACGGGTACGTGGCACCCGGGTGACATTGGAGACATTGGTGGAGGCTTTCACCGATGGTGCGACGGCGGAAGAGATCGCTCAACAGTATCCGTCCGTAGCGCTAGCTGACGTCTATCAGGTGATTGGATACTACCTGCGGCACTCGACTGAGCTAGGTTCCTATTTCGCGCGCCGGCAGCGGGACATCGACGAGACCAAACGCGCCAACGAATCGAATTGGCCGCCCGACGGCATCCGGGACCGCCTTCTTGCCCGCCGCCGGAGCTAGCTTTGCGCTGGCTGGCGGACGAGAACTTCAACCACGATATTGTCCGCGCGCTACACCGCAGCATCCCCAACATTGACCTATGAGACGCTTCTCGCCTGGGCGGCCGAACATGACCGGATTCACCCGCGGGGTTGCGATCCGTCAGGCCATCGACGACATTACGCTTCTGACAGAATGCAGCGCTCATGACGAGTGGGAGGGGCAAGTCCGATATCTGCCGCTTCGTTAGCAACACTCGTCCTTTGGCATGCAGCCTTTGGCATGCAGCGGCTCCAGAAATAATTTTACCCGGCAGATATTGACAGGAGTATATTATCCGGGTAAAATTGATCCATGAATGAGACACGGAACTACACTGCCTTCCTTGGCGAAGCGCGGATTACCTCAGGGCCCCTGGAAACCATGCTGCCCGTGCTGAAAACCGGGTTTGACGGGGGCGAAAACGGCTTGGTACTGATTTTCGACGATGAGAGCGGCCGCCAGGTGGATTTCGACCTGAGGGGCACGCTGGCCGAAGTCATCGCTCGCGCAGCACCAACGCCAGTGCCATCGGCGCCGCGGGTGGGGCCGGGCCGCCCGAAATTGGGCGTGGTTTCCCGTGAAGTCTCGCTGCTTCCGACCCACTGGGAGTGGCTGGAACGGCAACCAAACGGCGCCTCGGCGGCGTTGCGGCGGCTGGTGGACCAAGCCGGCAAACGGGATCCCGGCGAGCAGCGGGCGCGGCGGGCCATGGAGTCTACGGGCCGGTTCCTTTCCGCCATGGGAGGCAACCTTCCCAACTACGAGGAGGCAAGCCGCGCCTTGTATAGGGCCAACCGGGGCCAGTTCGAGGAGTTGATCGGCGAGTGGCCTCAGGATATCCGACAGCACGCCTGCCGGATGGCTCGGGACGCGTTTGGGGAGGGCAACGCAACGTAACAATTTGCGTTAACAACCTGCCGCATTTTCGCCACAGTACCGCCTTCCAACTGTGGCTTTGCGGCCACACAGTAACTTTCCCAAGTCCTTTTGCATCAAACAATTGAACTTGATTTCGGGAGTTGCTGTAATAGGAGTAATCATGTCGTACCCAATTGCGGAGCAGAGCCTTGCGTTTTGAGACCACGCTGCATCGGCCGGTGGAAGCCGCGGGGGTAGGGCTGCATAGCGGCGTCCAGGTGCGGATTCGAATCCTCCCGGCGCCTGTCTCGACCGGCATCGTCTTCGTCAGGACCGACCTCGACAATTTCACCATCCCGGCCAGTTGGCGCCACGTGGCGCGGGTCAGCTACGCGACCAGTTTGATGCGCCAGGGCGTGCTGATCTCCACTACCGAGCACTTGCTCAGCGTTTTCTATTCGATGGGGATTGACAACGCCTACGTGGAGATTGACAACCTGGAGGTGCCGATTCTGGACGGCAGCGGACTTCCGTTCGTGAGGCTGATTGAGCAGGCGGGCATCCGGCAATACCGGCGGAAGCGGCGCTATCTGCGCATTCGCCGGCCGATTACGGTGGAAGACAAGGGCAAGCGGATCAGCATTCTCCCCGACGAAAGTTTCCGCCTGACCTGCGACACCGATTATCCGGCGCCGGTGGGCCGGCAGTGTCTGGAACTGGACGTGACACCCGAGCGCTTCGCCAGCGAGATCGCTTTTGCGCGCACGTTCGGCTGGGAAACTGACCTGGACCAGATGCGCGACATGGGTCTGATTCGCGGCGCGACGCTTGAAAACGCGGTCTGCTTCACCCCGACCGGCGTGTTGAACCCGGGCGGCTTGCGTGCCCCCGATGAGTGCTGCCGCCACAAGGCGCTGGACCTGATTGGGGACCTGGCGCTGCTGGGCCGGCCGCTGCTGGGGCACGTGATCGCGGAGCGGGCGGGCCATGCCATGCACGCGGCGCTGGTGGCGCGCATCATGAGCGACCCGAGCCTGTACGAGATCATCACGTTCGACCAGTTGGCCTCGCGAGTGACACAGGCCCTGGTGTCGTAGAACTGGTTTCTTAGACCGGTATCGTAGACTGGTGTCGTAGACATAACGATGCGGCCAATCCCGACCACACTTTGCCTGACGCTGGGCCTGGCTGGGGCCATGCTGTTGGCGGACTGCGGCGGCGGCGCCAGGAAACAACTGGTGGTGGCATTCAGCCAGGCCAACAACGCGGAGCCTTACCGCGCCACGCAAAACGCCTTCATGGCCAAACTCTTCGCCCAGTTTCCCGATGTGAAACTGGTGATCGCCGACGCGCAGCAGGACAACAGCAGGCAGGCGGCGCAAGTGGAAACGTTTATCCGCCAGAAGCCGGATCTGCTGATTGTGGCGCCCAACGAGCGGGCGGCGTTGACGGCGGTGATGGGGCAGGCAGTGGAGGCTGGGATTCCGGTGATTTGCCTGGAGCGCGACATCCTGCAGCCGAACTATACGTCTTACGTACACAGCGACAACCTGGCGATCGGCCGGCTGGCGGGCCGGTTCATGGTGGACCAGTTGACGAAAAAGTATGGCAAGCCGAAAGGCAAAGTGGTAGCCATGCGCGGACTGCTGGGCGTGGAGGGCGAGATCAACCGCGACCGTGGCGCCAGGGAAATCTTCGACCAGTACCCGGAGATCAAGATTGTAGCCGGCCCGGTGGCGGATTGGATTCAGGCCAAAGCCAAGGACCGGATGACGGAGGTGCTGCGGACGGAACCACAGATCGACGTGGTATACGGGCATAACGACCCGATGGCCATCGGCGCTTATCTGGCGGCCAAGGAACTGGGGCGCGAGAAGGAAATGATTTTCGTTGGCGTGGACGGCTTGGGCGGGCCCGCCGGCGGCATCAAAAAGGTGATGGACGGGATTCTGGCGGCCACGTTCGTGTATCCGCTATGCGTGGACAAGAGCGTGGAGATCGCCGACAAGATTCTGCACCAGCCTGGATTCAAGCCGGAAAAGGACTACGTGCTGGAGCCGGTGATGGTGACCCCGGATAACGCGGCGCAGATGTACCAGAAGTTTACGGTGCCTGGAATGAACTAAAACGATGAACTAGAACGATGAACTGACTGGGGCATCCCTGATGACCGGCGTAGGCAGCGAGGTGTTTATCCGGCAAGACCCCACGACCGGAGATGTGACCTTGTCGCGACGGCCGGAATCTTGGGAGAGTTTTTTTTCAACTCACCGAACAAGCCCTTGTGCCGGATGATTTCCTCTCCGATCGGGCCGATACCAGACCGCAAACACGCGATCTCTTCTGACGGCCAGCCGGTATCTCTTGGACACCAAGACCGCCAGCTACATCATAAAAGGGCAACATTTGCGCTGTTCGTCACCGGCTAGTGAAAAGTCCCGACGGCACAGGTCTCAATCTCCACGGTCACCGAGCGTGAACTGCGCTATGGAGTGGAGCGGCGGCCTGACGCGACGCACTTGCAGACGGTCGTCAATGAATTCCTGATGCGGATGACGATTCTGCCGTGGGATTCAGAAGCAGCGCAACAGTACGGGCAACTCCGCGCGACAGGATGCGCCAGACGACAAGAGCCAATCACGGTTGAACTGCCAGACGACATTGCCGGGCAAATCCAGAAGCGTTCCGGCGATATCGGCCCCAGAATGTTGGAAGCATTTGCCAGCGAAGGCTACCGGTCCGGCAACCTGACTGGCTGGCAGATCCGGCAATTGCTTGACCTCAAGAATCGGTTTGAGGTCGATTCGTTCCTGAAGCGGGCCGGTCAATTCTACCGCTCCCTGAGAAGCTGTGAAAAATTCTGCTCTTGTAATAACAAAGTACTTTTCATTTTGGAGTACTTGCTCCATACTAGAGGTATGGATGCCCCCTGCCAGCCAGCCTTGATCGAGATCCCTGAGCAGCCGCCCCGCAAGCAGGCCG
>DATMNI010000097.1:0-15559 GCA_035570275.1 Candidatus Acidiferrales bacterium | reverse complement strand
AGAATCTGGCGCGCGGCGAGGCTTTGGCCAGGGCATCGTAGTAGCGGTAGATGTCCTTGGCATAGGTGAGTTCGCCGGGCTTGCCGGGGATGCGTCCCAGGAATTTGAGCGGCGAGGGCACGGTGTCCGAGGCCGGCATGTGGTCCACCAGTTCCGTGGTGATGCGCGGATCCTGCAGGTACTCCTTGATGAGCCTGGTATACTCCTCATCCACCTTTTGCGGCGCCGGCGCGGCGGCGGGTGGCGGCGCAGACTTACCTTTTCTAGCTTGCGCCAGCGCCGGCGAGACGGCAGGGCCGGAAGCTAGGGCGACCAGCAACAACGCACTCCCGTATGAAGCAAAGCGGCATGTCATGGGCTGCATCCCTCCCTGAGATCGCGATGTGTCTACCCTTTATAAGCCATGGGTGGGCCGCACGCAAGTTTCGACCCACGCCAATTGACGCCGGCCGCGAGCTCATGGCGCCCTGGGACGATGAGCCGAAACCAGACGCAGCTTTCAGCGGTCAGCTAAGTACACTCTTTCCCAAATACCCTCTCGTATTTCGAGGCAACCGCTCCGTGACCGTCGCGGCTCTGATCGGAGCCGCGCGCATGAATCGGAGCCGCGCGCGTTAGCAAGCGGTTTCCCAGATACGTCGGCGTATTTCTGAAATGACCGACTAAGCCACGGGCGCCCGCAGGCCGCCTGAAAGCCGAAAGCTGAAAGCTGAAGGCTGACAGACCACAAACTACGATGGTCTGTCCTACTTCAACTGCGCCGCTTTCGCCAGCGCTTTTTCGCCTTCCTCGCGGTGTCCGGTCTGCATGAGGGCGCGACCAAGATGCAACCAGGCCAACGCATAGCCGGGCTTGGCCTCGACGGCGGCGGAAAACAGAGCCGCGGCCTCGGATGGCTGTCCCAGTTGCTCCAGTGAGAAGCCGAGCCCGTATAGAGCCTCCGGATAGCGCGGGTCCACCTGCAACGCCCGGCGGTATTGCCGGATGGCCTCCGGGATTCGACGCTGATTGTTGTATTCGTTGCCGAGAGTGTAGTAGGCCACCATATTGTTGCGGGTTACGGCGTCGGCGCGTTGGAAGACCGTGACGGTATCGCGCCAATAGCCGGTCTGGCGGTAAGAACACAGGCCGCACAGGGCGATCGCCAAGCCAGCTAGCGTTGCGGCCACGGTTGCGGTCAGCTTATGACCAACACGCGGGAATCGGCGCGGCCATTCTTGCAGCCAGTCCGCCGCACCCCACACCACGCAAGTAAGCAATCCAAGCGACGGCAGATACATGAAGCGATCGGCTCGCGACACGCCGCCCACACTTACCAGGCCGATGGTGGGCAGCAGCACCACCAACCACCACAGCCAGCCGGCCACCAGGTAGGGATGCCGCTTTCGAGCCCGCAGCACCGCCACACTGATGGCGGCCAGCAACAGACCAGCGGCCCAACCCTGCCAGACTGGCGTGGAGCGATCGAGCGGGTACAGGATGGCCAACCCTTGCGGCCAAAGAAAGTCCCGAAGGTACTTTACGTAGTTGAGCAGGGCGTTGGAGATTTTGACGGTAAAGGGAACCGCGGCTAACGTCCGCAACGCGCCCATGTTCCGCTGGCCGACATAAGTGACCACTGCAGACCCCAGGGAGAGGGCGGCGAGCGGGAGTTTTTCCAAGATCAGGCGGCCCAAGACCAGGCGGCCGTGCTCGCCCGGCCGGAACCGCTGCAAAGGCCAGTAATCCATCAGCAACAACACCAACGGCAGCGTTAGCGCCATGGGCTTGGCCATCAGGGCCATCAGGAAGGCGGCCACCAGCAACGCGTAGCGACTGCCCGAGCGGCGCTCCGTATACCAGAGGTAGGCGGCGGTGGCACAGAGCCAAAAGAAAGCGCTCAAAACATCTTTGCGCTCGGCAATCCAGGCTACGGATTCCACGTGCTGCGGATGGAGGGCGAACAGGGCCGCGAGCACGGCGCTCCGCCAGAACGCGCCGGTGCTCCAGCGGAACACGGCGAACACCAGCAGGCTGTTGAGCACGTGTATTGCGACGCTGGTCAGGTGGTGGAACCCGGCGGCTCCGCCAAACAGTTGGGCGTCCAGCATGTGGGAGAGCCAGGTCAACGGATGCCAGTAAAAGTAGCTGACGCTGGTAAAGGCAAACACCACGCCCTTCCAGGTGAGCCCCGCCTTTACGATGGCGTTATCGGTTACATACAGGTTGTCGTCAAACGCGAGGAACTGGCTGTGGACCAACTGGCCGTACACCAGGAGGTTGGCCAGGACGAGGGCGAGGGCGACGAGCACCGCTCCCTCGCTCGCCAAAGCGCGAGTACGGTCGCGGCTCGGATGGTGGACACGCACCGCTCCCTTGCTCGCCAGAGCGCGAGTGCTCGCCAAAGCGCGAGTGCTCGCCAAAGCGCGAGTGCTCGCCAGAGCGCGAGTACGATCGAGCGACAAGTCGCGGCTCAGAGGGGAAACGAGCGCCGCTCCCTCACGGTCGCGGCTCAGAGGGGGAACGAGCACCGCTCCCTCACGATCGCGGCTCAGAGGGGGAACGAGCACCGCTCCCTCGCTCGCCAAAGCGCGAGTACGGTCGCGGCTCTGAGGGGGGACGAACACCGCTCCCTCGCTCGCCAAAGGGCGAGTACGGTCGCGGATCGGAGGGGGGACGAGCACCGCTCCCTCGCTCGCCAAAGCGCGAGTACGGTCGCGGATCGGATGGCTTTCGCGGCTCACACACCCATCTCGCGGTCAATTGCCTCGGCAATGCGCGCGCTGAAGCTTTCCACTTGCGCCAAGTCTGGCCCTTCCACCATGACGCGCGCCAGCGGTTCGGTGCCGGAGAACCGTACCAGCACGCGCCCGGTGGAGCCGAAAGCCTCTTCCACGTGGCGGATCTCACGCGCCACCGCCGGCAATTCCGTCAGCCCTTTCTTCTCGCGCACCCGCACGTTGACCAGCTTCTGGGGATACAACTCCAGGCTGGCCGTCAGTTCATCCAACCCCTCGCCCGCGCGAGCCGCAATCTCAAACAGCCGGAGCGCGGTCATCAGCCCATCGCCCGTGGTGGCGTAGTCGCGGAAGATAATATGCCCGCTTTGCTCGCCGCCCAGGGCGGCACCGAGCCGCACCATCTCCTCCAGCACGTACTTGTCACCTACCGGAGTACGGACCATGCGGATGCCCTGGCGGTGCAGGGCGCGCTCAAGGCCCAGATTGGCCATCACGGTGGAGACCACGGTGCCGCCTTTGAGATGTCCGGAGGCCTGGAGCGCCCGGCCGCAGACGAGAAGGACGCCATCGCCATCGACAATCTTGCCGCTTTTGGAGACGAAGATGGAACGGTCGGCATCGCCATCGAAGGCCACACCGAAATCGGCGTGATTGGCCAACACCGCCGCCTGCAAACCCTCCACGTGCAGGGCGCCCGAATCCAGATTGATATTGCGTCCGTTGGGCGCGCAGCCGAGCGGGATAACCACGGCGCCCAGCCGTTGAAACAACTCGGGCCCCAGGCAGAAGGCGGCGCCATGGCCGCAATCCAATACCAGCTTGACGCCATCCAGGCGCAGCGAAGACACCGATAGCAGAAATTCCAGATACTTCCGCGCCAGTTCCAGATCCACCGTGACGGTGGCGGGCCGCGGCTCCACCCCGTTGGCGCGGAGCCGCAGGATTTCCTGCTCGATGGTGTGCTCTTCGGCGTCCGGCAGCTTGAAACCGTCATTTCCGAACACCTTGAGGCCGTTGTCCTGGAAGGGATTGTGGGAGGCCGAAATCATGACTCCAGCCACGAAGCCGCCGGTGCGGGTTAGGTAGGCCACGCCGGGGGTGGTGATGACACCCGCGTAACGAACCCGCGCGCCGGCGCTGGCGAGGCCGCCGGCCACGAGCCCGGCGATCCACGGCCCGCTTTCGCGCGTGTCGGTTCCTATTAGAATCTCGGGTCCTATCAAAATCTCCGGTCCAATCAAAATCTCGGGGCTGGCGGCTGCCGAAACCGCGTCGCGCCCCAGGGCCACGCCGAACGCGTAGACCGTCGCCGGGTCCAGCGGATATTCTCCGGCCACACCCCGAATCCCGTCCGTACCGAAAAGCTGTTTACCCACCAGGTCTCCTAGATCGAACAATGTCTCCTAGATCGAACAACAACGATCGAAAAAGTACCGCTCACTGCTTCCTCATCGTCACTTTTTCATCATGTCTTCATTTTGAACATGTTTTTTCATTGTCACTACCACCGCAACCAGGGGAGAGGCGGCGAAACGGACAAAAGGATCGTCCACGAAAGCGTTGACCCGGAACTCCGATGAGCCCACCACCGCCGAAACATCCACCGGGTCCGTGTACGCGGCCACGATGCGGGCCACACGGCTTTTGGGTCCGACCACCTGCACCCGGTTGGGCGTCAACACGTAATGGGCGATGGCATAATCGCTCTTGCCTTCGCCGGTGAAACGTACCTGCACGGGTACGGAACGGAATCCCCGCTCCTCGAAGTTAAACCGCACTTCCGAGGGTATGGACCGCACCAGGCTCACCCCACGGGCCAGTTTGACGTTGCCGTCTCCCACCATAAAGGTCCGTTGACCCGGCTGTACGGTGGCCATGTCCAACACTACCGCGGGACGCAGGGTTTCGCCGATTCCGCGCAATTCACCCGAGGGGCCGCGCAACTCCAAGACGACGGACGTCACCGGATCGGAGCTGATTTCCAGCTCGAAGGGCAGGTTTTTGTACTCCAACCGCACGGTAGCGAACGTCGCCAGTTCGGGTTCGCTGGCCACTAACGCCCAAATCACCACCGCTACCGCCAACGCCAGGAGTTTCCAGGCCAGGTTTTCAAAAAGCAGCGCACCAATCAGCTTGACGGCGCGCATCATGGCTGCACCCGCTCCGACGACCTGGCTTCGGCGACCGCGCCGCCACCTTCCGACACCATCGGTATATCGGCGGCAAACTCGTCGATCTGCATGCTCCCGGGCCGGCTCACGCCGAAATGCCGGTTGATGGTCTCTTCGAGCCCGGCCAAGGTCAGTCCCGGAACCAATTCGCCGAAGGCCGCCACGGAGATGCGCCCGGTTTCCTCGGAAACCACCAGCGCCAGGCAGTCGGTCTCCTCGGTGATCCCGATGGCGGCGCGGTGGCGGGTTCCCAGAGTTCTGGAGAGCCCCGGCTTGGTGGTCAGCGGCAGGAAGCAGGCGGCGGCCGCCAACCGCTCCTTCTGTACGATCACGGCGCCATCGTGCAGCGGCAGGCCGGTCTCGAAGATGGTCAACAGCAAGTCGCGCGAAAGGTAGGCTTCGAGGCGCACGCCGCTCTCGATAAACGTGCGCAGGCCGATGTCGCGTTCCAGCACGATCAGTGCGCCGGTGTTGTGTTGCGCCAGATGCTCCACCGCCATCAGGATCTCATTGGTGGCTTCCGGGGCGCGGAAACCCCGGCGCAATCCGAACCAGTTCTTGCGGCCGATGCGCGCCAGGGTGCGCCGGATCTCCGACTGGAACAGGATAATGATGGCGATTCCCAAATATGGCACGATGAACGACAGCAGCGAGCGCAGCGCCTCCAGCCCGGTCCAGAGGGCGATGGCGTAGATGGAAACCATGGTCAGAATGCCGATGAGGATGTGCCCGGCGCGGGTCCCCCGCACCACCATCAGGGCCTGATACACGACGAAGGCGACCACCAGGATGTCGATCACAGCGTAGAGGCTGAGGTTCGGCATGGCTGACGGCATGATTCGCGTCCAATGGGGCATTTACAGGGTCCAGACTTAGTGTAACTTGCGGTGAGGGTGAAAAACGGTGGCCGGTGGCCGGTGGCCGGTGGCCGGTGACTGGGGGCCGGCGGCCGGGGGCCAGGCGCCGGGGGCTGCTCGTTGTGACGCATCTTGCGAGACTCCGTGGGGTATTGGCACTAACAGCTAAGTGCTGGTTGTTCAGTGGCTTGTGGAACACTGCCGGGGAGATGTGACGCATTTTGAAGCGGGTTTTCGAGAGATGCGTCACACGGGGCGCGGTGGGAATCGGGCGGCAAAGGGTGGACGGGCCGGAACCGGCTCGGGGCTTGGAGTGAGATATGTGAAGAACCATCGGAGCTTCCGACCTCAGGTGTAGCACGGAGGTGAAGTGATTCCGGGTCAAGAGACCTGGAAATGCTTGAAAAGGATGGGGGAAATAAATTCGGATTTGGTGAAACGGGGGATAGCGCCGGGGTGTGTCACGACTAAATTAAACGCCGCAGGTCCTCGACGCTCAACGGCAGTCGCGCAGAATCTTGTGCAGCAATCCGGGTCCCAACGTTTCAGCGCCGTGCACCGGGGACCACAGTACTCCGGCCATCTTCGTGACGGAGAAAGTGATGGCTGCCTCGCGAATGACCAGAAAACCGCCCCTCGTCAACGCGGCGATCAATTCACTGCCGGCGATCTTTGTGATCCTTGGGGCTCCGGTTCATGCTGCGATGGCGATGCGCTGAATGCCGATGAACTCCAGACTGTGCTCGGGCACCCCTTCCACCTCGAGACACAGTTCGATGGCTTCGCGAATGCGCTCGGTGACTTCGTCGAGGGACCGCGCCTGGGTGTGACATCCAGGGAACTGCGGGACTGAGGCAACGTAGTACCCCTCCTCGTCGCGCTCTATGACGACATCAAACTGGCGTGGCAAATGGATCGTCCTCGCCCCATTCTACGCTATGCGGAATGCCACAGCCGGGCCGGAGTCTCAATAGCCCCAGTTCTCGTGCTGGACAGGAAGGCGATTCAGCACTTCCCGGCAAAAACGCCAATTGGGCATGAAGTGGTCCATCAGGGCGATGAATCGGCTGTTGTGCGTGGGTTCCCGCAGGTGGGCCATTTCATGCACGACGATGTATTCGAGGCATTCGCGGGGTTTCCTGGCCAGATCGGTATTGAGCCGGATGCCGGCGGAGGCGGGGCTGCAACTGCCCCATTTCGTTTTCATCCTTTGCACAAAGAACCGCTCTACTTTCACGCCCATGAGCGGCTCCCATTTAGCTATCAAGGCGGGAACGGCTTCCTTGAGTTGGGCGCGGTACCATTCTTCGAGGATCGCCTGTTTGTGCGCTTCCGAGGTTGCCGGGCGGGTCTGCAGAAGCAGTTGGCTGTGCTCTAACTGCACTTCGGGCGCCGCGTCTTTCTCGATCACCTTGAGCAGATAGCGGGTTCCCCAGACGTAGTGGCTTTCACGGTCCAGGTACTCGCGGGGCGGTTCGCGTTCCTGTTCGATCACCTTCTTTTGCTGCTGCCTGATCCAGCCGAGTTTGGAAATGGCAAACAGACGGATGGAGTCGAGGTCCATGCGAAGCGGCGCGGAGATTCGCACCTTGCCAGTGGGAGGGTAAACACTCAGATGGACGTTCTTGATGTTCTTCGTCACTACATCGACGGCGATCTCTCCAAGCGCAATCTTCGCGACCATCAGTATTCCCTCTGCTGCGTGACGATGAGGAAAATGCGCTCGACCTCCGGCACATCCTGCAATACATCATACAAGGCCCGCTTGACGACCTGCTCCTTGGCCTGGACTCCGCGCCAGCCGTCGGGCCGGGACGTCTTGACCGCTTCGTCAATTTTCAAGGCCAGATCCCGGTTCTGATGGAGGTTGTTGTAGAGGGCGCGGCGGCCGGGCGTATTTACCTCTTCGGGCGTGTCCTCGGCCTGGCCCGCCTCGACGCGCTTCGCCAAATCGGCGATGCGTTTCAGGTATTCCTCATACTCGATCGCCCTGGCATTGCGGGCGGCGATGATATCGTCGAGCAGGGCGGACATTCTGTCGTAAAAGGCCGGGTCGTTGAGGTGTTCCTTCACGATCTTCCGGCGGACGTTGTTCTCGATGGTTTCAGCAATCGCGCTCTTACTGCTCTTGATGCCATCGGGCAGGCGGTTGATGGCGTCCGCAATGCCGGTTTTGACGATCAGCTCCAGCAACGACATATTGTCGAAGGGCGAGATGACTCTGGGCTGGTCGGCCTCGATATAGGTATCGATGAGGTGCCGCATGTCGGCCTCAAAAGTTTTCAGGTCGAGGGTTTCCCCGCTGGCCTTGCGGACGATCTCGCGGAGTTTCAGATAGCGGTCGAGCGCCTGTTTGATGCGGGCGATCTCGGGCTCGCTGTAGCTGGCGCGGTCCAGCTCATCCGCAAGGTTCGCGAAGGCGCGCACCAGGGCCGCGGCCGCCTTGTAAAAAGCCACGCGGCGCGGCTCGTGTTCCTTCAGGTCTTCGCCCATCTCGGTGTTGCCGCAGAAATAGTGGATGTGCTCCAGTTCGCCTTTGGGCGGGTCCACCGGCTCGCAGAGCATGGCGATGGCTTCGAGCGCGTTGTCCAGACGCTCGCGCCCCTTGGTGAGGCGGTCCTTGAGAAGAATCTCCGGATCGACACCGCCCGTGCTATGGTCCAGTTCGGAAGTGTACACCGCGATGGCGTTCTCGACCTTCTTGAAGAGGTCTTTGTAGTCCACGATGTAGCCGAACTCCTTGTCCTCGCCATCGAGCCGGTTGGTGCGGCAAATGGCCTGAAACAGGCCGTGATCGCGCATGCTCTTGTCGATGTAGAGATAGGTGCAGGGCGGCGCATCGAATCCCGTCAGCAGCTTGTCCACCACCACGAGGAGCTTCATGTTGGCGGGCTCCTTTTTGAACAGCTTCTTGGCCCACTCCTCGTAGGTTTCGGTCTTGGTCATGTGCGGCTTGGCGTCGACGTCCTGCAACAGGTCGGTGTAGGTGTTGTAGATGAACTGCCTGTCGGTTTCGGTGTTGGCGCCCGTGTCTTCCATGGTGATTTCCCTGGTCAGCGGGTTGTATGACGTGACCACGGCGCAGCGGCCTTTGAAGACGGTCTTGCCGAAAAGGGTGAAATACTTGCAGGCCTCATAAATGCTGGAGACAACGAGGAGGGCGTTGCCCCGATCGTCATTCAGGCGCGGCTTTACGGCGAAGTCGAAAACAATGTCACTGACCACGCGGTCCATACGGGACCGGGAGCTGAGGACGTGCTGCATGGTGCCCCATTGTTCGCGCAGGGCGGCGCGCTGCCAATCGTTCAGGCCCTTGGTTTTGGCGTCAAACCAGGCGTCTATTTTCGCCTCCGAGCCCAGGCGCTGGCCGATATCGCGGGCTTCGTAGATCAGATCGAGCACGACCTCATCTTCCACGGCTTCGCTGAACTTATAGGTATGGATGTAGCCGCCGAAGACTTCCAGGCTGGTCTGCTTGTCCTGTTTGAGCAGGGGCGTGCCGGTGAAGCCGATGAAGACGGCGTTGGGCATGATGGCTTTCATCACGCGATGGAGCTTGCCGCTCTGGGTGCGGTGACATTCGTCCACGAAGACGAAGATGTCACCCACGGTCTGGCTGGGCTGGGCTTCCAGTTCCCGGATGAACTGGTCGAAGTTGTCGACGTCTTTTTTGCCGAATTTGTGGACCAGCGAGCAGAGCAGGCGCGGCCTGGCCTGGCTGAGCTGGCGCATCAAATCGCGCCCGCTGCTGGTCCGCTGGATGGCCTCGCCGGCATCGGTGAAGACGTCGGCGATTTGTTTATCCAACTCGTCGCGGTCGGTGACGATGGCAACGCGGGCTTTGGGATTGTTTTCCAGTATCCACTTGGCCAGCAGCACCATGACGATGCTCTTGCCGCTGCCCTGGGTGTGCCAGATGATGCCGCCCTTGCGCTCATGCACATGCTGCTGGGCGGCTTTGATGCCGAAATACTGGTGGACGCGCGGCAGCTTCTTCATGCCGCCATCGAAGAGCACGAAATCGTGAATCAGCTCGACGAGCCGCGGCTTGGCGCACATCCTGAGCAGGTATTTGTCGAGCTTAAAGCGGGTGTTGTCGGCTTCGTCTTCCTTCCAGCGCAGGAAGTATTTCTCCCCGGTGCCGACGGTGCCGTATCGCATCCCTTCGGAATCATTGCCGGCGAAGATGAATTGCACGGTGCTGAAGAACGGCGCGTGGAACTGTGGCTGCTGGTTGGAAATGCTCTGGCGAATGCCGTCGCCGATCGAGATGCGGCTGTTCTTCAGTTCCAGCACGCCGACGGCGATGCCGTTCACATACAGGACGAGGTCCGGACGCCGTTCGTGGTCGCCTTGCAGGGTGACTTCCTCGGCGATGGCGAAATCGTTTTTCTCCGGCTCGGCCCAGTTGACGAGGTGGACAGTTTCGGTGACTTGGCCCGCCTCGATTTTTACCGGCACACCGTAACGCAGGAGACTGTAGACGGCCTCATTGTTTCCGTAGAGGTTCCGGCCGTGGTGGTTGGCCTCGGTGCGGAGATCGTAGATGGCTTTGCTGATTTGCGGAGGGGTGTAGCCGGCCTTGGACAGGTACGGGGTGAGAAGGGTTTCCTCGATGTTGCTGTTGTTGTCGCGGTGGGTCCAGTCGCCGAGGTAGCGATAGTGGAGTTCGTCGCGAAACAGGGCGATGACGCGGTTCTGCGTCGCGCGTTCGGGTATGCCGATATTCATACGAGGCGAATTCTCCCCGTGAGAAGGTTGTGCATCATGCCGGGCTTTGGCGAGCTTGGTTTCGAGCGCAGCGATCTCGGCGTCCATGTCGGTGAGGACGGCGGCGATGGCGGTTTGTTCGGCAAGAGGTGGCATCAACACCGGGTAGTTTCCCACTGCTCCCTGAGAGAGCCCAAAAAACGTTGTCCCCGTTTTGTTTAGCTCAATAAAAGTTTTGAATCTCTTTGATGTCAGTTGGTAATACAAGTATTTCGGATGGTAGCTTTCCCGAATGGGGCGAAACAACAGAAGATGGCTATTTAGCGACGCCTTTCCAGGATATGGAATCTCGTCTATATAGAGCATCTTCCCGATAGTGCCATCTTTGGTCATCAGAACATCGTCCGGTCTCAGTTGAATGTCCTTTGCTATATCATAGCGATCCTCGGAGATATGGTAAACCTCATTCCACCGAATCGCGCCATCTTTAAAGTTCATTCCAGTAATTAAGAAAGGCTGGCCTTCGTTGAGAGTAAATTCTGTCTGCTTCAATCCCTGCCACCCGATTCGCCCTTTCAGTGAAGACACTTCCTTTAAGGTCATGACCTCGTCATTCTCCTTTGGGCGCAGCAATTCCTGCATGGCACCAAGTTTGAGGTGGCGTTTCTTGGCGATGGGTTGCTCAAGGGATTCGATAAGGGCGTCCATGTCCGAGAGGACGGCGGCGATGGCGGTCTGTTCTTCAGGACATGGCAGGATGACCGGGAGATGCCCAAGGGCGGTCTTATTGATCGAGGCCAAGTTCGTTGTCTGCTTGCCGGCAAGCATGAAATATCGTCGGGCCGTTGGCGCCGCTGTCCAATAATTTAGAAATTCAGGAGATACTTTCGAGCCGCACCTAACTACGAACACATGGTTCTGATGGACACATGGATCGAACTTGCCACGCCAAACGGAGCCGCGGCCCAATTTGTCGAGGTCACCGCCCTCATTCATCAGCACATCGCCCGCTAGAACGGAGTACTTATGGACGTCCTCGCGACTCAGCCGAATCTTGCTCATCTCTGAAAGATCCAAGAAACCATCCTGAACATTGGCGACACGGAGGTAGTGAACGAAAACTGGATCTCTTACAAAGACGTTTGCATTCTTAGCGATACCTGATCTGATCTCAGCGATTTGTGATAAGGGTTGCACATTCCAATCTTCCGGAATAACCCCAACTTCGGTCTGCTTGTAACCTGGCATCAGGTCCATGAAAACCCCATTTTTCTGAGGTGCCGATTCACAGCCTTCTCAAATCCAGCGACCTTGCAGGCTTGCTGCGGCATGGGGGTTTCGTACCGTTCGGCGAGTTGCCTGACGCGTTGGGTGAGAGCTTGGCTGATGCGGTCCATCTCGCCGTGGATGGCCGCATCGAGGGTCGAAAGCCATTTGTCGTCCACCACCAGCGTCTGGACTTCGTCCTCAGTGAGCGTGGGGTATTTGATGAAGAGCAGGACGAGGACGTAATCCTTGTACTGGCTGGCGTCCATGCCGCCGCGCAGTTCGTCGCAACTGGACCAGAGGGAACTGTAGAGTTCAGATTTCTTGAGCGCCATGGCGATGTGGTTCCGGGGAGGCGGGCGCGTGGGGCGAACGGGGAACGCCGATGCCGCAGGCCGCCGAACAGGTAATTGGCATCCTGAATAGCCTATTCTCTCTCATTGCGGCGGGTGGCGCGGGGGCGGGGACTTAAGCGTTTGGGGAAACGCGGTAAGCAAACGCGGTAAGCAAACCCCGGCCGGCTCGCTGCCGCATCGTGCGGGCGGATTCAACAATCCGCCGCGGGCGGATTCAACAATCCGCCGCACTCTCGAAAGTCGCTTGTGGAAGTTCCGGCTGCGCGCCAACTCCCGGCGGGCGGATTGCCAATCCGCCGCACTCTCGAGAGTCGCTTGTGGAAGTTCGGCTGCGCGCAAACTCCCGGCGGGCGGATTGCCAATCCGCCGCAGGTTAACAACCTGCCCCACAAAACAAGTTACCGGGAAGCGACGCTTTCCTGCAGCGGGACCGCCAGCGCCGTGCCGGCGGTTTCCAGAGCTTGCAACATTTTGAGCAGGAGGTCCTGCTGCAGCTCTAGAAACTCGTCGCCGTCGACGGTGGTGATGTAAACGGCTATTTCAACATCCAGCGAGAAGGGGCCAACGCCGATGAAGCGCACGGGGATTTTGCCTTCTTCTACTTTGGGGTGTTTTGCCAGCAGTTCGCCGATCGAGGAGAGCACATGCAGCATCTGTTCCGACGTGGTGTCGCGGCGCAGGTTCAGGGTTGGGTGGAACCAGATCTTATCGCGTCCCGAGATATTCTCCAGCGGTATGGACGAGAACTGGCTGTTGGGGACGCTGATGACCGTGCGGTCGGCGGTGCGGATGCGGGTGGAGCGCAGGCCGATATGCATGACGGTGCCGGTTTTGTCGCCGAACCGGCAGACATCGCCCACCAGGACGGGGCGGTCGCCAATCACGGAGATGCCGCCGAACAGATTTTCGATGGTCTTCTGTGCCGCCAGCGCGACGGCCAGACCGCCTACGCCAAGCCCCGCCAGGATGGTGGAAGTATTATAGCCCCAGGCGCTGAGAACGCTCAGGAGCGCGATCAGGAATAGCGAGAGCTTGAGAACCTGCTGGCCCAGCGGGAGCACCGAATAACTCACGGCCTGGACCCGCGGGTCCAGGCGGGAATGCCAGCGGGCAGCGGCCATATCGATCAGCACCGCGCTGGCCCACGCCACAGCCAGCGAGAAACCCAACCCCAAGGCGCGCTGAATATACAAATCGGACAGGGTAGCCGGCGGCGCAATTCCCAACGCCAGGCGAAAACCCGCCACCGCCAGCACGATGCGAAAGGGGGCGCGAAAAGCCGGCGTGGGCACTAGCCGCTTGACCCCGGCTAACAGCAGGCGCGCCAGGAGCCCGGCGGTCATCCAGATCGCCCCGCCCATCAGCACGAGAGCGATCCAGCGCCACACCGGGGTATCGAAGACCTCAAATGTTACAAGCTGTTGCGGCAGCTTTTTTTCGAACGGCGTCTCCGCTACCAGTTGGTGCGCCTGGGGAATCATGGCGACGCTATCCGCGGAGACGAGCCAGACGTGCGACCCCGGTTTCAGCTCGACCCTCTCCAGTTGCATCTCCAGGCTCTTGCCGTCTACCTGGAAGCTATCGAGATGTTGGAGCGTGGCCGAAGCGTTGTCCGCCTGATCGCCCTCCGGGTTGCGGCTGAGGGTGCCGATGTCAAACGGGGTGTCGTCGAGCAGGTCTTCCAGTTGGCGGGCGAGTTCCGGCCCGTTCTTGGCGCGATCGGCAGGCGGCATGCGGCGCAGATCCAGATAGCGAAGCGCTTTGGAATATTCGCGGGCGTGGCAAGCTTCCAGGAACTGAAAGACGGAGCTTTGGGGCGAGTCGCGGCCGAGCGGATCTTTCGATTCCGGGGCCGGCACCTGCGCGGCTAAGGCGGCGGCGAACAGAAGGGCTGCTACGAGGCGGGGCATCTTTCACCAGGGTACCTTGGAGCCCGCACTACGAGAGTTTCCTGGCGGTACGCATCGTGCTACACTCACCAAGTATCGCTTTGGTTTGGGGAAGATTTGTACGTGGCACCACCTTTGAGTTGAGACGCATTGTCCAGCGTTTGCACTCCTCTTGCCAAATCGTGTATGATTTAAGAGTTTCGCGAGAACAAGCTTTCTGTCCCTGTGCTACCACTCCCATTTTGGGAGTCCGGCCAGGGGTGAGGCCCCGAGGTTCTATCGGTCACTCCGAATGGAATATGGGCCTGTCCAAAGCAGTAATCCTCGCTTTTTGCGATCTGGCTGTTGCACTCTGATTGTCGGAATTCTTTGTGACTTTCGGTACGGGACTTTTGTAGGGTAAATCCTGTAGGGAAATTCATGTAGAGGCTCCGGGCTGTCGGGGGCGCGCCACTTTTGGATTTTTAGCAGGATACAGAACACAGCCAGGAATGGCTGTATCACGAGGAAATTCGTGCCAACGTTTAACCAACTTGTGCGTAATGGGCGGAAGCCGCCGCGGTGGAAAACATCCAGCCCGGCACTGAATAGCTGCCCGCAGAAGCGCGGCGTTTGTACGCGCGTATACACTTCCACTCCCAAGAAGCCGAATTCGGCGTTGCGGAAAGTGGCGCGCGTGCGGCTCACCAACGGAATCGAAGTAACCACTTATATACCCGGTGTGGGACACAACCTGCAGGAGCACTCGATCGTGCTGATTCGCGGGGGCCGCGTGAAGGATCTTCCGGGCGTTCGATATCACGTGATCCGCGGGGCGCTGGACACCGCCGGGGTGGCCAACCGCAAACAGGGCCGATCGAAGTACGGGGCCAAGCGGCCGAAGTCGTAGCAGTATGCCAGTCGTAGTAAGCCAGTCGTAGGAAGCCTATGCCACGAAGAAGAAGAGCCGTCATTCGAGAGGTTGCGCCGGATCCGGTTTACAACTCGACCCTGGTGGAGAAGTTCGTAAACTCCATGATGTGGGAAGGCAAAAAGAATACTGCCCAGGGCATCTTCTATGAAGCTATGGACAAACTGCGGGAGCGCACCAGCGACGATCCGCTGAAGGCATTCAAGAAGGCCGTGGAAAACACCAAGCCGCTGCTGGAAGTGAAGACGCGGCGCGTGGGCGGCGCCAACTACCAGGTGCCGATCGAAGTGCCGCAGAACCGGCGGACGTCGCTGGCGATGCGCTGGATCATCACCAACGCGCGCGGGCGCGCCGAAAAGGGCATGGCGGAGAAGTTGGCGAACGAATTGAACGACGCCTCCAACCTGCGCGGCGGCGCCATCAAGAAAAGAGACGATGTGCACCGTATGGCGGAAGCAAATAAAGCGTTCGCGCACTATCGCTGGTAATTGTTTAAACAGGAAATCAGTAAACTCCCATGGCACGCACAGTACCCCTCGAGAGGATGAGAAATATCGGCATCGCCGCCCATATCGATGCCGGTAAAACGACAACGACGGAACGCATCCTGTATTACACGGGGAGATCGCACAAGATCGGTGAAGTCCACGAGGGCACGGCCACGATGGACTGGATGGAGC
>DATMNI010000096.1:0-13727 GCA_035570275.1 Candidatus Acidiferrales bacterium | reverse complement strand
TTGCGGGGCGGCTGCTCAGGGATCTCGATCAAGGCTGGCTGGCAGGGGGCATCCATACCTCTAGTATGGAGCAAGTACTCCAAAATGAAAAGTACTTTGTTATTACAAGAGCAGAATTTTTCACAGCTTCTCACGGAGCGGCTGTCTCGAAATACGAGACTGTATTTGAAACGGTGTACTTAGTTAACAACCCGCCCGCAAGCGGCCAGTCAAAACGCTTGTCCGATCGAGAAGAAATAATGGAAGTGGCCCAGGCTCTGCTGGACGCACTTGTTGAGGACGCTGGCGCAGGGATTCCGAAGAAGGACGGGGGATTGATGCCGTATCCCAGGTCGACGCGCAGAGGCCCAACCGGGGTGCGAAACCGGATGCCGAAACCGACGGCGAGCACCAGGTAGTCGAAATCCTGCTTGTTCTTCTGGCTGACCCGGAACGACATGTTGCCCAGACTGGAATAGGAGGTGTTGCCCGCGTCGTGAAAGAGCACTCCGCTGATATTGTTTCCGATCAACGGAAAGCCTTGCGGCGCGAGGGCTCGCCAATCCGAATTTGACTCGCGTGATCTCGTCGCTGTAAGCTAAGAATTCTTGGTATGGGACGCAAGGCGCAAAAGAACGATTCGTTGCCCGGTTCACTGGACATGTTGATTCTGCGGACGCTGTCGCTGCGCGACCTCCATGGATACGGCATAGTCCAGTTCATTCAACAATCGTCCGGCAATGAGGTCCTCGTCGAGGAGGGCTCGCTGTACCCCGCTCTCCAGCGGCTGGAGCTAAACGGCTGGATCGACGGTGCCTGGGGCGTGACGTCGAATAATCGGCGGGCGAGGATCTACAAGATCACGGCGGCTGGCCGCAAACAGCTAGCCGTTGAAACCCGGAAGTACGCCAAACTCACGCTGGCGATCGCCCGTGTGATGGGGGAGGAGTGACGGCCATGTTACGACGGCTGAGGTATTGGATAGAAAGCGCCAGGCGCAGCGAGGCGCTGCGTGAGGAAATGGAACTCCACCTTGCGGAAAAAGCCGCGGAACTGCAAGCAGACGGTATGACGGCAGAGCGCGCCCGGGCTGAAGCGCGCCGGCGATTTGGCAACGTCGGACTGAAGCACGAAGAGTCACGGGAGATTTGGATGACACGGTTTTGGTCGGAACTTGGCCAGGATGTCCGCTATGGCTGTCGCACCATGACCGCCAACAAGGCATTCAGCGCCCTGGCGGTCTTGTCGCTGGCGCTCGGCATCGGGGCCAATACGGCGATCTACAGCTTCATGGAGTCGATTCTGTTGCGCTCGCTGCCGGTGGCCGATCCCGAGTCCCTGGTGGTCCTGAATTGGCATAGCCGGCCGCCCCAGGAGGGCAGCAAGGAATGGGTCCACGTCATTCACGGGGTACAAGGCATTCTCTGGCCGGGCGACAAAGGCGCCATGGTCAGCGGGATGTTCCCGTACGGCGCCTTCGGGACGCTTCGCGAGGAGAATCCCGTCTTTTCCGCGCTTTTCGGATACTTCAACGGACACAACAAGACCCTGGCCATCCGGGGGCAGGCCACGAGCGCCAGCACGGAGTACGTCACCGGCGAGTATTTTCGCGGCCTGGCGGTGTCGCCGGCCGCGGGACATCTGATCGACTCCGAAGACGACCGTCCAGGCGCAGCGCCGGTCGCCGTAATCAGTTTCGCTACAAGCCAAAATCGCTTTGGAGGACCGCCGAATGCGATTGGACAGTCGATCCTCGTCGATAACACTCCCTTCACGGTGATCGGCGTCGCGCCGCCAGAATTCTTCGGAGTCGACCCTGCGGCGGCGCCGGACCTCTACCTTCCGTTGCACACGAATGTGCTTCTGGACGGCGCCAGAGCGGCTCGTATGTATGGCGACGGAAACTTCTACTGGATCGAAATGATGGGCCGCCTGCGTCCCGGCGTAAGCATGGCCCAGGCGCAGGCCGCGCTGGCTCCTCGCTTCTATCAATGGGTTGCCGCCACCGCCAAGACCGACGGTGAGCGCGCCAAACTGCCCGCGCTGATGATGAATCCCGGCGCCGCCGGTCTGGGTAGCTTGCGCCGCAAGTATTCCAAACCTCTGTACGTGCTGCTGACGATGGTGGGATTGATCCTGGCGATCGCGTGCGCGAACATCGCCAATCTGCTGCTGGCAAGGGCCGCCGCGCGACGCCGCGAAATGGCTGTCCGGCTCAGCCTGGGAGCGGGACGGTTCCGCGTGGTGCGGCAGTTGCTTACCGAGAGTGTGATGCTGGCGTCGCTCGGCGGAGCATTAGGGGTCTTGTTTGCGATCTGGGGCGTGCGATCGCTGACGTTTCTGCTCTCCAACGGGCAGGAGAACTTTACGCTGCACGCGGAATTGAACTGGCACGTGCTGGGCGTGACGGCGGCGCTCTCCGTGGTTTGCGGCCTGTTGTTTGGCCTCGCGCCGGCGATTCAGTCGACGCGTCCGGACGTCATGCCCACGCTGAAGGATGGCCGCGGGGGCGGACCGCGCCGCCCGGCGCAGCACGTTCTGGTGGTCGCCCAAATCGCGATCTCTTTTCTCATCCTGGTCGCCGCGGGTCTGTTTGTCGAGACACTCAACAACCTGCATTCCATCCAACTGGGATACGCCCGCGAGAACATCCTTCTGTTCTCGTTGAATGCGGGCCAGGCCGGGCATCGCCCCCCGGAGATCGCCACTTTTTACGCGAACCTGCGCAAGCGCTTCGAATCGGTCCCCGGAGTGAGCAGCGCGACTCTTTCGCAATCCTCGATCATCAGCGCCGGCCGTGTCGGGTCGCCGATCCGCGGGACCATGAACATCGGCGCTGTTACCATCGAAGACGCACGCGTCCTGGTCGCCGGACCGCGTTACCTCACGACGATGCAGATTCCGATGCTGGCCGGGCGTGAGATTGACGACCGCGACCAACCGGGCTCCACGCCGGTTGCAGTCATCAGCGAGGGGCTGGCGCGGACTTACTTCGGGCATGACAATCCGGTCGGCCGGCGCATCACGCTCCCGGACGAGAAGCGCGATCTCGAAATCGTCGGCGTGTCGGCTAACCTGCAGTACGGTGATCCGAAAGATGAAGAGGAGAGTCCAATGATCGTGTTCGTAGCGGTCAGCCAGTTTTCTCCGGACCGAATGACCTACGCGCTGCACACTGCGGGTGATCCGCTGAGGTATGTCAAGAGTGTGCGTGAGATCGTGCGGGAGGCGGATTCACGCATACCCGTCACCAACGTGGTCACACAGGCTGCGGAAATCGATCGCACGATCAGCCAGGAAGTCACGTTCGCGAAACTATGCACCGGTTTCGCGGTTCTCGCTCTCCTGACCGCGTGCGTGGGACTCTACGGGACGATGTCCTACAGCGTCGCGCGGCAGACCGGCGAGATTGGAATCCGTATGGCTCTCGGCGCGCAGCGCGGCGCCGTGGTATGGATGGTTCTGCGCCGCGTTCTACTACTGGCGGCGGTGGGACTCGCGATCGGCGTGCCTGCCGCGTTGAGCGCGTCCCAGCTTGTCAAATCGTTTCTGTTCGAGACCCAGCCCAATGATCCGGGAACCCTGGCGCTGGCCGGTGTCGTCCTCCTAAGCGCCGCGATTCTGGCTGGCTATGCGCCGGCAAGGCGAGCATCCCGAATTGACCCGCTGGCGGCGCTGCGGCACGAGTAAGACATGGTCTTGGTAACGCAACGAAGGATGAAGCCGCTCCCACCGCTCCCTAAACGGTCGCGGCTCCGACCGGAGCCGCGCTCGGATCGGAGCCGCGCGCGTTAGCAAGCGGTTTCCCGATACGTCGGTGTACTTCTGAAGTGACCGACGTAGTTAACAACCCGCCCGCAAGCCGCCCGTCAAAACGTTTGTCCGATCGAGAAGAAATACTGGAAGTGGCTCACGCTCTGCTGGACGCACTTGTTGGGGATGCTGGCACAGGGATTCACGCCGGCGGTGATCAAATCCTGCTCCGTGCCCTTGAATCCGAAGAAGGCCGGAGGATTGATGCTGTATCCCAGGTCGACCCGCAGAGGCCCAACCGGGGTGCGATACCGGATGCCGATGCCGACGGCGTGCACCATGTAGTCGAAATCCTGCTCGTTCTTCTGCCTGACACGGAACGACATGCTCCCCAGGCTGGAATAGGTGTTACCCGCGTCGTGAAAGAGCACTCCGCCGATATTATCTCCGATCAGCGGAAAGCGAAGTTCGGTCTGATTGAACAGCAGCGCCGTACCGCCCAGGGGGAAGCCGGTGGTGGCATCGCGCGGCCCTGATTGGTTTTCCGGGAAACCGCGGTGCGAAGTGCCGCCGCCGCCGAAGAAGCGCTCCGCCAGCGGGACGTCGTTCAGGGGGTCGACGATACGCGGGAACGCATAGATGTTGCCGAACTCCGTGCTGCGCGCCAGTACAAACTTCTTGCCGATAGGGTGGTAGGTCGCGTTCCTCACCAGGAGGCGCAGGAGGTTGACCTGCGAACCAAGGAGGTGAGTGGCGATGCCCAGGTCAACCGTGTTGTAGATGCCTTTGTGCGGGTCCACCGGGTCGTCGCGCCGGTCTTGAACAATGTTGAAGGAGGCGATGCCGACACGCACCGGCTGGGCGAGCAAAGGAATCAGGAAGGGTGTGATCTTGAGCGTCGCCGCATCCACGCTGACGCGGCGATACGTATAGCGATAGAAAAAAGTGGTGGCTTTGGAAAGCCGCTGCGAAACCTGAACCGAGCCTTCCGCCCGTTTGAACGAGAAGGTGCGGACATCGCGCGAGTCTTCATACAGGCCGTTGAAGGAGAGGCTCAGGCGGTCCTGCCCGCGGAAGCGCGGCCAGGTGTAAGTCAACAATGCGCGGCGGTCCAGGGTAGACGCACGCGTGCGCAGGCTGAGGCTATGGCCCAACCCCCACAGATTGTTTCGCGCGACATCAAAGGATATGCGCGGCGAGAAGCCGTTCTGGCCGGCGGGCGCATCCAGACAGGTCTGGCAGCCGCCGATGCGCCCCAATTCGGCGCCCACGCCGACCGCCAAAGAATACCGCGCGGCCTCTTCCATGTTGTAGAGGACGTACTTGCGATCGGTTTCGCCGTCCGGGTTTTCAATGGCTGCGTTCACGCGGGCGAAAACGCCAAGGTCGTAGAGCTTCCGCTGGGTATCGGTAATCGCCGTCGGCGAAAGCGGGTCTCCGGGGTTGAGCAGGAGGTTCCGCGACACCAACGCCGGGTTGGTAGTCTGCAGTCCCGTCGGGTTGATCAGCACTTCGCGGACGAATTGCTGTTTGCCTTCGTCGATTTTGAAAAACAAGTCCACGCGGTTGGGCTGGGCGGCCGGTTTGGAACTCCACTCGAACCTGGCTTGCGGAAAACCGTTTTCGAAGTACTGCGCCAGAATGGTGTCGCGATCCACCGCCACGTTGAATTCGCTGAAAGGCTGGCCTTCGGAGGAACTTAGCCTGGAAATCAGGCGCGCCTTGTCCAGCTTCTCCACTCCGTCTACTTGAACTTTGTCGACGAAGCGCTGCGGCCCCTCTTCGATCTGCAGGAAGACGGCGATGTCGCCGACTTTTCCGCGATAGTCGTCTTCCCCCCGCGAGACGACTTTGGTGTCTTGAAACCCGTTGGACGCGTAAAGATTCTTGATGGAATCGATGTCGCGCGCCAGCAGGTTTCCGCTGTAGCGCCCGTGCGGAAACTGCAGAAAGCTGGCCGTCTGCAGGAACATGCGTTCGCGGATCACTTCACTGGTGAAGTATTTGTTTCCGGTGATGGCGATGGCCACCAGCTTGTGACGCGGGCCGGTGTTGATCAGGTAATCGATGGCGGCCTTGTCGTTGACCACGTTTTGCTGTTTGAACGCCACCTCGGCTTCGTAGTAACCCTGTGCCTGCAGGTAGTCGCGCAGGTTGCGCGTGCCTTCCAACAGCAGATCCTGGTCGACGGCCCGCTCCTCGAAAATGGGGATGTAGCGCCGCAGCGTTCTCTGCGACACCTTGGCGCCGATCGCGTTGACCTGGATGCGCGGGCCCGGGTCGATGCGGAACGTAGGCACGGCCCGGTTGGTCTCGGCATCGTACTTCATGGACTCCAGCGCCACCTTGGACTCCAGGCGGTTTTCCCTCTGATACAGCGTGCGGACGCCATCCAGACCCTGCCGGACGCGCAACTGGGTGACCGGCTTCCAGGCGCCCAGGATCCACCGGTCGAAAAACCACTCGCGGAATTTCGTGGCGGAGATAATCCGGTTCTGATTCATCTTCACGTCACCCAGCAGCACAGGTGGGCCGAAACGGGCACGCGGACCACTGTCGATTTCGAACCGGATGTTCACCTGCTGGTGGGAATTGTCGTGATCGAAGATCGGGCGGACCTGGGTTCGGTAGAGACCGTTGCTTTGCAGCAGCCGCTGCTGGCCGGCGATGGCCTCCTGCAATTTGGCATCAGTGTAAGGCTCACCTAGTTCCAGACGCGTAGCATTCTCAAGCTGGCCGGCATTGGGAGGATCGGCAACGCCATGGGTGACGGCAACACCGCCGATGAACCAACTGTTCTTGGTGCGAAACGTCACCATTACGCCATCATCCGAAGGCTGCGCGTCCACCTGGATATCGGCGTACCGGCCGGTGGCGAACAAACGGTCAATGCTATCCCGCACCACCGACATTTTTAGCGGCTGATTGATTTTGAGCGGAAGGAACTGGAACAGCTCCGAGGACTCCAGCGGCTGTTCGGCGGGATCGAAGCGAATGTTGACTACGCGTTTGCCCTCAAAGTTCTGGTGTTGGGCCAGAAGAGCAGCCGGCCCTGCCACCATAACCAGAAGCGCGCAGAGAAGATGGGTGAACCCAAGTCGCACCAACATCATGGTAGCGTAAGGCACGCTGTAGCAAGTTTGTTACCATCGGGCTGAAATGAACGAGGCGGAGCGTGAGCGTTACTCGCGGCAAATCCTGTTTCCCGGCATTGGGGACCGCGGGCAGGAGGCCCTGCTGCGCGCGCACGCGGTCATTGCCGGGTCGGGCGCCCTGGGCAGTTTCCATGCGGCGGCGCTGGCGCGGGCGGGCGTGGGCACCATCACCATCATCGACAGGGATTACGTGGAGCCCAGCAATCTTCACCGGCAGTGGCTGTTCGAAGAATCCGACGCCGCCGCGGCCCTGCCCAAGGCCGCCGCCGCCGAGCGATGCCTGGCGCGCATCAATTCGCGGGTTCGGGCGCGCGGAATTGTGGCCGATTTGACCGCTTCCAATGCGCAGGAATTGCTTGGCGGCGCCGACGTGATCCTGGACGGCACCGACAATTTTGAGACCCGCTACCTGATCAACGATTTCGCCGTGAGCCGCGGCATCCCGTGGATTTACGGAGCCGCCGTGGGCAGTTACGGCCTGACCATGCCGGTGATCCCCGGCCATACTGCATGCTTGCGCTGCGTCTATCCCGACCCGCCGGCGGGCGCGCAGCCGACGTGTGAGACGGCCGGCGTGCTGAACCCGATCGTGTCCGCCGTGGCCTCGCTGCAGGTGGCCGATGCCATGCGGATTCTGGTGGACCCCGCCGGCCTGCGCCCGCGCATCACCACCATAGACGTATGGAGCGGCGCCATCCGGCAGATTGACGCGCCGGCCCGCGACCCGGATTGCCCCACCTGCGGCCGGCGCGAATTTCCGTTCCTGGAGGAATCCCGCCGCCAGCCGGTGAGCCTGTGCGGCCGCAATGCGGTGCAAGTCTCGGAGCGCGAGCGTCCGGTGGACCTGCTGGAATTGAAGGCGCGTCTGGAGCCGTTGGGTGAGGTCCGCGCCAACCAATTCGCCTTGCGCTTTTTCATTCCGCCGTACGAGATGACGGTGTTTGCGGACGGCCGGGCGATTATCAAGGGGACGAGCGATACGGGGGTGGCCAGGAGTTTGTACGCGAGGTATGTGGGGTGAGGCGGCAGCACGTCGGGAGCTGCAAGGCCTCGGCAAGTGCTCCCATTGTGGAGCGCGTTTTGAGAAAACTTGAAACGTTTCCTGAGCAACAAACGTCCAGATTCGAATGCAAGATAGCGTCGGGAGGATGTCATGGAAACCATCGAACTTCTCGGTTCCACGATGGGACTGGGTTTTATCGCGGGTATCAGACTGTACGCCACCGTCTTAGCTCTGGGGCTCGCCATTCAATTCGATTTGCTTCACCTTGGACCCAGCACAGAGCAACTCCGAGTCCTCGCACACCCGGCAGTGATTGTAGCCTCCGGGATAGCTTGTCTGGCTGAGTTCCTGGTAGATAAGATCCCCTGGGTCGATAGCGTATGGGATTCTTTTCATACATTCATTCGGCCAATAGGAGCGGCAGTGCTAGCTGCTACGGTTTTGGGCACCGTTGATCCAGTTCTTAAGCTAACACTGGTCATTCTTTGCGGCAGCGTCGCGTTCGCCAGCCACAGTTCGAAGGCTGCAAGCCGCTTAGTCGTGAATCACAGCCCCGAGCCTTTCACGAATATCGGTATAAGTCTCGCCGAGGATGTTGTCGCTCTCTTTGGAGTCTGGTTGTCGCTCAGGCATCCTTTATTCGCCCTCTCACTTGTTCTGATGTTTCTCGCCGGGTTCGTGTTGGTGGGGCCAAGAGTTTTCCGCTCGATCCGCCTCCAGATAGTCGCTCTTCGGGCATTGCTTATGAGGAAGCGTATCGCTAACGCGAATCGCACCAGCCGACAGCAGGCTATCCAGACCTCGAATTCTCAACTCGCAAGTTTTCTCGGTATTATTGCCATTCATGCATCGGCCATTCCCGAACGACACGCACGCTGTATCTCCAAGTCTTCAAGCGGAGACACTCCTGCTGTCGGGATTCGGGTGGCCGCGACGAAAAGCATTAAAGGCCTTCGCAATTCGATCGGCTATCTCATAATCGAAGGCGACGATCTGGCGTTTGTTGCGCGACGGCGTTTCCGGCACCGCGTTCATCGAATCAAATTACCGGAGGTGGTGGATGCGGAATGGAAGCCAGGCCTGCTGATGAACAGGTTCATCCTTCGCACTTCGACCAGTGATCACGCATTCTACGTATTCAAGGATATCGATATTCACTCCGCAGCCGCAGCACGGCTTAGTACCATAGAGACGCAGCCTCGCCGAATTCCTGTAGACTCCGTTTGACGATGGCGGCGATGTCGCGGCGCGCGGGACCGGTAACGTGAACTGAAAGGCGGGGCTTCTTAACCACGTTTCCGCTCGACCGCCAGTTCGGCCGAAACCTCTGCGTGAATCTCATCCAGGAAAACACCGATCTCTTCCTCGGAATCCAAGGCGACATAGTCACCGCGATCGATAGCGTCAAAGCCTTCTTTGGCGGGGGCGCGGAGCCATTCGATCTTGGCTTTGTCTTCCTGCTCGCGCTGTTCCAGGAGAGGGAGGCATTCGCGCACCACTTCGCTGGCGTCGCTGAAGCGGCCGGAGGTGATGCCAGCCTCGATGAAGCGGTCAAAGTGTTCGGTGAGATTGACGTTGCGGGTTGGCATGAGAAAGCTCCTCCTAAACACCAGCCTAGCAGGACTGGCAAGTATTGCGAATGAGACGCCCGCAACTCCGCAACTTGCCAAACTCGAAGTTTTTCCGTTACGCTGAAGGCGATGGAAGTCCATTTTACCCCTGAGCAGGAAGCGCAACTTGCACAAATCGCCACCAAGGAAGGCACCGACACCGAACGACTGGTGAAGGATGCCGCCTTGCGTCTGCTTGAAGAAGACGCCCACTTTCGTGCGGCCGTGCACGAGGGTATAGCGCAGGCCGACACGGGCGAGTTCATTGAAGAAGAAGAGATGGACGCTCGCCTGAAGCAGATGTTGCGATCGTAAATGCGACTCCGCTGGACGCCATCCGCCGCCGCGGATCTACAGCACATTAGCGACTACCTCAAAGACCACCATCCGCACTACCGGCAGCCCACCATGCGCAAGCTGTATGAGGCTATCCGTTCATTGAAGACCTTGCCGCATCGTGGACGTCCCGGACCTGAGGAAGGGACGCGAGAACTTGTCTTTTCTCCCCTGCCCTATGTCGCCGTGTACCGCGTGAACATAAAGGGGCAAAGCATCGAAGTCTTGCGGATTTATCAGGGCGCTCAGGAACGGCCCTGAAAGGCGGCTACTCCCGATGCTGCCACCATCCGCTCCCACGCCGACTGCCGCTACTCCTCGTGAATCGCGTCGATTGGGTTAAGCCGCGCAGCCACGCGCGCCGGATACAGGCCGGCCAACACCGTCACGCACCAGACCAGCAGAAGGGCGCCCGACAACAGACCCAGCGGTGGATGGAATTGGATGGTCCAGCCGAAACTCTGCTTGTTCACTACAAACACCAGAAGCAGCGAAATCGCGAAACCCAAGACCACTCCCAGCAGCAAGGCCAGGGCGCCCAGGAAGGCGGCTTCGATGAGGATCATGCGGCTCACCTGCACGGCCGATGCGCCCAGATAGCGCAGCAATCCCAACTCGCGGCGGCGGTCCAGCACCAGGGCCAGCAGCGAATTGGCGGCGCCCAGCATGGCCACCATAATGGCCACGGCTTCGAGCGCCCACGTGATGGCGAAGGTGCGGTCGAAGATGGCGATGGCGTTGCGGCGCAGGCTTTCGTTTGGCGCCACGAGCACGCCGTATCGGGCGGTGCCAAGCTGAATGGCCTGTTGAACCCGTGGCGGGCTGGCGCCGCCGGCAAGGTAGACCGCGGCATTGGTGGCCGGCTGGTTGGGCAGGTACTTCAGCAGCGTGGAGTGGTCCACGATCATATAACCCTGGCTGCTTGAGTACTCGTAGTAAACCCCCGCAATCGTCAGGGTGACGTTGCGCTCCCCGATGGGAATGGTGACCACTGCGTCCGCGCGCAGCCGGTGCTTGTTGGCGAAAGGTTCGCTGACAATGGCGCGGTCGCGGCCGGGCAGGCTGCGCAGGATGGCGTCGCGATCCTGGCCGGGGAGGAAGCGCAGGCGGCCATAGCGGCGGACCACTTCCATGTTGCCGGCGCCGAGCGTGGCGCGTTCGCCCCGGTAGCGGAATTCCAGCGCATGAAACACATCCACGGCGGCCACGCCCGGAGTGGCGGCAAGAATCCCCGGGACCTCCGGGGCCATCGCCGGGTGAGCATCCGCCGCCACCGGACCGGACGGCCGGACGTAAAGATCGGCGCGCAATTGAATGTCGAGCCATGCCGCTACCGTTTCGCGGAAACTGCCCACCATGATCCCCACGGAGGCCATCATGGCGATGGCGGTGGCCAGTGCGGAGACCACCACCGCGGTGCGCGGCAATGCGGCGGTCAGGCCGCGCGCCGCCAGCAGGAATTCGACGCGCGCCGCCGGCAGGCCTTCCACGCACCGCCCGGTGAACGAACGGGTGAGCCGGTTGACCGCGATCACGACTGCCGGCGCGGCCATGGCAGTGGCGGCGATCGCGAACATCGCCGCGACGTACCCGCCCAGTGGGTAACCGGCCCATGGCTCCGCCTGCGATGCCGCCAGCGCCACAACCGCCAGAAGGGCCGACCAACCAAGGCCGCGACGCCAGCGCAGCCGGGCGCGGTGTTCGTGGGCGCCGCGGCTCATGGCTTCGGTAGGGGCAACTTCCATCGCCTCGCGAGCCGGCGCCAGTGCAGAAAGCAACGCCACGGCGGCGCCGATGAGGATGCCGAGCCAGGCTTCGGTTCCCGTGAGTTCCACCGGCGTGGGCCGGCTGGTGGTGTAGAGGGCGTTCACCGTATCGGCGATCAACCGAACCGTGCCAGAGGCCAGGACGCGGCCCAGCGCAACTCCCATCACCGCGCCTACGATTCCGAAGATCAGGGCCTCCGTCAGAAACAGCCCGAGAATGCCGGCGCGGGCGGCGCCGAGCGCGCGCAGGACACCGATTTCGGCACGGCGGCGCACCACGCTCACCGAGATGGTGTTGTAGATCAGGAACGCCCCCACCACCAGCGAGATATAGCTCAGCACCCGCAGGTTCCAGCGAAAGGCGCGCAGCATGCGCTGGTTTTCCTGGCTGCGCGCGCCGGGCTTTTGGATCAGGTATGCCGGCGGCAGGGTTCGTGCGATGGCGGCTTCCACCGCCGCGAAATCCTCGGTGGCGGAGACCGTCACGTCGATCCGGTCCAACTTGCCGTACCGCCCCAGAGCCCGCTGGGCGTCGGCAATATCGAGCGCCAGAAACTCGGCAGTGGAGTCGGCGGTCTTGGGGCCCGCGATCTTGGAGACCGGAAACCTTTGGACGCGCCCACCCAACGTAAGCGTCACGGTGGACTGCTCCGTTACATGGATCCGCCGGGCGAGCGCCTGCGAAACTACGATGCCGGATGCGCCGGCCAGGTCCACGCCGTAGAGTGGCACTCCACCGACGCCGGCAATCTCCGCCTGCGCCTCCATCACCGGCGACCAATGCACGTCGAGCGGCAGCGCGGTGAGCGCCGCCATCCAACGCTCATCCACGCCGCCGTTCGCCAGGATCTCCAGATCGGTCCGGCCCGCCAGTGTCTGCATCGACGATTGAAACGAACCCGTCGCCGCGTCTCCCGCCAGGTCAATGGCGACGACTACCGCCACGCCGAGAGCCACTGCGAGAACGGTCAGCACCGTGCGCAGCGGGTCGCGGGCCAGCGGGCGCAGGATGAGGGTTCGGAACAGCTTCATCGCCATCAACGAAAACGCTCGATGGATTGAACGCGTCCATCGCGCAGGCTCACGCGAGTGCCGGCGATGGCGGCGGCTTCGGCGCTGTGGGTGGCCATCAGGACGGTGGCGCCGAATCGGCTGGCGGATTCGTGGATCAGGGCCAGCACCTGGTCGCCGCTGGCGGTATCCAGATTGCCTGTGGGCTCGTCGGCCATGAGCAGATCGGGCCCATTCACCAACGCGCGCGCGATGGCCACGCGCTGCATCTGGCCGCCGGAGAGTTGGTATGGCATGCTGACGGCCTTGTCCTCCAAGCCCACCCAGCGCAGGCGGTCGCGGGCGGTTTCCAGGGAATTGCGGGCGCCTGCAAGCAGCAGGGGCAGCTCTACATTTTCCAGAACCGTGAGGGTGGGGAGCAACTGGAAGAACTGAAAGACGAAGCCAACGCGTTGGCGGCGCAGCGCTGTGAGCTCTGGTTCTGAGAGCGACCTGGTGGACCGGCCTTCGATGAGCACTTCGCCCGAGGTGGGGAAGTCCATGGCCCCGGCCAGATTGAGGAGCGTGGTTTTCCCACAGCCGCTGCGGCCCACCAGCGCGGTGACCGTGCCGGCTTCCGCCGCCAGTGAGATATCGTGCAGCACCTCCACCGGCTGTCCGCCATTGGCATAAGTCTTGGAGACTCCGCGCAGTTCCAGCCGGACTTGACTCATCTGTTTCCAGTGTAGCCGCGACCCTCTGGGTCGCGAGGCTGCCCGAAAGACCGCCGGCTTCCGCCCAACCGTTTGAAAGTAAGGGTGAATGGGCAGGCGACTGCAGAGCTTGTCACAAAAGCGCTGCGGCGCGCGTTACTGTTCTGGTATTCAAATCGAAGGAGCCTAACCAGGGAATGAGGCGAGAGATAGTCTACGCGGGTCTTATGGTATTCAAGTCATCGGGCGGGTTCGGCCAGGCACCGGCAGCCCCGCCGGCGTTCGAGGTGGCTTCCGTCAAGCCCAACGTGGCCGCGCGTGCGGGAGGCGAAGGAAGCGAGAGAGAGGATATTGCCAGTTCCCCGGGAAGTCTCACGATGCGGAACGTCAGTCTAGGTGCCGGCATTCAATGGGCCTACGGT
>DATMNI010000095.1:0-5760 GCA_035570275.1 Candidatus Acidiferrales bacterium | reverse complement strand
GTGACCCTCCTTTTCGGCAATGGCGGCGGTGGTTTCACGCCGGGAGGCACGGTTGCCGTTGGCGATTTTCCGCAGGAGGTGGTCGCGGCGGACTTCAATGGCGACGGCCGGTTAGACCTCGCGGTCACCAACTATAGCAGCAACAACATTTCGGTCTTACTCGGCGACGGGCGCGGCGCCTTCTCGCCCGCGCCGGGGAGTCCCATTTCCGTGGGCAGCCACCGCCTCGGTGCGGTGGCGGTTGGCGACTTCAACCGGGATGGCCGTCCGGATCTTGTGGTCGGGGACCAGTTCGGCGGGGTCTACGTGCTGCTCGGCAACGGCACTGGCACATTCACCCTCGCCCCGGGAAGCCCGTTTGCTACCGAGTTCGGTGTAACAGCCGTTGCGGTGGCGGATTTCAACGGCGATGGCAAACCGGACCTCGCCATTGCCCGCGCCCACGGCGACCTGATTCCGGGAACAGGCGGAGTAAACCCGCCGGCCTACCAGTTACCCTTTGCCGTCGCCGTAATGCTTGGCAATGGCGCTGGCGGCTTCACGGCCGCGGCAGGAAGTCCCCTCACCGTTGGAGAGGAACCACTGTGGGTGGCGGTCGCAGATTTCAACCGCGACGGAAGGCCGGACCTGGCGGTTGCCAACGGCGCGTCCGACAGCGTGACCGTGTTGCTCGGTAACGGCTTCGGCGGATTTACACCCTCCCCGGCGAGCCCCTTTGCCGTGGGGCACTTTCCTGCTGGCGTCGCAGTCGGGGACCTCAACGGTGACGGTGTGCCAGACCTCGCCGTCTCCACTCGCTCTGGCGTTACCGTGCTGCTCAACAATGGTGCTGGTACTTTCACACCGCCCTTGGGAAACCCCGGCAACTTTGGAACTGAAGCCACCGCCATTGTCGCCGCCGATTTCAATGGCGACGGCAGGGTGGACCTCGCCGCCGCAATCGTCTTCGACAATCTCGCCGGCGGGGTTTTCGTGTTGCTCGGAGCGCCTGCACCCACTTCCATCGCCATCAGTACCACCGCCAACAATGTGCTCTTCGGTCAAACCGTGTCCTTACTTGCCCAGGTGGGTGTGGACGTGCCGCATTTCGCGGCGCCGGCCGGCACTGTCACGTTTCAGGATGGCTTCACTAAGCTCGCAACCGTGCCTCTCGTCGGCGGCGTCGCGTCTTACGACATCGCCACCGTGGGGCTGGGCGAGCACCTTATGACAGCCACCTACAGCGGCGACAGTCGGTCCAACCCATCCACCAGCGCCGTCCTGCCGGTGACGGTCAACTCGCGGATCCAGATTAGCGGTGTCGCTAACGGCGCCAGCTTTCAGCCCGGAGTGGCAGCGCCCAACACCATCCTCTCGCTGTTCGGCGCTAACCTGGCGTGTGGGCCAAATCCGCAGGTTCTGATCGGCGCGTCCGCCGCCGAAATCCTGGCCGTCACCAATTCGCAGATCAATTTCGTGGTTCCGCCGGGCATTCCCGCCGGCGTTGTTTCCCTGCAGGTAGTGTGCGGAGCAGACCGGTCGCAGCCTTATCTCTTGTCTGCCTCCGCCGCGGCTCCGGCAATCTTTACAGCCTCGGCGAATGGGGTCGGTCAGGCAAGCGTCCTTAATCAGGATTCCGGCCTCAACGGGCCTGCCTTGCCGGCCGCGCGCGGCGACTACATTTCCCTTTACGGCACCGGGTGCGGTATCTACAACGCCCCGGATATCAACGGCCTTCTGCAGCTTGCCCAGCCAGTTACAGTAGTCTTCGGCGATGCGCAGACTTCGGTGCAATTCGCCGGAGCCGCGCCAGGCTACACCACCGGACTCCAGCAGATCAACGTGCAAATCCCCACGGATGCGCCAACCGGCCCGGCAGTGCAGATCGGGATAGCGACCGGTGGGGCGAACACTCCCAGCGGCGTCACGGTCGCAATAAAGTAAGCGCAGCGGCCCAGAGCGGAGGAATCATTGGAACTGTATTTCGATAAGGCTGTCGAATTCAGGCGTCGCCGTTCGTCTATCCTGCAAGGAGAACACTATGGAAAGCTATATTCTGCTCTTGCATGACCGCGGTACCCCGAGGCCCCAGCTCAGCCCGGAGGAAATTCAGGCCATCATCGCCAAGTACAAGGCTTGGGGGCAGCGCCTGCGCGACGCCGGGCGCATCGCGGGCGCCAGCAAGCTGGAAGACGGCACCGGGCGCGTGATGCGCGGCCAGGGCGCCCAGGTGCGTATCAGCGACGGGCCGTTCACCGAGACCAAAGACGTGATCGGCGGCTTCTACATTCTCAATGCCGCCAGCTATGACGAGGCCGTTGAACTCTGCCGCGACTGCCCGCACCTGGAGTACGGCAGCGGCATCGAAATCCGCCGCGTGCAGGTAGTGTAAGCCGTGCCCGCTGCCGACGATCTGGTGGACCATCTCTTCCGGCGGCAGGCCGGCCGCATGGTGTCCACCCTCACGCGGATATTCGGGCCGCGCCACATGGGCCTCGCGGAGGACGTGGTTCAGGACGCGCTGGTCAAGGCGCTGGAACAGTGGCCGCATCGCGGAACGCCCGAAAATCCGGTGGCCTGGCTCACCGAGGTGGCCAAGCACCGCGCGCTGGATGTGCTGCGGCGGCAGAGCGTGCTGGCGGCGAAGACCGAGGAATTGGCGCGGGCCTTCTCCACCACCCGGCTGGCCGCCGAAGAGATGGACGACCAGTTGGCCATGATGTTCCTTTGCTGCCATCCCGAGGTCCCACGCGATGCGCGGCTGGCGCTGACGCTGAAGACGGTCTGCGGGTTCGGCACCGGCGAGATTGCGCGCGCCTTCCTGATTCAGGAAACCGCGGCGGCGCAGCGCATCGTGCGGGCCAAGCGATTGATCCGCGAGCACGAACTGTCGTTCTCGCTGCCCGAGGCCTCGCAACTAGCCGAGCGGCTGGACTCGGTGCTGCAGACGCTGTACCTGATGTTTAACGAAGGCTACAGCAGCGCGGGCGAGCAGTTGTTGCGGCAGGATCTGTGCGAGGAGAGCATCCGGCTGGCCGGTTTGGCGGCGGATCACGGCGCCACGGCCGCACCGCAGTGCCACGCCCTGCTGGCTCTGTTCCTGCTGCAATCGGCGCGGTCTCGGGCGCGGGTGGGTCCGGCGGGCGACCTGTTCCTGTTGTGCGATCAGGACCGGTCGCAGTGGGACCGGGGCCGGATTTCCGAAGGACTGCGGCGGCTGGAGCAATCGGCGTCGGGCGAGCGCATGACGGAGTACCATCTGGAGGCTGGGATCGCGGCGGCGCACGCTACGGCGCCGGATTTCGCCGCCACGGATTGGGCCTACATCGCGCAGCTTTACGACCAGCTCTATGCCATGAACCCTTCCCCGGTGGTGGCCCTCAACCGCGCCGTGGCGATTGCCCGATCGCAGGGATCGCAGGCGGGTTTGCGGGCGTTGGCCGAAGTGGAAGGCCACCCCGCGCTGGCCCGGTACCATCTGCTGCCCGCCACGCTGGGCATGCTGTGGCGGGAGGCTGGCCACGCCGAAAAGGCCGCGAGCTATTTCCAGAAAGCGATGGAGTGCGAATGCTCGGCGCCGGAGCGGCGGTTTCTGGAGCGCCAGTATCAAGAAATCGTAGAGCCAGGCCGTAGTAAAGTAAACTTGACAAATTGATTAGTTTGCTTTACTATCGAAGCATGTCAACCGGATTTCCTGCTACTGCATCAAGCCGCCGCTCCGTGAAAGGCTGCGGACGGCCATCGAGACGACAGCTTCTTTGGTCCATTGCTTTTGCCGCTTCGCTTATCGTGGGAACGGCAATCCTACGCTATCTCACCGTTCCTGCCGCGGTCCGGTATCTGGTTCCCGTGGTTCCGCTGCTGGCCGGCATGCTTTTTGTGCGGGAGATGGCGCGCGATATCCAAAAGCAGATGGACGAACTGCAACTTCGCATCTACCTGGAGGCCGCGGCCGTCGTGGTTTGCGGGCTCTTCATCGTCATGCTCACCTACCCGATACTAGAGGCCGCGCGCCTGGTGGGTCCGCTGGACCACCTCTTCGTGGAGGTTCTCATTGCGGTTCTGTTAGTCATCGGCTACATCGGCGCCAGGAGGCGATACCGATGACGAACCGGCTGCGAATTCTCCGCGCCGAACGCGAATGGTCGCAGGCGGAGTTGGCCGGCAGGCTGGGAGTGTCGCGCCAAACCGTCAACGCCATCGAGACCGGCAAGTACGACCCAAGTCTACCGTTGGCATTCGAAATGGCCGGCTTGTTCGAGTTGAGAATCGAGGACATCTTTAAGCCGAACGGAGGATTTAAGCCGAACGGAGAAGGGCGTTGAGTTTCCGTTGAAGATCCCTCATGGCATCAATAGCAAATTTCACGGACCAGAACGGCGCGTTCCATTTCGCTGAAGGAGAGCGACCGCAAGGGCGTCAGCATGAAGGCGATTCCCCGGTAGGGCAGGCCTGTCGAGCCCCGGCAGGCCACCATGTACGAACGCCACGCGCCGATGCTACAGTAAACCTGATATGGCTGGACTAGTCGGGTTTCGCGTGCGGGCCGGGTGGCGGCGGCCCGATGAAAGTCTCCTCGCCCGGTTCGGGACGGCATCGAGCGCCCACGTGGCGGATTGCATGTCGCGCATGGGGGCGATGGACGTTGGGATTAAGCCGGTCTGGCCGTCGCCGCGGGTCATCGGCTCGGCGCTGACCGTGTGGTGCCACTCCGCCGACAACCTGATGCTGCACAAATCGCTGACGCTGGCGCAGGCGGGCGACATCATCGTGATGAACACGCAGGGCAACCTCGCCAACTCCGGCTTCGGCGAACTGCTGGCCACCAGTTGCCTCAAGATCGGCATCCGCGCGGTGATCGTGGATGGCACGGTGCGGGACGCCAACGAACTGCAGGCCATGGGCCTCGCCGTCTACTCGCGCGGGCTCTCGCCGAACAGTTGCAACAAGGATGGGGGCGGGGAAGTGGGAGCCATTATCGCGTGCGGGGGCGTGGCGGTGCGGCCGGGAGACGTGATTGTGGCCGACCGCGACGGTGTGTCGGTGGTGCCGCTCGAAGATGCCCCGGAGGTGGCCCGGTTGGCCGGCGAACTGATGGCGCGGGAGCAGAATCGGCTGGCCGAGATCGAACGGGGCGTGCTGGTGAAGGCTGAGATCGACGAGACTTTGCGGCGGCTCAAAGTGATCGAGTAAGGCGTAGCCCAGGCATTCTTGCCCGGTTCCAGAGTGGTTTCGTTGACCTCGCGGATGTTGCGGAGATCCGCGTGACCGCTGACGAAGCTGCCAAGTACACACTCTTGTCTGGCGATGTGCTCATGACCGAGGGCGGTGACTTAGACAAACCTGGACGCGGTACCGTATGGGAGGGACAGATTCCAGGATGCCTACATCAGAACCACGTGTTTGCCGTACGGACCGAGAAGCTCAAACTTGATCCACAATTCTTGTCACTGATGCTGGAGTCCGCCCACGGGCGGAACTATTTCAGGTTCCTCTCCCAAAAGTGTAATTGCAGTTGAAGCCCTTTGAATGCTTCGGGTTGTGGATTGACGGGGGTTGAGAAGCACCCCGCATCGGTTTATCTTCGTAGGTTCCCTACCAAGGACTACGAAAGGACCGAACGAGGTGCTCATAGAAACTTTTATCAGAAAACAGTTGCGCTTGAAAGCCCACACCGTGACCAAGGTCGAAGAGACCGACGAACACATGGTGGTGCATATCGACCGGCTGGGCAAACGGCTTTTGCGCTGTGGGGTTTGTCGACATCGATGCCTGGAAGTC
>DATMNI010000094.1:0-16322 GCA_035570275.1 Candidatus Acidiferrales bacterium | reverse complement strand
TCCGCTACTTGCCTTCACTTAAGTGCAAGTTTACGTCAAAAAGCGCTAATTTGGGCATTTGCGAATCTCCCCGGATGCGAATCTCCCCCTACCTCACTGATTCAATGGGAAATATAATTGCCGTGCGAAGTCTCTGGGGGGTCAGGGGGCGCTTAACCGTTGTGGGACAGATTGTTAATCTGGAGCGGATTGTTAATCCGCCTGCGCGATGCGGCAGCGAGCGTACCAGCTTTCTTGGCGCCCTTGCCCGCACGGGGTGACAGGCGGATTGCCAATCCGCCGCAGGTTAACCAACCTGCCCCACATCGCCGCTTTAAGCACCCGCAGCTCAGAACGTGAGCTTCAGCGCAAATCGCAATTGCCGCTCGCCGGTGGCGCTGGTGATTTCGGTGTAGCCGTTAAACGCCTTGATGCTGCCGTCCGCATTCCTGGTCGCCGACGACACCGTCGCCCCGGGGTTGCCGAACTGCGGTGTGTTGGTCAGCCCGAATGCCTCGGCGCGGAATGGCGGCTTGAAGCGTTCGGTGAGCCCAAAGGTGCGGAAGACACTACCGTCAAGATTAAAGAAGCCGGGGCCACGCAGGATGTCGCGGCCGCTGTTGCCGAAGCGTACGTCCGTGACCGGGGCGAAGGCCAGCGGGTTGAAGTAAGGCTGGCCGACTCCGTGGCCTCCCAGGATCTCCACCGTGGGCAGAACCTGGTCGGCCGTTTGCGTATTGCCGGGCGAATTCAGCGAGGTGCCGGACGTGGCCACGGTGAACGGAGTTCCGCTGGTGCGGCTCATGATCCAGTTGGTCTGCCAGCCGCCCAGAAGCGCGGCGGCGCGAGCACAATGTGTGGCACGAAGTGCGCGGTACCTGATCTTTGACCGCCAGTTTGAAAGTAATGTTCTCGGGGCGTTCCGCATCATCGCTACAACTACACGAAGGGCCGCGGCTTGTCATGCTGGACCGGGGCGGTGTGCGCCATGGAAAAGTCTTTTTCGTGGCGCATCGCCAAGATCTTTTCCAGCATATCCGGAATCTCGTATACCGCCCAATTCCTGGTAGCCGCCACCTGGGCCCGCAGCGCCCGATATCTCCCCGGCGACAGCAGTTCGCGCACGGCCTCGCCGATCTTTGAAAAGTCGCTTACGACGATCCCCAGCCCCTCGGCCTCAACCCAATCGGCGTTGAAGCGCTCATGCGCCAGCGTCCAGGCGTTGCGTTCCACAATCACCGGGAGCCGCATCGCCAGCGCTTCGCTGATGCTCCCCGGTCCCGGTTTTCCGATGAAGAAGTCGGCCAGAGCCATATGGTACGGCACTTCCCGGGTAAAGCCCTCGATCCATATCGGGATGTGTGGAGCCATCGCGCGCAGTTCCCTCGCCGCCTCCTGGTGCTTGCCGCACAAAAAGATGAGCTGGATGCCGAGCTGCGAAGCGTTAAGCGAACGCGCGATCTTCACCATTTCCGTGGACCCTTCGCCGCCGAACATCACCAGTCCGGTGGGAAGGTCCGGCCGCAGGCCCAGACGGACGCGTTCGGCCTCGCGGTCGAGTTCGGGCGCCCGGTAAAACTTCGGATGCAGGATCATTCCGGACGCCTCCAGGATCCGTTCTTCCGGCAGGCCCAACAGGCGCGCCTGCCGGGCTGCGTGCCGCGAGCCACAGATCACCCATTGGTCCTGCCGCTCAATCCAGAAGTGCGGCGGATAGTCGGCGATGTCGGTCAGAATCGTTACTAGTTGCGTGCCCGGGCAGGCCCTGGTGAGCGCTTCGCGAATGGCCCGGTTGTAGTGCGGAATGAGAGAGACCACCAGGTCCGGCGCGTTCCTGGCCCAATGCTGTGCCAGCACCTCCACCTGAGCGCGGTGAAACATGCGGATGACCAGGTGCATAACCGGGATCAGTTGCGCCGTGCCGAGGGTCCAGCCGTGGCGCAGCATGATGTTGTACACTTCCTGAAACTGGATGCCCGTCGACTTGCGGATAAAGTCGATGGAATCCAGCAATTCCTGGATGCACAGCGGGCGCAGGTCCCAAGGACGTTGCTGTAGCCGGACGACTTCCGAAAGGGCGGTGGCCGCGGCGCGATGGCCGCCCCCGGCATCGATATAAATCAGGTCGAGCTGGCGCTTCACATTCCTTGATAACATCCGGACTGCTGCGATCCGGTTACAGTTGTGAGAAGGTTTGGCCTAGCGGGCCGGGGGCTGGGGGAACCGATGCCGAATGAGTGCGCGGCTTGGCGGAGGCAGCCCAGTCTCGAAAAGGGTAACCTGAGAGAAGGAGCAGGGCGACGCCGGCAGGGCACGTTGAACGGCAGCGCTAGCCCCCGCCGTGTTTCTGTAGCGGTGGTTCCGCGGCCCCGGTCGAATACCCCGACAAGGGTAAGGACCGGGATGGGCGTCCGACGATTTGTACTCGTTTGTGGGTACAATATGGGTGGTGTCGATTGGCGAACTGAGGCGGTTCTTGAAGGCGCAGGGCTGTACATTCGAAGAAGGCAAGAAGCACACCATGGTGCGTCTCGGCGCGCGCTCGGCAATGATGCCGCGCCACCCATCGAAGGAGGTCGCAAGCGGCACGCTAAGTGCGATCCTCAGGCAACTCGGACTAAAAGGAAAGTAGAACATGGCCCAATACGAAGCTGAATTCAACCCGGAAGGCGACGTGATCGTCGTAACGTTTCCGGACGTGGGCTACGGCGCCACGCAAGGCGCCACGGAGGCCGAGGCGCTGGAAATGGCGGAAGACTTTCTGGTGATGGCGCTGGGCGATCTGATCAAGCATGGCAGGGACGTGCCGGAAGCAATCACTCGCCGGGGCAGGAAATACCGCTGGATCAAGTTGCCGGCCCTGGCCAGCATCAAGGTGGAGTTGTACCGGGAACTCAAGGCCTCGGGGACACGCAAGGCGGAGTTGGCGCGCCGGTTGGGGATTTCCAGGGGGAACGTTGACCGGCTTTTCGATCTACGTTACAACACCAGGCTCGAACTTCTGGAGTCGGCATTTACCGTCCTCGGTCGACGGCTTTTGATCGGAGTGGAGAAGGCAGCCTGAGGGATGCAACCGGTAGCCGGCGCCCCTCCGCCACGTCCACCGGCTGCTTTGGTCTGCCGGTCCACCACTTTCCACCATGCCGCCGGCCAACATGTGGCGAGGTTTGTCCCTATCAAATCTGTTACGTAACAATCGCGTTATGCATGCCGACCTGCATTCAACCGCCCCGCCACCACGCCCGCCGCGTCACCTACCGCCACGTCAACGGCCTGCTTCGTCTGCCGATCCACCACTTCCACCATGCCGCCGCCCAACTTCTTCCCGACTACAATCCGAAATGGCACGCCGATCAAATCCGCGTCCTTGAACTTCACTCCCGGCCGCTCATCGCGGTCGTCCAGCAGCGCGTCCAGTCCCAGCGCCTGGCAGCGGCCGTAGATGTCCACCGCCGCGGCTTTCTGCGCCGCATCGGAATTGTTGGCCGGCGTCACCACCACCTGGAACGGCGCGATGGCCGCCGGCAGGATCATGCCGTCCTTGTCGTGGAACAGTTCGATGGCACAGCATAGAATGCGCTCGATGCCGATGCCGTAGGAACCCATGATCGGGGTCGCTTCCTTGCCTTCGGCATTCAGCACCCGCAGGCCCATGGCATCCGAATACTTGTAGCCGAGCTTGAAGATGTGGCCCACTTCCACCGTCTTCCGCACCGCCAGTGCAGCGCCGCATTGGGCACAGCCATCGCCGGCCGCCACCTGCCTCAGGTCGTGGAATGGGGCCTGAAAATCTTCGCCCGGCGTCACGTGCCGCAAGTGGTAATCGTTCTTGTTGGCGCCCGCGATCATGTTGCGCCGGCCCGCCAGCGCCTGGTCGGCGAGGATCGTAATGGTCGTGACCCCCACAGGCCCGAGCGAACCGGCGTCGGCGCCGAACCACTGGCGAATCTCTTCCAGGTTGGCCTGCCGGAATTCGGGGTCCCCCGCCTTGGCGGCAAACTTGGTCTCACTCAGTTGGTGGTCGCCCCGCAGCATCACCAGCACCGGTTTGCCGTTGGCCACCAGGACCAGGCTCTTCAACTGCGACGACTCGGGCAACCCGGTGAATTGCGCAACTTCGGCGATAGTCTTACGCCCCGGTGTGTGAAACTCTTCCGGCGCAAGGTCGCCCTCCGGGTCGGCTGCTCCCGGCGGCGCCGGAGCCGCCACGGCCTTCTCCAGATTGGCCGAATAGCCGCAGGCTTTGCAGATGGCAACGAAATCCTCGCCGGCCTCCGACGCCACCATAAACTCATGGGACTGGCTGCCGCCCATCGCGCCCGAGTGGGCCTCCACCACGCTGTACTCCAACCCGCAGCGTTCGAAGATGCGGCAATAAGCCTGGTAGTGCTTGTCATACGCCGCGTCCAGGCCGGCCTGGTCCATGTCGAACGTGTAGGAATCCTTCATGATGAACTGGCGCACGCGCAGCAGACCCGACTTGGGCCGCGGCTCGTCGCGAAACTTCGTCTGGATCTGGTACCAGATCTGCGGCAGTTGTTTGTAACTGCGCAACTCGCCGCGCGCGATGGAGGTGATCACCTCTTCGTGCGTCATCCCCAGGCAAAGGTCGCGCCCGAACCGGTCTTTGAGCCGGAACAGGTTATCGCCCATTACGTCCCAACGGCCCGACTCCTGCCAGAGTTCGGCCGGATTCAGCGCCGGCAGGTAGACCTCCTGCCCGCCGATGGCATCCATCTCCGCGCGTACAATCTGCTGGATCTTCAACAGCGAGCGCTGCGCCAGAAACAGGTAGCTGTAGATACCCGCGGAAAGCTGGCGGATGTACCCGGCGCGCAGCAGCAACTGGTGGCTGGGGACCTCGGCTTCCGCCGGGTTCTCGCGTAACGTGGGGATGAACAACTTACTCCAGAGCATAGGGTTTCGAAGGGGGAAACCCTCAGTTTAACAAAAGTCCAGCAAAGTCCGGCATGCTAAAATTGGCTTCGCCCCCGGCAGTAGCCGCGGCCTCTGGGTCGCCCAGAGTATTTGAATCCGGAGTCTTTCGACCATGACACCAATGGAAAAAATGGCGCGGCCCCTGGCCGAAGTGGATCCTGAAGTAGCCGATGCCGTCCGGCACGAACTAGAACGGCAGCACGGGCAGCTTGAGCTGATCGCCAGCGAGAATTTTACCTCGGAGGCCGTGCTCGAAGCCACCGGCAGTGTGTTCACCAACAAGTACGCCGAAGGCTATCCCGGGAAGCGCTACTACGGTGGCTGCGAGTTCACCGACATCGTGGAAAACCTGGCCCGCGAGCGCGCTAAAAAGCTCTTCGGCGCCGAATATGTGAACGTGCAGCCGCACTCGGGTTCGCAGGCCAACCAGGCCGCCTTCGCGGCGGTGCTGGCGCACGGCGACACCATCATGGGCCTGAACCTGGCCCACGGCGGCCACCTCACGCACGGCCACCCGCTGAACTTTTCGGGCAAGACCTACCACGTGGTGGCCTACAACGTCCGTAAGGAAGATGAGCGCATCGATTACGACGAAGTGGAACGCCTGGCCGGCGAGCACAAGCCCAAGATGATTATCGCCGGCGCCAGTGCCTATCCGCGCATCATCGATTTCGCCCGCTTCCGCCAGATCGCCGATGGGGTGGGCGCTGTCTTCCTGGTGGACATGGCGCACATCGCCGGCCTGGTGGCGGCGGGAGTGCATCCCAATCCCTGTGAGTACGCCGATATCGTCACCTCCACCACCCACAAGACGCTGCGCGGCCCCCGTGCCGGCCTCATCCTGGCCAGGGAGAAGTACGCCAAGGATATCGACAGGACGGTTTTTCCGGGAACGCAGGGGGGCCCGCTGGTTCACGTGGTGGCAGCAAAAGCGGTGTGCTTCCTGGAAGCCATGCAGCCGGAATTCACGGTCTACCAGAAGCAGGTGGTGGCCAACGCACAAACCCTGGCGCAGACCCTGATGGATGCCGGCTTCCGCGTAGTCTCGGGCGGCACCGATACCCACGTGGTTCTGCTCGACGTATTCTCCAAAGGGCTGCGGGGCAAGGAGGCCGAGCAGGCTTTGGACCGCGCGCGCATCACCGTGAACAAGAACGCCATCCCGTTCGACACCAACCCGCCCATGAATCCCAGCGGCATCCGCCTGGGGTCTCCCGCCGTCACCACGCGCGGGTTCAAGGACGCCGAGATGCGCGAGGTGGGCGCGCTCATCGCCGAAGTCCTGAACGATCTTTCGAACCCGCAGGCGATTGCCGCCGTCCGCCAGCGGGTGGAAGTTCTCACGGCCCGATTCCCGCTCTACAATTGGAAACTCGATCCGGTTCGAGTTTAGGATGGCGTTGCACATCGTCATCGATGCCCGGCGCATTCGGGACTTCGGCATCGGCACTTACATTCGAAGCCTCATCCTGGCGCTGTCCAAGATCGATAGCACGAATCAATACACCGTGGTCAGCGGCCCGGCCGATGCGAACATGCTATCGGAGCTGCCGGAGAATTTCCGCTCCGCGCTTTATGCGCGGGACGATCACAGCTTTTTCGACCATCTGGCCTTTCCGGTTTTCCTGCGCGGCCTCTCGCCCGACCTGGTACATATTCCGCTGAACCGGATCCCCCTGCTCATGATCAAGCCCTACGTGGTGACGGTCCACGATATGGCCAACCTGCTGTTTGAAGACCATTCTTCGATTCGCATGCAACTGCGGCGCTTTCGCTTCCGGCGCGGCCTGATGCGCGCCAACCGCGTGATCGCGGTTTCCGAAGCCACCAAGCGCGACGTGGAGAAGGTGCTGGGGGTGCCTCCGGACCGGATCCGCCGGGTCTACAACGCTCCCGATCCGGGTTTCTCGCAGCGCGCCAGCAGCCCCGGCCAGGAGCAGAGCCGCATTTTGGAGCGCTACCAGATCACCTACCCGTTCCTGCTGTACGCGGGCAACATTCGTAAGCATAAGAACGTGCCGCGGCTGGTGGAGGCATTTGCCGTGGTGCACGATCAACTGGCGTCGCATCCCGTGTACAAGGATTTGCGCCTGGTGATTATTGGCGACACCATTTCGGATTATCCGGCGGTGCGGCAGGCCGTGATTAAGAGCGGTGTGGAACAGGTGGTGCGGTTTTTGGGTTTCGTTCCGTTCGACACCTTGCGATGTTTTTACGAATCGGCCGCCGCCTTCGTTTTTCCTTCGCGCTACGAGGGTTTCGGGCTGCCGCCGCTGGAAGCCATGGCATGCGGCACGCCGGTGGTGACTTCCAATGTGAGTTCGCTCCCGGAGGTGGTGGGCGAAGCGGCGGTGCTGGTGAATCCGCACAATGTCTTCGACATCGCGCGCGGTATTCGCGAAGTGCTGCTGAACGAAGAACTGCGGTCCCGCCTGATCCGCCGTGGCCGGGAACAGGCCGCGCGCTTCAGTTGGTCCTGGACCGCGCGCCAGGTGCTGGAGATTTATAGGGATGCGGCCGGCAGCCGCTAGGCCCGGTTTTGTGGGGCAGGATGGTATCCTGCGGCGGATTGGCAATCCGCCCGACGTCGTACTTTCGGGCAACGCCGCAACGCGGGCGGGCTCGCTGCCGCATCGCCCGAGCGGATTAACACTTGTACGGAAGCGCGGCAAGGACATGGCGAAGTTGCGCGAGAGCGCTCCTGCTGCTGCTCGAGGGAAGCCCGTTGCCGCACGCTGTAAGGACCACCCGCTTGCGGGCGATTGGAATCACCATCGCGACTGCCACCTCGAACCGGACTGGCTGCTGATCTGCAAGATCGATGGCGACGACCTGCACCTCGTCCGCACCGGAACGCACTCGGATCTGTTCTGAACGTCGGCCACTACTGCTTGGGGCGCACCGTACTGCGTATTGCGGGCAAGAGACTTCCTTCGGGTTATCCATGGCTGTTACACTCATAGTTCTACGGTGCACGATATTCACGCGGCCCTGAAGCGGTATTGGGGCTACGATACCTTCCGCCCCATGCAGGAGCGGATCATCCAGAGCCTGCTGGCGGGCAATGACGCGGCGGTTGTCATGCCGACCGGCGGCGGCAAATCGCTCTGCTACCAGTTACCCGCGCTGGTCCTGGGCCAGACCGTGGTGGTGGTTTCGCCGCTGATCGCCCTAATGCAGGACCAGGTGGCTCAACTGGGCGACATGGGCATTCCGGCGGCGGTGCTTAACAGCAGCCAGGCTGCCGACGAGCAGCGCCGGGTGATGCGCGCCGCGGCCCAGGGCGCGTTTCGGCTCCTTTACCTCTCGCCGGAGCGCCTGGTGCGGCAGGATACCGTGCCGTGGCTCCAACAGGTGCCGCTGGCATTCTTTGCGATTGACGAAGCGCACTGCATCTCCGAGTGGGGCCACGAATTCCGCCCGGAGTACCGCCAGCTCAGCTCGCTGCGTCTCCACTTCCCTGACAAGCCGATCGCGGCCTTCACCGCCAGCGCCACCCAGCGCGTCCGGCACGATATTCTGCATCAGCTTCGGCTGCGCGATCCGCACAAGTACATCGCCAGCTTTCATCGCGCCAACCTGCGCTACGTGACGCACCAGTGCGATAAGGACTCGCACCCGCGATTGCTGCTGGCGGGCGTGCAGGCCTACGAAGGCGAAAGCGTGATCGTATACGCGCCCACCATCGCCAGCGTGGATGAGACCGTCGACTTCCTGGGGTCGCGCGGCATCGCGGCAGTCCCGTACCACGGCCAGATGGAAACGGGCGCGCGCCGCCGCAACCAGGAAGCCTGGATGAACGACGAAGCGCGCGTGCTGGTGGGCACCATTGCGTTCGGGCTTGGCATCAACAAGCCGGCGGTGCGCGCCGTGATCCATACTTCGCTGCCGAAATCCATCGAGCAGTACTACCAGGAAGCCGGGCGCGCCGGCCGCGACGGGTTGCCGGCCGATTGCGCGGCGCTCTGGCGGCCCAAGGATGCGGGGCTGCTGGCATACTTTATCGACCAGATGAACGACGCCGCCGAAAAGGAGCGCGCCTGGCAGCGCTACCACGCGGTGCGCCGCTTCGTGGAGAGCAGCCGGTGCCGGCACCTGCAGATCTGCACGCACTTCGGCCAGACGCCGAAATGGGAACGGTGCGAAATGTGCGACGTTTGCGGCAACGTGCCGGACTGGATCACGGACCGCGGTGACACGGAGGCGCCGGAGGACGCGCTGGCGGTGAAGCGGAAGCGGCCGCCAAAGATGGTAGCGGCCGGGGACCAACAAGCCGCCGATCGCGATCTGGTGGAATACTTCAAAGAATGGCGCTGGGCCACGGCCCAACGGGCGGCGGTGCCGGCATACATCGTGCTGAGCGACGCCGCGCTGGAAGACTTGTGCCGCAAGCAGCCGGCCAATGTCGGACAGTTGCTTGCCGTCACCGGGTTCGGTGAGCGCAAAGTCGAGTTGTACGGGAACGAGATCTTCGCGGCATTGGCGGCCTATCGCAACGGGGCGCGCGCGGCGGTGCGGGCGGCCCCTCAGTCACCCCCCGCGGAGGAGACGATCCGGCTGCTGGCAGAAGGGAAAACCTTCGAAGAGATCGCGCACATTCGCGGCCGCCAGGTCTCCACGGTGGTCAACATGGTGGCCGATCTGGTGGAGAAGGGCGCGCTTGCGTACTGCATGGAGTGGGTGGGCGACGCGCCGCACCGCCAGATTGCGGAGGCGGCCGGGCGGCTGGGAACGCAATGGCTGAAGCCTTTGCGCGAAGCGCTGCCGGAAGAGATTTCGTACCATCAGATCCGGCTGGTGGTGGCGTTTGTGCGGCGGGAAGAAGAAGCCAAGGGTACTTAAGCCCCATAGCTAGCATAGCATAAATAGCTTGCTTTATCATGAAATGCATACTATTATAGTTGCATGAAAGCTCCAACAGCTCAAACTGGGGCCGAACAAGTTAGAGAATACGCCCGGGTGAACTACATTGAGCCTGCTCGCCAGCGGCACGAATCAACCGTACGCATCATAGCTGGCGATGTGCATAAGGCGCTTCATTTGGAAGGCCGGGTTCCTTCGGTCTGTCAGGCATTGAGTGGCCCGAAGTTCCTCGAGGAGAACCATCTGACTCTGGAAAAGCGGGAAGGCCCACCGTCCGGACAGAGCACGACTGTGGTGTTCACTTATCGGTTGGCGGATGAACACCGGGCAACCGATGAGTTGCAGGAATCGCCGCTGTTGCGGTTGTGGGGAATCGGTAAAGAAGTTTTCGAGAGCCTTGGCGGTGGGGAGGCCTTCATTCGGCGGGAGCGGGAGAGGTTCTACCAACACGACGAGGACGTATGAGCCGAATTTACTGGGACACAATGTTCTTCGCCTACCTCATCGAAGCCAACCCGGAACACGGGCTTCGGGTCCAGGAGATCCTCGGCGGCATGAAAAAGCGGCAAGACACATTGTGTACCAGTATCTTCACAATCGGGGAGGTGCTCACAGGGCCATACAAGAAGGGTGCGTTTGCATTGGCTTCGACGGTGAAGGAACTGATCCGGCCTCCTGAGGTGGAATTGCTGCCGTTTAATTTGGATACAACCGAACGCTACGCGCGAATCCGAGCCAACCATCGGGTCTCGCCCGCCGATGCGATCCACCTGGCGAGCGCCGCACAAGCGGGTGTCAACCTCTTCCTCACCAATGACAGAACCTTGCCTAAGCTGGTTATCCCCGGAATCGATTTCATTGCCGGGCTGGACGTGAATCTCTTCTGAAAGCTTAGCCCCACGGCGGCGCACTCCGTGGGAACGACATCTTCGCGGCATTGGCAGCCTATCGCAACGGGTGCGCGCGGCGGCGAGGGCGGCCCCTCAGTCACCACCCGCGGAGGAGACGATGCGGTTGCTGGCAGAAGGAAAGACCTTCGAGCACTGCCGATGATCGGTCATCTCGTGCAGCTTCTCCCGTTCCTTCTTCAGAGCTTTCGCCGACGGACTCACATTTAAATACCGCCACCCGTGCCCTTGCAGGTCCTCGTGGTAGCGGAACGTGAATCCCAGAAAGTCCAGACTCGCACCCTCTTCCTTCAGATTCACCACCCGCGTCTTCTCCCGATTGATCTTCAGCCCCAGCCAGCCTTCGAGATTCGATTCAATCCAGCCCGTCAGACGAGTCCCTTGATAGCGCGCCACCACCACAAGGTGCGCTTCGGCCACCTTCACGATGGGCGGCATTTGCCAAGGGTGATGAGGCGGCTACCTGCTGCGCCATCAGGCGATCCAGGCGTTCATCAGCACCGCGACCGCCGCCGAGGCGGCTGTTTCGGCACGCAACACCTGGGGTCCCAGTGAAACCGGCGGCCATCCAGCAACTGCCGACAACTGGCGTTCGCCGTCCGTCCAGCCGCCTTCGGGGCCAACCAGCACGGCGACGCTGCTCCCGGCCGGGCGCTCCGCCGGCATCAGGCGCAAAAACGGCGGCGCCTGGCACTCGCCTTCACCTTCATCCAGGAAATAACGGTAGTCCGCCTCCAGTGCAAGGCTCTTTTCAAAACGCACGGCCGGCAGGATTTCGGGAATGCGCACGCGGCGCGACTGCTGGCTGCTCTCGCGCGCGATGCGCACCCACCGCTCGGTTCGCTTGCGCGACGCTTCGAACAGTCCTCGTTCGCTGCGCGTGGCTTCAATGGGCAAGATTCGCTCCACACCGAGTTCCGTAGCCTTTTCGATCATCCACTCGAACCGGTCGAACTTGATCAATGCCGCGCACAGGGTGATGGCGACGGGCGGCCCCGGCGTATGCAGCGGTTCGACGATGCGGAAGACGACGCGTTCACCGCGGGCTTCCACAATTTCCGCCAGGTATGCCGCCTGGTTATCGGAAACCTCGAAGCGCATGCCCGCTTCCACGCGCAGCACGCGGGTGAGATGGCGAGCTTCGTCGCCGCGCAGTTCCGCGATGCCGCCGCGCACAGCATCCACGAAGAATCGTCGCCGGGACAAGGAACAATTATAGAATCCCCACAGCCTGCAAGCAGATGCCGGATGCCAGATGCCGGTGGCCAGTGGAAGAGCGGGCCCGCGCGCCGCCTTCCACCGGCCACCGGCCACTGGCCACCGGCATCTGCTCTCAGCCACCGGCATCCGCTCAGCTTTCCAACTTGTACCGGTTCTCCGCCAGCCCATACAGAGGCCGCCAGAGGAGCCGGTTGATCACCACCACCATGGCCGCCATGACGATGGTGGCTGCCAGCAGAACGGGGAAGTTGCCGGTGTCGGTGGCGTGGCTGATGGTGGCGCCCAGGCCGACCGTGGTGAATGTCTTGCCCTGGAAGCGGAAATACTCGGCCACGATGCTGGCGTTCCAGGCGCCGCCCGAGGCCGTGACGAAGCCGGTGAGCAGGTAAGGAAAGATACCCGGCAACAGGAGTTTCCGCCAGCGCTCGATTCCGGTCAGCCGGAAGACGTCGCAGACTTCCTTCAGGTCTGAGGGGATGGCGCTGGCGCCGGCGATCACATTGAACAGGATGTACCACTGCGTGCCCAGCAGCAGCAAGACGATGGAGCCGATGCCGAGGCCGCCGCCGGCGCGGATCAGCATCAGCAGCACGATGGGAAACAGCGCGGTGGCCGGCACCGAAGCGGCGATCTGCGCGATGGGCTGCGCGATGGCCGACAGCCTGGGCCGCAGCCCGATGTACACGCCTGCCGGTATGGTCCACAGCCCGGCCAGCACCAGGACCAGTTCGACCCGAAGCAGCGTGGCTCCGGCGCCCCAGAGAATCCCGCTCAACTCGCGCCACGAGACCGTGCTGAGCATGGCCACCATTTTCGCCGTGGCGTACAGAATCCCCGCCAGCCCCGCCACCGCCAGCACCCGGGCCGCCCACCTGATTGCCAAGTGTGGTGTCCCGTCCGCCTGCGCCACCATGCGGCGCCCGGCGAAAAACCGGGTCACGGTCTCGCGCACCGGCGCTGCCGTGGCATGGCCCACGCGCGAGAGAATCCTGGAGCGCCGCAAAAGATCGAGGACGGGCGAGTGCGGCACTTCCGCTGCCTCCACCTGCTCAAACTTGAACTTCTGGCTCCAGGCGATGACCGGACGCCAGATGAGTTGATCCATCAGAACGATCACCGCGATCATGGCGCCGACGCCCCACAGAATGGCGCGCGTGTCTCCGGCATTGGCCGCCGTCTGCAGGTAAGAGCCGAGGCCGGGAAGGCGCAGATCGCGATTTCCCAGCACGAACATTTCGCAAGCCATCAGGAAAAACCAACCGCCGGCCACGGACATCATGGAGTTCCAGACCAACCCGATGGCCGCAAAAGGCAGTTCCAGTTGGATGAACCGCTGCCACCAGCTCAGGCGGTAGACTTCGGCGGCTTCGGACATCTCGCGCGGGATGTTCTTGAACGACGAGTAGACGCTGAAAGTCATGTTCCAGACCTGTCCCGTGAAGATCAACAGAATAGAGCCGAGTTCCACGCCCAACTGGCGGCTGGGAAAGAGCGTCACCATGGCCACCATGACGCCGGGCAGAAAGCTCAGCACCGGAATGGATTGGAGCGTGTCCAGAAGCGGGATCAGGAATCGCTCCGCCCTGGCATTGTGCGCGGCGGTATAGGCGTAGACCAGGGTGATGCCCAGACTGATGGCGTAGGCCACCAACAGGCGGGCCAGCGAGAACAGCGCGTACTTGGGCAGGGCGGCCGGCGTGAGATGAATCTCAGGCTGGGTGTTGACCGGGCCCGCCCAGTAGCCGGCCAGCGCCATCAGGCCATAGAAAACGGCCAGAGCGGCAACCACAATGGGCAGGTCGCGGAGCAGCGATGAAGCCGAACGGCGGAACGTGGCTGAGGGCCGGCCCATCATTGCGGCGGCCGGGCAATTGGCCCGGCACTCGGATCGGCACTCGGGTCGGCACTCGGATCGGAACTGGGGTCGATCCGGATGCGGTCGCCTTCGGCATCGTAAACGAAAAGGTCGCTGTATGGGCCCCAATTCAGCGCGGTTTCGAGCTGGCGCCGAACTTCCGCATCGGAGAAATGCTCCTCCAGAATGTCGCGGAAGAAATCCAGCGTCATGGCATGGTCGGCCTTGGTGGCCAGAGCGGCGTGCATTTGCTGCAGCAGCGGAACGCGGGCCAGCGCGGCGTCGCGGAACAAACGCCGCCGCGTGGCGATGTCGGCCTCGGCAAAGGCTCTCCCCTCCGGAGTGATTTCGACGTCTCCTTTTTCGGCTTTGGCGAAACCCAGCAGGGTGGCCGCCTCCAGGATGGGGAGCAGATCGTCTACTTCCAGGCGAAGCTCCTCGGCCACACGGTAGAGATCCTCCTTGCCGCCGTGATCGTTCACCAACTCCACCAACCCCGCAATCCCGCCGGGTCTGGCGTGCGGCAGCATGGGGTAGCGCGTCTTCCGCCCCGCCGAGATTGGGGCGGCTTCGAGCTGCGGCTGCGTGATCAGTTTGTAGATGTAGTCGACGTAGAGCAGAAACTCGTCGGAATGGCGGTCCCTGGGCTGGGGCAGGGCGATGCGGAAATCGGCGCGGATCCTGGCCGGATTTCGTCCCAACACCAGAACGCGGTCGGCCAGCAGGACGGCTTCTTCGATGTTGTGGGTGACGATGAAGATGCTCTTGGTAGGCATCTTCTTTCCCAGCCACAGCTCCATCAGTTCGCCGCGCAGGTTCTCGGCGGTGAGAACGTCGAGCGCGGAAAAAGGTTCGTCCATGAACAGGATTTCCGGTTCCACCGCCAGAGCGCGCGCGAATCCGACGCGCTGTTTCATGCCGCCCGAGAGGTCCTTGGGATAAGAGGATTCGAAGCCTTTCAGCCCCACGGTTACGATCGCGTGAAGCGCGCGTTGGTGGCGTTCTTCGGCCTTTATGGCACGCGCCTGCAAAGGCGCCTCCACGTTTTCCATAACCGTCAGCCAGGGAAACAGCGCGAAACTCTGGAAGACGATGGCGACGCCGGGGTTGGCTTCCGCCAGCGGCTTGCCGTGCCACAGGACTTCCCCGCGCGAAGGTTGCATGAGCCCGGAGAGCATGCGGAGCAGCGTGGACTTGCCCGAGCCCGAAGGCCCCAGCAGGGTTACAATGACCCCCGGTTCCAGCGCCAGGTCGGTTGGCGCGATCACCTGAATGGGCTCGCCGCCGGGCCGCTGGAAAATCTTCTCGACGCCGCGGGCCTCCACGACCGGTTGCGGCACTGGTTGCAGCACTGGTTGCGGCACTGGTTGCGGCACTGGTTGCGGCACCAGTTGCGGCAGTGGCGCGGGGGACGGGGGCCGGGGGCCAGGGGCCAGGGGCTGCGCGGCGCGGGTCAGCGGCACTTCTTGCGGTGGGGCGGCCGGGGATCGGAGGCCAGGGGCCGGCGGCGCCTCCGGGACAGCAACGCCCGCGGCGCGGTCGCGGGGCGGCAGAGCCAGATCGTTCATCAAACTCTGCCAGGCGTTTTCGGGGAGTGCCTCGAAGAATTCCACCCGGGCGCCCGCACTCATGTGGTCGAGGATTGCGCTTATTGCCGCGACCGGCCGCGACCGCAGCAGAACATACGCGTGATAGTAGGGGAAGACTTCGATGAGCCGGGCGGCCTGGTCCGGCGGCATGGCGCCCCAGAGCGTGCGCTGGTCTTCGAGCGGAATACTCATGAGCCAGTCGGCCGCCATGTCGGCGTGAAGCCGCCCCAGCAGCGTGACCACTTGAGCCGAGCCGCCCTGCGCGAGCACCTGTTGAAGTTTTTCCCCGATCGGCTGGTTTGTCACGGCGCCACTCACCAATATACTGTCAACCGCTCAACCGATTAACCAGCCCGTTCCGGAGCCTCACGCGCGTCGCCGTAAACTTCTTCGCGAATGATTCTCTCGGTGGCTTCGTTCAGGTACTGGTCCAGCGCCCGCTGAAGCTCGAGATACTCGGGCCAGAGGGTCTTGTCGATGAAGGACCGGGGCGCCCGGACCAACAAAGTAGTGTAGCGTTGCCCCTTGTAGCGGAAGGGCTCCAGGCCATAGCGGCGGCACAGAGCGGCGAACAAGCGCCTGTGCCAGGGGTCGGCTAGCGTGAATCGGGTCTCTATCGCGCGCTCGGTTCTCTCCAGGGCCGCCAGGGCTTGCTTCACGCGCGTAATGGCGGCAGCGGCGGCGTTGCGTTCGCCAGTGGTGGTGGCGCCCTCGAAGAGAGCCGAAATCTTGCGCAGTTTTTCGCGGAGTTCCTGTTCGGTGGTCATGGTGGCCAATGGTTTAGGATAATGCAGAAGTGTTCGCTACGCTCGCGCGGCAGATTGCCAAGAGTGCGCGACATGAAAGTGATGGATCGGTGGTTTTCTTTTTTTGGAGCCGGTTTCTTAAAGTATGTAATACTGTAGGCCAAGGAGGCCCCATGCCAGACCCGCTACCGGCTTTGGTCAGCGACAGATCCACCCTGCTCCA
>DATMNI010000093.1:0-106601 GCA_035570275.1 Candidatus Acidiferrales bacterium | reverse complement strand
GAGCGTGGCGATTCACTCACTACGTTGACAGGAGGGCATACCCCACCGCAACTCGGCAAAGGAGGAGGAACGCAAACGGCTAACTCATGACTGACGGCTGCTGTCGCTCAGAATAAATGCTGTCTTGGACACGAGTGAGTTCACAAGAGGGATTAACAGGGATAATCGAAGTCAACGCGACCGGGAATCCACTGGCTTAAACAGATTGTGGTTGCAGCCTATCGAGTCCATACCACTCTTGGGCCGGGCCTGCCGGAGCCGGTCTATGAATTGGTCCTGGCATACGAACTGGAACACCGGCAGGCTGCTCACGACGTCGTCAGCACCTGGTTCCCCTGGTGTATCACGGCGTCCACATGGAAGTGGGATTTCGGGCAGGCCTCCCATCTGCGGCTAGCCAACAAGCGTTTGGGCTTACTGGATAAACTTCAAAGTGGCCTTATCAAGGAGCAGTCTTCTTGGCGACTTTGCGGCTTGGCGTGAAATCTTGCCTATTTGGATTCCCCCGCTCCAAGCCGATTCCCCTTACGCCAGACGCAAGTTGTTATTGTTTGACTCGGCCTTAAAGTCGCATCGGAGCCGTGACCGTCAGGGAGCGGTCTTACCCGAAGACCGGGCGCCTCGCGAATGATGCCACTCCTCGCGTTGGAGATGCAATTCCGCTCGGCTTTGGTGCGGCCGTGCGGGGCCCAGAATCGCCGTGAGCGCCGCGGTGGCCCCGACTCTGATATCCACCGGCGGCGGTGTGCCGTGGTGGATGGAATCGTAGAATGCCGCAATATGGGCGTATTGGCCGTCCTCCAGCTTGGGCGCCGCACGAGTTGGCAACCGGCCCCACAGGCGTGTGTTTCCCCGTCGTGTCGAATCAGACTACCGAGTATAATTGTCTTGAAAGGCAAGCCTTCATGATTATTCGTCCCGAAGATGCCCTTGAGTACCACTCTTCCTCTCCCGCGGGTAAGTTGTCGGTTACCCCAACCAAACCCTGCCGCACGCAGCGGGACCTCAGCCTTGCTTATACTCCGGGCGTCGCCGTCCCTTGCCTGGAAATCGAGCGCGACGCGTCGCTCGCCTACAAATACACCGCCAAGGGCAACCTGGTGGGCGTCATCAGCAACGGCAGCGCCGTCCTGGGGCTCGGCAATATCGGGGCGCTGGCCGGCAAGCCCGTCATGGAAGGCAAGGCGGTGCTGTTCAAGCGCTTCGCCGATATCGACGTCTTCGATATCGAACTTGCCACCTCCGACCCCGAGGAGATCATCCGCACCTGCCAGATTCTCGAGCCCACTTTCGGCGGCATCAACCTGGAAGACATCAAGGCTCCGGAGTGCTTCTACATCGAAGAAGAATTGCGCAAGACCATGAAGATTCCGGTCTTCCACGACGACCAGCACGGCACCGCCATCATCTCCGGCGCCGGCCTCATCAACGCCTTGGAAATCGCCGGCAAACGCATTGAAGAGATCAAGGTGGTTTTCAATGGCGCCGGCGCCGCCGCCATCTCCTGCGCCGCCCATTATGTCAAGCTGGGCGTGCGCCACCAGAATATCCTGATGTGCGATACCAAAGGCGTGATCTTCGAAGGTCGCACCGAAGGCATGAATCCCTACAAGGCCCGTTTCGCCGCCAAGACCCATGCCCGCTCGCTCACCGAAGCGCTGGTGGGCGCCGATGTCTTCTTCGGCCTTTCCCAAGGCGGCGCTGTCACTGTGGAGATGGTCAAGGGCATGGCGCCCAACCCCATCATTTTCGCGCTGGCCAATCCCGACCCGGAAATCGACTACGATGTCGCGCTCGCCGCCCGGCCTGACGCCATCGTCGCCACCGGCCGCACGGACTTCCCCAACCAGGTGAACAACGTTCTGGGCTTCCCATTCATCTTCCGCGGCGCGCTGGACGTCCGCGCCACCACCATCAATGACGAGATGAAACTGGCCGCCACCCGCGCGCTGGCGGCGCTCGCCAAGGCCGACGTCCCCGATTCCGTTCTGCGCGCCTACGGCATCGACCGTCTGGAGTTCGGCCGCGAGTACATCATTCCCAAACCGTTCGACCCCCGCGTGCTCATCTGGGAAGCTTCCGCCGTGGCGCAGGCCGCCATGGAGACCGGCGTGGCCCAACAGCCCGTGGACATCAAGCAGTACCGCGAGGAACTGGAGCGCCGCCTGGGCAAGGCCAACGAAGTGATGCGCGCCATGATCAACAAGGCCCAGAAGGAGCCCAAGCGCATCGTCTTTACCGAAGGCGAGGAGGGCAAAATCCTGCGCGCCTGCCAGATCCTGCTGGATGAGAAAATCGCCATCCCCATTCTGCTCGGCAACGAAGCCGCCATTCGCGCCAGGGCCGCCGATCTGCGGCTCAATCTGACCGGTGTGCAGATGGTCGACCCCGGAAAGTTCGCCCGGTTGGACGAATACACCGAAGAGTTCTACCACCTCCGCCAGCGCCGCGGCGTCACCCGCACAGAAGCCGAACAGCTCATCCTCAACCCGGTGACGTTCGGCTGCATGATGGTGCGGCTGAACGATGCCGACGCCCTCATCGGCGGCCTCACCACGCATTACCCCGCTACCATCCGTCCGGCGTTGCAGGTGATCGAAGTGCGGCCGGAGCTGCGCCGGGTGGCTGGCGTCTATGTGCTGATCACGCCCAAGGGCGACATCTATTTCCTGGCCGATGCCACGGTCAACATCGAGCCCACCGCCGAGGACCTGGCTGAAATCGCCATCATGGCCGCCGAAAAGGCCCGCCGCTTCAACCAGGAACCGCGCGTGGCCATGTTGTCGTTCTCCAACTTCGGCAGCACCCGGCATGCGCTCTCCGACAAGGTGCGCCAAGCCGTCGACCTGGTTCGCCGGCGTGCGCCCAGCCTGATGATCGATGGCGAAATGCAGGCCGATACCGCCGTGGTTCCGCAGATATTGGATGAGACGTATCCGTTCAGCACGCTGAAGGGCGGCGCCAACGTGCTGATCTTCCCGAACCTGGAATCCGGCAACATCGCCTACAAGCTGCTGCAGCGGATCGGCGGCGCCGAGCTCATCGGCCCGCTGCTCACCGGCCTGTCGCGCCCCGTGCACGTGCTGCAGCGCGGTTCCGAAGTGAACGACATCGTTCACGTGGCCGCCGTGGCGGTGGTGGACGCTCAGGAAGTCGGCAAGCCGTATCTATCGCTGGCGGCTGTGTCCCAGCGCTGACGCGCGCCGCGCGGCGTCCTGGAATTTAACGTCAAATCGTGTTGCCGAACGCCGGGCAAAACGAATAAAGCCGATTGCAGGCGGCGCATCGGCACGCCAGTTTCCAGCGGCGCGTTACCGCCCGTCTTCCGCCGAATTCCAGTTCTTGCCGTTGAATATCCCTTTCATGCCCTGAAAGATCATCGGCATGCCGGGCTTGGTCTGCTGGTCTTTGTCGAGCCCCTTGAAAATCGTAGTAAAGGCCTTTAATTCGATGCCCGCGATCTGGGCGTCCAGCACCGAATTGGCCGCGACCAGTTGCGTGACCTCGTCCTGGCTTTTGCCCGCCGCCACGGCTTCCGCGATCGCGTCGCGCCCCTTCATTAACTGGTCGTGGATCGGCGTGGCCTCCTTCTGCGCGTCATCCAGAGTCGCCTTTAAATCCTTCTTCTGTTCCCTGGTGAGCTTGAGAGCCTCGGCGATCCGGTCCAACCGCGAGCCGCCGCCGGAGGACATGATGGGGATGTTCCCGCCGCCCCCTCCTCGCCCTCCGCCACCACCGCCTCCGCGTTGCGCGAGCATCAACGTGCTCGCCAGAATGCCGGTCAAGATTATTTTGTAGAGCATGGGATCACCGTTAGTTCCTGTCTCCGCCCCGGACACGGCCTCTGCCGCCGGACCCCTGCCCGCCAAACATCCCGGCCATCAGTTCAAATGCCGCCGGAGCCTTGGACTGCTGGTTCGGTTTGAGCAGCGTGTACACCTTGCCGAAGGCCTTGGTCTCGACGGCCGTCATTTGCGCCGCCAGACCGGCATACTCGTCCAACATTTTCCTGATCTCGTCGTCGCTCTTTCCGCTAACCATCGCGCCCGCGATCACTTCCCGCCCTTTCATGATCTGTTCGGACACCGGCCGGGCCTCTTCCATCGCGGCTTGGAAGATAGTCTGCACCTGTTCCTTCTGGTCCTTATTCAACTTGAGCTTGTCGGCGATCATGTCGAGCTTGCTCTGCCGCTGCACGCGGGCGCCACCGCTGCCCATGCCCTCGCCGTACATCCCGCCACTGCCGGTACCGCCACCGCCGGGGCCGCCATCGCCGCCCATCCCGCCACCGCCGCCCATCCCGCCACCACCGCCGCGCTGGGCGGAGGCCAGGGTAGCGGCAAGAATCGCTGTCAACAACCATCTCGCGAGCATCAACTCTCCTTTAGTCCCCGAAACGTATAATCGATTTAATCACGATTTCGCGTTCTGTGCAGATAATGGCCGCGACCCTCCGGATCGCGATGCGATGCTACGCTCAGTCGAGGAGTACCCTATGCAACCGATCCGCTGGCAGTCCCTTGCCCTGATTCTCGCAGCCGCCTCAGCCGGCGTGCTGCTCTCCCAAAACACCGGCGTCCAACGTACCGTAGTGCATAAAGCCGATGTCTCGGTGCCCGGCCGCGAGGCCGTGATCGCGCGCGTGGAGATCGCTCCCGAATCCCGCGCCGGCCGCCACACCCATCCCGGTGACGAGATCAGCTACGTCCTCGAAGGCGAAGGCGAAATACTGGTGGAAGGCCAGCCCACGCGCAAGGTCAAAGCCGGCGATGGTTTCGTAGTCCCGGCCGGCGCCAAACACGATGCCCACAACACCGGCGCCGTCCCCCTCAAGCTGGTCGGCGTTTACGTGGTGGAAAAAGGCAAGCCGCTGGCCACGCCGGCGCCGTAAGCATCGCCCCGCCTGGGCGTGATGCGAATCGCGGCTCAGGAGCTCGTCCCGAAAGGGGTAAGTTTCGGGGCCGGACCTGATGTGTACAGGCACATCACCAGACGGGGCGAGGGGGCGCAAAAACTGTTACGCTGATCGCTGTGGAAAAACGCCTGAGCATCTTTTTGGGCCTCTTGATCAGGCTCAGAACGTGGATCGCGCGGGGAGAAACCGCCCTGCGCGCGCCGACGCGGAAACCTGGAGGAGGCCCAAGATGAATATCCTGTTGTGGGTCCTGCAGGTCCTCGCCGCGCTCCTGTACGGAGCGTCGGGCGTCATGAAGGTCTTCATGTTCGACAAGGTAAAGGACCAGGTCCCGTCCTTTGGTGCGTTGCCGCGGGAAGCCTGGATGGCCCTCGGCATCCTCGAACTCGTCTGCACGGTGGGGCTGATCATCCCCGCCGCCTTCCACTGGCAGCCGGCGCTCACGGTGGTGGCCGCCACGGTCCTGATGATCGAGAGCCTCGTGTTCGTCTGGGTGCACGCCAAGTACGGCGAGATCACGTCCATCATCTTAAGCGGCGTGCTGGGTCTCCTCATGGCGTTCATCGCGTACGGGCGGATGGTCCTGAAGCCGATCTTCTGAACGGCGGGCCGTCTCACAAAAGGTAAGTTTCGCGACGAACTGATTGCCGCCGGATTGCATCCCCTGGTGTGGCGTGTTCGCCACCTCCGGTCGTGTAATCGCGCCACTCGGGGAGAGCGGCTCCAGCGGCTATGCTCCAATTAGCGCCCGAACGATAAACGGGGCATCATGATTGGTCAAAAGTCGCGTTGGGGGAGGTTGGAGCCAAGAGCATCTTGACAGGCGGCCCTTCACTCGCACCTTAGAGCCACCTGCGGATCGATCCGCGCCGCCCGCCTCGCCGGCACATAACAAGCCAGCAGCGCCGCCCCCGGCAGCAGCACCGTCACCGCCGCGAACGTGGCCGCGTCGGTCGGGGTCACCGCGAATAACAGCGTCTGCATCAGCCGCGTCAGCGCCAGCGCACCGGCCATCCCGCACCCCAGGCCCACCAGCACCAGCACCATTCCCTGTCGAACCACGGTGCGCAGAATGTCCCCCGGTCTCGCGCCCAGCGCCATCCGAATCCCGATCTCGCGCATCCGCTGCCGCACCCATAGCGCCAGCATCGAACCAATCCCGGCAGCGGCAATCACCAGCGCCAGTACGGCAAACAGCCCGAACAGCCGGGTGGCGATCTGGGGCGAAGCCAACGAATCCTCCCGCGCCTGCTCCAGCGTCTCCACGTGCGCGATGGCGGTTTCCGGGTCCAGACTCAGCACCGCCCGGCGCACCAGCCCCGTCATCGCCGCCGGATCGGCCGCGGTTCGCACCAGCAGGGTTCCCGCGTACATCGGGCTCTGCGCGATGGCCCCATACACCTGATACGGTGTGTCGTGGCTCGGCCCGAATTCCTTCACATCGCCCACCACGCCCACAATCTTGAACCAGTCCCTGCCGTTCAGCGAGATCCGCTTGCCCAACGGATCTTCCCGGCGCCAGACCCGATCGGCCAACGCGCGATTGATCACTGCCACCGGCGGCGCATCGGCGCTGTCCGAGTCCAGGAAGGTTCTGCCGGCAACCAGCGGAATTCCCAGCGTCTTGAAATAATCGGGCGTGCCGAAGCGCAGCGATTTCACCGGTGGCAGTTCCGACTCGGGCCGCGCGTCGCCTTCCACGTATAACCGCGCGGCGAAACTTCCGCGCAGATCCGGGTCCATGGGGAAACTCGACGACACCGCCACCTGAAGTACGCCCGGCTGTGACCGAACCTTTTCCAGCAGCCGGTTGGAGAACGACTGGTATTGCGAATCCTCCCGGTACTTGGACCAGTTCAGATCGTACCCCACCGCGAACACCCGCTGCGGCACGAAGCCCGGGTCCACCTTCTGCAACTCGATCAGGCTGTGCACCATCAGCCCCGCGCCCACCAGCAGCACGTACGAAAACGCCACCTGCGCCGCGATCAACGCGTTGCGCAGCAGGCTGCGCCGGGCTGCCGGAGCCGCCTGGTCGCCGTTCTCCTTCAGCCCGCGGGCCACGTTGCCGCGCGCGTAGAGGGCCGCCAGTGAGCCGCACACCACCGTGGTCGCGCTGGCGCAGGCCACCGCGAACAGCAGCACCCATCGATCGATCGCAATCTCGCGGGCGCGCGGCGTGAATTCGCCCGCGAACTTCGTCAGCAGTTCCAGACTGAGGTATGCAAATCCCAGACCTACGCCCGCAGCCAGCAGGGCCATGATCAGACTCTCGGTCAGCAACTGCCGCAGCAGGCGTCCGCTGCCGGCGCCCATGGCCGTGCGGATTACCAGTTCCTTTTGACGCCGAGCCATCCGCGCCAGAATCAGATTAGCCACATTGGCGCACGCGATCAGCAGCACGAATGCCGCCGCCCCCAGCAGCACCAGCAGCACCGGGCGCGCGTTGTGCGTCAACTCGCCGCGCAGTTCCGCGGCCGAAACGCCATACCCCAGCGTGCCGGTGTAGGTGTCCGGGTTGTCGTGCTCCATTCGCTTCGCCACCACGGCCAGATCGGCGCGCGCCTGCTCGGGCGTCACCCCTGGTTTGAGCCGCCCGAAGACGCTCATCATGCGCGCTTTCCGGTTGGCAATGAAACCCGCCGAAGAGCGGGAGGGACACGATGTCGTGGTCATGTACACGTCGTTCTCGTTGGGATACTGCGGAATCGGCGGCAGCACCCCAATCACCACGTGCACCCGGTCGTTCATCTGATACTTCCGTCCGATGATGTTCGGGTCGCCCCTCTCCACCGTCTTCCAGAACTCGTAACTCAGAATCAGCACCGGCGGCGCGCCCGCCTTCTCCTCATCCGGCTGAAAAGTCCGGCCCAGCAGCGGCTTTACACCGAACAGGTCGAAGAAGCCCGCCGAGACCACTCCGGTCCGAACGCGATGCGGCTCCTGGCTGCCCAGCAGTGTGAACGTCATGCCGTGGTACTCCGCCAGGCCGCTCAGCGTGCGGTTCTGCTGGCGATAGTCGCTCACCTCCGCCACCGAAAACCGCATGTCGTCCAGGCCGGGTTTGGCTCCGTGCTGACGGATCACCACCAGGCCGTCGCCATCCGTGTAAGGCAGCGGCTTCAGCAACACCGAGTTCACCACGCTGAAAATCGAGGTGTTGGCGCCAATCCCCAGCCCCAGAATCGTCACCGCCGCCAGCGTATACCCGCGATTTTGGCGCATCATGCGCAGCGCGTACCGTGTGTCCTGCGCGAGCACGCTCACGTGTTCCCGCGGCGCCATCCGCACGATGTCCACGATGGTGGCCCACCACATCTTCAGCAACGCGACTGACCCGCGCCGGGCGCCCGCCGCCCGCTGCTCGCGAAACGTCTCCTCCATGTCGTCCCCGAACTCGCTCCGGAAGTCGAACGGCAGAATGCGCAACAGGCTGCTGTAAAACCGGTCCGCGAATGGTTCCTTGGTTATGGCCACTTCCCCTCCTCAGACTCTGCAACGGGTCTGTACACTGGCTCTTACGCGGGCTTGAACGCCTTCAAGAGCCGTTTGCCCCGGGCGCGTGCGATCAGCTTTTCCAGGCGTTCGGCTTCGCCCACCGCCATCAGGCGCCCGCTATCGGTGAGCCGGTAATACCGCCGCCGCTGGTCGTCGTTTTCGATGGCCGGCCGGCGCCGCACCTCGGCGATCAAACCTTCGGCCAACAACCGCTTGACAATCCCGTACAGCGTTCCAGTGCTGAGCTGCACCTCGCCCGCCGTGTGCTCTTCCACTTCCTTGAGAATGGCGTACCCATGCTTTTCGCCATCCGCCAGCGCCAGCATCACGTTAAACATCGCCGCCGTCAGCGGCCCGTGCGACTCAGGCATCGCGTTTTCCCTTCCCCCCTGTACTAGGTCGTTATCCACTATATCGTCAGACGAGGTAGACGTCAACGGCCAACCGCCGGTTGAATTACACTCTGTGATGGCAGAACAAATGAACCGGCGCCGGCTGCCAGGGAGAGAATGTCAAATGTTTAAAAAGAGGAAATCCTTATCGTCGCGGCTCCTGCTCTGCATTGCCCTAAGCGCCGCCATGACCCAGGCGCACGTTGCCGTTCTGCCGAAAGAGTCGGCCGCCGGCGCCACCCAAAAGTACACCATGCGGGTCCCCAACGAAAAGAATATCCCGACCGTGCGCATGGAGGCCGAGTTCCCGGCGGCGGCCGAAGTGATCTCCGTGGACCCGAAGGAGGGATGGAAAATCGAGGTCAAGAAGGACCCATCCGGTAAGATCGTAGCGGCCGTTTGGAGCGGTGGAAGTATTGCTCCCAACGACATCGCGGAGTTTGGTTTGCAAGCCCGCAACCCGAGTGAGCAAACGAAGCTGGTCTGGAAAGTGATTCAGGTATACACGGACGGCACCAAATCCCAATGGACTGGGCCGGCGGGATCCCGCACCCCGGCTCCGGTCACACAGGTGAAGCCCAAGTAAAACGATGCTATTTGGCTGCCTCTCCGGTCTTGGCTAACTCGACGGTCTTGATCGCGATACCGGACAGGCCGCCCCGCTCGATGGACGTTCCCGTGACCTTCACCTTTTTCTCGATGAATGGCATGAGTTGGGTATTCGGATTTTTGTGGTTCGCGCCCAGCGGAAGGTACACTTTGCCGCTGTCATCCAAGATCGCCAGAGGTATGCCCTTCTTCGCGCACTCTGTGGCGCAGCCGGCGTGGTCTTGCCCAATTCCGTCGTGAACCATGTAGCAGCCCGTGTCTACCACGGTACCGACTATGGTGATCGGCTTGAGCGTGGCGTCGTCGTAGCCAAACAGCAAACATGGTACAACCAGGCTCAGTAACCAACGAGGGTGCATTTTCATGGCAATCATTCGTGCGGCTGGCCGCAATCATCTAAGATTGTCGCATGCGGCGGTCCGCCGATTGTGGGGCAGAATGGTATTCTGCGGCGGATTGTTAATCCGCCCGCGCGATGCGGAAGCGAGCGCGTGCGTGAGCGCAGCCGGCACCCGAACCAGAAAGGAATAAGGTGACACCAGATTCAACCAGATCGATGATGATCCTGATTGCCGGCCCATACCGCTCCGGCACGAATGACGATCCGGCCTTGATCAGGGCGAACGTGCAAGAGATGGAGTCATACGCCCTGCCCATATTCCGCGCGGGCCACATCCCTATTTTGGGCGAGTGGCTGGCGCTGCCCCTGGTTGGGCTGGCGGGGTCCAAAGAGATTGGCGATGCAGGCTTCAATGAGATCTTCCATCCGATCGCGATTCGGCTCTTGGAAAAGTGCGATGGAGTGCTGCGGGTTGGGGGCCCATCCACTGGCGCCGATGAAATGGTGCGGGTCGGCCAGAGCCTTGGATTGAAGATTTACACCAGTCTGGCGCAAATCCCGCGTGGGGCAGGTTGGTAACCTGCGGCGGATTGGCAATCCGCCTGTCGCCATCACGGCTCGGGACCCCGCCACCGGCGTAGCTGGACACTGCTGTAGACTGGGTCTTTCTGAGCGATGGCACACAAGACCCCGCTGGCATTCCTGAGTTACGCGAACAATGACGACGAACACGAGCAAGGCAAGCTCCGCGAGTTCGCCATGCGGCTGTCGGGCGAAGTGCGCCTGTACTCCGGCGAAGACTTTCCCATCTTCGTAGACCGGGAACATCTCAACTGGGGGCACGAGTGGGAAGCGCGCATCGAGAAGTCCCTGGAGGGGGCGACGTTCCTGATTCCGATTCTGAGGCCTGGGTACTTCAAGAGCGAATATTGCCTCCTGGGACAAAACAAGCGCGGCGCTTGGAACATCGCCAAGGACTGCGAGGCAAATGTGAAGCGCTCCGGCAACGTCGAAGAGTGACGCGCCTCGCATCCAAGAACACAGGCCACCAGGCCCGTGTTACAAATTCCCCCGCCTCGCCTGCTCCCGCTCGACGGCCTCAAACAGCGCCTTGAAGTTCCCCTTTCCGAAACTCCGGCTCCCCTTCCGCTGAATCACTTCGTAGAACACCGTCGGCCGGTCTTCCACCGGGCGCGTGAAGATCTGCAGCATGTAGCCTTCGTCGTCCCGGTCCACCAGGATGCCAAGGTCTTTGAGTTGGGCAATCGGTTCGTCAATGGGGCCGGTGCGGGCCAGTAAGTCGTCATAGTAAGTCGATGGCACGCGCAGAAAGTCCACGCCTTGCCGCCGCAGCGCCGTCACAGTCTGAATGATGTGATCCGTCGCCATGGCGATATGTTGCACGCCGGGGCCGTGGTAATACTCCAGGTACTCGTCGATCTGCGACTTGCGCTTGCCGGGCGCCGGCTCGTTCAGCGGGAACTTGACGCGCTCGTTGCCGTTCGACATCACCTTCGACATCAGAGCCGAATACTCGGTCGAGATATCGCTGTCGTCGAAGTGCTTGAACATGCGGAAGCCCATCACGTCACGGTAGAAATCCACCCAGCGGTTCATCTCTCCCAGGCCCACATTACCCACCGTGTGGTCGATGTACTTCAGGCCCACCGGCTGGGAAACTACATCCTCCTTTTCCACCGCCGTAAAACCGGGCAGAAAGGCTCCGCTGTAATTGCGCCGCTCCACGAAGGTATGGATGGTATCGCCATAAATGGCAATGGCGGAGATTCGCACTTCGCCGTGCTCGTCGCGCAGCGTTTCCGGCTCGCGGGCGCTGCGAGCGCCGCGCCTGGTAGTCTCGCGCCACGCGGCTTCGGCGTCATCCACCCATAGGGCGATATCGCGGACGCCATCGCCGTGAAGGCGAATGTGATCGGCGATCGCGTGATCGGGCTGCAGCGGCGTGGTCAGCACGAAGCGAATCTTGTCCTGCACCAGGACGTAGGATGCCCGGTCGCGCACGCCGGTCTCCGGGCCGCGATAGGCAGCCAGGCGGAACCCGAAAGCCGCGCGATAATAGTGCGCGGCCTGGCGGGCGTTGCCGACCCAGAACTCGATATAGTCGGTGCCGTTGAGCGGAAGGAAATCCATTTCAAGGGCAGTGGGATGCTCCAAGACTTGCGGCATAACTTCTCCTCAATGCGTTGACACAAAGCTCGTTGTCCTCGTCCGTGCCGGTCGAAATGCGCAGGCAGTTCGGCAACCCGAAGGCCGCCAGCGGACGAACCACCACGCCCTGCGCCAGCAGTTCTTCGAAAACGCGGACGGCGTCCTCGGCCGAGGGCAGAACGGTCATCACGAAATTCGCCTGCGAGGGAACCACCGTCAGGCCCAGACTCCGCAGTCCTTCGGTAAGGGTGCGGAGTCCACGGGCGTTGAGTTCCAGCGAGCGGTGCAGGAATTCCTTGTCCGCGAGCGCCCCGATCCCGGCGGCCTGCGCGGGCGTGGAGGGCTCGAACGGCAGCTTCACCTTCAGCAGGTTTCGGATCAGTTCCTGGTGCGCGAAGCCATACCCGATGCGCGCGCCCGCCAGCCCGTAGATCTTCGAAAACGTGCGCAGCGTGATCACGTTATCGTAGCGGTAGTGCATCGAATCGGGGTAGCGCGGATTATCCTTGGCGTATTCGAAATAGGCTTCGTCCAGAATGATCAACACGCGCTCCGGCACGTGCCTGTAGAACTGGTCGAACTGCTGCCTGGTGAAGATGGTGCCCGTGGGATTATTGGGGTTGGCCAGATAGACGATCTTGGTGTTGGCGTTGATCTGCGCGGCCAGGGCGGGCAGGTCGTAATGCCAGTTATCGTAGGGAACGGTGCGGTACTGCACCCCGCGCGAACGCGCCAGTACCTGGAATCCAATAAAGGCAGCTTCGGTGGTGAGCACCTCATCGTCATCGCACAGGAACGTGCGGATGATGTTGGACATGATGCCTTCAGAACCGCTGCCGGCGATGACATTTTCCACCCCGACATCGTACTCGCCGGCCAGCATCTCGCGCAGGCGCAGGCCGCCATCAGGATACAGGTTCAGCCCGCCAATCTCGCGGGTCACGGCCTCGATGGCTTTGGGCGAGGCGCCCAGTGGATTCTCGTTGGATGCCAGTTTGGCGACATGGGCGAGACCATACTGCCGCCGCACCGAATCGATGGTACGGCCAGCCTCGTAAGGCCGCAGGGATTCGATGTATGGAGGGACCAGAGGCACTACTCCTATTCTACCGCCAGCCCTTTGTGAGGCAGGATGAGCGTCGCCCGTGGCGCTATGTGGGGCAGCTTGGCAAGCTGCGGCGGATTGGCAATCCGCCTGCCGGGAGTTTGGGCGCAGCCGAACTTCCACAAGCGACTGTCGAGAGTGCGGCGGAAGACCGCAGACGCCTCCAGTTTTCCAGCCGGACCGCTCGGGCGGCAAGACTGGTTTTGCCGCAACCACGGGAAGTGCCACGGGATGTCGAAAGACGGGATGTCGTAAGATGGGATGTCGTAAGATGGTGGCTGAGGACGAATGACGGATAGCCAGCGTTACCTCGTGATCGGGTTGCCTACGCTCGCCGTGGTGCTCGGGATGATCACGAACGGATTCCTGTTCAATGCGCTATCGGCGCGCATGAGCAGCCTGGAAGCCCGCATGTTGGCGTTGCAGAATCGAATAGAAGCCCGGCTCCTGGCGTTTGAAACCAGCGTAAACCAGCGAATCGATATTCTGACAGGGAAGATTAGCGACTTGGACACCCGCCTGAGCATTATGGAAGACCGGTGGAAGCGCTCGTAGCCCGTCTGCCCTTTCCGGCGTCTAATAGTAAAAGCATGAAACTCCTGTTCGCTCTGCTCCTCCCCGCGCTGTCCCAAGCCGCCATCTGGCCGGACGCCATCGGACCCTACCACCGGACTGCCGCCACCGCGGTCAAACTGACCGACCGGCCGATCTGGGAAGAGTACGGCCTCAAGGATTCCGAGTCCGGCACCTACGAAAACGGCGCCTCCCGTTTCACGGCCACCGCCTGGATTCTGGCCGACCCCACCGGCGCGCTGGCCGCGTTCGATTGGCAGCGGCCTGCGGCATCCACGCCTTCGCAGGTGGCCAACCTGGCGGCCGAAACGCCTGACGGACTGCTCCTGGTTCAGGGCAATTACCTGTTCTCCTTCACCGGCTACAAGCCCACTCCGGCGGAACTCCTGGCCCTGAGGGCGACCCTGCGCAACGTGGATGACACCGCGCTGCCGTCACTGCCGGGCTTCTTTCCTCCCACGGACGTCTCCCCCAACAGCCAGCGCTACATCCTGGGCCCCAACAGCCTCCAGAAGTTTGTGCCGTCTATCCCGCCGTCGGTGGCCGCTTTCCATCTCGGCGCCGAAGGGCAGATCGCGGTTTTCCGCAGCTCAAAAGGCGAAATTCCGCTGGCCGTGTTCAATTACCCCACCCACCAGATCGCCATGCTGCGGGAGAGCGAGTTCGGGAAAATACCGGGGGCCATGGTCAAACGGAGCGGCCCCCTGGTGGCGGTGGTGCTATCTCCCACAGACCCGGATTCCGCGGAACGCCTGCTGGCACAGGTCCGGTATCAGGCTTCCGTGACCCGCGATGAGTACGTCGCCACCCGCCGCGACAACATCGGGGTGCTGGTGATAAGTGCCTTCAAACTCATTGGGATACTGCTGGTCTTCGCGGTCGTCTCCGGGCTCGGCGTGGGCGGGCTCCGGGCCTTCCGCAGGCGCGGCGGCAGGGGCGATGAAGCCGACGCGTTGACCACCCTGCATCTCAACTAGTCGGATGGCAAACCCATAAGCCGCTGTGTTTGTTCGGATTAGCCCGAAATCCTCAGGCTTTAAGTAGGGTTTTTGAGGGCTTAGGCCTTACCTGTGGAAAAGTGGACGTTCCTGCAAGTCGGGCGGAAAGAGCGGTTTACGGCCAAAAATTTTCGGCCGGTTTTTCCCTTGACTGGAGAGCCGTTAGGAAATAAGATCCAACTACAAAGTTTTGACGGTTGCGATTCCGTCGAGACTGATTCTCCCATCGAACATCACCCTGGTAGAACAGGGGAAGAATGCTCACCTTAACCGGTGAGCATTTCTATTTGGCAGCCAACTAATGTCCTGGAAGCCAATTCTGGGAGCCAATTGTGGCAGCAAACCAGCACTAAGCCGATGCCGCCAGCCCCGTTGGCGCATCCACGTCCTGTGACCCCAACTTACCTCGGTGCCTTTCGCCAGCGACGCCACGTAGGAACCCTGCTTTCCACCGGGTCGCAACCACCAGTCGCCAGACCTCGTGGGCTGAGGCGTGGCGGGTAGTATTTGGCGGGGAACCGGTACTCTGGAGAACACAGCCTGCAAAAAACCTGCTCCGCTGCCCTGCAACCGGCTACCATCAGATGTAAGAAGGAATTCGGTTCAGCCGAGTACCGCCATTTTTCATTTTGGGAGCTTTTTAGCCCTCAAGTAACACATCGTTGTTGAAAGCGAAACTGAATGACTGATAATAAGTTACAGGTAGTGCCGCTCGGCGGTCTTGGCGAGTTCGGCATGAACATGACGGCGATCCGCTACGGTGACGACATCATTGTGGTGGATTCCGGCATGATGTTTCCCGATGCCGAACTGCTGGGCGTTGACCTGGTGATGCCCGACCTTACCTTCCTGAAAGAGAACCAGCAACAAGTTCGGGCTCTCTTCCTGACCCACGGACATGAAGACCATATCGGCGCCGTCCCCTACTTTCTCACCGAGATCGATGTCCCGGTTTACGGCACCGCCTTCACCCTGGCGCTGGTCGACCGCCGGCTTGAGGAATACGAGTTGGAAGAGGAGCCCCGATTCCACAAAGTCAAGCCAAAACAAATAGTTGAGATCGGTCCCTTCAAGGTTGAGTTTATCCACGTGACGCACTCCATTGTGAGTGCCCTGGCGCTGGCGATCACCACCCCTCTGGGCGTCATCATCCACACCGGCGATTACAAGGTCGACCCCACCCCCACCGATAACGAGCTCTTCGACCTGCATACGCTGGCAGACTACGGAAAACGCGGCGTCCTGCTGCTGCTTTCCGATTCCACCAACGCGGATCGTCCCGGATACACCGAGAGCGAACGCGCCGTCCGTCCCCGCATGGAGGAGATCTTCAGCCGCGCCGAAAAACGCATCGTCGTCTCCTGCTTCAGTTCTTCGATACACCGCATTCAGCTTGTCCTGGACTTGGCGGAAGAATACAGCCGGCGGGTCGCCGTGATCGGCAGAAGTATGGTGACGGTCACTGAGATCGCCCACTCGCTGGGGCTGCTCACCATCCCGGACGGCATCTTGCTGCGCCCGCAGGACGCGATGAACCTGGCGCCCGACAAGGTGGCGTTTCTAATTTCCGGGACTCAGGGCGAACCGATGTCGGCCCTTTCCCGCGTGGCCGTAGACAACCACAAGCACGTTTCGGTGGAAAGCGGCGACACCGTGGTGCTCAGTTCCCGCATCATCCCCGGCAACGAAAAAGCCATCTTCCGCATGATCGACCACATGGCCCGCCGGGGGGCGGACGTTCTGTACGGCAGCATGAATCCGCCGCTCCATGTTTCCGGCCACGCCAGCGTGGAGGAAATGAAGCTGGTGCTCAACCTGGTGCGGCCCCGCTTCTTCATGCCCATCCACGGCGAGTTTCGCCAACTTTCCAAGCACGCCCGCCTGGCCGAGCACCTGCGCTTCGCCGGACTGGAAGAAAGCTTCGTGATGGAAACCGGCGATGTTCTGGAGATCGACCATCACGGTGCCCGCAAAGCCGGCCGCGTGCAGGTGGGGCGGGTTTGCATCGATTCCGGTTCGGTGGACGACGTGGTCGGCGAGGTGGTCATCCGCGACCGGCGCCTGCTTTCCGAAGACGGCATCGTGCTGCCGATTATCGCGATCAACCGCCATACCGGCCGCGTCGAAGGTCTGCCGGAGATCGTTTGCCGAGGCTTCGCTTTGGCCGAAGATGGCTCTGCATTCATGCAGAACGCGCGCCAAATGTTAACCAAAACTTTAGAGGGTTCCAATCAGGAGGAAAAGACCGATTGGGGAGTCATGAAAGAGAAGATCCGCTCCGATCTGAAGCGCTACATCGTGAAGGAAACCTCGCGGCGGCCGCTGATTATGCCGGTGATCCTGGAAGTGTGAGTGGCCGCGACCCTCTGGGTCGCGGGGCTGAAGCGGATGCCGGTGGCGGGATGCTGGTGGCCGGTGGCCGGTGGCCGGTGGCCGGTTGGGGGCCTGGGGCCTCGGGACAGGGGGAGGCCGGGGAACTGGTGCCGTCTCACTATCTGGAAGATGCCTCAGGCCTTCGTGGGCACGCCGAACGGTTACTGATCCCCGCCAACGAGTTGGAAGTCGTCGAGGCCCTGCGTGATGCCGCCGCGGCGGGAGTTCCCGTGACCATCGCCGGCGCCGGCACAGGCGTTACCGGTGCCCGAGTCCCCTTCGGTGGCTGGGTCCTCTCGATGGAACGGTTCACCCGCCTGGACGTTCACACGGGCTACGCTATTGTCGGCGCGGGCGTTCTTTTGCGCGACCTGCACGCGGCCGCCCAGCGCTCCGGCCAGTTCTATCCGCCCGACCCCACCGAGACCGGCTCCGCCATCGGCGGCAATATCGCCACCAACGCCAGCGGCTCCCGGAGTTTCCGTTATGGCGCCACCCGCCGCTGGGTGGAACGCCTTCGCGTGGTCGTGGCCGATGGGCGCATCCTCGACGCTGCGCGCGGCGACGCTATTAATTTCGACCCCGGCACCGTTCCCCTCCCCCAGGTCACCAAGAACACGGCCGGCTACCTGCTGCGGCCGGGCATGGACTGGGTGGATCTGTTCATCGGCTCGGAAGGCACCCTGGGTGTGATCGTTGAAGCCACGGTCCGCCTGCTCCCCGCGCCCGGCGCCGTGCTGGCAGGCGTGGTTTTCTTCGCGGGAGATGACGCCGCAATCGATGCCGTCGAACAGTGGCGAGAGACGGCGCCGGCGCGTATGCTCGAATATATCGATCTGCCGTCGCTCAACCTGCTCCGCGGCCGCTTTCCCGAAATTCCGAAAGACGCGGGGGCCGCCATCCTCTTCGAGCAGGAACTGGCATCGCAGGACGATCCGAGGGGCGATCCGCACGCCGATCCGCGGGGCGATCCGCAGGGCGATCGGCACGGTGATCCGGAGGCCGTTGCGCACCGCGATCCCGCGGACGATCCCGAAGTTGACCGATGGCTCGACCGCATCGAATCGGCCGGCGCCCTGGTGGAGGCGTCCTGGTTCGCGACCACCGCCCGCGACCGGGAGCGCTTCCGCCGTTTCCGCCACTCGCTGCCGGAGTTGGTCAACGAGACCGTCCGCCGCAACGGCGCCCTGAAGATGCACTCCGATTATGCCGTGCCCCTGGCCCGCAATCGTGAAATGTTGGCTTACTACCGCGCCCGGCTCGAAGCCGAATTCCCCGGCCGCTACGTGATCTTCGGCCACATCGGCGACGCCCACGTTCATGTCAACATTCTTTCGGACTCCGCCAACGCGGCGCGGGCTTCGGACCTGCTGCTGGAATTCGCCCGCCACGCGGTGAACCTGGGCGGCACGGTTTCCGCCGAGCACGGCGTGGGAAAGCGCAAAGCGCACCTGCTGAAATTGCAGTATGCCCCCGAGCACCTGGAAGCCATGCGCGCGGTTAAACGGCGGCTGGACCCGAACAACATCCTGGGCCGCGGAACGGTGTTGGGCGAAGGCTAGCCGCGAAGCGCCGGCCCGTGCCGCGGAATCAGCAGCGCGGCGGCTCCGGAAACGGGCGCAGTGGCGGCAGCCAGGATTGGCCCCCCAGCAAGGTCGTTGGTAAATACGAACACACTGATGCCGCCCTGCGCCACTGCGCTGACGCGTAGCCGCACGGCGCAGAGCCAAGCGCCAAGCGTAGACCTCGACCTCAACCTTTCGGCACCTGATCGGCGTCAAATGTGCAAGGAACCCGGCGTTGGCGGCATTCCACTGACAGTCGCGCTCCCATTGCGCGAGAGGAGAGACGATCATGAGTTCCAACAGGACGCGTGTGCTCGTAACCGGCGTAGCCGCTGCAGCAATCGGCTTCTACGCTGAAATCGGATTTTCCGGGGAGAAGGACAGCGCCAAAAACGATCCGGTAAATGCCGCTGTCGTCAAGGGCGTGAAGTGGCTGGTCGCGGTCCAGGGAAAAGATGGGGGCTGGGGACAGGACGGCGGAGAGACCTCTTATGTGCGCCAGGGTGAGCGGCTGGAATCGAACGGGAACGACGTCGCGAACACCGCTGTCGCTGCCGAGGTCCTGTTGCATAGCGGCAACTCGATGACGCGGGGCGAATTCCGGGAGGCGTTGCAACGCGCCGTGGACTTCATCTTGAAGCAGGTGGAACAAAGCCCGGTTGAGGGTCTCGCGGTCACGAAGCAACAGGGAACGCAGATCCAGCGCAAGCTGGGCCCGTTCATCGACACGTTCCTGACTTCGAAACTGCTGGCGGAACTGGATGGCACGATGGCGGACGCGAAGGCCAATGCGCGCGTGCGGCAGGATTTACAGAAGTGCGTGGCCAAGATCGAGAAGGCCCAGCTCAAGGATGGAAGCTGGAACATTTCGGGCGGATGGGCTCCGATTCTGGGGACGTCGATGGCGTCTCAGAGCTTGGCTATCGCTCAATCGAAGGGCGCTGCCATGACGGGAGTGGCGATGGCTCGCGTGGAAGAGTACACGATGCGATCTGCCGCGCCACCTCCGCCTGTAGCGCCCGCTTTGGCCGACATGCCACCCGGTTCCGCCGGCGTCGCGGGAGCAGGCGGCGCTGCAGGATCTGCAGCGGCGCGGCGCATAATGGTCGGCGGATCTGTGAGCTTGTCGGCGGGTTCGGCAGGCGTGCCACTCTACAAGAAAGCGCAGGAGCTGGAACAACTCAGCCGCACGGAAAAAGACCGGAAGACGAATGCGAAACAGATCCAGGAGATCACCGGCCAACTCTCCGACGCGGAGTTCGTCACGGGCTTCGGGTCGATTGGCGGCGAGGAGTTCTTCTCCTATCTGAACATTAGCGAGAGCCTGCGCCGCACGGGCGGGGCGGAATGGAAGAAGTGGAACGGGGATATGACGGCCAAGCTGCTCAAGCTGCAGAACGAGGACGGCACCTGGGCTGGCCATCACTGCATCACGGGCCGCGTGGCGGTGACCGGTGCGGCGATCCTGCTGCTAACGGCGGATCGCGAGGCAGTACCCGCTGCTCAGACGAGCCTGACGAAGCGGTGATGGGCAGACCATTGACGATCGCGGCACTGCTGGCGCTGGCCGGCTGCGCGCCGAACCCGCAGACGGCGATTCACAAGGGCGCGGCCTATCTGTGGAGCCGCCAGGAGGCGGATGGCGGATGGCACAGCCACACCTACGGGCTGCTGCGATCCGGCCAATCGTTGACGCCGTTCGTGCTGGATGCGCTGATGGAAGTTCCCGAAGACCTCTATCCACAGCCGCGCGCCAACGTCGATCGTGCCATCGCGTTCATCGTTGGACACATGCGGAAGGACGGCGCACTGGGAACCGCCGACCGCGATATCCCCGACTATCCGAACTACGCCACCGCGTTGGGCGTGAGTGCGTTGTCCCGCGCGCGCCGGCCGGGATGGCAGGCGCAGATCGCGCCGATGACAGGTTACCTGCGTACCCAGCAGTTCACGGAACTGAACGGCTGGAAGCCGGGCGATCCGGCATACGGCGCCTGGGGCATGGGCGGCGACCGTCGACGTCCGCCCGCCACGGGACACGTAGACCTTTCGATGACGCTGTATGTGCTCCAGGCCTTGCGTGCGGCGGGCGCTGCCGATTCCGACCCAGCCTTTGCCTCCGCGCGTGTCTTCGTGGAACGCTGCCAGAATTTCGATCAGGCTCGCCCGGAAGATTCCGATGGCGGCTTCTTCTTTTCGACGACCGAAGCCGATACCAACAAGGCCGGGCAGGATGGCACTCACTTTCGCAGCTATGGCACGACGACCGCCGACGGCATCCTGGCGCTGCTGGCGACGGGACATTCGCGCACCGATGCGCGCGTGATCGCCGCGGGAAGATGGCTGAGCGGCCACCATCGGGATATGGACGTGCCGGGGTTTGCCGGCGAGGCATACCAGCGCTGGCCGCGCGGGCTGGCGTTTTACTATTCGGCGTCCAGCGCGCGAGCGTTTCGGGCACTGGGAGTGAATGGCGGCGACGGGGTTGGGAGGGGTTTGCACCGCACGCAGCGGAGCGACGGGTCGTGGGTGAATCCGGAAAACCTGGTAAAGGAGGACGATCCGCTGATCGCGACCCCGTTCGGAGTGCACGCGCTAGTGAGCGCGGAAGCACGGCAGTGAAGGAAAGTGTTCTTCACCGCAGAGACGCAGAGACGCAGAGAGAGCGCTGAGGAAGACCAAAACTGATATGGCTTTCTGCATCGGTCGTAGTTTGTGACCATCCGGGTTGGCGCGCAGAGGAAGCAGAGACACTCGCATTGCTGACGCTGCGAAGCCTTTGCGAATGGTTGAGGCCGGGACCTTTACGCACCGCCGCGTGGCGATAGCCCACCATGTCTCGGCTTCCTCTGCAGTCCAACCTGCCAGATACGCGGCAACCCTACCTGTGTGCAAGGCATGCCTCTGTGCCTCTTCTCTGCGCTTCCTTCGCGTCTCTCCGGTTAACAGAAACTACAACAGATTCAATTTGCCGCGCAGCACCGCCATCATCAGAATGGCTACGTGCAGGGCCTGGCTGAACTCGCCTGCGGCCGTCGCGCGCGCCAGATCCGCCGGGGAATACGTCAGCACCGTAATGCCTTCTTCCGGCGCGCGGTCCGGAAGGCGGCGGACGCCGGTGGCCACGCAACTCCAGATCTGGTTGCCTAACCGGCCCGTGTCGGGCTCCATCGGCCCCAGCACTTCCACATCGTCCGCCTGGTAGCCGGTCTCCTCCAGCAATTCGCGGCGCGCGGTTTCGCCGGGGCTCTCGCCAGGGTCCACAATCCCGCTCGGCAGTTCGATGGTGTATCGCTCTACGGCCGGACGGTATTGACGAACCGCCAGAATCTGGCCCTCTTCGGTGATCGCCACAATTGCCGAATAGTCCGGCAGGCGCAGCGAATAATAGGGCTCTTCGCCCTCCTTCATCGTCTTGGCGAGAATCTGGAACCACGGCGTGGCAAACGCCACCTCCGTCTTGAGCGGCTTCACTGGCGCGTCTCCATACGGGCCACCAGTACCCATTGGTTCTGTTGCAGAAACTCCAGGGTGCGAATGATGCCGTCGCGGATGGTCAGCTCCGGCCTCCATCCCAGCGCCCGCATCCTGGTGCAATCCAAAAAGATGAACGGGCTATCGCCGACCCAGCCACGCTCGCCACCTGTGTAGCTCAGTTGCGGCGAAACAGCCAGGTGGCCGGCGATCCAGCCGATGGAGTCGTTCACCTGGCAGTACTCATCGGTGCCCAGATTCAAGATGGTCACCGGCGCAGTGCATTGTTCCGCAGCCAGCAGAATCGCGTTGATGCAATCCTGAACATAGAGATACGATTTGCGCTGGCGGCCATTGCCCAGCACGCTCAGATAGTCGGGATGCGCCAGCAACTGCCGATAGAAGTCGAACACGTGGCCGTGGGTGTAGCGCTCGCCCAGAATCGACACGAAGCGGAAGATGCAAGCCTGAAATCCGTAGGCCGCGGCGTAGGCTGCGATCAGCCCTTCAGCGGCCAGTTTCGAGGCTGCGTATAACGAGGTTTGCACCGGAAACGGCGCGGCTTCGGGCGTGGGAAAAACCTCGGGCTCGCCGTAAACCGAGCCCGTTGAAGAGAAGGCGATACGGCGCACACCCGACGCCCGCATGGCTTCGAGCACGTTGGAAGTGGCGATGGTATTCTGCTCCAGATCCCTGCGGGGATGGTCGGGACCGAACCGCACGTCGGCGTTGGCGGCCAGATGGAACACGAAATCGGCGCCGGCCATGGCGCGGCCGACGGCCTGGCCATCGAGCAGATCGCCCTCCACCAGACGGAATCGCGGGGATTGGGAGGCCGCCTCCAGAAAATGCCGCAAGCCCGTGGAGAAATTGTCGAAGCCCGTAACTTCGTGACCGGCGGCCAGTAACCGGTCTACCAAGTTGCTGCCGACAAAACCGGCCGCGCCGGTGACCAAAGCCTTCAAGAAATCCTCCCGCCGAACCGGTGTTCCAGGCCGATCCGGAAAATGTCGCGCACGTTGCGCAGGTTGCCGCTCACCAGTTCCAGGCGGCTATCGGCGTCGTCGTGCCAGCGGATGGGAACCTGCTGGATGCGGTAACCCAACCGCCGCGCGATCGCCAGGATTTCGACGTCGAACATGTACCCGTCAATCTTCTGCCGCCGGAACAGTTCCTTGGCGGCGGCATGCTGGAAAAACTTGAACCCGCACTGGGTATCCCGGATTTCCGCCAGCCCCACCACGGTATGCATAAACCAGCCAAACCCCATCGACCCCACGCGCCGGTACAGCGGCTGCTCCTTCTCTATGGAAGCGCCGCTGCCCCGCGCCCGCGAACCCATCACCAATTCGTGGCCTTGCTCCAGCCAGGGACGGAACTTATCGAACTCGTCGATGGGAACCTTGTTATCGGCATCCGCGTACCCGATGATGGCGCCCGTGGCGATGGCGACGGCTTCGCGAATCCCTATGCCTTTTCCGCGCCGCGCCTCCGAACCGAAGGCCTGAAGGAGCGGATTTTCGCGTGCCATCTGGCGCACGATCTCGCGCGTGCCATCGCCGCCATCCGCCGCCACGATGATTTCGTAGCGCAGCCCGCGGCTGGTGAAATAGCGGACCGCTTCACCGATCGTTGCCGGGATGACGCGCACTTCGTTGAAAGCCGGAAGAATCAGGCTGATATCGGGAACAGAGGGCATTCAGGGAGTGTAATGCCCCATTCTAGCCTTTTGCGGGGCAGATTGTGAATTACTTGCCGAGCGCAACCAGATCTTCCAAAAGAGTGCGGCAACGGGGGTACTGCCGGGCGCCGGTTAGCTGATGAGCGGGACTCTTTCCGGCGAAGACTCTCTAGCGTGGATATACCGCTTTCGCAATTGCCGCCGTCGCCCTTGACCACCGTCCGTCGATCGGCTAGGGCTAGCCGCGTGCGGCTTCTTGCTCGGCTTAGCTGTGCCTGGGTGCTCAAGCGTTTTCGGGATTTCGTCGGGTCAACCGTGAAAACCGCTTCCTAACGGTCGCGGCTCTGTTGGGTCGCGGCTCTGTTGGGTCGCGGCTCTGTTAGGAGACGCATCTGCAGTGGGTTACAGAGCCGCGCGCGTGAGCAAGGCAGTTTGTCACAGCCATTTCCTCAAAAGCGTTCAGGCGCCCGCCGTGCCTCGCCCGTCGATCCCATGGTGGCCTTGAGATAAGAAGGGCTGAGTCTGAAGCGGCGCTCGACGGTGTCCCACATGCTATTCTGGAACTTCCCAGGGAAATGCCTATGCGCGACTATCGCTATACGACTACCCACGGGATTCAGGTCACGCGCACCGCTTCCAAGGCCAATTTCCGGAAGGGCTTATCGCATCTCCTGCGCGACCTGGATCGCCATCGTGGAATCTACCTGTCTTCCGGATATGAATACCCCGGCAGGTACTCCCGCTGGGATATCGCCTCCACCTGCCCGCCGCTCGAAATCGTCTCATACGACCGGCGCATGGAGTTTCGCCCGCTCAACCAGCGGGGCCGGAAGATCGCCGAAATCTTTCAGCCGATTCTGGCGGCCCATCCACATTGGGAAGCCTTCGGGTTCGAAGGCGAAATGCTCGCCGGGCGGCTCAAACCCTTGCCGGCGCTGTTTCCGGAGGAAGAGCGCAGCAAACAGCCCTCGGCCTTTTCGATTCTCCGCCTGCTGATCGAGGAGTTTCGCGGCGAAGAGAACTCCCGCCTCGGTCTGGTGGGCGCGTTCGGGTACGATCTGCTGTTCCAGTTCGAGCCCATCGAAACCCAACTGCCGCGCGCCGGTCACAAAGATCTGCACTTGTTTCTCTGCGACGACATCTGGTTCATGGACCGCAAGAAGGAACAGGTGGAACGCTACCGCTACGAGTTCGAACACGACGGGGTCTCCACGCTGGGCCTGCCTCGCGATGCCGCGGAAGTGGCGCCGCCGCCACACCGCGAACCCGGGCCGATCGTTTCCGACCATACGCCCGAAGCGTACATGGCCAACGTGGAGCGCGTGCGCGAAGGCATGCGCCGCGGCGATTACTATGAGGTGGTGCTGCGCCAGACCTTCAGCACTCCCTATTCCGGCAAAGCTTCGGAGTTGTTCGGCCGCGTGCAGCGCGCCAGCCCCAGCCCCTACGAATTCCTGCTGCAGTTCGGCGAAGAGCAACTGGTTGGCGCCTCGCCCGAGATGTTTGTGCGGGTGGAAGGCCACCGGGTGGAGACCTGCCCGATTTCGGGCACGGCGCAAAGGACCGGCGATCCGCTGCGCGACGCCGACAACATTCGCGAACTGCTGGTCTCCACCAAGGAAGAGTCGGAACTGACGATGTGCACGGACGTGGACCGCAACGACAAGTCGCGCGTCTGCGACCCGGGCACTGTCAAGGTGATCGGCCGCCGCCTGATCGAATCCTACGCCGGCGTCTTCCACACGGTGGATCACGTGGAGGGTTTCCTGCAGGAAGGCTTCGATTCGCTGGATGCGTTCCTCAGCCACATGTGGGCCGTGACGGTGATTGGCGCGCCGAAGAAGGCCGCGGCCCAGACGGTGGAGGCGCTGGAGAAGAACGCGCGCGGCTGGTATGGCGGCGCCATTGGCATGATCACGCTAAACGGCGACATGAACACCGGCATCCTCATCCGCACCACGTATCTGCGCGATGGCATGGCTTCCTATCCGGTGGGTGCCACGCTGCTTTACGATTCCGTCCCCGCCATGGAAGAGCGCGAAACGCGCCTCAAGGCCACCGGCTTTTTCCGCACCCTGGGGGGTTCAACGCTGGGGGGGCCCGGAATCGACGCCGCTGAGGCGGTGAAGGCCGCCGGTGAGACCGCGAAGGCCACACCCTCCGTGGAGCGCGAACCGGCCGGGGCCGGGGCGAAGCTGCTGCTGGTGGATAACGACGATTGCTTCATCCATACCCTGGCCAATTACGCGCGCCAGACGGGCGCCGAAGTGGTCACCTACCGCGCCGGATTCCCGGCGGAGCTGATCGCGAAGCTGACGCCCAACCTGATTCTGATTTCACCGGGACCGGGACGGCCGCGCGATTTCGGCGTGCCGGCCTTGGTGAAAACGGCGGTCCGGCTGGGCGTGCCGGTGTTCGGCGTGTGCCTGGGTCTGCAGGGAATCGTGGAGGCTTTCGGCGGCGAATTGGGCGTGCTCGACTACCCCATGCACGGCAAGCCTTCGACGGTGCGCCATCGCGGCGCCGGAGTTTTCGAGGGGCTGCCCGAGGAATTTCAGGTGGGGCGGTACCACTCGCTGTTTGCGGTGCGCGCCACCTTTCCGGCTTGTTTGGAAGTGACCGCGGAATCGACTGACGGCGTGATCATGGGGGTGCGCCATCGCGAGCTGCCGATCGAAGCGGTGCAGTTCCATCCGGAATCGATTCTGACCGCCGAAGACGGGCACGGGCTGAAGCTCATGGAGAATGCCATGCGGCTGGCCAAGGCTGGGGTGCGCGCCCGCTAGCTTAGTCGCTCAGCTTACGCGCGCGGCTCCGATCAGAGCCGTGACCGTGAGGGAGCGGTTCTCGAAATACGTTAGTGTACTTATGAAACGGTGTACTTAGCTATAGCTAAGCTAGCCCGATATCTGTGGACCGCCAAAGCCGACGACATCGGAAAAGGTGAAGCGGGCCTGGCATGTGTTGAAAGCAGGGAGCTATGACATGACAAGGCCACGCGCGCTGGAAAGTATCGAGCGCTGCCTGTCCGCCAATTACGAGCCCGCTGGCCTGCCTCGCAAACGCTGTTCGCCGAGCGGTACCTGGATGGTAATACCTGGATGGTAGCCCGTCACCGGCGCTTGACAACGATGACGGGGATCAGGCCGTTGCGTTCCTCGGGGGTGGGAGTGCGGGCGGTGCGCAGGGCCAGTTCACTGTTCAGGCTGGAGATGAATTCCTGGATTTGGGCCTGCATCTCACCCATCTTTTCGCGCATGTTGAGGATGATCTCGACGCCGGCCAGATTGACCCCCAGATCGCGCGTGAGATGCAGGATCACTTCCAGGCGCACCAGGTCCTCGGGGGTGTAGAGGCGCGTGTTGCCGTCGCTGCGGGAGGGCTTCAACAGGCCCTCGCGCTCGTACAGCCGCAGGGTCTGCGGATGGATCTCGTACTGCTCCGCAACGGCGGAGATCATATAGGCGGCTTTGGACCTGGCCCTTGCCATCTTAGACCTGCTCCATATTAAACCTTGCTCCAGATGCCGGCGCGCGGATCTTCGGAATGGAGCTTGGCCAGTTCGCGCAGCAGTTCGCGGGTGCGCTCGTCGCGCGGGTCGGGCGCCTCAATGGCGACCTCCACGATCTGGTCGCCGCGCTGGTTGGTGCGCGTACTGAGCACGCCCTTCTCGCGCAGGCGGAATTTCTGACCGTTGGTGGTGCCCTGGGGAATTTTGAGCTGAGTGCGGCCATTGCGGCTATCGATGGTGGGCACCTCGATCTTGGCGCCGAGCCCGGCTTCCCAGACGGCCAGCGGGACGGTGATTTCGATGTTGTCGCCCTCGCGGCGGAAGAACGGGTGCTCCTCCACCTTGGTGGTGATGTAGAGATCGCCGGGAGGCGCACCCTGGGTGCCGGCGTTGCCTTTGCCCGGCACGCGCAGCCTGGAGCCGTTGCGCGCCCCTGGCGGAATGCGGATCTCGACGGCCTCGGTGTGGGTGACGCGGCCATCGCCGCCGCAAGTGGGACAGGCGTTGCGCAGCCTTCCGGAACCGCCGCAGCGCGGGCAGGTAAGGTTGAATTTCATGGCGCCAGCCATCTGGCTGACGTTGCCGGTGCCCTTGCACTGCGGGCAGGTCACCTCGCCCGCGCCGGTGGAGCCCGAACCGTGGCAGGTGCCGCAAACATCGTAGCGGGTAATGTTGACCTTGGCGGTGGTGCCTTCAATGGCCTCCCAGAAACCGATGTCCATCACATATTCCAGGTCACCGCCTTTCTCCGGTTGCGGCTGGGCTTCGCCGCCGTGCCCGCCGAAGAACTGGGAAAAAATATCGCGAAAGCCGCCCGCACCGCCACTTCCAGCGGTCCCCGCACCGGCGCTTCCCGCAGGCCGCCTGCCACCGGCGGCTCCCGGGTAGTCGGAAAAGTCGAAGCCGCTGAAATCCATGTTGGGATGCGGCCCATGCCCTGGGTCGCCCGCACCACCCCCGGCAGCGAAACCGCTATCCGAATAGAAACCCACCTGGTCGTACATCTGGCGCTTCCTGGGGTCGCTCAGAACATCGTAAGCTTCCTGGACGTTCTTGAAACGGTCCTCGGAGGATTTGTCACCGGGGTTGAGATCGGGATGGTGTTTGCGCGCGAGTTTCCGGTAGGCTTTGCGGATCTCCTCGGCGTCGGCCTTGCGGGGGAGGCCGAGGGTTTCGTAGTACTCGTGCTTGGGGTTGGCCATAGGAAAAAGGGGCAGAAGGACCCGGAGGGTCTCCCCTGCCCCGCCTCGTTACTTTTTGTCGTCGACGTCCACAAACTCGGCGTCCACTACGTTCCCTTTGTCTTTACCGTTGCCCTTGTCATCTCCCTTAGCGCCGGGCGGAGGCTGCTGCCCGTCGCCCGAGGGTGCGGCCCCGGGTTGGGATGCCGATTTGTACATGGCTTCGGCCAGTTTGTGGCTGGCCGTGGTGAGCTTGTCGGTGGTGGAGTTGATGCGCTCCGGATCGTTCTCGGCCATGGCCTTCTTGACGTCCGCGATGGCAGATTCGATCTCCGTGGCTTCCCCATCGCTGATCTTGCTGCGATGCTCCTTCAACGTCTTTTCGACGTTGTAGACCATGGCATCGGCGCGGTTGCGGGCCTCGATCGTGTCCTTCTGCTTGCGGTCCTCGGCGGCATGCGCGTCGGCGTCCCTGGCCATCTTCTCCACTTCATCCTTGGAGAGGCCCGAAGAGGAGGTGATAGTGATCTTCTGTTCGTTGTTGGTGGCGCGATCCTTGGCGGTGACGTTGAGAATGCCGTTGGCGTCGATGTCGAATGTGACTTCGATCTGCGGCACGCCGCGCGGCGCCGGCGGGAGGTTTCCAAGTTGGAACACGCCCAGCAGCCGGTTATCCTTGGCCATGGCGCGCTCGCCCTGAAAGACCTTGATTTCAACCGAGGGCTGGCTGTCCGAAGCCGTGGAGAATACGTCGGTCTTCCGGGTGGGGATGGTGGTATTGCGTTCGATGAGCTTGGTGAAGACGCCGCCCATGGTCTCAATGCCGAGCGAGAGCGGGGTCACGTCGAGCAGCAGCACGTCCTTGACTTCGCCGCCCAATACGCCGCCCTGTACCGCAGCGCCTATGGCCACCACTTCGTCCGGGTTTACGCCCTGGTGCGGATCGCGGTTGAACAACTCGCGAACCAGCGCCTGGATGCGCGGCATACGGGTCTGTCCGCCCACCAGGACCACTTCGTCGATCTGCGCGGGCGTAACGCCGGCGTCTTGCAGGGCCTGCTTGCAAGGGCCCATGGAGCGCTGCACGATATCCTCCACCATCTGCTCAAAGCGCGCCCGGGTCAGTTTCATGGCCAGGTGCTTGGGACCGGAGGCGTCGGCCGTGATGAAGGGCAGATTGACTTCGGTTTCGAGGAGCGTGGACAACTCCATCTTGGCCTTTTCGGCAGATTCCTTGAGGCGCTGGAGCGCCATCTGATCGCGCGAAAGGTCGATGCCGTTTTCCTTCTTAAACTCGGCCACGATCCAGTCGATGATGCGCTGGTCGATGTTGTCGCCGCCCAGGTGGGTGTCGCCGTTGGTGGACTTGACCTCCACCACGCCCTCGCCCACTTCGAGGATGGAAATATCGAAAGTGCCGCCGCCGAAATCGTAGACGGCGATGGTTTCGTTCTTCTTCTTGTCGAGCCCGTAAGCCAGCGCGGCGGCGGTGGGCTCGTTGATGATGCGCATGACTTCGAGCCCCGCGATCTTGCCGGCGTCTTTGGTGGCCTGGCGCTGCGCGTCGTTGAAATAGGCCGGCACGGTAATCACGGCCTGGGTAACCTTTTCGCCCAGGTAGGCCTCGGCGGCCTCCTTCAACTTGGTGAGGATCATAGCCGAAATCTCGGGCGGGGAATACTTCTTGCCCATGATATCCACGCGGGCATCGCCGTTGTCGCCGCGAACGGCCTTGTACGGCACCATCTTCATTTCTTCGTTGACTTCGTCGAAGCGGCGGCCCATGAAGCGCTTGATGGAGAAAACCGTGTTTTCGGGATTGGTGATGGCCTGGCGCTTGGCGACCTGGCCTACCAACCGCTCCCCACTCTTCGCGAACGCCACAACGGACGGAGTGGTGCGGTTCCCTTCCTGATTTGCGATGACCGTGGGCTGGCCGCCTTCCATCACGGCGACGCATGAATTGGTGGTGCCCAGATCAATGCCGATAATCTTTCCCATGTTGTGTGAAAGCCTCCCTCGTCTGTACTGATTTACGATGACCTGCCGTTGCCGGCTATTAGTACAAGACCATTATCAAATTTTAGTGCGTTGTTGTCAAGTCTTTGAGTTGAGTGAGCTGCGCTCAAGAGAGTAACGCTTCCCGAACGCGGTCCTGAAGAATCTGGAGGAGAGCCGGGTGACCATCCAGCGGAGGGGCGATTTTAATTTCTAAGCCTTTGTGAGTCAATGAGATACGTTCTGCGATCCGGGGCAGATCGCGTTCCATGTGAATGCCCAGGGTGAGGAAGTAGGGGACAATGACCAGGCGGATGACGCCCAGATCGGCCAGCCGGGAAGCGGCGGTTTCCAGGTCGGGCTCGCCCAGTTCCAGGAAAGCCGGGGTCACGCGTGCGTCGCCCGAGCTCGCAAGGGCCGCGGCCACCTGGCGGACAGCTTCGTTAGCCGACTCGATCCGGGAGCCATGGGCGAAAATGATGATACCGTCGGTCATTGGGTTCAGATCATTATTAGAATTAGACCATGGCGGAAGGGTTGCGTTTCGAGTGCCAGCCGGGCTGCACAGCCTGTTGTGAGCAAAAGGGCTTTGTCTACCTGACCGAAGCCGATCTGGTGCGGGCGGCGGAGTTTGTGGGGATGACGCCCGCGGCCTTCGAGCACCAGTACGTCTACCGCACGCGCAATCGCCTGCGGCTCAGGGTGCCGAAAGACGCCACCTGTTACTTCCTGAACGGGACTGGCTGTGGGATTCATCCGGCGAAACCTCTGCAATGCCGGGCCTTCCCGTTCTGGCCGGAACTGGTGGAGAGCCGCCGCGAGTGGCATAAGGCGGCGCACTATTGCCCGGGGATCGGGAAGGGACCGCTGATCCAGATTGAGGTAGCGAAGGAGCAGGCGCGGGAGATGCGGGAAGGGCATCCGGCGACTTACGGGTAGGGGGCCGGGGCTTGGCGGCTGGGGCCGTGTGGACTTGATTTGCAAAACGAAGCCAATTTGGCACTCGGGGTTGGGACCGTGTGCCGAGGGCGGGGCCACCGATGGAGTCGGGCGAAACGAAGCCAATTGGGTTCTTCGGGGTTGGGGGCTGGGGCCTTCTGTTACGCATCTTAGTGGCATCTTCTTGAAATCCGGGAGCAGAGCGGCGGTCCGGGAAGGTAAAGCCTTAGCGGTGACCGCAAAGCTGGCTCCTATCTCTGGTGTAGCACGGCAGTGAGTCGATTTCGGGGGTGGATATCTGGAAATGCCTGAAAGCAGTGGTGAAACTTAGTTGATTTGAGTGTCATCAAAGAAGCGCGGGGTCAGGCAGCGACTTCACCGCGGAGACGTGGAGGCCGCAGAGCAATGCAAGGAGAGGCAGTCGCGGTGAACAAGGCCCTTGCGGAAGGTCCGAGTGTTGGGCAGCAGGCGCAGAAGACAGGGCCGGGGAGAGACCCGGGCAGACGACACAAACCGATCGTCCGCCCCAGGTCCGACTACGATTTACAGGCCGCCGAATTCGAGCTTGGTCTTGGAACCGCCAAGTTCGATGGCGTTGATCTGCTCCGTGTCGCCGCTCTTGGTGCTGTCGATGGAGGTTACGTCGTACTTCTTCTCAACCGTGTCAACCTTCACGTCCGCCGTTACCTGCTTATCGGTGGCGCGGTTGGTGAAGACCGCTTTGTTGCCGTCAAACGTCAGCTTATAGGCGCCAGCCGCCAGTTGCATGTTGCCGACCTTCGAAGGGGAAGAAAGCGTAATCTCGTAAGCCTTGGTGCTAGCCAGACCTATAGAAAGGGTGGAGAGCGCCAACACTCCGACCATCAGAATGGATTTCATCGTCATAATTTTGAACCTCACGAGTGGTTTTTTCTGTTACACCTGATTAGACGCTCGCAAGGGGGCGAAAGTAACAACTCTCTTGCAGGGAGATAGAATCCGGGCGGCACAAAATTGATTTCAGGCCCGCTTTACGCAATCAGCTTTTCCAGGTAGGCTTTGGCCGCGAGGATATCCGCGGTCTGCTTTTCGCCGCGGATTTCGCGCTCGATGGTAAGCGGATTACTGTATCCGATTCTCTTAAGTTGCTCAATCAACACGGGAAAGTTGACCTTGCCCTGGCCGATCGGGACTTCGGCGCCGAGGCGCTCCGGGCCGGTGGGGTAAAGCCCGTCCTTGGCATGCACACCCTGGATGTAGGGCGCCAGAAGGTCCACCGCATCCACGGGATTGGCCTTGCCGTACAGAATCAGGTTGGCGGCGTCGAAGTTTACGCCGACGTTATCCAGCCCGACGTCGCGAATGGCCCGAACCAGTGTGACGGGCGTCTCCTGGCCGGTTTCGCAGCGGAAGTTCTGACCGTTGGACTTGCAGTACGCGGCCACGGTTCGAATGGCCTCCACGGTTTCCCGGTAGAGCGGATCGTTGGGGTTCTCCGGAATGAAGCCGCAGTGGCTTTGCACGGCGGGGATCCCCACCTTCTTGGCGAAATCCGAAACCTCTTTCATGCGCTCGATTCGGGAGGCCCGGACATCGCGGGGCACCAGCCCGATGGTCAAGGGACCCTGGTAGAAATCGTAAACCTCCCGGCCGGGGCCGCCGGAGACGGCCGAGGTGGCTTCGACCTGATAGCGGTCGAGCGCCTGCCGGAGTCTGGCGGCGATGGCGTCATCATTGGCGCGAATGCCGAGCTGGCAAGTGGGAAACCCGAGGTCATGGACACGTTTGATGTCGGCATCCGGGTCGGCGGAAAGGCCGAGGATGATCCCCAGGCGCATCCTGGCTCCGGGCTGCGACGCTCGGGGCTGCGACCGGGCTGTGGCCGCAACGGCGGCGGCAACGGCCGCATGGAGAAAATGCCGACGATGAATAGCCATGGCCGTCATTCTAACGCGGAAACAAAAGGCACAGCAGTCAGCGACCAGCTTTGCCATGGCGGCGGTGCTCGCCCTGCCGTTCCCACCCTGCCGTACCCTGCCGTTCCCACCCGTGACATTCGCCGGCGGTTGAGCTAAGATCCAATTGGCGAATGACAGATGTAGCGCTGCAGCCCGGGTCCCCGGAGATCCCGGATAAGCTGTACTTCAAGATCGGCGAAGTGAGTGACCTGCTCGGGGTGGAGCCCTATGTGCTCCGCTACTGGGAGTCGGAATTTCCCGTGCTTTCGCCCAAGAAGTCCGGCACCGGCCATCGGCTCTATCGGCGCAAGGATGTGGTGTTGTTGCTCCGCATCAAGCACTTGCTGTACGAGAAGCGGTTCACTATAGAAGGAGCCCGGCAGAGTCTGCACGCCGAGTCGCGCGCACCCAAGCCGCGGGCTGTCCCGAAGCGTCTCCAACAGGAGCTTTTCTCGGAGGATCCGTTACCTGGAATCCGGCGGGAGCTGTCCGATATCCTTGAGCTACTGAAGGAATCTTGAGCTACTGAAGGAATAGCGTTGGAGATCGTGAGAATTGCGCGGCCCTTCTACTCCGTCACGATTGCCGCCAGTTCGCTGCTGCTGTTTCTGGTCCAGCCCATGATTGCCAAGGCCCTGCTGCCCCGGTTCGGCGGCTCGGCCGGAGTCTGGGTCACCTGCATGCTGTTCTTTCAGGTGGTGCTGCTGGCGGGGTATGCCTACTCGTATGCGGTCACGCGCCATTTTAGCCGGAGATGGCAGGGCCTGGGGCACGTGGTTTTGCTGCTGGGCAGTCTGCTGGCCCTGCCGTTGACGCCGGGGTTGAACCTGGGGTTGAATCCAGGGTTGAACGCGGGCTCGGGCCCACCGGCAGCCGCCATTCTTCGGACGCTGGCGCGATCGGCCGGTCTGCCCTATTTTCTGCTGTCCACCACCAGCCCGCTGCTGGTATCGTGGTACTCCGCAGCCGGCGCCGGACGGTTTCCGTACCGGCTCTTTGCGCTTTCGAACGCGGCCTCGCTGGCGGCGCTGCTGCTCTACCCGATTGGGATTGAGCCGCTATTGCCGGTTATGCGGCAGCTTGCCTGGTGGTCGGCCGGTTATGCCGTGGTAGCGGTGATGGCGGGCGCCATTTCCGTGCACGGCGCCCTGCACGGCGCCCCGCACAGCGCCCTTCAAGACGACGGCTACAGCGGATTGCGCGGCAGTCCAATCCAAACCGCGGCGGACGTGACGCCGCAGAGCCCCTGGCTGTGGATCGCGCTGGCCGCCTGCGCCTCGGCGCTGTGGTTTTCGGTGGCCAATCACCTCAGCCAGGAAGTGGCAGCCGTCCCTTTCCTCTGGGTGCTTCCGCTGAGCCTGTACCTGCTGAGTTTCATCATCTGCTTTGCCGACCGCGGCTGGTACCAGGCAACGATGTTTCGCTGGCTGCTGCCCGCGGCCTGGATCGGCATGTGCTGGCGGCTGGCCCGGCCCGGCGGCTTGCCGGGCGAACTGGCGGTCTGGGCCGCCGGCCTGCTGATCTGCTGCGTTTTTTGCCACGGCGAGGTGGCGCGCACCAGACCCGATCCGCTACACGGCCTGGCGTTTTTTTACCTGATGGTGGCGTTGGGCGGCGCGCTCGGGGCCGTTTTTGTGGGGCTGGTGGCGCCGAATGTCTTCAACGGATACCTGGAACTTCCCATCGGCATCACAGCCTGCATTTTGCTCGGCCTGGTGCTGGTTTACGGCTACGCGCCGCGGCGCCTGCTGCGGCTGGCGGCGGTTGCCGTGCTGGCCTTCGTATTGGCCACCCGCTACCGCGCGGCTCAAGGCGATGTGGTTCACCTGCGCAATTTCTATGGCGCGCTGCAGGTGAGCGATGCGGGAACGGGAGAGACGGCGGCACGCTCGCTGTATAACGGCAGAACGCTGCACGGCGTCGAGTTTCTGTCGCCGGCGCTGGCGAATACGGCCACCGCCTATTACGGTCCGGAATCGGGCGCGGGCCAGGTGTTGTCCAAACCGGGCCCGGCCCGCAGAGTGGGCGTCGTCGGGCTTGGCGCAGGAACTCTGGCGGTCTACGGCCGGCCTGGCGACGAGTTCCGCTTTTACGAAATCAACCCGGCGGTGGTTCAAGTGGCGTCGCAGTACTTCCACTTCCTGAGTGGCTCCGAAGCCAGGACCGATGTGGTCACCGACGATGGCCGCCTGGCGCTGGAACGCGAACCGCCGCAGAGCTTCGACGCGATTGTGCTGGATGCCTTCTCGGACGATTCCATTCCCGTGCACCTGCTCACCCGGGAAGCCTTCCGGATGTACTTTGGGCGTTTGCGCCCCGAGGGCGTACTGGCCATCCACCTTACTAACCGCTATCTGGAATTGGACTCGGTGGTCGCCGCCCTGGCCGCGACGTTGGGAAAGCTCTCGGCGGTGGTTCATAGTGAGCCAGACCCGGCGCGCCTCATTTCGGCGGCGGATTGGGCGATTGTGGGGGATGCAGCGGGAACGCCAGTCAGTGGGTTCACCCACCGGTCCACCCGCCAGCCTACGCGAGTGTGGACCGACGGGTACAGCAATCTCTTCCAGGTCTGGAAGTAATCAGAACCGCTTGCTTACGCGCGCGGCTCCGTTCGGAGTTGCATTCAGAGCCGCGACCGTCAGGGAGCGGATGTCTCAGAACCGGTAAGACAAAGCGAATTGGATTTGCCGGCGGGCGGCAAACGTGCTGGTGATCTTTCCGAAAGTGGTAGACGTCGCGGTCTGGTCGCCGATCACGAACGACGGGTGATTGAGGATGTTCGACGCGTCCATTCGCAACTGGATGGAGTGGCGCTCGTTGATCTTGGTTTCTTTCGACAGGCCGAAATCGAACGAGGTGTCCCACGGTCCGTCGAAGATGCGCTTGCCCAGGGTGCCGATGGTCCCGGCGGCGGGCATCGTGAAAATCTGCCCACTGAACGGCGCCGCACCGGCCACAGTCGCCTGGCCGCTGCTGTTTAGAGCTGCAGACGTAAACATGTACGGGCCTGAGCCCGACATGCGGAACTGGAATGCGTCCCGAAGCTGGCTCATATCCAGACTCGTGTTCACGGTATTGCACTGGTTGGATTGCAGGTTGTTTTGGCGGTTGAAGGTCCCGAGGCCGGAGCAGACCGAGAACGGTTCGCCCGACTGGCGGTTGAAGATGCCGGCCATCTGCCAGCCCGAAAGCACGAACCGGTTCAGCGGCCTGTAACCGAACCTGTGGCCCTCGCCCATGGGCAGCTTGTACACAAAATTGAACTTAGCCACGTGCGTCAGGTCAAACAGCGCGCGCGCACGATCCAGCTTGGGATTGTTGGAATCGATAAACGGCTCGTAGCGCCCCTGGTTGTTGTTATCGGAGCCGCTGACGGCGTCGGTCAGCACCTTTGAGTAAGTGTAGTTGCCCTGGAAAGTAAGTCCCTTGTGCTCGCGGGTGCGGAATTCGAGCTGCAGGCCGTTGTAAGTGGAGTTACTGTAATTGGTCATCAGGCGCAGGCTGGCGGCGTTCGGGTTGGGCATGAAGTTAATCGGCCCGTTGGCCTTGGTGGATTGGTAGTTGAAGGCCATATCCGCCACGGCGCCCTGCTGGATGAAAGTGCGGTTAGTGGCATTGGTCAGAGTGCCGCCACCCGGCAGCAGCGGGAAAACGGTAAGCTGCTGGCTGCCGGCGATGGTGGGGTCGAAGGCCGGATTGAAGACGCCGGTAGCGCCCAGCGCCAGGCTGCCGTTCTGTTGCGCCCGCAGGAAGTCGCCCAGGAAGCCGCCGGCGTTGATGTTGATCTGGTTGTAATCGATGGCGCGGAGCAGTTTGGTGGCGTGGTTGCCGATGTACCGGCCCTCCAGAATGAAGCCCTTCACCTCACGCTGGATGCCGATGTTCCACTGCTGCACGTAGGGCGCGCGCAAGTTGGGGTCGGCCATGCCGAAGTTCGCCTGGGGATTCAAGTTGTAATTATCCTGGAAGGTTCGCGGCACCTTAAACGCCGGGGTGGTAATGGCCGGCAAACCGGCGCTGATCAGGCTCGCCAAGGCAGTGGGATTGGTCAACGTTTGCGAAAGCCCGGCGTTGGTATTGGCATTGCCGGTGACGGCTGCCAGGTACTCGTCGTTCACAAAGTTGATGCTGTAGCCGGCGCGCACAGCCGTCTTTCCATCGCCGAACACATCCCATGCAAGGCCGACGTTGGGCGCGAAGTTGTTGCGGTCGGGATGATAGAGCGGCGATCCCGACGAGCCGGAGGCAAAGTCCAGGGTGGCGTTGGAGCGCAGTGTCGAGATGGCGTCGCTACTGCCCAACTGCGGCAGCAGCACCAGACCATTCTGTTCCTGAACTGGAGAGTAGTATTCGTACCGCACTCCCAGGTTCACCGTCAGCCGGCGATGCAGCTTCCAGTTATCCTGCATGTAGAACGAGTAGTCGTCAACCTTCCAGTGCCGGTCCTGCGTAAAATTCGGGACGAAACCGGAAGTCCGGTTCTGCACGTTGTAGGTCTGGGTGTAGCCGGAAACAAAGCCCGCCAGGGTGGCCAGCAAACTGTTGGCGGCGGTGAGGTCGGTGGAATTGGCGCCTGGAAGTTGGGCGTTGGTCAGGCCGAAGGTGTTGGCCGAACTGATGCCTATGTTGTAACTCGGCGTGATGCCGGCGTCGTTGTAAGGTTCAGTGTAGGCCTTTTGCATCTGGAAGCCGAACTGAACGTTGTGAGCGCCGTGAACCCAGCCAGCGTTGTCCGCGAAGTTATAGGTGTTGGTGAACCGTCCCTGCGAGCGGAAGGTGGCGACTGGCGTGCTAAACGCCAAAGAAGTTGAGGCCGCTGCCGTATTGCCGATGATTGCATTCCCGAAGTTCTCGCTGCTGAGGAAGAGCGCCGGCGCCAGATTGAAACCGAAGAGCACCTCGTTGGTGAGAGAGGGCGTGGGGTTGTAGCGCCAGCGCGCGGACAGGAATTTCACCTTGTCATTGTTGTTCACCACGGGCACCACCTGGTACCCCACGGTTTGCACATCCGGCCGGTCCAGCAGGTCGCTGTTCCACGCATAGGTACCCGTAATCGTGCTCTTGGACGACATGACGTAGTCCACCTTGCCGGTCACGTTATTACGGGTACGGTTGCTGCGCTGGTTGAACAGGAAGCCACCGGTGTTACGCAGCAGCGACGCCGTGCTGTCGCCGCTGTTGGTATTGTTGATTGCCGAAGGGCCAGGGATCTTGGCGATCAACGCGGCGATGGTGGGGTCGATCTTCTGACCGGCAGCCTGCAGGATATTCACCTTCTGAACCGCTCCGCCGGCGCCGATATAGGTGAAAACTCCCTGTGCCGCGTCGGAGGTAAGAATGGTGCGCTGCTGCCCCGCTTGCTGCTTCAGGCGGAAGGCTTCATAGTTCCCATAGAAGAATAGCTTGTCCTTAATGATGCGGCCGCCCAGGGAGCCGCCAAGCTGGTTTTGGTTGAGGAAGGGCTTCTTTACCCCGGCCTGGTTGTTGAACCACGTATTGGCCGCCACGGCGCTGTTGCGGTTGGACCAGAAGGCGCTGCCATGCAGCGTATTCGACCCGGAGGGTGTGACAAAGATCACCTGCGAGGCGCCGGTTCCGGCCGAGGGATTGGTGTTGGAAGTGGAGATGGTGAACTCCGCCACCTGGTCCAGCAGCAGGAGGTTAGGCGAGAAATCCACGGCGTTGGTGCGGATGAAATTGTCCTGTATGTTGATGCCGTCCAGGGTGACGTTGGTAAATGAAGTGCGCTGGCCGTTGATCACGCTATCGCCGCCGCGGCCTAGAGACACGCCCGCCTGGGTGGTGACGAATCCCTGGGGGCTGCGGTTGAGAATCGGCAGATCCCGAACCTGGCTGCGCGTCACGCTGGAGGAGATCTCGGCGTTCGTCGTCTGCACCGTCTGCGCGGTTCCGTTGACCTCAACGGTTTCGGTCACGCTGCCCACTTCCAGACGGATGGCGGCCAGGGAAGTCTCCTGCCCAGCCGAAAGCACCACGCCGCGCTCCGTGTTTTTCCGGAAGCCTTGCTGGGTGACAACCACGTCGTAGGTGCCGGCCGCGACTCCGGTGAAGGTGAATAGCCCTTCGGCAGTAGCCACGGTGCTAATGATTGGCCGGGCGCCGCCGGGCAGATAGATATCAACGGCGGCGGATGGCACCGCCAGGCCTGTAGGATCCACAACCGACCCCGTCAAACGGGCCGTAACCTGTGCCATACACAGGCCGGAGAAAATAACCAGAACGCCGACTAAGGCAATGAATAGACTTTTTGGCCGCATGTGACCCCTTTTGTAATGATGTGTTCAGTATACCCCAAGCGGAACCATCTTGTCTTAAATAGCCCGAATAATTTGGTTCTGGCTTGCCCGGCCTGTCACTTCATGAAGCCGCTTATGCCGCTGCCGGTGGCGCTCAGTTCGTCGTTCAGCGGGTCATCCAAGGCCAGAATACAGCGCACGTCCGGGCTGACGCGGGACTGCACCTCAGGGCTGAGCCAGCGCTTCTGATACTGCTGCTGCGGCTTGTCAAAGCGCGTGTAGTAAACGTGCATGGCCCGGCGCGGCGCCCCCGTATGGTTGGCGGTTCCGCCGTGCCACATGTGGGCGTTCATTACCACCACGGTGCCGGCCTTTCCCGTGACCAATTGCTGCTGCGGATGCGCCTGGTACATTTCGGGCGGTGGTAACCGGCGCCAGAGATGCGAACCGGGAATCATGCGGGTGGCGCCGTTCTCAGGCGTAAAATCGTCCAGCATCCAGACCGAGTTGCACACCGCGTAGCCGCGGGCGTCGGGCAGCGCCCCACCGTCGCAGTGCAAGGGTTGATCGGCTTCGGTGTGCGGACTGGTGGAGCGCACGTTCACGCTGCTCAACTTGAATTTCGGCCCGAGCACGTGAGCCATGGCTTCCAGGATGATTGGCGTGACGATGGCATCTTCGAAGATGCGGCCCTTGTTCACCAGGTTCGCCAGACGCCACGCGCCGGGTTCCTGCTTGAATTCGGAACCGGAGTGGGCGCCTTCCGCGGTGAAAAGGTCTTCCACGCGGTCGCGCAGCGCGTTCAGCAGGTCAGGGCTCATCAACCCCGGAAACTCCACGTATCCGAGTTCATCTAATTGCTGCCGCCGGGCGTCTGTCAACAGGCTCGGGCTCAACATTCTGGGCCTCCAACCTATTATCCTGCCTCCATGAACCGATTTTCCAATCAAGTAGCGATTGTAACCGGCGCCGGCCACGGCATCGGGCGGGCGGTGGCCGAGCGCTTCGCTGCCGAAGGCGCCCGGGTAGTGGTGAACGATCTGAGTGAACCCCGCGCCCGCGAGGTAGCCAGTGCCTTGCCCGCCGGACAGGCGATCGCCATCGCCGCCGACGTTTCCAGCAAGTCCCAGGTAGACGAACTGTTCGATGCCGCCATGGCGGCCTTCGGCACGGTGGATGTGCTGGTCAATAACGCCGGCGACATCCACGCCGCGCGCCATTTTCTGGAGGGCGACGAAGCTTGGTGGGACCACGTGCTGGATGTGAACCTGAAGGGCGCGTACCTGTGCGCGCACCGCGCCGCGCACATCATGGTGCGTAAAGGCAGCGGCGTGATCATCAACATGTCGAGCGGCGGGGCCACCCGGGCGCACCGCGGCAACGTGGCCTATGACGCGTCCAAAGGCGGGATCGAAGCCATGACCCGTGCTATGGCCCTGGATCTGGCGCCGTATGGCGTGCGGGTCAACGCCATCGTTCCGGGACTGATTCGGACCTACGACATCGATGACGCCACCGCCCGCGAACGCGGGCAGGTGGTGCCGATGGGCCGCCTGGGCACGCCCGAGGATCTCGCCGGCCCGACGGTCTTCCTGGCCACCGAAGACGCCCGCTACATCACCGGCGCCTGCCTGGTGGTGGATGGCGGCGTCCTGGTGCAACAGCGGTCGGTGCCGCTGGACACGTTCCCGGTCAGCCGGTTTCCGAAGATCTGAGGCAGAAAGCTATCAGCGATCAGCTTTCAGCTATCAGCTAAAGGCAACGCTTCCGGGTGCGCGCTACGCTGGTTTAGCTGACTGCTGATAGCTGATAGCTGATAGCTTTACTTCGGCGGCACGTACGTGACTCCTGTTTCGTCGGCGCGCACCGGATCGCGCACGTAGCGGCCCCGTACCGGTAACGGAAACCGATCGGCCAATCGGCGCAGTTCCTCGGCGGCATTCTCAATGGGCCTGCCATGCCCGGCTCCGACCACGCGCGGCCGCAACGCCGCCAGCAGTTCCACCGAACGCCGCGCGCGCACCCAGTCCATGGTGGCGGGGACCGGAGGACGGCATAGCTCGGGGCGCTTCAGGACGGTGCCGAAGAAACTATCCAGGTTCATGGTGGTCACCGCGTCGCCCGCCAGCAGCACGGCGTCTTCACGCCGGAAGAACGACACGTGACCCATGGTGTGGCCCGGTGTGTGGTGGCATTCCCAGGCTTCCAGTCCGGCAGGAGGGCGGGCCAAGTCCAATTCCAACAGGCGATGGCCGAGATTGACCGTGCTCGACGGAAAGAACCGGCTGAGGCCGGAGAAGAAACCGGGCGGCGTCCCATCGAGCGGCGGATAGTGGGAGCGCCCGGTCAGAAAGGGGAACTCCAGAAGATGAACATAGACCGGCACGCCCCACCCATCCGCCAGCACACCCGCGGACCCAGCATGATCGAAATGGCCGTGCGTGAGGACGATTGCCTTCGGCCTGGCGCCAGGGCCAAACCGCTTCGCCGCCGCGCGCCGGATGGGGCGATGGCTTCCCGGAACTCCGGAGTCCACCAAAACCCACGAACGGGCGTTGCCGGCAAGATAGGCGTTGGCAATGAGCATCGGGACGACGGCAACGTCAGGCGCGATTTCGTACATGTTGATGCCATTGTAGACGCCATTTTAGACACGGTTGAGAAAACAGCCGCGAACCGGCGGAACAAAACCGCCGCCGCCGCGTATTATATGTAAGACTCATATATGGGAGCCACACATATGGATGCGACCGGCCCGGATCATGAATGGAAAAAAGGCAGCGCGGAACTCCTGGTTTTGTCACTGCTGGAGGCCGAACCTCGCCACGGCTACGACATCTCCAAGCTGATTGAGCTACGGTCGGGCGGAGCTTTGACGTTCCACGTGACCTCGCTCTATCCGCTGCTTTACCGGTTGGAGGAACGGGGCTGGGTGGCAGGGCTCTGGGTGGAGAAGGCCGGGCAACGCAGGCGGCGCTACTACACTCTGACCGGCGCCGGGCGGAAGGTGCTTCGGTCCCAGCGCAAGAGCTGGCAGGATTTCGTCGCCGCCATCGGCCGGGTCACGGGGATTGAAAATGCCTGATTTCACGAAAATGCCTGACTTCACAAAGATCGTTCGAGAACGGATTGCCCCATTGCGTCTGCAGGCGGCTGCGGAGCGGGATCTCACGGAGGAACTGGCCCAGCACCTGGAAGACCGCTACCGGCAATTGCTTGGCAGCGGGGCCGCCGAAGAAGATGCCTATAGAACCGCCGCATCCGAATTGGAAGACATGTATCCCCTGCAGGCGGGTTTGCCAAAGAGCCGGCGTATGACAAGACATGATGCCGTGCCGCTCGGGGACATCTCCAAGGCCAACCTCCTGGGGGATCTCTGGAGAGATCTCCGCTACACCTGCCGCACCGTGCGCAAGAGTCCCCTGTTCGCCCTCTTTGTCGTGGTTACGCTGGCGCTGGGTGTTGGCGCCAACACCACCGTCTTCACCGTCATCAACACCCTGATCTTGAATCCATTGCCGGTTCACGACCCCTCCGGGTTGGCAGCCGTGGCCTCGGCTGATGCCAAAGCCACCGCGAAATCCCGCGTGAGCATGCCGCTCTCGTACGCCAACCTCAAAGACTATGCGGCCCGCAACGCGGTCTTCGACTCGCTTGCCGGTTATACGTCTCCGCGCGTGGTCACGTACGATTCGAGCGGTGCGCCGCAGCGCATGTTCGGCGAGTTGGTCACGGGCAACTACTTCTCCACGTTGGGCCTCCAGCCTGCCGCCGGACGCTTCTTCTCGCCGGAAGAGGACGGAACGCCCGGCGGCCATCCAGTAACGGTAATGAACTATGCCGCCTGGCAGGCGCGGTTTGGCGGCGCCAAAGACATCGTGGGCAAGACACTGCGCCTCAACAACGTGCTCTTCACGGTGATCGGCGTGGCGCCGCCACGATTCATCGGCGTGTACGCCATCTTCGGCCCCGACTTCTGGATACCGGCGGCCATGGCGGAACAGTTGCTGCCGGCAGAGATGCAGAGTGCCTTGACCGATCGGAGCAAGGCGGTCTTCCAGGGCGTCGGACGGCTTAAACCCGGCATAAGCCGTGCACAGGCGGAGGCCGATCTCGCCACCATTGGGGCGGCGCTGGCGCGTGCCTGGCCGCTGGCCAACGAAGGCCGCACCGCCAGCGTGAGGCCGATCGCGGACGCCATTTTCGGGATTGACAATTCCAGCACCGGACGTAACCCGATTCTCTTCGGAAGTGCCGTGCTGATGGCGGTAGTGGGTCTGGTGCTGCTGATTGCGTGCTCGAATGTGGCCAACCTCCTGCTGGCACGCTCGGCGGCGCGGCGGCACGAGATCTCGGTTCGCCTGGCCATGGGAGCGAGCCGCGGAAGGCTGGTGCGCCAGCTTCTTACGGAGAGTGTTTTCCTGGGACTTCTCAGCGGCCTGCTGGGAATCGCGATCGGCGTTGCGGGCGTACAACTGCTGTGGTCGTTCCTGCCGGCCGAGGTCTCCGCCAACCTCGTCACGCCGAAACTGGATGCGCCGGTCTTTGTGTTTGCGATGCTGCTCGCGCTATTGACCGGCTTCGTCTTCGGCACCGCTCCGGCCTTGCGCGCGTCTCGCACCGGCGTAGCAGAGACCTTGAAGGAGGAGGCTCGCACCACCGGAAGGAGCCGCCGCCGAATCACATTCGCCAACGCTCTGTTGGTAGGGCAAGTGGCGTTTTCGTTCGTAACCCTGGTAACCGCAGCCTTGTTCTTGCGAAGCATCGAGCGGGCCTACCGCATCGACCCGGGTTTCGAGACCCAACATCTGGCGGTGCTCATGACCAATCCAGGGCAGGCCGGATACGGGAAGCCACAAACCATGGCGTTCTACCAGCAGGTTCGCGAGCGCGTGGCTGCCCTGCCCGGTGTGGAGTCCGCCTCGTGGGCTTCCCTGCTGCCGCTGTGGGGATGGATGCAAAGCGGCCTGGAAGTGGAGGGCCGCGATCTGCGGTCGAAAGCGGAATCGATCGCCACGGTGGTCGACACGGTGGACGCCGGTTACTTCCGGACCGCGGGTATCGCCCTGGACCGAGGGCGCTACTTTACGGAAATGGATCAGGATGGCGGAACCTGGGTCGCCATCGTGAACCAGAAACTGGCGCACGACTATTGGCCCGGCCAGGAGGTCCTGGGAAAGCACATCCGGCTCCCTGGCGAAAAAGTCCGGCGGCAGGTGATTGGAGTGGTGAAGACGGCGAACTATACCACGCTCGGGGAACCGCCTCAATTGTGCGTCTATGTTCCTCTCAAACAGAGTTACTCCGATGCCATGGTGTTGTATGTGCGAAGTAAGTGGGACCCCAACCAGATTCTGCTCCCTGTCCAGCGCGAAGTGCGCGCGGTGGGGCCGAGGATTTCCGTCGACGATGTCCGGACCGGGCGCAAGATCGTCGATCAATCTTTGTTCGGCGCCAAGATCGGCGTGGCGTTGCTCAGCGCATTCGGACTACTGGCGCTCGGCCTCGCCAGCATCGGATTGTACGGGATCATGGCCTACTCGGTAAACCGGCGGAGGCGGGAGATCGGCTTGCGCATGGCGTTGGGCGCGGCGCAGGAAAGCGTGCTGCGCCTGATCCTGAAGCAGGGGATGTCACTGGTGCTGGCAGGCGTGGCGGCCGGTTTGGTGGCGGCGCTGGCGGTGGGCCAGTTGCTGTCCCGAATGCTGTATGGCGTGAGCGCGAGCGATCCGGTCAGCGTGGCCGCGGCGGCCGCGGTGCTGCTGGCAGTCGCGCTGGTGGCCTGTTACCTGCCGGCTCGCTCGGCCAGCCGTCTTGACCCGCTGACGGCGCTGCGCGAGGAGTGAGCCTGGCCGCAAGCGACACGACACGCCGCGCCACAAACTGAGAACAACCCACGCCAGAACCCAACTTAGTGGTGGGTCAGCCCGCCGGCGCTACCGGGGCCCGGCGCAGTGCAGGAGAAGGTCGAGTAATCGTTGGTATCGCCCGTCCCCTTATAAGTGGCGACTTGCGGATAAGGACACAGCTTACGCGTCATCACTACGCCGCGCGTGGTCGTGTCGGCGACATACTTGGTGGCAATCACTTCGCCTGGGGCAGCCCCGGCTTCCACCCATTGCTCGAGCGCGGCGTAAATGCCGTACTCGGGGCCTTTGGCGGTGGTGAGACCTAACTGCCCAAACGCGTTGGGACCCGGACCGCCGCCGCAATGCTGCACACCCGGCGCCATGTAGAGGCGTACGAAGCTCTCCGTATCCGCCGCGCCCATGGCGGCCGCCACGCTGTTGTAGTAATTGATGGTGTTCAGCGGTGAGATGCCCGGATCGTTCCAGCCATGGTAGAGGATGAGCTTGCCCCCACGGGCGCGGAAACGGCCCAGGTCGGGGTCGATAGCGTTGAGACTCTTCCCGGTCCTCTCATCGGCGGTGTGGGCGGCGGCGTCGGCGCTGGCCGTCAGAGGGTTCCAGGCGGGGTCGTCGAACACCATGTAGCGGAAATAGTTCTCCAGGTATAGCGTGCCGGAGTTTCCGCCGGGCCCGGCTCCCAGGATCCAGGTCCCCCAGCCGTTCCCTCCGGTCTCGCCTCCGGGCATGACCCCGGGAAAAAGCCGGGTCCCCGCATACAGCCTCTTGAGAGAGGCGACTTCGGGCGCCGTCAGGCAATCGCGCGATTCCACATCCTTACAGAGCAGTACGGCGGGGTCGAACCGGCACCGCGGCGGATCGTTGACGATCCCATCCTTGACGCCGTCCTGTGCATCGCAGGCCGCCAGCACGGCGGCATTGATTGCGGGGACCTTGATGCTGGAAATATAGGAGGCAGGGTCGCGCCCGTATAGCGCCTGGACCAGATCGAGGCCACTCGCCAACATGTGTGTCCAGTAGTTGGCGGGAGCGCCGGCGAGAATGCCGTCGAAATCCTCGGGGAAGCGCTGAGCTTCCATCAGCGCCTCGCGGCCGCCGTCGGAACAACTGTCGAAGTAGGAGTGTTGCGCGGGCCGGGTGTAGAACGCCTGGATCAGGCTCTTGGCGTTCACCACGGTCTGATGCAGCGCGCGGTAGCCGAAATCCACGATCTTCTCGGGGTGTTTGAAGGCCCAGCTCGCATCCACCGCGTCGCCTTCGTGCCCGGTGTCGGTGGCGGCTGTCGCGTAACCGCGCCGCAGGTTGCGGGCCAGCGAGTTATAGTCGATGGACCCGGCGAAGCCGCCGTTCCCCGCCGCCAGGAACCGGCCGTTCCACCCGGACGCCGGCAGCCAGACCTCAAAACGGATGTAGGAATCGCTGGAGGGCTTGATGACGCCGGCCACCCGGCAGAATGCGGGGAGCCGGTCGGCCGGGCTGCCATAGGGCGGCGCGAATGTGCCCGCGCTGACGGATTGCGCGGTCATGGTGGTGTGGGGCAGGGCCGCGGCCGCGAGCGCTTCGCAGGCGGTGTCCGCGACCAGCGCAACCGGCGCGGCGAGGGCCAGAAGAGCCGCGGCGGCGAATAATCCGGAGCCGAGTTTCATAGTGAGCGGAAGTTTAACACAGCCCTCCGCGATAAGCCACCCGCCCGCACCTGAAACACAAGGAGTAACGCTCGCCGGAGTGATATCCTCTTCTGTAAGAGGCAGAGGGATGACCTTTCGGAAGGCATTGCGGCGAGCTGGGTGCGGCCTGATCTGTCTGGGCGCGCTCTATGCCTTTCAGCGGCCGTTTCGCCAGTATCCCGGCGTGGAATATTTCACGTTCGAGCTGACTCCGGACTATCAGGAGAAAACCGAATTCGCCTTCGCCCGCCTGATGTTTCCGCCCGGCCCGCTCAATGGCTATTATGGCCGCGATGCCGAATGGCACACGGGAATCTCGTTGTGGACCCAGGACTACCCGCGCGCCGACCGCCACTTTTCGCAGGCCGTCAGGCGCCTGACGCGCGTCCACATCCGCTCTGTGGAACAGGCGGTGAACCTGGAAGACGGCGACGCCTACGACTGGCCGTGGCTCTACGCCGTCCAGGTTGGCGAATGGGGGCTCAGCGATAAACAGGGCCAGTTGCTGCGCGAGTACTGCCTGCGCGGCGGGTTTTTTATGGCCGACGATTTCCACGGCAGCGCCGAGTGGTCCGAATTCGAGACGCGGATCAGGAAAGCCTTCCCGGATCACCCCATTGTGGAGATCGAGGACAAAGACCAGATTTTCCACACGGTTTACGATTTGAACGACCGCTTCCAGATTCCCGGACAGGCCCACCTGCGGGCAGGCTACAAGGGCGACGCCAGCGGCAAGGGCGCGCACTGGCGCGGCATCTACGATGACAAGGGCCGCGTGATGGTGGCGATTTCTTACAATTCAGACATCGGCGATGCCTGGGAGTACGCCGACGATCCGTATTATCCCGAACGGTTTTCGGACCTGGCGATTCGGATTGGCGTGAATTACATTGTGTACTCGATGACGCACTGAGGTCGGGCTGCGCCGGCGGCGTGCTATCACACCGGTGGTGTACACTCGATGAATCGATGCGCAATGGAAGTTCGGAACGCCGGATCGGCGTTGTTCTTTTTCAACTCGGAGGTCCGGATTCGCCCGACGCCGTCGAGCCGTTTCTGTACAACTTGTTTAGCGACCCCGATATCATCGACTTCCCACTGGCCTCAATCGCCCGGCGGCCCCTGGCGCGGTTGATCGCCCGCTCCCGGGCACGCCACGTGGGCCGCCATTACGCGGAAATCGGCGGCCGGTCGCCGATCCTCGATCATACCTGTCGCCAGGCGGCCGCGCTGGAACGGGAACTGCAGCGAAATCTGCACGCGCGAGTGGTGGTTGCCATGCGCTACTGGCACCCGTTCACGAAGGAAGCCATCCTGGAATTGGAGCGCCACGCGCCCCACGAAGTGGTGTTGCTCCCGCTCTACCCGCAATACTCCAGAACCACTACTGGCAGCAGCTTGAACGAATGGAACCGCAGTTTCCAAAGCTCGAACGGGTGGCACCCCGAGATACATCGGATCATGGAGTACCATGACGATCCGGGATTCATCGATTCCCTGGTTGCCTCGGTCAACCAGGCGCTGGCAGGCTTGCCGTATCCGACGGCCGAACTCGACTTCGTGTTCAGCGCTCACAGCCTGCCGGTCTCGGTGGTGGAGGCGGGCGATCCGTACCAGAAACACGTGGAGCGCACGCGCGATCTGGTGTGGGCGCGGGGAGGCTGGCAAGGCAGGCCGCACCTGTGCTACCAGAGCAAGGTCGGCACTGCCAAGTGGCTGGCCCCTTCGATGCACGAAACCATTGAGCGCCTGGCTGCCGAGGGCCGCCGGCATATGCTGATCGTGCCGATTTCATTTGTCTCCGATCACGTGGAGACCCTGCATGAGATCGCCATCGAACACCGGAAAATCGCCGAGCGGCTGGGTATCGCGGACTTCCTCCTCATGCCGGGCCTGAACGATTCGCCGCGTTTCATCGGCGCCTTGGCGAAGCTGGTAAGGAAGCGCCTGGCAGACGGCGGCCAGCCCGAGTCTGAACGCGTTCAACAATAGCTGTTTGTGTTTGGTTCCGGCTACGCCGGGTTAGGGAGTGGTCGTATCAACCTAAGAACGGCAGTTCAGCGAACTGGTTCACGGTCCCCTCCCACGGTTTTTGGGACGGAAACGGACGGCCGGAGTGCGGGGCCCTGGCAGGTGACTGCAACCACATGCTGACCGCGCGGGAGGAATTCGCCTGGCGAAACGTCGACGCCGTCGATTTGCATGGACCGGGCCGGGCGGTCCAGAATCGCGATGGCGCGGGAATTGGACTGGTAGGAGAACTCGATGGTGGAGGCGTTGATGGTTCGGGCGGCTTTGAGGTCGGCGTTCAGGTAGAGCAGGCGGGGAGACTGGAGCGCGGGCGCCGCTTCGATGGTATGAGAGCCGGCGGGCAGCCACAGCGTTTCCGGGGTGGCAACCGGCCAGGGGAGCCCGTCCACCCGGGCTGGACCTTTCCAGGGAATGCCCACGGCGGTGGCCGATTCAACCACCAGATCAGGACCGATCTTCTCGATCTTGATGACCGCCGCGGCGGACGATGGAAGCAATGGGAGGTCGGGCGGCAGCAGCGAGTTTTCGAAGTAAAGGGCAACGCGAGCGAAGTTGGCGGCGGCGGCATGCACCAGTTGGAAGAGTTCGGTGCCGGTTTGTTGCTTGGTAGGGTAGACGTTCTGGTAGCGGTCCACGATGTTGAGATCGATGGCCAGTTTGTCCTGGTGCCTAGTGAGGGTTCGGTAGCGTTCGGCGATGGTCTGGTAGCGCTGCGGTCCCAGGTGCCAGACCGTGGCCGGGTCCTCGATCAGAAAGGTAAAGTTGTGGGTGTCCAGGAGGGGAAGCACGCGCGCGGCGTCGGCCCCGATGGCCTCCCGCATGCCGGTGTCGAAGCGGTCGTCGACGTGGGTTAGCACCAGGTCCAGGTCCGGCTTCTGGCGGCGGAGCTGTTCCAGTTGGCCGAGCCACTCTTCCTGTATACGGCGGGCCAGGCCGGCCCGGTACTCCAGAAACGCCGGCGTGGCGAATACGGTTAGCGGGTCCTGGCCGGATTGGGCGCGGTATTCCCTTCGGACATCGTCGTTCATGGGTGTGAAGCGGGACGGGTTGGCGGGACCTTCGAGAGATTCAAAATACAGTTCCGCCAGGTTGACGCCGTCCCAATCGAAACCGGTGATGAGCCGCGTCACCCCGGTGGAGGCGGCACGGAAACAATCGCGATTGGTGAGGTTCATCAGCTTTCGCCAATCGAGTTGGGCGTCCTGCAGCACGGCGGTCTTTTCGCGCCACTCGGGGTGAGCGTTCCAGAACTGCTCGCTGACGTGGGGTAGTTCAAGCCAGGCGTAGACCAGAATCCCTTCCCGATGGCAGGCTTCGATGAGCTTCTTCAGGTAAGCATCGTTTTCCGGATCGGCCTCGAAGAAATGCCAGGCGGCGACGTGAAGCGCCGAAATGCCGGCCTTGTGCCAGCGTGCCGCGAAGTAGTCCAGATCCACCCGGGAGCGGTAAGCCGAATCGAAGAAGGCCCAGAGGCGGGAGGTCCGGAATGGCGGATCTACACCCAAATCGTACAACGCGTTCAGGAGGTACGGAAACCGTTCGTAGCCGCGTTCGCCGGGGGGAGCGGCAATCCACAGAACGGCCCCCGAACCGCGGCGGAAACCGGCTGAAAGCGGCGCGTTGGTCCAGCGCTCGCGGGCGAAGATGGTGGCCGTCTCGGGAACCTGGAATACCGGCAGTTCCAGCCCTTTTTCCCAGATAATAGCCAGACTGGGGCGGTGGACGTCGGTGAGGGAGGTGACGCGGGCGTTCTCTTTGGTGCGCCGGAAGCCGAAGGTTTCGGCCAGGGACGATTCGCCTTCCAGGATGAGCACGGCGCCCTTTTCGACGCGCCCAGGCCACTCCGCCGACGCGGGGGCGCCGGTGCGGGCGACGAAGATGTGGGCCAGACCGGCGGGTTGGCGCTGGAAACCGACGGACTGAAGAATCTCCGGCCAGGCGCCGGCGTCCTCGGATAGGACGGAAAAATACGGGAGCGGTGCCAAATTGGTTAAAGGCCCCGAGGGCTGGGCATGCGCTACGCCGGCCAGTAGGAACGCTGGCAAGAACGCCAGCAACACTCTCGAAAGTCGCTCGTGAAAGTTCGGCTGCGCGCCAACTCCCGGCGGGCGGATTGCCAATCCGCCGCAGTTTGCCAAGCTGCCCCACATAGCGCCACGGGCGACTCTCATCCTTCCCCCTGTGCGCCCGGCGCACATCGCGAACAGCTTAATGAGTAAAGGCATACCAGACTCCAGTTCGCAGGTCGGTGAAGTGCGGGCGTTCCGAGGTCAGGTAGGCGCCGCGCAGCGTATTCACGGTCAGGTACATGGATGGAGGCAGCCAGGAACTGGTGAACCGCAGTCCGGGTCCGGTTTCGATGAAATTAGCCCAGTCCTGCCGTTTGGAGTCGATGGTGAAGTTGGCGTTCCAATAGATCTGAGCGCGCAGGTGTTCGGAGCCGCCGCGGTAGCCGAGGCGGCTTTGGGCGTAGAGGAGGAAATCGTTGCCAAAGCGGCTGACAAAGAGCGCATCCATCGTGGTATCGGCAAACCAGTGGGTGGATTCCGACCGGACGCCGCGGGCCAGCGAGATACCGGCCCGGTAATCGGGGACCATATGGTGGGTGAGATATCCAATAGCGTTGCCCGCCTCCGCCCAGCCGGTAATGCCGCGCCAGGGAACGGTGGCGACACCGATTCCAACGATGAAGGCGCTTTCGGAGAGGTATTGCGGAGCCGCGGCGCCAATGGTCTGGCGGGTGTCGCCGATGAAACGGAAACTGAGGTATGGGCGAATCGGCAGGCCGGTGCGGACTTCGGTTTTCACTTGACCGTAAGAGAACAGGTCGTGCCAGCGAGTGGAAAATACCGGGAAGAGCCAGGCGGAGGTGCGGAACCGTTCCTGTGCGGCGCCAAGACTGCGGAAGGCGCGGCCCGCTTCGGAGGCTATCTGGGGGTCGGAACTCCTGCGGGCGAGGTCGAACCAGCGGTAGGCGGAGATGTCCTGATGCAGGATGTTGTAGGTCCAGCCGAGCCGGAGCATGACGCCGAAATCGCCCGGGTCGGCCTCATGGGCTACCTGAAGGTACTTAAGAGCATCCTTAATATAGCCGGCTTTGATGGATCGCTCGGCCATCACCTTGGCGTCGATGGACGCTGGTTGGGCGGCGGCCGGCCGGGACTTCAGGACCTGGGGCAGGCGGAGGACGGCGCGAACGCGATTGGCGAGGTCTTCGTCCTTGCCGGCGAGGACGCGGTCGAAGAGCGGCTGGGCAGCGGCAGCGTCGCCCCGGTTGTAAACCAGGAAGCCGAGTTGGGTAGCCGACAGCAGGTCTTCCGGGGCCATTTCAGTTACCGTGCGGAATTCCTGTTCGGCTTCACGGGGGAACTCCATGCGGAGGAGCAGGTAGCCGAGTTCGCGGCGGAGTTCCGTGTTGGCCGGGTCAAGCGCCAGAGCGCGGCGGAAATCGTCTACATAAGGATAATGGGATGGCAGCAGTTCGCGTGCCAGTTCGGCGGCGCGAGGTTCGCCACCACGGGAAGCCGCGAGCAGGGCGGCATTGGCTTCGTTTCGCAGATCGAGCGTCAGCCAGACGCGGCCAAGGTCGACCAGGACGCTGCGCCGGTCGGGCAGCAGGCGCCAGGCTTTCTCGTAGTGCTCGGCGGCCAGGGCGAGCTGGTCCCGCTGTTCGGCGATAGTCGCTAACTCAAAGTGAGCACTGAAGTTATCCGCGCCACTGGCAATGGCCTGGGACCAGCGTTCGATGCCGCCGGCCAGAGGAGCGTCGATGTTCCGGAAAGCCTTTTCGGCGGCTTCTCCGGAGGGGCCGGGGGAATGGCGGATGCGGTCGAAAATGCGGCGCGCTTTGGCCTGCTCCTTGGTTTCGTAGCAGAGGAAAGCGAACTCCAGCGCCACCTGGGTGTCGGCGGGATCCAATCGCATGGCTTCCTGAAACTGGTCCCGGGCGAAGAGGTTTTCGCCGATCTTGAGATAGGTGTAAGCCAGGTCCTTTCGAATGTCAGGGCGGGCCGGGGAGAGGGCGATGGCTTGTAAGAAGGCGGCGACGGCGGGGTCATAATCGCGCGCGCGGAGTGCTTCGTAAGCGCGGGTGAGCGGTGCGTAGGCGGGGTCGGGGGTCTGCGCAACGGCAGCCGACAATACCGCCAGGAGGGCCAGGATGCGCATTGGGGGCTTATCAACCCTAGTGGCCCGGCCCTGGAAGCATTCTCAGTTAAATATTCTCAGTCAAATAAACTCAATGGTGGTCGCGGTCGAAATCGCGGTTGCGGCGGTCGCGGTCCCAAGAGTGATCGTGGGGCCGGCGGCCGCGATCTCCTTCCCAGTAACCTTCAAAAAAGCGCTCTCCGTCATGGTGTGGGACCACCCAGACGGCACCCTCGTAAGGCGGGCGGGTCCAGTATCCCTCATGCCATTTGTAACGGTTTCCGACGGCGTACCAGTAGCCGTCAATCCAGACGTACCCCGGGCCCGGCGTTGACGGTCTGACCCGAACCACCCTCGGAGGCGGCGGAGCGCCAATCCGAATGCCGATGGAAACCTGGCCGAAGGCGGCGCCTCCGGCGATGAGCATCAAGGCAAGTAGTGTCTTCTTCATAAACAAGAGCAAAGCACATTAGCTGCCAAAGGCGCAAGTCTTTGGGAACCCACGGGACCCACCGGGAACCACCCTGACCACCTCGCCAGCAGAGCGGCCGTCTGGGCCCGGAAGCTGGTGCTGTCTCGGCGATGCGGTTTGGAGAAATCCCGATCCGGTTCCGACATCCTCAATGAAGCGACCGTCCGAGGATCTCTCCGACATCGCGCTGGCTCTCACAGACTCGGCCGTCAGATCCTCTCGAACGTGGCCAGCCTTTGGGTTCTTGGCTACGAAGCGGATCCCGGCACGCAGTTCACGCATGACCTGGCGGGTGATTCGCACTCCAGCTTCCTTGAGGAGATAGGCTTTGATAGCCTCGAGATCTCGTTCCGCCTCTGGTGAGAGGACGAACGAATTCATTTGCGACCGTTGCGCTCCAGGGTCTCGATTTCCGCCTCGATTCGATCGAACACGGCCTCGCCATCTACTCCCTTACCGAGTCGCAGAGATTGTAGTCCGTCGGCAATCTTGTTCTGGAACTGGTGCTTGCGAGCCACCGGAATCTGGTCTCGCTCCTCCATGAGACCCAGCGCCTCGCGAACAACTTCGCTCACAGAGTTGTAGCGGCCGGATTTCACCTTACTTTGCACGAGTTCTTCGAGTTCCGGGGTGAGGTGGAGATTCATGGGTTGTCGTAAAATGCGGCAGCCTCACCCCCGAGAGTAACGCCGCAGTCCAGTCCTGTCAACAATGCTGTCTTTGAGGAGCCAAAGGAACCAACCAGCCGTGCGCGAACCGGCGCGAATCGGGTGTGCAGTTTCTTCCCTTGGGAGGCAGGCGTTGGCGGCAGGAGTTGAGGCGGGCGTTGACGGCGGGCGTTGACGGGGGGCGGTGACGGCAGCAGTTGACGGCGGGCATTCACGGCACCCAGCCGCGACGGGCGGTTGACGCATCCTTGGTCTTTGGGCTGCGGCAACACCACACCTCTGGCTCGGATTCATCTGACCGCTGCCGCGATTCCGGCCAACCGCAGCCGCACACCCGGGGGATTTGAGCGGAGCGCGCGGGTCCGGGTCGCGCCTGGTCTTATCTTCTCACGGACCTGTTGTTTTCCCAATGGAAACGTGGCATACTTCCTGTTGGAAACCCAAATAAGCCACATGAAGGAAAAAACGGATGTCCTGCAGGGCACGCTGGCGTTGATGGTGCTGAAAACGCTGGACGTGCTCGGACCGCTTCACGGCTATGGTATCGCCAGGCGTATCGAGCAAATCAGTGGGGAGCTTCTCACCGTCAATCAAGGCACACTATATCCCGTCCTGCTGAAGCTGGAGCAGGAGGGTTCTATCGCTTCCGAATGGGGCGCCTCCGCGCATAACCGCAAGGCGCGCTTCTATCGACTGACACGCGACGGACGTAAACAATTGCAAGCCGAGACCCGAGGTTGGGAACAGACGGCGGCCATCATCGGGCGATTCTTTGCGGTGAAAGCAGAAGATCTGAAATGAGAACACTTAGGCGATTCCTGAGGCGCCTGAGTTCCTGGGCGACCACGCGGCAAGACGAAGAGCGATTGCGGGCGGAAATCGAAGAACATCTCGCTCTTCAAACTGCCGAGAATGCTCGGGCCGGTTTATCGCCGGTCGAAGCCCGGCGTCAGGCCGTACTGAAGTTCGGAGGGGTGGAAGCCATGAAGGAAAGCTATCGAGACCAACGAGGACTACCGTTTCTGGAAACGCTGATACAAGATACGCGCCACGCGCTGCGCCGCTTGCGAATGGCACCGGCGTTCACCATTGCCACGGTGTTGACGCTGGCGCTGGGCATTGGCGCCACCACTTCGATTTTCACTTTGGTGCATGCCGTTCTGCTGAAGTCGCTGCCGGTTGCGAATCCCGGCGAACTGTACCGCCTGGGAAGAGAAACCCATTGCTGCTACACGGCCGGGTACAGCCAAGATAAGGAGTTCTCCCTTGTCTCGTACGATTTGTACAAATACTTAAGAGACAACACCAAAGGCTTTTCAGAATTAGCGGCCGTGCCGTCGATTGAACATCTGTTTGGTGTGCGGCGCTCGGGCAGCTCAGAGGCAGCCCAAAGCTATCCAGGCGAGTTCGTCTCTGGCAATTACTTCACCATGTTCGGCATAACAGCGTACGCCGGACGCGCGTTTACGGCTAAAGACGATCAGTCCGGCGCTCCGCCGGTGGCAGTGATGAGCTATCGCTTATGGCAGCAAAAGTATGGAGCCGACCCGTCCGTAATCGGCGGCGTCTTCAATCTGAATGACAAGCCGTTTACCGTGGTGGGAATCACTCCGCCGGGTTTCTTCGGCGACACTCTGCGCAGCACTCCACCCGATTTCTTTCTGCCGCTGAACACCGAACCGTTCGTCGAGAGCGATGCCGATCTCAACAAGTACGACACCCACTGGTTGGACTTGATCGGCCGCATCCAGCCAGGTGCGGCGCCCGCATCTATCGAGGCCGAAATGCGGGTCGAGCTCAAGCAGTGGCTGCGCTCGCACTGGGGTGAGATGAGCGCCAACGATCGCGCGAAATTTCCTGAGCAAACCCTGTTCCTGAGTCCCGGAGGCGCCGGTGTCACCAGCATGCGCGAACAATACCAGCACTGGCTGCAGATCCTGATGACGGTTACGGCGTTTGTGCTGCTGATCGTCTGCGCCAACGTGGCCAATCTGATGCTGGTGCGCGGCATGGAGCGGCGGCGGCAGACATCGTTGAGCATGGCGCTGGGGGCGCGGGCGTCGCGCGTTGTGGGGGAGCATCTCATCGAAAGCATCCTGCTCTCATTGTTTGGCGGCGCGGCCGGTCTGGCCATCGCATTCGCGGGTACCCGCCTGATTCTGCATTTCGCATTTCCCGCATCTGCCGGCTTGGCTGGCGTGCCCATCGGCGCGTCGCCTTCCGTGCCGGTGCTGCTGTTCGCCTTTGCCATTTCGCTGACCACGGGAATTGCCTTCGGCATCGCTCCCGCATGGATGGCGACACGCGTAGATCCGATCGAAGCGCTTCGCGGAGCCAGTCGCTCGACCGCCCGGACCGGATCGCTCCCCAGGAAGACGCTCGTGGTGTTTCAGGCTGCGCTCTCGCTTGTTTTGCTGTCAGCGGCAGGGCTGCTCACGGCCGCTTTGCAGAGCCTTGAGAATCAAAATTTCGGATTCGAACAGGACCGGCGCCTCGTGGCCTCCATGAATCCAAGGGTTGCCGGTTACCGGTCACCGCAACTCTCGCCACTATACAGGAGTATCCACGATTCCATTGCGGGCATTCCCGGCGTATCGTCCGTGGCTCTCTGCCTATATGCACCGCTAAGCGGCGGCGGGTGGGGCGCTGGCGTCTGGGTGGATGGCCATCCCGCGCCAGGGCCCAGGGATGAGAACTTCGCGGCGTGGGATCGAGTTACAGAAGGGTACTTTGACGTCATCGGGACCCCTATCGTTAACGGGCGCGGTATCTCCGGGCAGGATACGGCGGCGTCGCGAAGTGTGGCAGTCATTAATGAGGCATTCGCGCGCAGGTTTTTCAGAAACGAAGATCCGATCGGCAAACATTTCGGCCGGAGGCCGGAAGCCAGCCGTGAATTCGAGGTCATCGGCGTGGCAAAAGATGCGCGCTATTTGACACACAATCTCGATCGGCCGAGTGACCCGTTTTTCTTTTTGCCCGAAGCCCAAGCCGAATACACGCAGAAAAATCTTGGATCGCTTTTCCTGCACGATATTGTCATTGTGACCAGGCCGGGGGCTAGCCTGTCCATTCCGGCCATCCGCCAGGCGATGGCTTCCGTGGATCCCAATCTGCCGCTCATTTCGATTCGCCCTTTGAGAGAGCAGGTAGCCGAGCCGTTCACCCAGCAACGGCTCATCGCACGCCTCACTTCGTTCTTCGGAGTTCTTTCGCTGGTCTTAGCTTCGATTGGGCTGTATGGAGTTACTGCTTATAATGCCGGACGCCGCGTCAGCGAGATCGGCGTGCGTATGGCGCTGGGCGCTAACCGGGGCGACGTTATCCGGCTGGTGCTACGAGGCGCATTCGGGCTGATTCTCTGTGGACTATTCATTGGGTTGCCGTTGACGTTTGCCGCCGGCCGATTCCTGGGCAATCAGCTTTACGGCATGAATCCATACAACCCCGCAGTGACGCTGGCGGCCGTGGTGACGCTGGGACTATCCGCATTGGCCGCGTCGTTGATTCCAGCGCTTCGAGCCAGCTTGATTTCGCCGCTGGAAGCGCTGCGCGAAGAGTAACGCCGCTCACTCCGGAGGTGGCAAGCGGGAATCAGGCGGCGCCGCCCGCCCTCGCAGCAGGCGCTCGGTTAACGATTCGTGAGCCGGGGCGAACTGGGCGGCCGCGGCGTGGAGATACGGGCGGAATTCGCGGGCAAAGTAGGGGATGAAGCCGGTGCGGGCGATTTCGGCCAGAGCGTCGGAATAGTGGTCGAGGATGGTTTCGCCGAGGACTTTGCCCGTCCGTCTGGCGGCCGAGCGGGCGGCGCGCGAAAGCCAGAGCAGGTTGGCCGGCACATGGGCCACCGTAGATACGGCCATCAGGGACGACACCACGAAGACCGAGCGGTTCTGCTGGGCCGCGGAACGCCGCAACTCATCCCAGACCTTCTGGATGCGGTCGATGGCCGGGACGTTCTTGGGAGGGATCGTCCGCATCTCGTCTTTCAACTGCAACCATTCCCGGCGGAGTCCGGGAATATCCACGGGCGGGAGATTGAGTGTGCCGGCGAGGTGCCCTGTGGTCTTTTCCAGGCCGTCGAGGATCTGCTCCATGGTTTCGAAATGAACTTCGCGCTCCAGGAGTCCTTCTTCCTGAAGCGCCTGCGAGATTTCGTGAATCAGTTTGCGACCGCCACCGGTGGCATCGGCGAGCGCTGCCAGAACCCAGATGGGCGATGCGTGGAAGGCGAGGATACCCAGGAGTTCGATGCCGTGGCTGGCGGTGCGTTGGAGGAGGAAGTGTTCGGCGAGCCGTCCCGCATTGGGGTAAATGCCTTCCACCTGGCCGACCTCCTCGATCAGAAACCGCAAGGCCACGTCGACCATGGTGCGGTACAGAGTAGTGCGGCGGATGCTGGCCGGCAGGGCCATGTTGCCGATTTCGCGAAGCAGGCCGCCCGACAGTGCGCCGAGGGAGCGGATGACGCGCTCCGGCAGCGACAGCACGTAGGCGTAGACGCGTGAAGGCGGCACTGAGTGTAGTATCGCGCACGGTCTGGCGCCATCCAAATTTCGCCGGGTTCCGTATCAATCCCTGTATCAAGTCCCGGGTAATCAAGTCCCGAGTAATCAATTCCTGGAGTACCAACACGATGAACGAACAACAAAACACCGCTTTGATTCAGAACGTCTACAGGGCATTCGCCAACGGGGATATTCAGACCATCATGAACAGCCTGACCGGCGATGTCGATTGGGCTTTGGAAGGTCCGGCGATCGTTCCGTTTTCCGGCCGGAGGAAGGGTGGAGCGGAGGTCCTCAGATTCTTCCAGGCCCTGGCCGAAACTCAGCAGGACATGAAGCTGACCACGGAAACATTCGTCGCGCAGGGGGACGTGGTGGCGACTTTGGGCCGATATTCGGCGACGGTCAAGGCGACCGGGAAGAAGTTCGATGTGCCGATCGGACATTTCTTTACGATCCGGGATGGGAAGATCGCCAGGTTCGTAGACCTGAGCGACACGGCTGCGATGGCGGATGCATATGTGGCGACGTCTGCCCGGGCGGCGCGGTAACGGGCTACAGTCCTTCCCAGATATCGGCCAGTTCCAGCCGAAAGCCCTCGACCGGCGGACAGTGTGGACGCCGAAGGTTCGGCCTCGGCCATCTTTGCCGGCTAGAGGGATGATGACGATAACACAGTGGGACAGACGATCGTTTTTGTGTCGTCTGTCGCTCGACCCCAGGCCCGACAGACCACAAAAGACGATGGTCTGTCCCACCGTCGTCTCCGATCCCCGGCGCAGAATGCCCAGAATTCGTTGCGCGATGCTCCGGGCGCGCGGGCCGGGCGCTACACTCCTTGCCAGATGTCGCCCAGTTCCAGCCGAAAGCCCTCCACAGGTCCTTCGCCCGAGACGTGATCGACACCCACCAACTCCTCGGCGTCCTGGCCGGGGCGGTAGATGTAGACGGTTCTTCTGTCCGGGTCGATCAACCAACCTAGGGCGGCTCCGTTTTCGATCCACTCCGGCATCTTCGCCTTGACGTTTGGGAGCCGATCGGAAGGCGACGTCAATTCCACCACAAAGTCGGGACAGATGTGAATGAACCGCTTCTTCTCTTCCTTGGTGAACTGGCCGATCCGAGTCTTCAGCACCCAAGAAGCGTCGGGCGAACGGGCCGCGCCGTTCGGTAACAAGTACTCCGAGTTGGAATCAGCAGCGAGTCCTCGCCCGTCTCGCTTCGACCAAATGTAAAGCTGGGCGGACAAATCGTTGTTGCGACAACTCGTCTCAAAGCCGGCAGGGGGCATGATGATGATTTCTCCGTTGGCGTCCCGTTCGACCCGCAGTTTCCGATTCCTGGCACAAAACTCGAAAAACTCGTCGTCATCCATGGGACACCCGGCTTCGTTGTCCACCCTGGCACGCGTTTCGATATCGGGGAATACCACCTGCATGATCCCAGGATACCTCGATGTATGTGTTCAAATAAGGGGGAAAGAAATTCCAACATGAGCTTCCGAGGCGTGGACTACTTCTGTGTCGACTCCCTGTTCAGTGAACAGGAGTTGATGGTACGGCAGACGGCGCGGCGGTTTGCCGACGAACGGATTCTGCCCTTGATTCGCGATTGCTATCGCGACGCGCGGTTTCCGGCCGAGTTGATTCCGGAAATGGCGGAATTGGGGTTCTTCGGCGCCAACCTGGAAGGGTACGGCTGCGCGGGCATGAGCAACGTGGAGTACGGGCTCATCATGCAGGAACTGGAACGGGTGGATTCCGGCGTCCGCAGCTTCGTCTCCGTGCAGGGGGCGCTGGTGATGTACCCGATCCACAGTTTCGGCTCCGACGAACAGAAGCAGAAATGGCTGCCGCGGCTGCAGAGCGGGCAGGCGGTGGGTTGCTTCGGTTTGACGGAGCCGGATTTCGGGTCGAACCCCGCGGGCATGCGGACTAACGCGGTCCGCGACGGCGATACGTGGGTACTGAACGGCGAAAAGACATGGATCACCAATGGCACCATGGCCGATGTCGCCGTGGTTTGGGCGCGGACCAAGGAAGGCGGGTCTGATGGACACGGCGGCAGCGGCTCCGATCGACACGCTGGCGCCATCGTGGGGTTCCTGGTGGAACGCGGCACGCCGGGGTTCACGTCGTCGGATATCCACGGCAAATGGTCGATGCGGGCGTCGGTGACGTCCAGCCTGGCGCTCTCGGATTGCCGCGTTCCGGAAAGCAGCCGGCTGCCCGGCGCCAGGGGACTGAAGGGGCCGCTGGCGTGTTTGTCGCAGGCGCGGTACGGCATCGGCTGGGGCGTGATCGGGGCGGCGATGGACTGCTACGAGACCGCGCGGTCATACGCTATCCTGCGCAAGCAGTTTGACGACCGGCCGATCGCTTCGCACCAACTGGTTCAGGAGAAGCTGGCATGGATGATCACCGAGATCACCAAGGCGCAACTGCTGGCAATGCAGGCGGGCCGGCTGAAGGACCAGGGCAAGATTGAGCCGGCGCACATTTCGATGCTCAAGCGCAACAATGCGGCCATCGCGCTGGACTGCGCGCGGCTGAGCCGGGACTTGCTGGGGGCCAACGGAATCACCGACGAATATCCGGTGATGCGTCACCTTTGCAACCTGGAGACCGTCAAGACGTACGAAGGCACCGACCATATTCATGCGCTGGTGATCGGCGAAAGGGTTACAGGAGTGGCGGCGTATAAGTGACGGTGGCCGGTGGTCAGTGGCCGGTGGCCGGTTGACAAGAACACAAACATGATTCTTTACGCTTTTACGATTCTAGTCAGCGCATTCCTGCTGTTTCAGGTGCAGCCGGTGATTGCCAAGATCATCCTGCCGTGGTTTGGAGGCTCGGCCGCGGTTTGGACCACCTGCATGCTGTTTTTCCAGATTGTGCTGCTGCTGGGGTATGCCTATTCGCACGCCATCATTCGATATTTGAAACCGCGAGCGCAGATGCTGGTGCACGCGGCGTTGCTGGCGGCCAGCGCGGTGGTGCTGCCGGTGTACCCGAATGCCTCGTGGAAGCCGGTTGGCACCCCGGACCCCACCATCCGAATCCTGGGGCTGTTGGCGGCCACCATCGGACTTCCTTACTTCCTGCTCTCCACCACCGGTCCCCTGCTGCAGGCCTGGTACGCGCGGCGATTCAAGGGCGGGATGCCGTACCGCCTATACGCGCTTTCGAATGCGGGATCAATGTTTGCGCTTCTGAGCTACCCGGTGCTGTTCGAACCGGCGTTCACCACGCACCAGCAGGCGGGAATGTGGTCGGTGGGGTATGGGGCGTTTGTCGTGTTGTGCGGCGTGACGGCGCTAAGAGCGGGGGCCCAGAAAACCGATACCGGATGCCAGATGCCGGATTCCGGTGGCCAGGCGCCTGCCCCGCCGCTGAAACAATATCTTATCTGGCTGTTGTTGCCGGCGATGGCCTCGGTGCTGCTGCTGGCCATTACGAATCACCTTTCGCAGAACGTGGCGGCGATTCCCTTCTTGTGGGTGCTGCCTCTGAGCATTTATCTGTTGACCTTTATTCTGTGCTTCGAGGGCAGCGGCTGGTACCGGCGCAATCCTTATTTGCAACTGCTGCTGGTAGCGTTGGGCAGCATGGCGTACACCTTGAACGACACGCTGGACAAGAACATGGATGTTGGGCTGCCGGTGCTGGGCAAGGTTCACGTTCCGGCGGTGGCCATCACCACCGTCCTGTTCACGCTGGGCCTGTTCACCTGCTGCATGGTATGCCACGGCGAGTTGGCGCGGCTGAAACCTGACCCGCGCTACCTGACGCACTTCTACCTGATGATGTCGGCCGGCGGCGCGCTCGGCGGGTTGTTGGTGGGTTTCGTGGCGCCGCACGTCTTCAATGCGCTCTACGAAATGCCGCTGGGGTTGGCGGCCTGCGGGGTCCTGGTGGTCTGGGTGCTCCGGCAAGACGAGGAAATGGCCTGGTTCCGGCGGCTGCCGATGACGCTGGTTTCGGCCGTGTTGGCCCTGGCGCTGACGGTGTTCGTGGGCATGCAGATCCGGGATACGGTGAGAGGCGCTCGCGTGCTGGTGCGCAACTTTTATGGCGGTTTGCGGGTGCGCGACACCGGGACGCCGGACGAGATGGAGGCTACGCGAACCCTGACGCATGGCACCATCAACCATGGCGAGGAGTATCTGAATCCGGCGCGCAGGGACCTGCCGACCACATACTACGGTCCGAATACAGGGATCGGGGTGGCCATACGCGGCAAGCAGAAGACCGGCAGAGCCATCCGCGTGGGCGTGATCGGCCTGGGCACCGGCACGGTGGCGTCCTACGGCCGCCTGGGGGATTACTACCGCTACTACGAAATCAATCCGCTGGTGCTGGGCCTGGCGCGCACGGAGTTTTTCTTCCTGCCCGACTGCAAGGCAAAGCTGGAAGTGGCCATGGGCGACGCGCGCTTGAGCCTGGAGCGCGAACTGCAGGAGGGTGCCCCGGAGAATTTCGATGTCTTGGCGGTGGACGCGTTTTCGAGCGACTCGATCCCGGTACATTTGCTGACAAAAGAAGCCATGGTGCTTTACTTCCGGCACCTGCGGGAGGACGGCATTCTGGCAGTCCATATTTCCAACCGGTATCTGGACCTGCAGCCGGTGTTGTGGGGGGAAACCAAGGCGACGGGCAAGACGGCCCGCGTGGTGGATACGGAGGATGACGATACGCAGGATGTTTTCGGCGCCACGTGGGTGCTGATCACCTCAGCCGCAACTGGATTTACGCCGGAGGAATTGGGTGAATCGGCGCCGATCAAAACGCAGAGAATTGTACGTTTATGGACAGACGATTACAGCAACCTTTTCCAAATTCTGAAATAGTCGTATGATCTAAGAGAGCCGCGTCCGTCTCCGAATTTAAGTCGTTGTAAACAGAGAATTCAATCTGCTTTCCAACGAGGTGATGTTGTATGATTCAACATGACCGAGGAAAATCATGGACGCCGCTTACACTCTATTCAAGAAGACCTCTCTCTTTTTCGCGCTCGCGCTGTTCGTCACGGCGGGTGTTCTCAAGGCACAGCCATCATTTAGTTCCCCCACAACTGGCGCCAGTTTCGCGCTGACCACGGGCGGCGGACAGGTCGGCGTGTCGGGCTCGGCAGATGCCTCCACTCCGATCACATACAGCGCCGCGATCACCGGCACGACTGTTCCGCCCGGTGACCCTGCAACCTGGGTGACCATCTCCGGAGGAGCGACAGGCACAACACCCGGGACAATAACATTCCAACTAGTCAATACAGGATCTTTCCAGGGCACCTACAGTGCGACGGTGACCCTGTCCGCGACGTCACCCACAGGTGTGACTCAGGTCACCTTCACGGTTACCTACGCCAGCAACAGCAACGGGAGTGGGGGCCAGACCGGCCTCATTGTGGCATCTCCGGCCAGTGTGACATTCGGGTCGACGTCCGGGTCCTCGAACGTGCTGCAGAGTAACATCACCCTTTCGACGAGCAGCGCGAATGCAGTTTCTTTTTCTGTGTCGTTTTTGCCGTTCGGCAGTTGGCTCAACGCCGCTACGCTAAGCACCTTCGTATCCGCCAATTCTACCGCCACCGTGACTGTGTCCGTCACCGCGCTCACCCTTACCAACAACCAGTACACCGGTTCGGTCACGATTATTCCATCGTCCGGCGCTTCCACCGTAGTTCCGGTAACGTTCAACGTCGGAGCCGGTGGCGGCACAGGCACAGGCGCGATTACGGCGTCGCCAAATCCGGTGAACTGGAGCTACACATCGGGAGGTACGGTACCCAACTCGCAGTTTGTCAGCCTGGCAACCACCACGGGCGCCACAACCTTCAACGCCATCGCCAACACCGCCAACGGTTGGTTGGATGTGAGCCCCGGGCTTACGACCGTGAGCGGCACGATAGCCGGCGGACTCACCCTCAGTCCCAACACGGCCGCCATCACACAGCTCGTCACGGGGGTGTACCAGGGTACGGTTGCGATAACGGACCCGAACGGCGGCGCGGGCTCCCTCACGGTGAACCTCACGGTCAACCAGGGAGCGACGCCCGGGCTGACCTTCAGTCCCAGCGCGGGGCTGACCTTCACCAGCGCCGTAGGCTTCGTAGCCACGGCAGTGCAAACCATTCAAGTAACCAGCAGCATAAGCGGCACGGTCAATGTGGTTTGTCCCAGTCAGGGTGGATGGCTGCAATGCGGCGGCAATCCGCAAACCATCGTGGCGAATACGGCCACAGCCTTTTCGCTCTCGGCGAATCCAACCGGATTGCTAAACAGCACCAATGACGGCCAGTTCGCGGTTCAGGTTATAGCCGCCGGCACCACCCCACTCACCGGATCGGTTCCCATCGCCTTTATTGTGGGTACGGGTAGCGGCGGCGGTGGCGGTGGCGGCGGTGGAACCTTGACGTTGAGCCCGACTTCACTGACTTACAGCGCGATTGTGAACGGGGCATCGCCGGCGGCGCAGAACATTACCGTGTCAGCCTCCGCGTCTACTAATTTCACCGTGACCGCCAGCACTACGAGCGGGGGAACAAACTGGCTGATCTTGAGCCAATCGGGCGGTATCGCCACGTCCTCAGGCACCAGCGTCACCGTTTTTGTCGTCTCTACCGGCTTGGCTGTCGGTACCTATAACGGCTTCATCACATTCACCGCCAACGGGATCAACCAAACGGTGCCCGTGGCGCTGAATGTGACTGCGACCAGCGGGGGCACTGCTACTCTTACCGCGGACAGGAATTCGGTTGCGCTCAGCGGGCAGGCCGGGGCTTCCACTCCGGCCACACAGGCGGTGAACATTACCACTGCCTCGGGTTCAGCGGGCGTATCGGTTACGGTTTCCGCCAGCACTTCGACTCCGAGTGGAGGCAATTGGCTGTCGGTCAGTCCGTTGAGCGCGACCACCGGCGCAACATTTCAAATCACGGCGAGCGCCAGCCTGGCGGGCCTGGCTGCCGGAAACTATAACGGAACCATCACAGTCACTCCCAGCGGCGGGACACCACTATCGATCCCGGTATCTCTGGCTGTTACCGCGGCGCCCACGGTTTCGGCTGCGCCCACGTCGTTGATCTTCACCTATCGGGCGGGAGACACGCCGCCGGCGGCGCAGACGATCACCGTATCCGGCGGGGGCAGCAGCCTGGCGTTTACGGCGACGGCATCAAGCGCCGGCAGCTGGCTCATCGTTTCGCCGGCTTCAGGGACCACCACGGCGGCCGGGGCGGCGCTTAGCGTGTCCATCAGCCCAGCCAGCCTGAATGCCTCAACCACGCCCTACACCGGCACCATCACGGTGGCGGGCACCGGCACGGCGACGGGCACCACCGCCATCACAGTGAGCCTGACCGTGACCGCCCCACTGCCGACGGTATCCAAAATAACCAACGCCGGCAGTTTCGCGACCGCTACGGCGATTGCACCGGGCGAGATCATCACGCTGTTTGCCAGCGACGCCCAGCATCCCATCGGGCCAACTCCGGCAGTGGGGCTGACGCTGGATTCGACCGGAAAAGTGGCGACCACCATCGGCGGCGTGCAGGTGCTGGCAGCCGGCTTCGCCTGCCCCATGATCTTCGTCAGCGCCACTCAGGTTTCGGCGGTGGTGCCGTATGAACTGGCCAGCTTCGTATTCTCGGGCGCGGATGTTCTGGTCAAGTACCTGGGCCAGACGTCGAACGCGGTCCACGTCAATGTGTCTACCACGCAACCCGGGTTGTTCACGGCCAATTCCTCGGGCACGGGGCCTGGGGCCATCCTGAACAGCAACAGCAGCGTGAATTCGCCGGCCAATCCGGCAGCGAGAGGCGACACCGTGGTGGTGTACATGACGGGCGAAGGCCAGACCACGCCCTTGGGTGTAACGGGCAAGGTGACCACGGTCGCCTCAACCGGGCCGCTCACTCCGACGCCGCTGCTGCCGATCTCGATATTGATCGGCCCAGCGGGATCGCAACTGCCGGCGAACTACAGTTTCGCCGGGGAAGCGCCCGGCTTCGTGTCGGGGGCCATGCAGTTGAACGTGCAGATTCCGCCGAACGCCACCACGGGCGACCAGCCGATTGTCGTTTCCATCGGCCCGAACTCGAGCCAGGCCGGAGTGACGGTTTCGATTAAGTAAACCTTAAAAACCGGTGGTTGGTGGCCGGTGGCCAGTGGCCGGTGAAGAACGCCGGACACGCTGGTTTTCACCGGCCACCGGCCACTGGCCACCTGCATCCGGCATCCGTTTCTGCGGCCACGGCGGTAGAATGGGAGTGCTCAACGACATGTTGAGCGATCCTGCCTCCCCCGCCGGAAGATTACGAATGTCCTTTGTCCACCTGCATTGCCATACGGATTATTCGCTGCTCGATGGGGCCTGCGATATCGATCAGCTCATGAAGATCGTCACCGAGCAGAAGATGCCCGCGGTCGCCATGACCGATCACGGGAACCTGTTTGGGGCCGTCAAGTTCTACAACGCCGCCAAAGCCAGCGGCGTGCATCCGGTGATCGGCTGCGAGGTCTACGTCTCCCAGAAGGGTCACAAGACGCGCTCGGATACGGACCGCTATAACCACCTGGTGCTGCTGTGCGAGAACCAGGAAGGGTACAAAAACCTGATCGATCTGGTGTCCACGGCATACCTGGAGGGCTTCTATTACAAGCCGCGCATCGACACGGATCTGCTGGCGAAGCACGCCAAGGGGCTGATCGGCATGTCGGCTTGCCTGCGCGGCCACATTCCGGAGACGCTGCTTTCGGACAAGCACGAGGACGCGCGGCGCCTGGCCAATACTTACGGCGACATTTTCGGCAAGAACAACTTTTTCCTGGAGGTGCAGGACCATCACCTGGAGCAGGACAAACGGCTGACGCCGCAATTGGTGCGGCTCTCGGCCGAGACCGGGTTCCCGCTGGTAGCGACCAACGATTCGCACTACCTGCGCCGGGAGGATGCGCGGGCGCACGAGATTCTGATGTGCATCCAGACGGGCAAGGGGTTCAACGACCCGAACCGGATGCGATGGAACACGCCGGATTTCTATTTGAAATCGCGCGACGAAATGATGGAGCTGTTCGGCGAGTTGGAAGAGGCGGTGGACCGGACGTGGGAGATCGCCCAGCGGTGCCAGGTCACCCTGGAGAAAGTCAAGGAGCCGTTCCCGCGGTTCGACGTTCCGCCTGAGCACTCGACCGACACGTATTTCGAATTTGTAGCGCGGCAGGGCTTCGAGAAGCGCCGGCCGCGCCTTGAAGCCATGCGGCAAAAGGGCACGCTGAAGAGCGACCTGGCGGAGTACACGGAGCGGCTGGATCGCGAAATCAAAATGATCCAGAACATGAAGTTCTCCGGTTACTTCCTGATCGTCTGGGATTTCATCCGCTACGCTAAGGACCAGGGCATTCCGGTGGGCCCGGGCCGCGGATCGGCGGCGGGAAGCCTGGTCAGCTACGCCATGGAGATCACCGATATCGACCCGCTGCAGTACGGCCTGCTGTTCGAACGCTTCCTCAACCCGGAGCGAGTCAGCTTCCCCGACGTGGACGTGGACTTCTGCATGCACCGCCGCGGCGAAGTGATCCAGTACGTGACGCGGAAGTACGGGCGCGAGCAGGTGGCGCAGATCATCACGTTCAACACGCTGGGCGCGCGGGCGGCGATTAAGGATGTGGGGCGCGTGCTGGAGATCCCCTTCGCCGACGTGGAACGGCTGACCAAGCTGGTGCCGGGTGTGTTGAACATTGGGCTCGAAGAAGCCTTCAAGATGGAGCCGGGCTTCGACGAGGCGCGCAAGAAAGACCCCAAGGTAGACGATCTGTTAAACGTGGCGCTGCGGCTGGAGGGGCTGGCGCGCAACTGCTCGGTGCACGCGGCCGGTGTGGTGATTTCGCCGCAGCCGTTGAAAGAACTGGTGCCGCTGTACAAGACCAACCGCGACGAAATTGTCACCCAGTTCGACATGGGTGGTCTGGAAAAGCTGGCGCTCCTCAAGATGGATTTTCTGGGGCTGACCACGCTCACCCTGATCCAGGATGCGCTGCGGCTGATCGAGAAACGCCACGGCGTGAAGCTGGTGCCGGAGGATCTGCCGCTCGACGATAAAGAGACGTACCAGGTTTTCTGCAAAGGGTTCACCAGCGGCGTGTTCCAGTTCGAATCGAGCGGCATGCGCGACATTCTGCGGCGCTACCAGCCGAGCCGGCTGGAAGACCTGACGGCGCTCAACGCCTTGTACCGGCCGGGCCCCATCCAGGGCGGCATGGTGGACGACTTTATTGAGCGCAAGTGGGGCCGGCGCGCGGTAGCGTACGACCTGCCGGAGCTGAAGGAGTTACTAGAGGAGACCTACGGCGTCATCGTCTACCAGGAACAGGTGATGCAGATCTCCAATCGCGTGGCGGGCTACTCGCTGGGCGAAGCCGATCTGCTGCGCCGCGCCATGGGTAAAAAGAAGGCCGAGGAAATGGCCCAGCAGCGCGAGCGCTTTGTGCAGGGCGCCGCCGAAAAGGGGCTGCCGCCAAAAAAGGTGGAGAAGATTTTCGACCTGATGGAGCAATTCGCGGGCTACGGGTTCAATAAGTCGCACTCGGCGGCCTACGCCTACCTGGCCTTCGTCACGGCGTACTTGAAGGCGCACTATCCGGTGGACTTCATGGCCGCGCTGTTGACGTCGGAAACCGGGAACACTGCGAAGGTAGTGAAGTACATCAACGAGTGCCGCGAGATGGGCATCACGATTCTGCCGCCGGATGTGAACCACAGCGAATGGAGCTTCACACCGGACGCTCAGGCCATCCGCTTCGGCTTGGGCGCGGTCAAGAACCTGGGGCAAGCCGCGGTGGAAGCCATCGCCAGGGCGCGTGTGGAGGTAGGGCGGTTCACCTCGCTGCACCAGTTCTGCGAGAAGGTGGATTTGGGCGCCATCAACCGGCGCATGATCGAGAGCCTGATCAAGGCGGGCGCCATGGAGACGCTGGAGGGCACGCGGAGCCAGAAGTTCGCCGCCGTGGAATCTGCCATGGAAGCCGGGCAGCGCGTCTGGCGCGACCGCGAGTGCGGCCAGGCGGGTCTGTTCGGCGAAATGCTGGCCGAAGAGCCGCACAGCATGCCGCTGCCCAACGTGCCGGACTGGACGGACAAGGAAAAGCTGGCCGGCGAGAAAGAATTGCTCGGCTTCTGGGTGACCGGCCACCCACTGGACCGGTACGCCGACAAGGTGGCGGAGTTGGCCACCCACGATAGTGGAAACCTGGAAGGGCTGGCCAAGGGTGTGGAGGTCAAGTTGTGCGGCGTGCTGACGGGCGCCACCCGCAAGCGCAACAAGGAGGGTAAGCCGTGGGCGACGGTGACGCTGGAAGACCGCAGCGGTTCGCTGGAGGCGCTGGTCTTCGCCACCAGTTATGAGCGCCTGGCAGCCGAGGTGATCGAAGACCAGGTGGTGCTGATAACGGGCCTGGTGCTGCCCGAGGAAAACGCGGCGCCGAAGATTTCGGTGCAGAACATTGTGGCGCTGGACAATGCGCGCATGGACCTGCCGGCGGTGATCGCGATCCGTGTGTGGCTAGGCCGCAACGGCGGCGTGGACCGAGCCGGCGCCCTGGAAGAGTTGTTCAAGCGGAAACCGGGGGAAACCGCGGTGCGCCTGCGGCTGGAATCGCCGCGAGACTTTTCGGTGCTGCTGGACGTGGCGGCCAAGGTCAAGCCCGACCGCGAGTTCAAGGCCGCCGTGGAGGCGATCTGCGGGCCGGAGAGTGTGGAGCGGGTGGCGGGGTGACGCGCACTCAAATCAGGTGCTCGATCTCCACGTCATACCACTTCTGTTTCAGGTATTCGGCGACCAGCCGGCGATGGCAGTGCTCCGGCGTATTCTCGCTGCACAGTAAGCAGCCACCATCCAGCACCGCCCGTGAAAGGGTCTCCTCCACGCGGCGATCGGCCATCAATGCCAGAAACTGGCGCTCATATAACGCCCAGTCGCCCTTCCGCTTCTTGTAAGCGTCCAGCATGTCTTCCGTCGGCGCCAGTTCCGTCAGGTGCACGTAGTCGATACCGCAGATGGCTCTGGTGAAGTAACGCAGATCGTCGCGCTTGGCGAAGCCGGCAAGCTGCGAGGTGTTGTTGAGTCGAACATCGACCAGGCGCTGGACCTTTGCCGTCTGGAGTCCGCCAAAGAAAGCCTCAGCCGATTTCTTGGTGAAGCCGATGGTGTAGATTGTCATCCGGCGTGAAGCCTGGTTGGCTTCAAGCCGGTTGGCTTCAAGCCGGTTGGCTTCAAGGCGGCTGGCTTCAAGGCGGTTAGCTCCTCGGGATGGCCGGAGGCTGGCTCCTTTTCGTAAGCGATGCGGGCTCCTCGAATCCTGTAAGCGTCCTCCAGGATTTCCTCGTGGGAGCGGAACAGGTCCTGGTCCGGAAGATGGAGCAGCCGCAGCAGGCGAGTCATGGTGTCCGCATGGTTCTCCAAGGCGCCGTCGTCCAATATGTGTTCCACCGTAAACCCGCTAGCCTGAACTTGTGGCGCCACCAGTATGGTACGGTGACAATCCAGCGGGTCCTTCTCGGCGCACATCAACACCGAACGGCCGGCCCTGGCAACTTCCTCCACCCGATCCAGACCCTTTTGGAACAGGCCGGTCCGGGCGAGCCGGTCATACTGAACCTTGCCGTGCTCGTAGCACGAAGCGTCGTCACTCCGGGCGCCCAATTCCTGGCCGAGAAACAAGTAGCCGATCCCGGATGCGGCCAGCACCTGTTGCAGGACCTCGCGATTGAACTGCGGATTGAAACGGCTGTATGGATTCGACCTCACGTCACAGACGGTGGCGATCCGGTGCATCGTCAGCAGCGCGGTGAAGCGCTCCACCGTGTGAGTAGAATGGCCGATCGTGTAAACAACGGGGTTCATGCGGTGCCGATGATAGCAGCTACCAGTTTATAACAGTAGCCGTCGTCGAACGGCTCGCCGAGGCTCACACAGATCAGTGCAGCAGCCAGAACGTAATTGCCGTTGGCTTTCCTGAGAAATGCGCGCTCGGTGATGGGGTCGGTGACTGCCAGAATATAGGGCACACCCGAATACTCGAAATGTGCCCTCACCCTTCTCTGGCCGAAGCTGCCGCCGATGCCGGCGCCCTCGACATGAACGCCAATGGTCAAGCCTTCGGGCTCGATGAGGCACAAAGAAGTATCGAAACCGGAAGCTTCCTCCTGGCTGACACGGTCGTTGAGGCCGTTGTGGGCTGAACTACCGTTCGACCACAGAGCCGCCGGATGGTCAAGCAGATGCCCCAGATCCTGGACCGTCAACTCGCCGGTCTTGCGCCAGGGACGCCCGGCGTCGATGACGTGGTTCTCAGTCTGGTACAGCATGGGCGCCGGGCGCATCATCGGAATATCGACGATATCCAGGACCTCAGGCTCCCTGCCACGCTGATAACGCCGCTCCCCTTCAGAGACCTCGCCGGTAGAGCGTACGCTGACCGGCCGAATCCATTTGCCGTACCCATTGGCGAGAATCTCTTTGCCGGCGATGCATCTTCCGGAGTATTTTCTGGAGTTGGCCAGACAGACAATCCTCTTCGAGTAGTTCATGCTCCCAACCACTCGATGCGGGTACCTGCTTTCAGTGCCGCTTCCTCAGCCACTCTCGAAACTTCAACAATCGGGGCAGCGATTCCCTGTCCTTCTGCCGATTCGTTGCCTGCTTGCTCTGCACGATATCATCGATGTTACAGACATAAACCCCTGCACCTCGACGCGGCGCTGCCAGGCGTCTTCGAATGTCTCAATGCCATCGGAGCGAAAGTATTCACAATTAGCGGGGTTCCTTTCCAAAAAGACATGAGCCTCCTGTGTTGTGTCGGGATAACCCAGCAGGACAGCTCCCGACTCTCCAAAGAATAGATACTGATCCCGTGCCGATGGAAAGCGTCCCGAATCTCTTCGGCCTGCTTGTAATCAAACCCGGCCATACCCTAACCAATCCGGCAGATTCTCCTCGCACCATGTCCGGTATTGCTCCATCGTGTCGAAGGAACGGAACGGAGCGTCATCGAGCACCGGCTTGTAGGTGTTGCACCTGCCGGCAGGTGTGGATGAAGGCGTATTTCATCCGCTGTTCCAAGGGCCTTCGGGCGGCGGCTTCAAACTCGGCAACCCATTGCGCCTCGGTTTGGGCGTCTACCGCGAACTCCATACTCACCCGTTAACGCGCGGCGGCCAGCTTCGTCGACCCGCTGTTCGCCGACCCGCCGCTAAGCGCAGCCTTCAGGCCCTGTTCCGCGTGCGCATCGTGCGGGTATTGCTCCAGCGCGGTGCGGAAGGCGCGCTCGGCTACCGAAGGCTTGTTGTTCTTCAACGCCGCGTGGCCCATGGCCTCGGCGACCGGGCGTGGATAATACGGCGGCTCGGTGTAGGTCAGGCGGCGCTCGGCCTTCGATGCAGCCTCGAACTGTTTCAGTGCCCGGTCCACCTGGGCGTCGGCCAATTCGACGTGGCCCAGCATTTCCAGGCGCGCCACCACCAACTCCGGCGGGTCGGGCCGGTGGGTCCTGGCGCGAAAATCGGTCATCGATTGGTCGAACAGGCGCTGTTCTTCCCTGGCCGCGGTGGGGTTCGCCTGGTTGGCATAAGCCAGCGCGCGCGCCCAGTGGCGCCAGGCATCCTGACGCGGTTTGCCGAATTCGGGAAGCAAGTCGCCAGACACGATCGCGTCCCACTTTTCGAACTGCACCAGCGTGCGCAGCATGGCGAAAAACCCTTGTGCGCGCGCCGTGGCCATAGCGTCCGGCTGCGCGGCCTGACCGGGGTTCTCTTGGTACCCGAGCAACTCCCTGGCGGCTTCCATGGCGTCATCGTACCGGCCTTCGAAGGAGTACGCGGTAGCCAGATAGTGGACGTTGTGCCCGTGATGGCCGCTGCCGTAAAGTTTGTCCTGTTTCATATAGGCGCGCTCGCTTTCCGCGGCGGTGCTGAAAGCTTTGACGGCGTCGGCCCAGCGCCCGGTCTGCGAATAGATGTGGCCGGGCATGTGGAGCGCATGCGGGATGTTGGGCACAAGCTGGGCGTACTTTTCGCAGCTCGGCCAGGCGTCCTTGGCGAACGTGGCGCCTTCAAAGCCGTGAATGATGTAGTGATGCACGCCGGGATGCTCGGGGACCTTGAGCAACAACCCGCGCAGGATGGCGACGGCTTCGCTGCTGCCCGGAGCATTCGGCTTCTTGTCCGGCAGGGAGAAACCGCGCATGACCATCAGAGCCAGATCGAGTTGCGCTTCCACCTCGTCCGGATGCGCTGCCAGCAGCGTGCGGAGACCCTTGACGAAGCCGTCCTCGGGGTCCTTGGCGTTAGCATCACGGCGTGCGGCAATGGCGGTTACGTATAGTTTCTCCAGGTCGGTGGCTTTGCCCGAAACCTGGGCCAATTCCACGGCGCGCTGAGCCGCGGAGCGCGCGCGCGACGTGGCCGGCGGCACCTGCTTGCCTTGCACCTGTTCCAGGAGGTCAATCTGAAAGCGCGGACGCCAATCGCCGGCTGCCACCATGGCGATGCCCCACTGCGGCATGGGCGCAGCGGGATCGAGCACGGCAGCCTGCAGGAACGACCGCTCGGCTTCGCGGGCCCAGAAGGAATGCATCTGCGCCAGGCCCTGGTCGAAGAACTGCTGCGCTTCGGGGCTGCTGGTGGTGATGGCCAGGTGCACCGTGCCCATGCCGGTCAGTAATTTGGCCGGAAGTGTGGGTGCCAGCGCGCTGGGCGGCGGCGTGCAATTGTCGGCGGCCTTGGGCGCCTGTGCGATGGCGCCTTGCGCCGCGGCGAAAATCAAAAAAGCTGCGAGCTTCATTGAGGCTTCTCCAATTCCCGAGCGATCAGGTGCTCGAGTTGATCGATGCGGTACTGGAATCCTTCGACCACGGCGGCAATGCGGCCCTGGCGGTCGATGATCGAGGTGGTTGAATTATGGCCGATGGAGCCTTCGTCGGTCCAGTAGACTTCGCCCAACGCCGCGGCCAGCGGGCCTACGTCGCCGGTAAGGAAGCGCCACTGCGAGGGATCGGCGGCCCAACGCTGCCCGTAGCCGGCCAGAACGGCCGGAGTGTCGTAGTCGGGGTCCACCGTGACGGAGAGAAGTATCACGTCGCGGCCGTGGAATCGCCGCTGCAGCGTGGCGAAGTTGGCGGAGAGGCGCGGGCAGACATCGGGCAACGGGCAGCGCGTGTAAATGAAATCGATGGCTACCACCTTGCCGCGCAGATCGGCCAGTTCGACGGCGCCGCCGGACTGATCGGTGAGGCGGAACTCCGGCAGCCCGTCGCCCACGTGCAGTCTCTCCTTGGGAGCGGGAATTGCGGCGTCCGGACCAGCGGCCTTCCGCAGGTTCCGCGCCAGCGAGCGGTGGTTCGCGATTACCAGGTCGAATTGCACGCGCGCGCCGGGATAGAGCGTCGCCAGGTCCACGAGTTGATCCACGCGGAACGGCATCACCATCGCCGGCATGTACCTGGCGATGGGACGGTGTGACACCAGGATGGTGCGGGCGGCGGGGTCGAGGGCCAGCACGATGCCGTCCACCGGGTACGTTTTCGCGAATGCCGCCGCCGCGGCGACCATCAATAGACAAGCTCGCATACTTTACGTTGAACGGATTATAGCGCGGAATAGCCCCAATTGAGGGTTCCTAGCCGGTCATCGAAATAGGACAATAGCTCACATGAAGAAATACACTCTCTACCTGGGTGGCCTGCCGGTCGGTCTGGCGGTCTTCGGCGCAATCGTCGGTTTGGCGGCCTCCGCCGATTTTCAGGCCGAGGGTAAGCTCTGGTGGGCGCACGTCCAATTCCTGGCGGATGACAAACTTGAAGGGCGCAATACCGGATCGGCCGGCTACCAGAAGGCCGTCGACTATGTTGCCGCGGCCTTTGAGCGGTTCGGGTTGAAGCCTATGGGCACCTCGGGGTATCGGCAGCCGGTGCAGTTCGAGACCCGGCAACTGGTGGAAGAAGAGTCGGGCCTGGCATTAGTACGCGACGGTAACGCGGAGGTACTGGCGCGTGAGGATGCCGCGCTCAGTACGCGCGGCGATCCGGCGCCGGCACTGGCAGCGCCGATGGTCTTCGTCGGCTACGGGCTGCAGGTGCCGGAGGCTCACTACGACGAACTGGCGGGGCTCAACCTGCGCGGCAGGATCGCGGTATATGTCAACGGGACGGGGCCCGTGGAAACTTCGGGCAACATCAAGTCCCACTACGCGTCGGCCGTGGAGCGCTGGAACGCGCTGAAGAGGGCCGGGGCAGTGGGCATTGCCACCATTCAGAGCCCGCGCGGCGTCAATGGACAGCCCCCCGCGGACGCCGGGCGCGCTGACGGTGGGCGCACTGACGGTGGGCGTGCGGACGCTGGGCGCGGCGGGCGCGGACCGGCGCCACCCACGTTTGTCCTGGCCGATCCCAATATGCAGGAAGCCGCAGGGATGGCTGTTTCGGTTACCATCACGCGGCGCGGAATCGACAAGTTTCTCGATGGCACCGGGCATACCGCTGACGAGATTCTGAAAGCGGCGGCGGCCAATGAGGCCCTGCCGAAGTTTCCGCTGTTGGGCACGCTGCGCAGTAGGGCCGCCATCCGAAGGGACCGCCTGGACGCGCCGAATGTGATTGGGATGCTGCCGGGATCGGATGCGCAGTTGAAGGACGAGTACGTCATTATGTCGGCCCACCTGGACCATGTGGGTATCGGGCGGCCGGTCAATGAAGACACCATTTACAACGGCGCGATGGATGACGCTTCGGGAATCGCCAGCGTGCTGGAGATCGCACGCATCATCAAGGAGTCGGGCGACAAGCTGAAGCGGTCGCTGATTTTCCTGGCTGTGACGGCTGAAGAGAAAGGCGAGCTGGGGTCGCGGTACTTCGCGGCGCATCCCACGGTGCCGGCCAAACAAATCGTGGCGGACCTCAACCTGGACATGTTCCTGCCGCTGCATGAGCTGAAGGTGATCGAGGTGCAAGGCCTGGGGGAATCCACGCTGGGAGACACCATTCGGGCGGCCGCCAAAGAAGCAGGCGTGGCCGTGCAGGCCGATAAGGAGCCGGAGCAGAACCGCTTCATCCGCAGCGACCAGTACAGCTTCATTCGCCAGGGGGTGCCGGCGCTGGCCTTCAAGTTCGGGTACGAATTGGGGTCGCCGGAGGAGAAACTCCACAAGGACTGGCTCAAGGACCGGTATCACAAGCCGTCGGACGATCTGAATCAGCCGGTGGACAAAACCGCGGCGGCGCAGTTTGACCGGATCATTCTGAGCCTGCTGGAGCGCGTGGCGAATGCGCCGGAGCGCCCGCGCTGGAACAGCGACAGCTTCTTTAAGAGGTTCGCGAAATAGATGAAAAGCGGATGCCAGATGCCGGTGGCCGGTGGTTGTGTGTTGACCGGCCACCGGCATCTGACATCTGACATCTGGCATCTGCTTTACAGCTATTCGTACCGCAGCGCCCGAATCGGATCCACCCGCGCGGCCCGCTCCGCCGGAATGTAGCCGGCCCCCAGAGCCACCGACACCATCATCAGAACCGCCAGCGCGATGCTGACGGGATCGTTGGGGACTATCCCGTAGATCTGCGTCCTGACCAGACCCGTGAGGGCTAGCGAGATCGGAATCGCAATCGCCACGCCAGTGGCCGTCAGAAGGAATACCTCGCGCATTACCAGGCTGAGCAGGTCGGCGCGCGCTGCGCCCAGGGCGAGGCGGATTCCGATTTCGCGGGTTCGCCGCGTCACCGTGTACGCCATCACGCCATACAAGCCAACGGCCGCCAGAACCGTCGCCAGGATTCCGAACAACGCCGACAGCGTGGCGATCATGCGCTGCGGAGAGAGAGCCTCATCCACCTGTTCCTCCATGGTGCGCAGGTTGGCAACCGGCAGCGACGCATCGAACGAGCTGACTTCGCGGCGGATGGCCGGGAACAACGACTTCGGGTCCACCGCGGTGCGTGCGTACACCATCAGCGAGCTCGGCGTGGGGCTTTGTGCGAACGGGAAATAAATCACGCGCGGAATCTTCTCATCCACCTTGCCGTATTTGGAGGCGCGCACCACGCCGACGATTTCCACCATCTCGCCAGGCTTGGCGGCGCGGCCGCGGCCGAAGCGCCGGCCAATCGGATTTTCATTCTGAAAGAAATACTGCGCGAAGACTCCGTTGACAATGGCCACTCTGGTGGCGCCTTCCCGGTCGCGGGGAGTGAAGTCGCGGCCCTGCAGCAGCGGAATCGCCATGGTGGAGAAATAGCCGGGGCTGACGAAATCCACCCAGGAATTCACGCTCTCGTCTTCCTTCGGCTGATAGCCTTCAACCGCGATGGAAGTAACCTCCTGGTTGTCGGCGAGGAGGGCATTCTCGCCGATCGCCGCGGAACGCACGCCCGGAATCGCGGTGATGCGCTGCTGCAGGTTCTCCGCCAGTTGGTGTACGGGCCCAGGCTTGTAGTTGGTGTTCAGCGAAGGGTCGAGCATGAAGCCCAACAGGCTTTCGCGGCGAAAACCCAGGTCCACGTTCTTCAGGTTGTGAAGCGAGCGGGTGAAGAGCGCGGCGGCAATCAACATCAGCAGCGAAAGCGCCACCTGGGAAATCACCAGCGCTTTGCGAAGCAGCACCTGGCCGCTGGCCGCGGAGACGCTGCCGGCCTGGTCTTTGAGCGTGCCCGCCAGCGAAGGCGAAGTAGCCTGCCATGCCGGCACGATGCCGAAAACGATTCCCGCCACAACGGCCAGCGCAAACGTGAACGCAAAGACGCGCGGATCGAGATCGGCAGTCAGGCCAAGATCGGACGAGTTTGCCACCAGACCGATCACCGCGCTCGACACCCACCACGCCACCAGGAGCCCTATGGCGCCGCCTGCCACCGAGAGGACCAGGCTTTCCACCACCAACTGGCGCACCAGGCGAATGCGGCTGGCGCCGATAGCCAGGCGCACCGCAATCTCCTTCTGCCGGCCCACCGCCCTGGCCAGCAGCAGGTTGGCCACATTGGCGCAAGCGATCAGCAGCAGCAGGCCGACAATGGAGAACAGGATCAGCAATGGTGCGGTGAATTGGCCGCGAAGATCGGAGACGCCTTTCGACGCCGGTTCGAAAATCAGCGGTTTGGCCGCGAATCGCTCCCGGCTGCGCTCCGACGGCATCTTCATGGTCTGCAGCTCCATGATGAGCAGGCCGTGGTAGTACGGTTCCAGGCTGGCTCGCGCCTGGCTCATGGTCACGCCTGGCTTCAACCTGCCGATGAGCTGCAACCAGATGTAGCGGCGGTCATTGAGGCCGTTCCATGTCGGCGTCATCTCATGCTTCATCATTGTCGACACCAGGGCGTCGGTGCGGGAGGCCACGTCGAAGCCGCGGTAGCCGGGGGCCGTGACGCCGATCACGGTCATGGAGCGGCCATTGAGCAGGATCGTCTGGTTGAGAACGGCCGGGTTGGCCGCGAATCGCGATTTCCAGAGGTCATAAGTAAGGACAACCACCGGGTGGGAGCCCGGCAGGTGGTCGTCATCCGCGGTCAGGCCGCGCCCAAGGATCGTGTTGAGGCCCAAAGCCTCGAAGTAGGTGCCGGAGACGATTTCGGCCTGAATGCGCTCGCTGCGATTGTTCTGGCTAAGGCTCAGTGGAATCGAAAACCGGGCGGCGACTCCATCGAATACCGTGTTGTGGTCGCGGAAGTCCTGGAACATGGGATAGGAGAACATGTTCTCGCCCCATACGTGGCCGTTTTGTGGGCCGGGGCTGGTGAAGAATACCAGGTCGCCGGCGTGTCGAACCGGCAGTAGCCGTAGCAGCACCTGGTCGGCGATGGTGAAAATGGCCGAGTTGGCGCCGATCCCGAGAGCCAGCGAAAGCACTGCCACCGTGGTGAACAGAGGTGTCCGGTTCAAGTTGCGCAGTGCATATCGTAGGTCTTGAAGCATCCTTTAGGCCACCCCTGAAGTCCTGATCGTATGGTACCGCGGAGAGCGGGGTTAAGACCGCCACGTCACTGATGGCCCGTGCCCTTGCCTGTACGGTGGTTGGAAATGGGGCTCGGCTTTCTTCGCTCTGACCGGGATTACCCAGTACAAACGAGATGGCGCTGGCTTCCGGTCGGGCAGCGAATAGAAATTCCCGGCCATGCTGTTCGGGCCATGGAGACGAAGTCGGGGGGGTGCCCCGGCGGAAGTCTGTCCGCGTTAGTCCGCCTGGTGCTGCTCGCCTGGTGTTGCTCGCCTGGTGTTGCTCGCCTGGAGTTGCTTCGAGCGGGTCGAGTTGGCTCCGCAGGGGCCAGACTCACTAAACGATCCAGCGTCTTTCCATTTTTGTTCAGTTGCCGCCTCTCCCGTGAATACCTGAATGCTGTCTGGGCTTGACACTCGCGCGAAGTGTTGGGCGACCGGTGGCTTGGTTGCACGGCTGGGTGCCAACAGACCGGCAAACCGATCGTGCGCCTTAAACCTGCGTTGCCGGAGTGTGACCTGCACCAAAGGAATGGGATCAGTGCAGATTCTGCACTTTGCGCTGGAAAAACTTCCCGGTCCGGGTGTACCGGTTGGCCGGCGGCCCCCATACGCCAAACTCGCCGCGTTGGACCCGCGCTTGCACTCATGAATTCGCGAAGGAGCCAACAATGCTTTGGACAATCTGTATAATTCTGCTGGTCTTGTGGGCGTTGGGAGTGGCAACGTCCTACACCGCCTCTGGGCTGATTCACATCCTGTTAGTCATTGCGCTGGTAGTAGTGGTGATCCGTCTGTTTCAGGGACGCGGGGTTGTCTAAACACAGCGTCCGATGGGGAGCATGCTTAGCTTGACCGGCCGGGCGAAGCTACCAGGGTGCCATCTCGCGGACACGACTGACAGGCCTAGCCGAGAAGCTGGAGACTGGTCAGCGGATTGCTACTTGAAGCCGCAGGAGAGTAATAAATATGCCCTTGGTAAACATCGTCATCGCGCTGATCATCGTCGGCGTTTTGCTGTGGTTGGTCAATAACTTTATACCCATGGCCGGCAGTATCAAGACGATCCTGAACGTAGTGGTTATCGTTGCAGTCGTAATCTGGGTCTTGCAGGCGGTGGGACTGTGGGGGCGCGTAACCAGTTATAAGTTTGTGAACTGAGTCAATGAGGCATAGTCCTCGCGATTCCGGTAACTGGCTCGGCCCAGCCGTTAATGGCGCCGGGAGTGAACAGCAAACTCAGTCGCCGCACCAAACCGCCGCCGGTCCGTTAGCGGACGGGCGCGGCACGCAGAGCGATCTCCGTTATTTCCGTTCCGCCGACTTCCGCGGCGCCATACTGCCTGCCGCGACCGGTAAGGTCAATACCGCGTTAGATCTCAAACGCCGTCAGCGAAATTGACAGCACCGGGCGGGTACATTGGCGTTTGGACTATCAAGCTCCGCAAGGCCGGCGGTAGGTGGCGCTGCCATGCTGGCCTGGCAAGTTGATGCGCTTCGATAAGCCTGCTGTGGTTCGCGACAACCGTGGTTCACCTCGGTGAATCCGTTCCGAGGTGGTTTGCTACAATATAGTGGTGATGTCCCGCCTGCCTGCGGTTCCGGGCCGCGTCCTTATCGTAGATGACGACGAGCGCCAGCGTACCGCCTTGGCTGCCATGCTTTCCGATCGTGACTTTGACACGCAGGTGGCGGCAGACGGGAAGGAAGCGCTGGAACGGCTTACTGCCTTCAACGCAGACGTCATCGTGGCGGATTTGGTCATGCCGCGCATGGACGGCTTTGAACTGCTCCGGAACCTGAAGGAACGCGGCGACCTCACTCCGGCGATCGCGCTCACCGGCTTCGGCAGTATTGAAAAGGCGTTGTCCGCAGTTCATGACCTCAAGGCATTCTGGTTCCTGGAGAAGCCGGTGGAACCGCGGGCCTTCAAGATTCTGCTGGAACGCGCGATTCACTACAAAAGAAGTCTGCAGAAAACCGACGAGCTTGAACGCGACCTGAGCCTTCGCGGCGTACTCGGGGACCTGGTGGGAACTTCCCCGGCGATGCAGCAGATCTTCTCCCTGATCAGGCAGGTGGCGCCCACATCGGCGCCCGTCTTGATTTGTGGAGAGAGTGGCACTGGGAAGGAGTTGGTTGCACGGGAGATCCATAAGAGCAGCCCCCGCGGCGATGGGCCTTTCGTCGCCATCAATGCCGCCGCGTTACCCGAGGCTCTGATTGAGAGCGAGTTATTCGGCCACGAGAAAGGCGCCTTTACGGGAGCCATGGAGCGTTCGGCGGGGTGCTTCGAGCAGGCGCACCGTGGCACGTTGTTTCTCGACGAGATCGGCGAAATGCCGACTTCCACGCAGCCAAAGCTGCTGCGCGTTCTTGAGGACTTGCGGGTTCGAAGACTTGGCGGAAAGAGTGAAATTCCGGTCGATGCGCGCGTGCTTGCCGCCACCAGCCAAACCCTGGGAACGCATTTGAGGGAAGAACTCTACTACCGGTTGAGTGTATTCCAAATCGTAATTCCGCCGCTGCGCGATCGTAAAGAAGATATTCCGCTTATCGCGGAAGTGATGCTGCAGAATCTGAACAAGAAGCATGGCACGCGCGTTATAGGCCTCGATGCCGATGTGATGGACCTACTTCATCGGTACGATTGGCCCGGCAATGTGCGGGAGCTTCGTAATGTCCTGGAGCGAGCCGCTATCGTGAGAGGCGCGGGTTTGATTCGGGCGGCCGACCTCGCTTCGCCTGCATTCAGTGTGGGATCCGGCCGGAACGCCCAACAGTCACCGGGCCACGATGGTCCGCTCGTGCTGCAACCCGGCCAGCCACTCATGAAACTCGAGGAGGCTTACATCAAACTCACTCTCGATCATGTGCGTGGCAATCGCAAACTCGCCGCCGAAATGTTGGGGATAAGCTTGCGGACGCTACAGAACCGCATCGCCGCACTCCGCGAAGAGGCGAAGGCGACAACTCCCGGCTCATGAGCGGGCCGTTCCCAGGCGCGGACCTGGTCCCGTTCTGCGGCCCGCTGCATGCCAGTACGCGCCATCAAACGCTTGACGTGTCCATTCTGCCCGCCAACTCATTGACCAGCGCCGCGGCAGTGATGAACCGTACCCGCCGTTCGTGCCGGCACGACTCCAGGTAGAGCCGCGTTGCCAGTATTCGTCACGGAGCGGAACGAGGACCCAAAACCGAAACGACGGAAAGCTGCCGCAGAGGGATTCTACCCGCCCATGAACTGTGCCCGCCGCGACCCCCGGTCCATCGGCAGCGAGTACCCAATCAAACAAAACTGGTCGAGCGCAAACAGCACCACCGAATCCAGCGACTCCCCAAGCGCCAGCCGCTGCTCCTTAACCCACGGTGTTGTGTAGTCGCCAATCCCCACCAGGTGGCTGCACTGCGATGGCGGAAACCCCAGTTGCATAGGCAGTTCGATGGACGCGCGGGCCTTGTTCAAGTCCCGGTCGCCCGTATAGGTGAAGTTCTCCGTCTTGAGGCACGCCAGTTTAGCGGGGGTCCAGTACGCCGCCGGCAGGTTGATGATTCGGTTCAGCGCGGCGTCGTTTACATCGGGTGGGTAAAGCACTTCGAAGCGTGCGGCCGGATGGGTTTGATGGACGAAGTCCATAATGGCTTCAGTGAATTCGCCGATGAGTGCCGGCAGGAAAACGCTCTCATTTGGATACGGTGTCGGATCGTTCGATGGGTCGGTGAACACGTGCATCGCGTTGCCGTACTTCGACTGGAATGTGCTCGTGGTGTAAGCATCGTAAAGAGGCATTCCACCGTTCAAGACCGGCTTCCAGTTTCCGTTCGCCGGGTCCGCAGGTGGGCAGAAGTACCACCATTGCACTTCGCCAAACTGAAGGTATGGGGCTATCCCCGCTTCCACCATCACATCCGCCATATCCAGGTAAACCTGCTTCCAGAACGCTGTGCTGGACGGCGAGAAGTTGGTCTGTAATGCCGGAGTATTTAACCACGCCGGATTTCCGTTCGGATACCGCTGCGCAATGCCGGCGGCGGCCGTATCGTCGCCGTTCCCCAGTTCCATGCTGAAGGAGGCCGTCACGCCCAATCCGTAGCCGCTCATCGCCTTGAAATAACTGCTGCTCCAGTCGCGAGCGGCGCGGTTCAGTCGTGGCGTCGCTGCCAGATCCGTCAGCCACCTGCCGTCATTGCCCCCCGATAGCCCACCCGAAAGCAAGGTCGCGCTCGGCGTCGCCGTGAACTGCGAACCCTCGGTGGTGGCGGAAATACTCAGCCCGTTCCCAGCAGTGCCCGGAGTGCGCGCGGTAATCGTCAGGTTTGCTCCGTCAACGCCTGCCCATACCCCGGTAGAACCATTATTGATCAGCAAACCGAAACACCGCGCAATGGTCTGCGCCGTATCGCCAATCAAGTGCCCATGTTGGAACAGCGATCCACCAATCGACATTCGCGTAAGGTTGTTCTGGGAGAACTCCGGGGCTCCGGCGAACGTGATTGTTGCTGAAGCGTATTGTTGGCCCGTTTGGCTCAACTCGTAGAACCAAAGGGCGCCTGCGTAATGGTTCGTGCGGCCATGGAAGCCAAGAGTGTGAATCAGCCACGCGGTTCTTTCGGGGGCCAACGCCACCGAGTGTTCCGTGTCCCAGTCCGTCGCCAGCGTGGTCGTGGGAAGAGCGTCGAACACCGGTAACTGAACGCTAGGGATGGCGATTTCGAGGAAGTCGAAATAAAAGGACGATGCAGTGCTGCCGGTCGTGATAACCACGGTGTGCTGCATCCCGCCCGCGAAATCCCCCAATCGTACTCGTATCAGCACGTCCTCGCCTGCCAATAAGAGGTTCAACGGCACTGGCGGATTCGCATCCACCTGAACCGTGATCGCGCCGCAAGTATCCGCACGTCGTGTACCGAGGTACAGCGTATGCTGCACGCCCGCGATGTAGGAGCACTGCAGACGTGCTCCCGCTTCTTGGGTCCAGTGGATCGAGCCGCCGGAGTAATTGCCGCGGGCTGCCGTCCATCCACCGGTGTATGTGACCGTATCGAGCGCACTGTCTTCGATCCGTCGGCTGCCAGGCCCTGCGACGTTATATAGCAGGTTCGCTCCTGTCACTGTCCAGTTCGTGACCAGCACCGAGAACTCGCTTCGCTGAAAGTTGGCAGGCTGAAGATCTGCCGCCCAGGTCCACCGCATCTTACGTACGGCGTTCGCCGGCACCTTAACTTTCGTGTCGGCCGGTCCGGGATGTGAGGTCAGGTAGCCCTGAAGATTGGAAAAGTCGAGGTCGATATGCCATTGAGCAGGCGATTGACCGCCGCTGAACAATTGCCATGAGGGAGTCCACGTCTCGGCCCCAGTCGCATTTCCGTAGACGCCGGCACGGTTGGCGTTGGACCCGGCGCTCTGATCCTTGTACGTCAGGGTAATGCTTTCGCCATTGCCGGAGGCTGTGACGGTCTTGCTCGGCGGGCTGCCGTTGTTAATGGCTGTCACAAGGTTGGTGATCGCGTCTGCCGGACCTTCTCCGTTGAAATAGAACTGGTGCGTGAAATGCTCGTCCTCGCAAGCCAGCCCGACAGAATCGTTAAGCGCCGGCGTCCCTCCTAGCGCAAAGGTTGCAGTCGCCGGAACATAACTGCCACCTGCTGCAGTGGCATGCTCGCGCAACGGAACCCAGTAGATTTGTTCGCCCGTACCCGGGTCGGCCCAGACACGCAGGTAAGGCCAATCCACAGTGGAATAAAGATTGGAGTCCAGCGGAACGCAGTTCACGCGCGTCTCATCATACGAAACGTGGATGCCGCTCAAGTCGCCATCCGGCAAGCTCCGCAGAGCCGGGTGTTCGAATACGTTGTCCCGGTTCCACTCCACCACGGCCCAGTCGAACTGCTGCCGCCAGCACCCGGAAACCGTGAATCCATTCAGGCTGGTCGCACTCAGCGCCGCCACCGCCGAAGGCTGCTGGAAATAGCATTGCAAGTCCCTGTCCGGCCGGAGTTTGTAGAGTTGGTCGGCCATCAGAGTCGGATCAACAACGTCAGATCGCTGCCTGGATAGGTGGTTCCCACGGAAAGGACGGATAGGCTTACGAGAGAACCGCCAATCAGAGGCCCAAGCACGTTCCCGTCCGCCGCCGCCGACGTGGTCATACCCGGTGCAATCGTCAGGCTGCAATATGCCGATCCGTTCACATTGAGCTGCAGGTTCACGGGCGCATCAGCTACCTTACCCAGCACCGCGAAGACATCCCGCACAGCGTGCGATGCGTCGATCACAAGAGCTGGCGCTACGGATTGGTCTACCGCCAGGAATCCGTCAACCTGAATCGAGTACTGCCCCTCTGAAAGTGAGCGCAGCCCGCTGTCCACCGTGTTGGTCAGGCAGATGGCCCGAACCGGGCTGTTCCCTTGCTGGTTGGTTACAAACAACTCAGCGGTGGCAACCCGAACATCTGGCAGACTAACTGAGTAGCTCCAACTTCCGCTGTAGGGGCTGCCGAAGAAACCGGGCGGGAACGGCGCGATTACCGTCTTGCTAGCCAGTTGGTAAGCCGGAGTCTGCGCAACGTGCGCCGCGGCCTGAGTTCCGTGCATTCCGCGGGCCACCCGATACTGCGCCCCGTTGTTCTGCACCTCTTCCACGCGTATCACTTCGGTTTCAAGCTGAATGAAAGCGCCGGCTAGCGCCGCACCCGCCGCGCTGAGCGGGACTAGTGTATCGCCAGCCGTAAGCGCGCTGGCGAGCGAGATCGTCGGCTTGCCGGTCAGTTCATCCCAGTAGTGAACCGTCAAGGTCGCTGCCGTGACCGTTCGCGTGTTGGTCAAATCGGTGAACGATACGCCGCTCAGTTCCACCGTTCCGCCAGCCTGGCCCGCCCCCAATCCGAAAAACGGTTGCGAAGGAACGGCGCTATCGCTGGTCCCGCTTCCGCCGATCGTCCACCGCGTCACCGTTGAGAGTTCGGCCGCGCATTCCACATCGCTTGCATTGGCTGCCCGGCCCATCAGTTCGACCGTCTCACCCGCGCGGTTCGGAATTTGAAACTCCACCGGACTGCTGTTCGCCGCGGCTGCAAATCGCCATCCGGTCTCAGACACTACGAAGAAGCTGGTGGCATCCGGGACGGCGTCCCATGCCGGTGAGACCGTCAACGTCGTCGCCGTATTTGACGTGATGGCGCGTTCCTGCCCGTCGCCATTCCCCCGCGTAATCCGCGCGATCATTCCACGGTACCGGTTCACCGTCATCTGCAAGTTCTCGGTCCCCACCGATGTCGCCGAGTGGCTGGTCGCGGCGCTCTCCGGCTGCAGTTCCATCCGCCAGTAAAAGTTGGCATGGTCGAAGTTGGCGTCTGGAGGCGCAACCGCAAGCTTCGCCAAGCCCGTATCCGTGAATTGCGTCGATACCGGTTGGTTGGGCGCAATCTGAAACAGTTGCGCCGGTGTAGTTCCCCGATATACGTTGAACCCGCTCGTGCCCGAAGCAAAACGGAGGCCGGTCAGCGTCACACCGCTTCCGTCGATTGCAATCACAGCTCGGACGATGAATGACACCAGCCCCTCGTTACCCGCAATGTCTACCCCCGAAATCGCGTAGTAAAGGACTTGGCCACTCTTCAGACTGCCTCCCGTTCCGATCGCTGGTGAAAGAGTCACCATCGGTATCCCAGGGCCCGGCGTAAGTGTAGCTTTGGCCGGCGTAACGAAGCTCATCGCTACGCTCGTTACCACCGTTCCATCGGTGCTCGTGGTGCTGGTCTCCACCACGTCGAACTGGAGATCGCCGTTGCCGTCCACCACCGTCCCCAGCAACGGCCTCGGCACTCCGGTTCCGGTGCTGCCCTGCCGCCCGACTCCGGTGGCCGAAGTTGCCTGGCCGTTGCTGTCGACGTACCACCCATCGTCGTGGATCTGCGCCGTAATCGTGGACACCCGGTTATTTAGCCCGGGCGCGAGCTTCAGAATCCGAAATGACTGCCGGTTGAAGCCCTCTTTCAAGTAGGTGACCGTGATGATGTCGCCCGGCCGCACACCGAAGGACTTAACGCTTGTGTCGAACTCGATATAGGTATTGCCCTGTACCGATTTGTCGAGATTCACCTTAAGGATCCGGCCCGCTTGATCGAAATTCGGAATTCCGATGGCCGTCAGAGTCGTCGAAACCTCCTGGCCGCAGAGCGCGATATCCGCCGGATCCACCAGTTCATAGCTATCCTGCTGATACTCGTTCAGGGCATCTTGGAACTCTACGGTAAAACGGTTGGGAGTGTCGGCAATGCTTCGTGAGTACACCCGCACCGCCGGCTCTCCAGTCGGCTTCCGCAGAATCCCCGATAAGCCGTTGCTGCCGTCGCCGAATTCATAGCTTGGCCAGCCTCCGCCGCTCAGAGCGGTTGTGCTGTTGGAACATGTTGGTTTGCTGGGTTGCTCGATTCCCGCGCTGTTCTCGACCCGCAACTGCAAAACGCCGTTCGGCCCGTAAGTCAGCAGCATCCGGGCCGCTGTCCGGACGCCGCGGACCACGTGCCCCGCGCTTTGCCGCTTCTGTAACACAAGGTTGCACCCAAATCTCGCCACCGTGATCGGGTTGCCGTAAATGTCCAGCGCCTGGATCGGCTCCTCGCAGTAAGCCGCCGCTGCAGCGAAGCTCACCATGTCGATATCCGAAGTGCCCCAGCCCGTTCTCCGCAGGACGTCCAGTAGTACCCAGGCCGGATTGTTGCTGAACTGTTCCGACTGGAAGGTGCCGTCTGCCGCGTAGACCGGCAGTTTCAGCCCTTGGACCAGCACTTTCACACTCGGCAGCGTCGTGCCGTTGTTCAATCGATTTGGAACCACCACGGAAAGATAGGCCATACTCCCGTACGGGTCTCCAGCCGGCTTCCCGCTCCCGTCCGTGAAGTTGGGGTCGAAGGCGCCGCTTCGGGTTCCCAGCGTCTCTATGTTGTACCAACCGGTGCCCGTCATGTTGGTTCCCGACACACCAAGCGGGATCTCGACGTCGCTCACCAGCACGGTAAGTACGCCCTGCAACTCGCCCACGCCCAGCAGCACCTCCATGCGTGTTAGATTTCCGTCGTTTCGCGCGAATACCACCGGTGGGGTGCACCACGCGGTCCCGTACATCATCGGCACAAAATCGTTGTACTGCGCCGTGTTGAGCGACACCGCCGAGGTGTGCGAGTTCTTATCGCCGGCTGTGCGCACAGAGATGGCCGGCGGGACAAACTCGATGCCGCCAAAATTGGCGAACATGCCACGCGCTTCGCAATCGCTGCGCGTGTAGCCGCAGGACGTAAAAGGCCCGCCGCCATCGGGGTTGCCGGTGCCTCCCGTCACTCCGGCCGAGTAACCGCAACGGTAGTAGCGCGAATATTTCCCGAACGCCCCGCCACTCACCGCCTCGGCCCTTTGATCGGCGGTCGCCGGAAACTCCCATGGACATCGGCGTTGGATGCGAACCTGCGGCAATAGCAGCCGTTGCAGGTTCATTCGGTTAGTCGCCGTGATCCGGAAGGTAGCCTCACGGATCTCGTCCGGCGGATTGCACACCCCTTGAAAGATCACGGACGTGTCGGTCAACGCTGCGCCATTGCGCAAATCGTAAAAGAGGAACCCGACGCTGAGCCGTGCACCCTTCCAGCCGATCGACCGTTCGATCTCCGAAAAGTGCGAATCGGCGTTCCCAAGCACAATCGAGATTTTGGGTATTCCGTCCACTCCCTGGTCGGACGCCGTCTGAATTTCGAATATGTTGTGCTGCAAGACCCGCGCCGCGTATGCCTTCCCGCTGGCCGTCACACTATGCGTGCTCCATTGCTCCGTTTGTCCGTTGGGCAGCACGCAATCGAACACCAGCAGCGGTGTGTCTGTAACCTCCGCTGCCCTCAGATCAAAGATGGTTTGCATGAATAATGTTCACCGTGCAGGAATGCCGGTTGACTCCAGTGGTTGTGATTGTAAGTACGTCGTCACCCAGACGCGCATCCTGGTAGACTCCACCGGCAGTCGTCGCCTTGTACGCTGAAGCGGCGCTCTGCGATTCCACTTGTAACCCGAAAACATCCAGGCTACTTGCAGGCGGTGCTTCCAGGCCGAAGCTGATCGAAGACGCCGCAGGGTCTCCGCTGGCCACGAAGACGATCCTCGTCCATTGGTTCGCCGCTGTTCGATCCGCTCGTCCATCGCCGATCAGCATCGTCGTTTTCACAGCCTGCGCGGACCGCACATAGGCGCTCAAACAGTAGACATAGCCAGCCGGAGCCTCCAGCGTTTGGATAATATCTTGCGTGCCAGCACCGCTGTTGGTGAGCCGCCATGCCTCCGTCCCGCCATAGGGGTCGCTAATTCCTCCGGCTACGGAAAGGAAGGGCCCACCTGTCCAAACCGTCTCATCAAGCTTAGTGCTCCATGCCAGCAGGTTACCGGCCGGATCCAGAAACACGAAGCCGTTGAGAGTCCCTTCCGCCGCCGCAAAGAACTGCTCCAGCGCACCCAACTCCGCGTCTGACAAGTCCGCGTACGCCAACTGCCATTGAGTTATTTCACCGTTCGGATCGGCGAGCTTGATCGAAGTCCCATCGGCCGCCCTATTGACCACCGTACGCAGGCGGTGCTGCTTTCGAATGGGAAACTGGCTCAGCGCTCCGGTCGCGAGTTGTGGATATATCAGCATATCGATTCGGCGCGCGTGCGCGCACTATCCTCGGTTCTCCACCACAGTCAATGTCGTGCTGCCCCGCATTTCCGCCAGAGCCCGCAGGTCGAGCGATTCCCCGGCCAGGCTGCAGTTGTTGTATATTTGACCGTCCCACGGATCGGTGAACGCAAAGGAGCCGGACTCCCCTTGGTTCGTTGCGAAGAATTCCTCGACCGCGGCTATTTCGCTCTCGTCCAGTTCGCTCAGTTGTATACCCCATCGATGTAGCGGCCCGCTGGCATCCCGGTACCGCTGCTCCGTCCCATCGACAAACCGAACCGTTTGGTTCCGGAACTGCAGGTACCGCATGGCTGGATATTGCGCCACCGCCATCGTCTTCAGAATTGGAAAAGTTGCCATCGGTGCCATCGGTTACTATCGTCTAGAGGTCGTTCACCACATCATTGATCGAACTCAGGTTGAGCATCGCGTCGCGCACCGCAGCCGCAATATCGGTGCTGCGATCCAGGAAAGACCGCGCGTCCATCGCCTGTACGTTCACCGTGATCTGAGGCGCCGCGCCGCCCCTGCTGCTTTGGCCTGTGCTGCTGCCGTTGGCGGAACCATTGCTTGTCGTGCCATTGCCGGTTGCCGGCGCGGCCGCATACGCTCGTGGCATGCCCGATTGGTCGTAGTCCGAATTGCTCAATCCCGATTGGGTGTCCGCCCCTTCAAAACTCAACTTTGCCGGCATCGCGTATTTCACCAGGGGCGGCGGAGCCGGGGAACTCCCTCCGCCGAACAGCCCAAGCAACTCACTCACCAGTGGCACCACCCCCAATCCGCTCGTCAGAACACTGGTCGCAATGGATTCCACGGTGCTTCCCACGCTTCCGCCCGTCGTAGCCGGAGTGCTTGCCGACGCTTCGGACGGGACGGGCTGGACGGGCCGAACGGGCTGGACCGACTGCACGTTGTTAACCTGGGTCACCACGCCGGCCAGTGAACTCGCCATCTCGTCCAAGTTCGACGCCTGCTTGCCCGAAACCGCGACAAAAGTCTTAAAGAGTTCGTCTTGTGTTGTGCTGGTCATCGTTCATCTCTGCTGCAAGCGCCTTCTCCAGGATCAGGAATGCTTCCACCTGCCGTGCACTCAACTCTGAAAACTCCATGCCATTCAACCGCCGCCTGACAAGATAATCTTCGACAAGCGTCTGGCTCTCGGCCGTAATGTAGGACGTCGGGCACGTCGCGATCGCCACGTCCTTGCGGGCCCACACCGGAGTCGCCCTGCTATCTGGCGATTCTGTCAACCACCCGCATCGCCGCTTCTGCTCCAGGCCGGACTTCCGGCAAACGTCGCACTTCCACCCGGCCTGGTTGGCGAATTGAAAGTGGAAAGCGACTAGGAGTTTTTTCGTTCTTCGTCCGTCAACCCGGTCTCAGCCCGCACCGCCGCCAGCGCTTCCCGGAACAGCCCTTCTGGACCCGCCTCGGCCAGCAGTTCGGGGCTCGCGTGGCCGCCGTCCAACACTAGCCCCGATACTGCCCGCAGACCCCAGGACAGGTACAAGCGGTCGATCTCCGCCTGCAACAGCCCTGCATCCATCTTGTCGCCCGGTTGGCTGCCTGCCTCCAGAAACTCCGCTCGCCGCGCCAGGTCCCGCACCCCCCGCATCAGTTCCGTCCGTCGCCCAAACGACATCCGGGCGACCGTAAACCGCACCCCAGGGGCAATCTTAGACTCGACCTCAACCACACTTTCGTATGTCATGTCTAAATACCTGCGTTCCGTGTCTGTGCAAACGCTACGCGAACGCTACCGCGATCTCGTCGTCTACCGTCCCTTGCGCCCGCGATGCCCGGAACTTCCACTGCAGCCGGTTCTGCCCGTCGTCAAACTCCGGCACTTCCGGAATCACGCTCTTCAAATACACACCCATCATCTGGCCCGCAACCTCACCCAACTGAAACATCACGCAAATCGGCGATTGTTGCTTGGCAGCCTGATACAGGCCTTTGGTCGCGTTGTCATCCAAACCAAAGACGTCAAATGCCGCCGTCACAGTGCGCTCTCCCGGCGAGATCGCGCGCGGCAAGTTCGATCCAAACTCTTTGGACCGCATATCCAACCCGTTCTTCACCACGATTGAGGCATTCGTCACCGTGAAGAACTGCGTCGGCGAAGTTCCCAGCCAGGCCTGCCCCATGCTCCCGGGCACAATCGAGTAGTCGAACGCATCCAGAGCCGGTTCAGCCGGAAAGCTCTGTAACGCGCTGCCCACACTCCCGGAGAAACTGCTGCTGTCCAAGACATCCTGTGCCGGCCCGCTGAAATGAAACTCGTGATAGTCTCCGTTCACCAGTATCTCCATTTGGTCGATTGCCGCCCCGCAGAGCAGTCTTTGCACCGCCGTGGCGGGCGTCCAGTAGTCGAAGACGCTGACACTCGGCAGCCCGGTCCCTGGTACGTAGGTGACTGCGGCGCCCAAAGCCGCCCCCGCCGCCGGCACGATCGTGAACGGCGTGCTCAATTGAACCGTACTCCCATCGACGATCGCCGCCACGAAGCGGATTTCTCCCCCACTCGAAACCGCCTGCCCGACACTGAGCCCATGCGGCGTGCCGAAACCCAACCGCCCGCCCGCCGTCCAGGAGGAAACCGTTCCGCCGGCAAAGGATAATGGCGTTCCCCCAAGCGCTGCCTGGAACAACGGACCATATCCCGGACTTGCGGCCGCCCTGTTCCAACTCGTCAGATACGTCTGCAACGCAAAATTCGTGCGCCTTCTGCCGCCCGTCGGTAAGCCGGCAAAAGTCCGGCTGCCCGTTTTGTCCTTCCGGGTGGTAATCTCCAACTGCTGTTGCACCGTCAGCTTCAGCGTCGGAATCCGGTTGCTGGACCCTATCGATCCCGCCTGGCCGTACGCGCCTTCCAAGGCCGTGTAGAACCGGTTTGCTTTAGAGGAAATATATGAGGCCATACTAGTTCTTGCTCACTCCAATCTCGAATGTGATCTTTGCCACCTGGATGAAATTCTTTCCGCCTTGCTTCAGGGCGCCAAACGCCACCTTGTACGCCCCGCTGTAAAATGCGCCGTCGCCCCAATCCCCGCGGCCTGTGTCCAGCACTGCCGTCATCGCGTCCGTGTACACGTCCAGACTGGCCTGCAGCCCCTCCAGCCGGTCCTGCGAATGCCGGATCTCGATCGCCATTTGTACCGTGCCGGAAAACGTCCGAAACTTCTCGGTCATCTGGTTTATGATCTGCTCGCAGTACACATTGACAGCCGGATACTTGACTGTGCTTCCACGTTCCGCCAGGTCCGCAGCCACGTTCTGCAAGCGCACCTGCGCCGCGTTCAACGGTCCGGCTAACGCCTGGTCTGCTGGCGTGAGGGCCGCCAGCATCTCGTTCACCCCCGCCGGCCCGGTAATCCGCCCCATAACCTTGTCCGCAACCGCGCTTCCAATTCTTGCCGTCATCAGCCCCTCTGTATCACCCGTGCCGCCGGCCGCAGATAGTTGGGCACTTGGCCGGAGCCTGGCGCCGGTCCTGCTGCAACCGCCTGGTTCGGTTGAAGCCAGGTCCCGCCCACCGCGATGGGCGAGCTGTTCTGTTGGACCATGTTGTCCGGAGCCCCGCCCAAATAGACCTTCCAACCCGTCGCGTTGAGCGGCGGTTTCCCCGGTTGCACCGATAGTGTGCTGCCTGCAATTGTGACCACCGCCGGAACTGCACCGGCTCCCTCTTCACCCGCCCGGTTCATCCATGCCATCGTGATGTAGTAGGTTCCATCCGGCAAGGCGCCACCCGCTGATGTCACCTGCGGCATCCCCGCTCTTGGAATCGGGTCTGACGCCACCCCTAGTCCCGCTTCCACCAGCTTGCCGTAAGCCCATTGGGCTCGGTCGTGAAACTGGTCGCGCTTCCCGGCATAACGATCGGCCAACTGGCTGTTGTAGGCGTCGGCGTACACCATTTCCAAAGCGCGAAAAGTGTGCCACATTCTCAGCGGCGGCGTAACCACCACCGTGGCAATCCTTGGCGGCGCCGTGTACCAGAACGGCTGCCCGGTATAGCTGAACCGCATCAACAGCGTATCCAACTCTACGGCCAGTTCATCCTGTGCTAACGCCAGCTTCTGTGTCACGTCGATGTTCTCCACCTGCGCGACGTCCAGAAGTTGTGAGTCCTGCGCCGTCAGGTCTTCCATGCTCGAAACGGGTCCGTCCATGAACAATGCCATGCTGTTCCCCTACTTCATCGCCGCCGGTCGCGTATTTTTCAATCTGTCAAGCTCTGAGCTCGAAAGCACCGTCAGATGTACTTGCGACGCCGCTGAAAGTTGGTCCGCCATCCGTTTGGCCTCGGCCTGTGCGTTCAGAAACGCTTGCTTCTGCGCGGGCGAAACCACGTGCGCCAAGCCCTCCACCACCATCTTCGCGGCGATACGTCGTGGCACCTCGGTTAACGTGCCCTCCTTTCCTCCGTCGCCCGTCTCCCGGCTCACCACCACGGGAAACTCGTCCTCGATCTTCGCCGCGGCATCTCGAATCTTCTGGTAATACAGCCTCAAATCCATTCCCTGTCTCCTTATCTCGAAAACCCTTCATCGCGTTGCCGGTCCGCAAAGCGGGGACCGCTGCCAAATTCCGGTTCTTGGAATTGGTTGGCTGTCCCCGCTCTGCCCCTTCACGTAAGCCCAGTCCTGCGGTCTTCCCCCTAAGTGTTCACCTGCACTCCGCACACGTTGCGCAGCACCCCGCAGCCGTACAACACGTCCACAGTGAATTGCTGCGCCAATGTATCCGGCTGGTAGCTCATCACAACCCGCATTCCGAAGTTGCCCAGTTCGGCATATTCCGCGATGGCGCCGGTTCCCGGCAAAGGCTGTGGCAGCCGGCGGACCACCAGCCCCAGAGCGCTCTTGGTGAACGCTATGTTGTGGGTCGTCACCGGGCTGCTGCCCGTCTTCTGAATGAACTGTGAGCGGAACACGAAGAAGTCTTTGATCTTCCCCACCGTACCGTCCACAATCGCCCGCAGGCCCGCGTCGCCCGCGGTCTGGAACTCGCTGAATCGCGGAATCTGCCGCCATGCCGAGTAAGTGGCCGCGTCCACCACGATGAACTTCTGCTCGGTGGCTGGAATTTTCGCCAAAAACAACGCCGTTTCCGCGGCGTCGATGATGGCTTCGGTGATCGTCGTGCCCGGCGTTCCCACCGGTGCATTGGAGGTAAACCCGGCATACAGGTTCAGCAGGTCGCTCTCGATCTTCTGCGCGATCGCCGCCACCGCCGGCTCCATGTAAAGTTTCAGCAGGTCCGGAACCGCCAGTACTTTCGTGATGTCCGGAATCTGGAAGGTCGATTCGGCGTGCGTGTTCAGCACAATCTGCGCGTTCCCCAGGTTCGGGTTCTGCGTCTGAACCGTGCCGCCTTCTGCGATGTTGTTCGCCACCATCGTCGGTGGAATCGGAACGTTGACCGTGTCACCGGCATGTGCCAACACCGGCTCGTAATCGCGATTCACCAGGTTCCCCATCACGAGGTTCCCGACCAGTACCGGCAATGCGTCCGCCGCCACCAGTTTCACAATCGCGTTTGCTACGTTACTTGAGGTAATAGCTGCCATTCATTCTCCTTAAATTTGGCCCTGGCACAAGCACTCCTGCCTGTGTTGCCTGGCCTTCTGCTTCCTACATCCCCCGCAGGGTCTGCGACGCCACGCGTACAATTTCCTCTCGTACCCGTTGCATCTCTTCTTTGCTCATTCCCGGGCGGATCTGTTCGATACTCACCGTCTCTCTGCTTTCCAGAGGGGCCTTCAGGGTCGCCGTCATCCCGGTTCCCCCGGCAATACGCCCCGGCAAGAATTCCGGATTCTCGGTGACGAATGCCGTTAAGTAATCCTTCATCGGCAATTCACCGTTCTCTCCGCGGGCCACCAGACGTCCGTCCTCGGCCCGCGCGATTCCGTCCTTCACTACCTTGAACGCCAGATCGATCTTGGCTACTCCTAGCCGCTGCAGTTCCGCTCGGATTGACGAACTGCGATCTGCTTCCTCCGCCGCCTGGCGGCTGCGTTTGTTCTCTACCACCACCTCGTTCAGCCTGCGCTCCAATTGCTCCCGCCGCCGCCGCTCCTCCTCCAGTTCCGCCTTATATGCCGGTTCGCTCTTGGTCTGTTCGTGGTTCACATAGTCCTGGACCGCCTGCCGCACAATCGCCTGAACATCTATGCCTTCCATAAGCCTCCTGTTCCTGACTTCTTCGTATCTTTCTCCGCACACGTCCCCTTGCTCCGGGCCCCTGCCTAGACGGTCCCCGCGCCTTCGATCTCATCCGCCACCCGGTTCTTGATCTCCTGGCTCGAATCGCACAGGTACTTGAACGCCAGCCTCTTGAAAACCTGTTTCTTGAGTGTTTCCGACGCGATCCCCAGGTCCAGCAACTTCTTCGCGTCGTCCAACTCGATGCCGAAGTCCCCAATGTCGAATTCGTCCATCCCCGTGACGTCGATCGACACGTCATCCTGCCTTGCCGCCGCGATGGCCCGCAGAACCTGCTTCATCGTGTCCTTTACCGCGTCGCCGTAGCCGCGCAGCACTTCCTGCGTCACGCTAAAGTCTCTCTGCTTGCTCACGGCCGACGTCCTCAGCCCTCCTCCGCCGGGATTTTCAGCCTGGTTCATCAGATAGCAGACGCGATAAATCTCGTCCTTTAACGTCACCAGGTTGTTAGCCGCTATCTGGTAAACTTTGCCCTCCGGCTCCGTCCACCCGAACCGGTCCTGCGGCCCCAGTTGAATGTAGTAGGATTCGCCGACGATCTGGTTCCATTCCCGGTCCGTATAAACCACCGGCATTGCGAACAGGCCCATCGTCAACGCCCACGATAGGGCGTTCGATTTGTTGAAGTGTTCCACTTGGACCTGGGCGGCCTTGTTCAGCAGCCACAGTCCCTCGGATACTTTCAATTCGAACATCGGTACCCGCCGTAGAGTCGCCAACCCATGCTGCCCTTCATCCATCAACTCAATCGGTTTCGCCTCGCCGGTCTTGCGGAATACCTGGTAGTTTTCCCGGTCGTAGTAAATCCACCGCGTCTCTTTCTCCCACTTCGCATCCCTGACGTTCGATTGCTGCAGGCAGGACGTCCGGATTACCACCCAATCCAATCCACCCGCAGGGTCGTAGTTCCAGTTGATTACCTCCTCGGCGCTGTAGTCCACCAGATACGCTCGCGATCGCCCCGACGCGTCCTCTTCTGCCTTCGTCAAGGCCGGCCCGGAACCTCGCGGAAAATCCACCACGATATAGCTCCTTCCGCATACCATGGTCTGGATGAACCGCTGCCGGAAGAACTCGTGGAGATTGGTCTGCTTCAAGTCGCAGTCCTCCGACAATACGTTGTAGAAATTCTTCGCCGCCGCGTCGCTCCCATCGAACAACAACATCGGTTCCCGCCGCATCAGCGTCGCCGCATACCAGTCCACGATCGAACCGACGTAGTTTTCGTAAAACACCCGGTTCAGCCGCTCCTGGTATATTTCGCCCGGTTCCTTGTTCCGCCGCACCAGATACTCCGATGCGTTCATGCGCAGCCGCTCGCCGCCTGCGTAGAGCTCTTGGTACTGCTTCCACATCGCCTTGCGTGCGATGTACTCCGGATGCTCTCGGTTAATGTTCTGCATGGCTAAAAAAGTGGCTGGTTCCTCTCCCCCGCATCCTTGCCTTGTTTGCACTCCTGCCAGATCAGGTAGCCAAGTGCATCCGAAGCATGGGTCCGTTGCCGGTCCCGGGTTTTGTCGATCTCGTTGGTGTCCGCTTTGAAACAGACCTGCTCCAGATCTTTGATTAATTCCTTGCACTTCGGATCCACCGCCAGGTTGATGTCTCCCGCGGCCGTCAGCAGCGTGCGGTTGACCAGGTTTACCCGATCGCGCACGCTCGGGTTGGATTTCGGAATCCGATACTTCATCTCCGTGGTCGTGTGAACCGAAAAGTAGTCGCGCACCATCTGGAAGTCCGATAGTCCCGTCGTCTGCCGCTGGTTCCCGGAAGCGTCCCCGTACACCACAATGTCGGCCTGGTGCTTGGGAAACCGCTTCATAAACTCCTCGCAAGCCTGCTCCGTTGTGGCGTGCCGGATCACGATTTCGTCCAGCACCAGGATCTTGCCCCTCGCCATCTGCACGATCACCGAACTCATCGGGTCCACGTTAAAATCCAGCGCCCAGTACAGCGTCTTCCCCGGATCCGCCTCAGTCTTCTTGATGTGCTGGTTGCGGTCGAACGCGCTGTAGACCCGGCCGCCTGCCATGCTGATGTATAACCCCATCACTTCCTGCTCGTAGAACTTGGGGTCGTAACTGTCCTTCAGCCGTTTATAGAAGTCCGGAATCTTGTCCAAAAGAAAATGGTTCTCTTCCGGCGCCGCCATCACAACCTGATACCCTTGCACCGGCTCCGCAATGAACTTCTGATAGACCCAGTCGTATCCCTTCGGCGTCCACACCGCGAAACCACTTAGCCGCTGAGCCAGCGGATCCCGCAGGCGTCCTTGCAGCCGCAGCCAGGATTCTTCCTGTGTATAGGTCAGCTCGTCCAGCCCGAACCATGCCAGGTTCGTGCCTCGCAGCCGCTCGAATTCGTCCACCGGCCGGAATAACATCCTCGATCCGGTGTCCTGCATCACCACCGTGTTCTCGGCCTTATTGTGTTCGTAAGGTATGTCGTTGCCGTCAAGAATCTCCAACAACGTCGCTTGCGTCGCGTCTCTTAACATGGGGTAAGTCGGCGCGCCCAATAGCCCTAGCCTTCCCGGGTTAAGGTAGCTCAGCCGGATTGCTTCCTGGCATAAGGCTTGGCTCTTTCCGGATCCGATCGGTCCCGAAAACCCCTTAAATCTTCCGTCCAAAGCATGAAACCGTTTTTGCGAAGGCAGCGGGGTGTATTTTATTTCTCGGGTTCTGGTTTCACCACTGCTTCGACCCATGTGACCCTGATCTCCTTCGTGTCGTCGTGTTTCAGTTCCTTCTCCACCTGCATCAACTTGAGATACTCCGCCATCGTCGGCTTGAAATCCTTGGCCTTGATCTTCGTCTCGACTGCCTGGATCGCGCTCTCCAGCGCCTCCGAAACTCTCACCCGCTCCTGGACGTCGGGCCAGTTCTCGCAATCCCGGCAGACCCTGGGAGCCTGCTCTTTTTTCTTTCCTTTAGCCATCCGTGCTCCTCAAACAAAAACGGCTCCGCGGAATTCCGCGAAGCCGTTCAACCTGCATCCAGTGGCCTGCCGCCGCTGTGGGAGGAGAGGAGGGGGCATCCAATTTCGCATCCGCGAAGCCGCGCCACCTTCTCCCTGACTTGAGACTAGCACCCGCCACTTGGCGGCGAGGCCCACGCCACTCTGTAAGTTATTGAAAAAGCGCGTTAAATATTTTCAAAAAATCAGTGATTGGAAAAAAGGTACTTCCCGCCACTCATTGTTTTCACGCCAAGCGATCTCTTGCCCACTAACCTTTCAACGCGCGCCAACTGCGGGCCTTCGGCCACCAGATAGTATCGTTCCGGTGCCCCCCACAGTCGCTGAAAGTCCTGCTCGTCTATGAACACGCCTGGGGGCGCGTCCGGCGCATAAGAGCCATAGTCCAGGTTATTGACACGCCCGTTCAGCAGCAGCGCCCGGCGATTGGTGTAGAAGAAAACCGACGAGAAAGTGTAGTACTGGTCGTCCACGATCAGCGTGCCCGCAGGCGCCCGGAGAAGCGCCTCCGCCAGCGGCCGCGACGACAGGTAGGGGTCGAAAACCACCAGGGCCAGCCTCGCCGCATGGAAAAACAAAACCATCATCGCTGTCAGAGCCGCCAGTGGTACACTTCCCCGCCCTTCCCCTGCGTTCCCTTTGATGGCACCGATTGCTCCGATTGCCCCAATCGCAAACGCCGCTCCCGCCACCCATAAAGGCGCCCGCAAATACGCAAACGAAGCCATGGTCAAATCTGTCATGTGCCCCAGCGACAACGTATAGACTTCAGGATTCGAATTCAGTGCCGAGGCAATGTCGTGCGGCGTCCCCATTCCGCGAACCAGCCACAGAATGGCTAGAATCGCCAACGTCGCCAAAGTCGCCAGCGCCGCGATGGCTTTCGTGCTCGTCCGCAACCACCGGTGCCGGCTCGTCATCGCCTGGCCCAACAACAGCGCCAGCGCCGGATAGCACGGCATAGAGTAGTATTCCTGGGTGGTCGAAAAGCTGAAGAATAACAGAATGAAACCGGCCCAGCACAAGCAAAGCAGGCGCACCCTGGAGGCGCGGTCAGGCTGCCTGTAGCTCAACCTGAGTGCCGCCGGAAAATAGACGCTCCACGGAAAGAACCACAGCAGGTGGAATAGCCAAAAATAGGCCCGCGGTACGGTATTATAGTCTCGCGGATAGCGCAGGTTCAGGAACCGCAGCAGGTGTTCGTTGATGAAGTAGAACCAGAAGAACCCGTGGTACGATCCCTTCTCGCTGTGCATGGTGAAATCGAAATACGGCGGGTTCTTCAAAGTCGCCAGCACATGCCATGGCGCCGCGATCAGAAGTAGCAGCAGCATGCCCGAAAACGGCCTTAGGCGCTGCCACGTCCTTAGCACCAACAACTGCCTGGTAAGGCCGAGATAGATCAATCCCGCCGCCACAGGAAATGCCGCCGCGATCAGCCCCTTCAATAGCAGCCCGGTGCCAACCGAGGCCCACATCACCATCGCCCAAGTCCTGGGACGCGGTTCGCCGTCGTCCAGCACCCGCAGCAGACCCCACAGCGCCAGCGTAATCGTGAGCGTGAGAATTACGTCCGGTATCAAAATGCGGGTGAAAAGAAACAACCCCACACTCGTCGCCAGCACCACGCCTGAATACATTCCGCTGCGCCGGCCGAACGCCCACGCCCCGAACCGCGCCGTCACCCAGCACAACAGCACCGTGCTCAGCGCAATCGGAATCCGTGCCGCCCAGTCATGCACCCCGAAAATCAGGAACGAGACGGCAATCATCCAATACTTCAGCGGAGATTTCTCAAGGTAGGCAACGCCGTCCAACCGGGCCGTCACCCAGTCGCCCGATTGCAGCATGTTCCGCGCAATCTGCGCCTGCACCGCGTCCACGTCGTCCATTAACGACGGCGGACTCACGATGCAGCCCAGGAAGATTAGGGCCGCGACGATTACGACGGTTATCTGATGGCGAACACCCGCGCCGGGACTGTGCGGACCGCTTCCTCCGGAGGCAGGACCTCCACCTTCCATCTCTTCATCCAAAGGAACAGCGTCAGCAGACCCCATAGGTGATACCCGGCGTTCATGCGCCTTTCCATATGATCGCGTATCAGCGTTTCGATTGCGCCCGCGTCGAAAATGCCGGTGGCGGCTATGGCTTCCGGTGTCAGTGTGTCCATCAGCAAGCTGCGAAGCGTGCCTCGGAACCAATCGTGTGTTGGGATATCGAAGCCCGTCTTCTTGCGGTTCAGTACGCACTCAGGCAACTTCCCGCGCATCAATTCCCGGAGCAGGCGCTTTTGTTGCAGGCCCCGAATTTTCAGGCTCTCCGGCAGCCCGGCCGCGAATTCCACGATCCGGTGGTCCAAAAATGGCGGACGCACTTCCAACGAGTGAGCCATGCTCATCCGGTCGGTCTTGTACAGGATGTCATCCGGCAGGTAGTAGTTCTGGTCAACCTGCAAATACCGGTCCAGCACGCCGCCGGTCGTGATTTCCAAACCGTCCACCAGCGCTCGCAGTCCGTTCCCGTTCGAGCCCGGGCGGATCTGGTGGCGCTGCTCGTTCGAGAACGTTCCGTTCCAAAAAAAGTGCGCCTCGTCGGGATGCAGCCAGCTTCCTTCAATCCACCGTTTCAGCTTGTATTCCAGGCTGACCTTCTCATCGGAAACCGGCATGTACCGGTCCAGGGCGCCCCGCATCAGCCGGCGCAGTGCCCCGGGTAACAGGCGAAACGGCCGCACCGTTTGGTCTGCGACGTATGTCAGGTAACCGCCGAATAGTTCATCGGCGCCTTCGCCCGAGAGCGCTACCGTAACGTGCCGCCGGCTCATCTGCGCCAGAAACCAGACCGGAAGTGCTCCGGCGTCCGCGCCCGGCTCGTCCGAGTAGTACGCGAAATCCTCGATGGCGCTTTGCAACTCCACATCCGGGTTCAGGTCGAACTCGTGATGGTCGGTGTCGTAGATCCGGGCGATTTCCCGAAAATATTGGCTCTCGTCGAAACTCCGCCCCTGAAAAGATACCGAAAACGTCTTCAGCCGCTTCGAGCTTAGCTTCGCCGCATAGTGCAGGATGGCGGAGGAATCCAGGCCGCCGGACGCCCAAACACCGAGCGGAACGTCCGACACCAGATGCTCACGAACCGAGTCCTCCAGCAGCCTGTCCAATTCCTCTTTCGCGCCATCCATCGACCAGCGCCGCTTTTCAGCTACCGGCAGTTTCCACCAGGGCTCCATCCACATTTTGCCCTTGCGCCATTCCAGAAAATGGCCGGGGCGCACCTTCTTGATGCCGGCAATCAGAGTCTGTGGTCCCGGAACGTAATTCACCGACAGATACGAATCCAGCGCCGCCAGATCCATCTGCCGGGGAACTTCCGGATGCTCCAGAATCGCTTTCAGCTCCGATCCGAAAAAAACATCGTCGCCGTGCCGGTAGTAGTACAGCGGCTTGATTCCCATGCGGTCGCGCACCAGCACCAGGCGCTGCCGCGATTCGGTCCACAAGGCCGCCGCAAACATGCCGCGCATGCGAGCGAAGCACGCCGTGTCCCATTCCAGGAACGCGTGCAGCACGGTTTCGGTGTCGCAACTGGAGTGGAAGCGGTGTCCCCTCTCTTCCAGTTCCCGGCGAATTTCCCGATGGTTATAGATCTCGCCGTTGAACGCGACAGCCGTGCCGCCATCGTCGCTCACGAAAGGCTGGTCGCCGCCGCCCAGGTCGATGATCTTCAAACGCACGGCGCACAGCGTCGCCACGCTGCCTTCGAAAACTCCTTGCTGGTCAGGCCCGCGATGAGAAATCGATTCGGTGATGCGACGGGCCAACCCCCGGCTCATCACCCCTTTGAGACGTGTAAATCCCGCAATTCCACACATTTACAGTAAATTCCCCGTTCCCCGAAAGAAACCGCCTTTCGGATCTATTCTTTGGTGGATTTGTGTGTAATATACCACAACCTGCTCCTTGTGGCGCCGATTTCCAATCTTGTTCGCGACGCAGCATGGGTTTGCCGTGCGCCGCCTTGCTTAGCGAGCAGCAATTGCGGCCCAGACCGCCAGTACCGCCAATAAGGCGATCGTCGTGGATCGCGCGACTTGCCCCCGGCTGTGTCCAAACAATACGGCGCCGCCTAATCCCGCCAGCAGCGCCACCAGCCCCAGCCATTCGAAGGCGAACACCTTGGGGTCGCCTCCCACGAAGAGCGCCGTGAACCATAGCCCGGCGCCTGCCCCGAGCAAGCTCACGACTATGCCCGTCCGGGCAGCCCTGCCGGTTTTGGCAGCGACAGTGTGCCGCGAATTCACTATAAATAAGTCCTGAATCAGTCTAAACCATTGGGGGTGTCGCGACGTCTAATCTCCGAGACTAGACTATGTCATCCTCTGTGCGCAAGCTCCCGGGCGGCTGTCGCCTTCTGTTTCTCGCCCCGCTTCTGCTTCTCGCATCCTGCTCGCGTCCCGCCCCCGAGGTTGCCCACGCGGCAGCTCCCTCCGCCACCCTGCCTTCCACCACCCCCGGCGCCCAGCGCCCCAAACGTGAGGTACGCGTCACCGGAACCCTCGAAGCCGTGCGTTCCTCCAAGGTGCTCGTGCCCCAGATTTATGGTCAGGGCGGCTCCATGACCCTTACCAAACTCATTCCCAACGGCTCCCGCGTGAAGGAAGGCGACCTGATCGCCGTATTCGACGCCACCGCGCAACTGGATAGTGCGCGCGACGCCCAGGCAAAGTTTGACGATCTCGGCCATCAGGTTGAGCAGAAAGCCGCTGAAAACCGTGCCGACTCCGAAAAGCGGTCCGCCGATCTTCGACAGGCTGAGGCCGATTTGGCCAAGGCCCAAATCGAGCTGCAAAAAGGCCCGATCCTCAGCGAGATCGAACGTTTGAAGAACGAAGTCAAAGTGAAGGCCGCCGGCGATCACGTGGAGAGCCTCCGGAAATCCATGGCCGTTCATGACACGGCCGATGGCGCGGCGCTTCGCATCCTCGAACTGCAGCGCGACCGCCAGAAGGTGGCTCTGCAGCGCGCCCAAAGCAATATGGCTAAACTGGAACTCCACGCCGTACTGGCCGGCGTGGTGGCTCACCAGAACCTCTATCGCAATAACTCCATGGGCCATGCGCAGGAGGGCGACCAACTCTACCGCGGTCAACCGCTGGTCAGTATTTTTGACCCGGCGGAGATGCTGGTGCGATGTGCCGTAGGCGAACCCGATGGCGCCGCGCTGATCCTCGGCACCAAAGCCACCGTCTATTTCGACGCTTACCCCGATCTCGCCCTGCCGGCCCATTTCGAATTTGCCAGCCCCGTCGCTGCGTCGGCCCTGGGCAGCCCAATCAAGACGTTCTCCGCCGTTTTCAAACTCGACAAGGCCGACCCGCACCTCATGCCCGATCTTTCCGCCGCTGTAGTCCTGGTGGGCTCTGAATCGCCGGCCGCACTCCCCACTGAAACGGTGGCCTCCCCTGCCGCTAAAACGGTGGCCTCCACCGCCGCTGAAACCGCCGGCCCAGCTCGCCCCAGCGGAGGTCATCAGTGAGCGCCCGCACGCGACGCATCCGTTCCTGGGCGATTCTGCTCTTCGTGCTGCTCATCCTCGGTGGCGCGTCCGCTGGAGTCTACCGTCTGCGCCAGGCTCAGGCCAGCGTGACTTACCCCGTGGCGCCGGCTCGTCTGGGCGATTTTCTCGTCATCGTTCGCTGCCGCGGCGAACTGAAAGCCAACCGTTCCGTCGGCGTCTATACACCTATCGTTCCCAACCTGCGGATCGCCTGGCTGGCGCCGTCCGGCGAAACGGCCAAACAGGGAGACCCCATCATCCGCTTCGATTCCAGCAGCGCCGAGCAGCAGTTGCAGCAGAAGGATGCCGCTCTCAGACAGGCCCAGGCGACATTGGATCAAGCCGTCGCCCAGGCCCGCATCACCGCCGAGCAGGACAAGAGCGACCTGGCCGACGCCGGCTTCACCGTGGAACGCGCCCGCCTGGAGGCATCCAAACAGGAAATCGTCAGCCGCATCCAGGGCGAGGAGAGCAAGATCGATTACGGTGTCGCCCAACAGAAACTCAAGGTTCAAGAAGCCACTGTCGCGCTGCATGCGGCCTCCGACCGGGCCAAGATTGCCTCACTCACCCGCCAGCGCGACCAGGCCCAAAACGATGTCGACGTCACCAAGGCCCGCATCGCTCAAATGGAAATCAAATCGCCCATCACCGGGTTCCTCACCTTCGCGTCCAACTACTCCCAGGGCTGGATGAATGCGAAACCTTTTAAGGTGGGTGACAACGTATTCGCGGGGATGCAGTTGGCGGATATGCCGGATCTCGCCACTTTGCAACTGGATGCCAAAGTCGAAGAGATCGACCGCGGCCGCATCTCGGTCCAGCAGGATGTGCGGGTGCGCGTCGATTCGCTCCCCGAACTCACTATCCCCGCGAAAATCGCCCAGATTTCGCTCCTTGCCGAGCAGAGCAACGACTTTCCGCCCACTCGCAGTTTCCGTGCCTATGCCCCGATTCCCAAACCCGACCCGCGCCTTCGGCCCGGCATGAACGGCGGTATGGATATCATCATCAACCGCATCCCCAACGCCGTCAGTATTCCCACTAAGGCCCTCTTCACCCACGCCGGCAAACCTATCGTGTACCTGCAAACCAAATCGGACTACCGCCGCCTGGAAGTGCAGGTCCAGGCCCGCAACCCCGACGAAGTGGCCGTCACCGGCCTGCCCGCCGGCTCTCTGGTGGCTTTGGTCGATGTCGGGACGGTCGATCTCGACAAAAAGGAGCAGAAGAAATGAAGAGAATCCGCGGCCTTCTCATCCTGTTCCTGGTGCTCTCGGTAGTC
>DATMNI010000092.1:0-6002 GCA_035570275.1 Candidatus Acidiferrales bacterium | reverse complement strand
GGAGGCATGGCTCTGGTGTTGGGCGTAATTGGGGTCTACGGCGTGATCGCATACACGGTGGAGCAGCGCCGGCGCGAGGTCGGCATCCGCATGGCGCTCGGCGCGCCGGCGGCTGCAGTGAAACGGATGTTTCTGCGCCGTGGATTGGTGCTGGCATGCGCTGGCATAGCCTTGGGGCTGGCTGCCGCGGCAGCTTTCTCAGGCCTGATGTCTTCGCTGCTATTTGGCGTGACGCCGTTCGACCCCGCCACTTATGGCGCTACTGCGGCAGCGCTGCTGGTGGCGGCGATGGCTGCCACATACATTCCCGCGCGTCGCGCAGCCTCGGTGGATCCAATGGAAACGCTTCGAGGCGGGTAACCCATGGACCATGGACTGGCTGCGCATCATGTTTCTGCCTGCCCGAGCCGGAATCAGCCCACGAGTTTTTCTGACGAGCCTTCTTTTTCGGCGGCTTCCAGATCGACGTGCTTATAGGAAAGATACCAGTACAATCCGCTCACGCACAGCAGGATGAAGATCACCTGAAACACCGTCAGGGCATTGGTTCCGGCCGCGGCGTATTTGGGCGCGACAATTTGAAACAGGGCGAAGAATGCCGCTTGCCCGACACCAATGCCGCCGGGCGAGATGGGAATCGCACTGGTAACCAGCCCCAGCGGAACCACCAGAAAAAACTGGCTCATGGGCATGTCCGTAACTCCGGTTGCCAGCAGCGCCAGGTAGTACATGCCACAAGTCAGCCCCTGGTTCACCACGCTGAGCGCCAGCGCCACCGGAAGAACCCGTGCCTTCCGCCGGTATTCGTGCAATGCGCGGAAGATGTTCCGCAGCACGCCCGGAAGAAAGTGCCATTCCGCCAGACGGCCGCCGGCGAACACCGCCGCGTATAGAATAACCAGGCCTCCGACAAAACCCCCGACGGTCATACTTCCGAGGCCGCGGGTGGCGGCGCTGCGCAGAGTTTGATTCAGGTTGGCAATCGCCATCACGGCTCCCAGGAACAGCAGCCCGATCAACCCCACCACACGATCCATCAGAATCGTGGTAGCGGCGTGAGACTTGCGGCCCGGTGCGGCCCGCGTGATGTAATAGCCTTTGATCAGGTCGCCCCCGACGGCACCGGGGATCACCACGTTAAACAACATCCCGACCATCGTCAGCCCCCAGGCCCGGCCGTACGGCAGCCATATCTCCTGCGCCTCCAGCAGCAGTTTCCACCGCCATGCCGTGAGGCCGACCTGCGAATACCCCAACCCCAGGATCGCCAGCATGACGGGCCACTGCGAGAGGCTTCTGCCCACCTGAGCCAGATTCAGTTTGCCGCTGGATGCCATCCATGCCACGATGCCGGCGCCGAACAGAACCTTCAGTACGGGACTGGCCTTCGAGAGGGCGCGCTTCATCTACTTCAGTGTCACATGGTGGCTGAGAAGGGATGCCGGTGGCCGGTGGCCAGTGGCCAGTGGCCAGTGGCCGGTGAAAGACAACGCGCCCGTACTGTGCTAACCGTGGCCGGTGTCCAGTGGCCAGTGGCCGGTGAAAGACAACGCGCCCGTACTGTTAACCGTGGCCGGTGTCCGGTGGCCAGTGGCCGGTGAAAGACAACGCGCCCGTACTGTGCTAACCGGCCACCGGCATCCGGCCACCGGCCACCGGCTTTTACTGCTGTACGGTCAACAACAAATCGGCGCGCGTGAGCAGGCCGAGCAGTTCGGCAACGATGGTCTGATCGCCATCGGCAACTGGCGGCACTACCACGTTGAACTGATATAAGCCGGGCGAGATCAGGCCGGCGAAAGCGACGGCGCAATCCAGGCCGCCGATCCGCACCCGCAGATCCTCGGGGTTGGCTAGCGAGAGTGGCGCCGGTACCAGGGCGGTGGCGGAAATGGCCGGCTGCGTGGCGCCAAAACCGGTGCCGTATATGACGATGGTCTCGCCCGGTTTGGCCGGAGTGCCCGGAGTCCCCTGTTGCACCAGCGCGGCGCCGGCCAGAAGGCTGCCATCGGCGTGGGTGCCCGCTACGTACACAGTGGTGTTGGCGCGGAACTGGAACAACTCCGGCGCGGCGGTCTGCTCCAGCGCCAGGGCGCTGTTGCTGCTTCCAGCCGGGCCATTCACCTGCACTGCGACCAGGCCGGTAGCGGTGTCGTCCGGAGCCAGTACGTTGATCTGCGTGGGGCTGATGAAGGCCACCGCGGCCGGCTTCCCGTTGATGGTCACGTTGACACTATCGAGCGCGGTGGGCAGCTTTCCGCCCACGAAATCGGCGACGGCCCAGGGACGCGTGGTCGCGGCCAGGTTGCTGCCGAATATCGACACCCACGCGCCGGGCGCGACGGCCCCGCTGAGGCTGGCAGCATTCACTACCCCATTGGAAGCGATCGTGGGCAGCACGGGCGGTGCTTGCACGCTGAAGGTGACCCCCACGGTCTGGGCACTGCTGGTTACGCCCGGAACCTTTAGCGTGATGACGCCGCTGTACGCGCCGCCCGTCAGGTTCTTAGGGTTCACCGAGACCGTGAGTGCCGCCGGTGTAGCTGCGCCGGAGGGCGTAACCTGAAGCCACACCGGAGTCGCGGCGCCGGACACCGTCACGACCGCCTGGAAGATTACCGCGTCGCCTGCGACCGCAACCGAGAGCGTTTGGCCCGGCGGCGTTGGCCCGCCGATGACATAGGAGAACGCCAACGAAGCCGGGCTGGCCTGCAGCACCAGTGTAGTATCGGTGACGATGGTCAGCGTAACGGCAATGACCGCTCCAGTCTGGATCCCTCCAGCCTGAACCGTGACCGTGCCCGTGTATACGCCTGGCGCCAGTCCGTTAATCGACACGGCGATGCCCAGCAACGCCGGAGTGACGCCGCTGGCGGGTGTGACCGACAACCAGCTTCCGCCGGACGCGGTTGTGGTTTGTGCCGTGTAGGCGATAGAGGCGTTTGCCGGCGCAGTCACCTGCACCATTTCGGGCAACGGCGGAAAGTGGCCAGTGTGATAGGTGATGGCGACTTGGGCGCGGTCGACCGCCAGCGGCGCGGAATCGCTTATGACCGTAAGCGTAACGGCCACCACAGCCTGGTTCCCACCCCCTTGTACGGTCACGGTTCCCGGATACACGCCGGGCGCCAGTCCGCTGACCGAGAAGTTGATGCTGAGCGCCATTGGGGTCGAGCCGCTGGAGGGCGTGACCGACAGCCAGCCTGCACCGAGACTCGTGGCGGCTTGCGCCGTGAAGGCAACGGCGGCGTTTGCCTGGGCCGTCACCTGCACCGTCACGGGCGACGGCTGTACATTGCCGATGTGATAAGTGGCGTTAACTTGCGTGCGGTCCAGCGTCAGCAGCGGGCTTCCCCCACCGCCGCCTCCACCGCCTCCACCACCGCCCGACCCCGGCGCAACGGTAATCGAGAGAGTCTTCGCTGCGCTGTCCATGCAGGGTAAGTTAAAGGGGGTGGGAGGGACCGAACCGGCGTGCGTCCAGGTAAGATGCAGCGTGAACTGAGACGTCCCGCCAGCCGTGGGCACGCCTTGAATGCTCCACTGCTCGACCCCGGCGGGAGATGTCACCGTGAGGCCGGCGGGGAGTGCGCCGGAGTCGATGGAGTAGGTCGCTGTACCTGCGCTCACGCACGAGCCGCCGCTGACCGCGATCTGTTGGGAGTAAGGCACGCCGATGGAGGCGTTGGGCAAGGTAGCGGTGACGATCTGAAACGCCTGGCCCGGAAGATGGGGCAGGGAGGTCAGCAGGCCAGCCACTCCAAGCCACAAGAAACCCTTGCGCCTGCTATTTCCACGGTCAGTCATGATTCCGTCTCCTTCGAATACCGCTTGCGAATACCGCTTGCTTACGCGCGCGGCTCCGTTGCGAGCCTGCGCCCGGAGGGCACCCCGTCAGGGAACGCGGCTGGCATCGGCTGCATCGGAATGTCACACCGCCTGAGGCATTTTGAGCCGTCTGAGCCGCATGGCCGATCAATAGCTATCTCCACCGGCGCGGGTACGGCGCACATCCGGTTTTCTCTGGCGAAACCGCAGGCGATTGCGATGGGCGAGCTGGCGCTAGAGCTCGCTCCCCTCGATCTTCTGTGTTGATCTTCGCGAACATCACAGCCGTCACGGCATTTGACGCAGCCGGCGGCGCTTACGGCTTCGCCACTGTGAATGGTAAGCACGTGGACGTCCAATTCCAGGCCGTTGCTGAAACTACAGCAGGCCCAACCTCCGCAACCGGCTCCACAGGTTCCTGGCCGGGCGACCAGCGGCAGCCGGCGGAGGCTTTCGCGCAGATGGATCTCCTGATTGCAATCGCGGAGCTCTACGAACACCAGGAAGCACAGGTGCACGTCGCCATTTTCGACGAAGAGCGTGGTCCACGGGTCGGGACAAAGCTGGATGTCTCCACCCTACGATAAATCCGTGCTGTCCCGATAGAGCCCCTCGGCCGGCCCCCGAAGGAAACGCCGTGTCCAGACCGTGCTCCTCGAATAGTGACGTCAGCCCGCTGGTCCGGATCATTCGGAATCGCCGCCGTTCCCCGGCATAAGAGCGCGCATCACGGCGTGCAATTCCCGCACTTCGGCGGCGTTTGTAATCGCCTCGTCACGAATTAGGGTGGGGCTCGCGGGAAGTATTCTCGCGGCTGATTGACATGGTCTGCAGGCTGACATCGGTGAACCCGTGCTCCGCCATCAGGTAGTAGCTGGCAGGGCGGCACACGAGTCCTTGATGATGTATAGACCTGCAAGACGGGTGTTTCCACTACAGGGAAGTTGGGTCAAACCGTGGCCAAACCGGGAACATCCCCGATGGGAGAGACACTCATCGTTGTGCGAGACACGCATCGTTATGAGTGACAGCCATCGTTATGAGAGACACTCATCGATGGGCATGGAAACGAACACGGTAGGCCAAAACGGATGGATTCTACCGCGCGGATTATTAAATTTCTTGAAGCCATGGCGCGGTGGTGCGAATTTAGAACGAGGAGAAACAATATGTCAGCTAAGGCCAAACCGATTCCAGAGGGATTTCATTCCATCACGCCGTATCTTACGGTGAGCGACGCGGCGCGATCCATTGACTTCTACAAACGGGCTTTCGGAGCCAGCGAGCGGTATCGCATGGAAGGTCCGGGAGGCAAGATCGTGCACGCCGAAATCAAGATCGGCGATTCCATCGTGATGCTCGGCGACGAATCGATTGCCGCCGGGAACCGTTCGCCGCAATCGTTGGGCGGAACCACCAACGGCCTTTTCATTTATGTCGAGGACGTGGATTCTGCCTTTAACCGTGCGGCAGCGGCGGGCGCCAAGGTAGATATGCCGGTGGCCGATATGTTCTGGGGAGACCGCTACGGGAAGTTGACAGACCCCTTCGGCCAGTCCTGGTCGCTGGCGACCCATATCGAAGATGTGGCACCAGAGGAGATGGCGCGCCGCGGCAAAGAGGCCATGGCGAAGATGGGGGGGCAGCAGGCCAGAAAGCAGGTCGGCTGAAGACGAATCCCTGAAACGGTGAGTGGTGGGGTAGGCGCTATCGCCTGCCCGCCCGCTTGCCGGCGCTCCGCACGGGGTGAATCAGCAACTTTCTGAGGCGCTTCGCTACGCCTGGCGCAGCTTTGCAGTTGGCTGCGAATCGTGCTGCTCCTCGGCGAGGGGGTCCCGGACGCGCGCTGATCCATCGCTAGATGAAGGAATAGGTGAGTCGGGAGCGCCAGGTGCCAGCGTCACCGCGAGTGCTTCGATAGCGCGGAAGAGCAGGAATTCGGACGCTTGCGGTCAAGCTACGCCCGCAAAGTGAATCAGGGTGAGCCAGTTTCGTGGAAAAAACAGAATTGGCCGCCGATGAACGCGGATGAATGGGGTGAACCCCATTCGTGAGACACGAGGGAAAAGACGCCGCTACCGTTTAATGATAGTTCTTGGCGCGGCGCCTGTCCACGGCTATTCTGACAGTGCCGGGCGAAGCGGAGACGGGCAATGCTGGCGAGCACCCCGATC
>DATMNI010000091.1:0-10293 GCA_035570275.1 Candidatus Acidiferrales bacterium | reverse complement strand
CGAAGATCCGCTGAACTTCCCCATCAAACTGAACAACAAACTGGCGCACGTGCTGGGAGTGGTGCAGAGTTCCGACAACCAGCCGACGGCGCAATCCAACATGGTCTACGAAGACCTGGCAACGGCGGTGAACGCGCAGTTAAAGACGCTGGACAAGTTGATGACGGGCGATCTGACGGCGTTCAACAAGTTGATTCGCGATGAAAACGTGCCGGCGGTGATGGCGCCGGCGAGGAAGTAGCAATCCTGTGGCGCTTGGTAAGAGATCCAGGCAGGAGCGATCGCTCCGCGAAGCCGCGGCTCTCCCAACCGCGTGCGTCAAATGCCGCCACCCACGGCAGCCGCCCCCGGCTTCGCGAGAATCCGGCGTAGTCCCCAAGCCGGTAGTACACTCCGTTCAACATGGGTTAGGAGAACGACTCGCTGGCCGTACATGGCGTACCGTTATTGGTATTCGTGAAGCGCGAGCGCGGGAAGGCCCCACTTCGCAACGCTGGGGCAGGTCTCCATTACCCGCCCCTATGAGTATCAGCGCCATGTGGCCGGAGAGCGCCGGAACCGCCCAGTTCCAACGCCCGCATCAGCCACTTGCGCACTCGCGCTTCTTGATTCAGATCTTGCCACGCGAGTTCGCGCTGCCCAGGCGATGACCGCATAAACGATTCAGAATCAGCGAAAAATAAATAAAAAAACTTGTGACTGGCTTTCCAACAGGACGTACTCGCGGATGAACGCGATGGGGACGCCACACACAATTACCGCTTCAAGCCCGCCATCCAGTTTTGGATGACGTAGATTGCATTGAGGTTGAGATTAGACGCCGGTTGCAGATTTTGGGCGAGGGCTACCGCCGAACCCGGGCGGTATGCCAACGCTCCGCCCGCGATGGAAAAGTCCGCCAGCTTGACGGCGGAGCCCACCGCGGGGTTCCCGCGGACGGAATCCAGGATCGGAAAGGCCTCGCCTTCGGCGCGCAATTTCTCCACGTCAAAACGTTGCGCCAGCAGCATGCCGGCGCGCCCGAATACCAGGTAGCCCCAGGTGGCATTCCCGGCGGGCACGAATGCCACGTTGGTTTCGACCGGCATGATGGGGACGCGCTCGGAAGAATCGAGAGAACCGGCGTCAAGCATGCTCTCCCCAGCTTTGACCGCGCCCGCGACAAACAGCAACTTCCTGCTGCCGGGCAGAAACTGCGGCGCCAGGTGCCGGCTTTCGCCGCGCGCGCGATCCAGTTCGGTGATCCTGGTCAGGCGTCCGCCGGCGGCCGGTATGCGGAAGAGACCATCGCCGACCACGCCGATCACGATGGTGCCATCCGAACCCCAGGCGCCGGCAATGTTCGTATTGACCTCACACAGCACCCGCGGCGGTCCGCCGGCGGCTTCGGTCACCTTCAGTTTGCCTCCGGCCGGAAAGGCGAGGAATCGGCCGTCCGGCGACCAGAACGGCGTGCCCGCTCCTTCGGTGCCCTCCAGGGGCAGTGTCTCCTGTGAGTTGAGCGCGCGCACGAAAATGCGGTTGGCTGATACGAAAGCGATGCGGCGGCCATCGGGCGAGAGGTTCAGCCGGGCAATCCCGGCTCCGCCCGGCGCGGTAACGGTGACGCGCGTGGGCTGCCGGCCCAACGGGTTTTCGCGCCAGCCCGCCGGCGCTACCAACAGCACCGCGCACAACGCGGCGCCGGCTGCCCCTGCGGTGATCCACGTGCGGCGGCTGGGCCGTCTAACAGGTCTAACAGGCGCCGCCGCGGCGGGCGGGGCAGCGGCCAACTCGGGGCGCGTCGCCCAGTTGGCGGGCGCTTGCACGGCCAACTCCAGAGCGGCCTTTAAATCGCGCGCGGTCTGCCAGCGCTCTTCGGGATCTTTCGCCAGGCAGCGGCGCAACACGCGATTCAGAGCGGCGGGAACCTCGGTCGACGGGAGCTCTGGCGGCGGGGCGGTAAGGATGGCGGCAATCACCAGGGCGGTGTTTGGGGCGGCGTATGCGCGCCGGCCCGCCAACATTTCGTACAGCACCACGCCGAACGAGTAGATGTCGCTGGCCGCGCCGGCTTCCTTCCCCTGCAATTGCTCGGGCGACATGTAGTGCAGCGTGCCGAGGATGGCGCCCTCCTGGGTGACATATGGGGTGACGTATGGTTTGAGGTGCGGGGTGATAAGCGCCAGCACGCCGCCGAGGGCGCGGTCCGACTTGGCCAGTCCGAAATCCATCTTGGCCAGCCCGAAATCCAGCACCTTGAGGCCGGACTCGGTGAGGAGCACGTTGGCGGGCTTGAGATCGCGATGCACCACGCCCTTGCGATGGGCCGCATCGAGCGCCGCCGCCATCTGGATGGCCAGCGCCAGCGCCTCACCGGGCGGCAGCGGACCCTTGACCAACCGGGCCTCCAGCGTCTCGCCCTGCAGAAACTCCATCACGATGACGGGTTGCCCGGAACATTCTTCCACGCCGTAAATGGTGCAGATGTTGGGATGATTCAGAGCCGAGGCCGCGCGCGCCTCGCGCTCGAAGCGGCTCAGCGCCACCGGATCGCAGGCCAGTTCGGCGGGCAGGAATTTCAGGGCAACGTGGCGGCCGAGTTTCAGGTCTTGGGCCCGGTATACCACGCCCATGCCGCCGCCGCCCAGTTTCTCCAGCACCTGGAAATGCGAAACCGTCTTGCCGCCCAGATCGCCGCTGTCGAAACCGGGATCGCCTGGGGTTACTGGAGCTGAAACTGAACCCTGGACTGGAGCCAGGGCGGCAGCGGCTACAGCGAAAGCCGGTTCCTGTTCGGCCCGGTGGAGCCCTTCCACCTGACCGGCGACCTGACCGGCGAACCGGTAGCCGCGGCGCGCCACGGTCTCCACGTATCGCGGGCTTTCCGCCGAATCCCCCAGAGCCTCCCGCAGCCTCTGGACGGCGGCGTTGATGCCGTGCCCCACCTCGACCACGGTGTCGTTGGGCCACAATCTGCGGCGGATGTCCTCGCGCAGCACCACCTCGCCGGGATGTTCCAGCAACATCACCAGGATGCGGAAGGGCTGCTCCTGAAGCCGGATCCTGACGCCGCCCCGGCGCAGTTCGGCGGCGCGGATGTCCAGCTCAAACTCTCCGAAACGGATGACGCGAACGCCGCGAAAGCTTCGGCTAGACGGCATACCCCTCTCTCTTCCTCGCTCTCATCCTTGACTTGGACGCCGCCGCGGCCGGAATAGTCCCGTAAACTTCCGTGACCCACACGTGAGCCACGCGCGACTGTCAAATGACCTCCGGTGCATCGAGGTACGCGATTCGCCGCCGCACAATCGCGGCATGAAGATCGAACCGCCGCCGCCAGCCTCAGGCGCCACCCGAAGACCGGCCTTTTCGGGGAGAACTTGCTGGCTGTTACGGCGAATGTTCCTGGGAATGCTGCTGGGAATGGGTTTGGCGGCGCCAAGGGACTCGCCGGGAATCACGGTGCGAGTCCTCAACCCGGCGGGGATTCCCCCGAGGACGTTGCTTCGCGCGGAGCACGTAGCCGCGGCCGCCTTTGACCAAGCAGGTGTCGAAATCGCGTGGCGGCAGTGCCCTTCCTGTGGGGAGGAGTTGGCGACCAACGAATTCTGGTTACATTTGTTAATCAACAAGCCGCCGCATCTGCATGGCGATGCGCTGGGCTTCGCAGTGCTGATGCCGGCACGCGACGGAGCGGCCAGCTACGGTGGTGTCTTTTGGCCGGCGGTGGAGCAGGCAGCGGCCAGCCTGAATGCGGACGAAGCCTCGCTGCTCGGCGCCGCAATAGCCCACGAACTCGGTCACATCCTGTTGCGATCGCCAGGCCATGCGTGGACTGGAGTGATGCGCCCGCGATTTCAGAATGCGGAAGCCCGTATGGCCGCCAGCGGCGAATTGCGCTTCACGCTGGAGCAGGCGGAGAGAATCCAGGCCGAGTTGATCCGGCGAAGTGTTGCACCAGGCGTCCACGCCAGCAGATGAGGAACAGCGGGCCGAAGCAGAAGGCCGGGACGGAACCCAGCGAGAGTTCGACCATACCGGGCAACGACCTTTATGCGGCACGATCCGACAAACGCGGCCCCAAGGTAGAAACGTACTGGTACCGCCAATGCCAATCCAAGCAAAGTGCCGAAATACAGGTATGCCTTGACGAAGAAAGGCATGCCCTGGGGAGCACCATTCCCGGTTTTACACTATGTTTGGTACCACGGCGGATTAGCGGTTCCTGCCAAACCAGCGCCGCCGTTGAAGACGCCTGGCAAGTCCACTACTGCTATACTCAAATTTCAACTTAAGAAACGGAGTAAAAGCCTTCCTAAAACTATGAACGTCACAGTCATCGGAACAGGGTATGTTGGAACCGTAACGGGCGTCTGCCTCGCCTATCTTGGAAACTCGGTCACGTGCGTCGACACGGATGCCGCCAAGATTGCCGTCTTGCAGCGGGGCCAGTCCCCAATCTACGAACCGCACCTGGAGGAGATGATGGCTATGGCCGCCGCACGTGGCGGCATCCAGTACACTACGGAACTGGCGGAAGCCGTGAAGCGCAGTGAAGTGATCTTTATCGCCGTCGGGACCCCGCCGCTGCCAAGCGGCGAAGCCAACCTGTGCTATCTGGAAGCTGCCGCCAACGGCATTGGAGCCGCCATGGACGGTTCGCGATTCCGCGTGGTGGTAAACAAGTCCACGGTGCCGATAGGGTCGGGCAACCTGGTGGAGGCGTTGGTGCGCGATGGTATCGCCGCCAACCATTCGGATGAGCAGATCCGCTTCGGAGTCGCCAGCAATCCCGAGTTCCTCAAGGAGGGCTCCGCTGTGGGAGACTCGCTGTATCCCGACCGCATTGTGGTGGGCGGCGACGCCGCAACACTTTCGGTAATGCGCGAGCTTTACGAACCGCTGGTGGCCCAAGCCTTCGACCAGCCGCCCGGGGTGCCGCGGCCATCCTCCATGATCTCGGTTCCGCTACTGGCCACCTCGCTCACCAGTGCCGAGATGATCAAGTACGCCGCCAACGCCTTCCTCGCGATGAAAATCGGATTCGCCAATGAGATCGCCAATATCTGCGAGCGCGTGGGCGCCGAAGCCCCCGAAGTCATGGCGGGAATCGGCCTGGACTCGCGGATCGGCGCCAAGTTCCTGAACCCGGGCGCCGGTTGGGGTGGCAGTTGCTTCGGAAAGGACATCCAGTCCCTACTGCATACGGCGCGCGAGTATGGGTATTCCACCCGGCTGTTGCAGGCGTCGCTTGAAGTCAACGCGGCCCAGCGCCAGATCGTCATCCAGAAGCTCCAGGAAAAGCTGTTCATTCTCAAGGGCCGGACCATCGGATTGCTGGGCCTGGCTTTCAAACCGGAAACCGACGACTTGCGCGATGCCCCCAGCCTTCACATCGCCGAACGCCTGCTGCAGATGGGCGCGCGGGTGAAAGCTTACGACCCCATCGCCAATGCGGCCTGCCGCGCGCAGCGGCCCGACCTGAAAATCCGCTACTGCGATTCGGCGCGCGAGTTGGCCACCGATTGCGATGCGCTGGTGCTAGTGACGGAGTGGAAGGAGTTCCACAGCCTGGACCTGGCCGACCTGGCGCGCCTGATGGCGTCGCCGATTTTGGTGGATGGCCGCAACCTTTTCGTTCCCGAGACAGCCATCGCGGCTGGTTTCGACTACACCGGCATTGGCCGCGCCACGCGGGCGAAGGCGGCGGCGGTGGCGGCGGAGCGAACGCCGGTACCATTAGCGCCGCTACAATAAACGTGTGCCGTTGATCCCCGTTGGAAAGCTCCGTGACTTTCCTCGCGATTCCATCAGCGAAGTCCTGGTGGCCGACTATCCGTACGCCATTTGCAACGTGGCAGGCACGCTTAGCGCGCTGAGCGGCGTGTGTATTCATCGCGGCGGCCCATTGGGCGAGGGGCAGCTTCACGACGGCCGCGTGGTCTGCCCGTTTCACAGGTGGGAGTTTGACTGCGTCACCGGCGAATACGATTACGACCCCACCCAGCGGGTTGCCACTTACGAATTGAAGCAGGAAGGCGAAGACGTCTTCCTGCTGGTTCCCTAGCGGGAGTTTACTCAGAGGGGAGCTGATTCCTGGTGCCCGAACTTCCGGAAGTAGAAACCGTCGTCCGCTCGATCGCGCCGCTGGTCGGCCGCCGGATCGCCATGGCCGAATTCCGCTGTCTGCGAATTCTGCGGGGCGGCAACCCGGACGCTATGGCGGCGCGCCTGCAGGGCCGGAAGATCGCCGGCGTCAAACGTTACGGCAAGTTCATTGTGATGAGCCTGACGGGCGGCGGGTACCTGATGGTTCACCTCGGCATGACGGGTAAATTACTGTTGGGGGGCGCGGCCGGCAAGCACACTCACGCCATTCTGACTCTTGACCGCCCCAAGGGCAACCGGCAGGAAATGGTTCTGCTTTACGACGACAGCCGCCAGTTTGGCAGCATCGAGTTCAGCGAGGAGTTTCCGAAGCGCGTGGCGCGCCTGGGTCCCGAACCGTTAGAGGTGCGGTTCGAAGATTTCGCCGGCGCCCTGAAGGGGCGCAAGACCCGGATCAAGTCGCTGCTACTGAATCAGACATTTGTCCGCGGCGTGGGCAATATTTATGCCGACGAGGCGCTGTTTCGAGCGGGGATTCATCCTCAGGCAATGGCTTCGCGGATCCGCCCGGACCGGGCGCGCCGGCTGTACGACGGCATGGTCGCGGTGTTAACGGAAGCCATCGCCGCGGGCGGTTCCTCAATCTCTGATTACGTGGATGCACAAGGCCGCAAGGGCTTTTTTCAGTTCAGTCACCGCGTCTACCAACGGACCGGCGAACCCTGCGTTACTTGCAAAACGCCCATCCGCCGCGTTATTGTTACGCAGAGATCTTCACACTATTGCCCAACGTGCCAGAAGCGCTGAAACCAAGCTGCAAAACGCTACGTCGTTAGTGACGTAGCACTTTTATTGCCGTGCTGTTTTGTTCAACAAAAGATAGGAGATTTATACGTGAAGCGCACCCTCCGTTACCTTCCTCTGCTTTCCCTGCTGCTGCTCCCTATTCCCTACGCCAGCGCACAGAGCTCATTTGATCTGAATCTGGGATTTGGAACCTCCCACGTGAAAGGGATCCCTGGAATTGACAATATCAATTCCGTCACCAATCCCTTTGGCACGTGTTCGGTTGGTGCAGGCGATCCAAACTGCGCCAAGGGACCGGATTTGGGCGGTTTCTTCCTGGGCGTGGGAGGGGACGTGATGGCCACCAAGCGCTTCGGCATTGGCGTGGAGGCGGCTTTCCAGCCCGGCAAGAGCGATTATGCGGGCTTGCAGTACCGCCAGACGTTTTACGACGTGAACGGCATTTTCGCGCCCGTGAACCAGAAGAAGGTGATGGTGCAATTGATGGGCGGTCTCGGCGGCGCCAAGACGAGCTTCTCTTTCACTCAGAATTGCACGGGCATCGCCGTTTGCAGTTCGCAGAGCCAGCCGGTATTGAACACGAATCACTTCCAGATCCACGCCGGCATTGGGGTCCAGATCTTCGTTACGGAGCATGTCTTCATTCGTCCGCAGTTTGACCTGCACTACGTCCCGAATTTTACCGACCAGTTTGGAAGTAACGTGGCGCCTTCGGGAACGGTCTGGATAGGTTACAGCTTCGGCGACCGGTAAAACCGTAAAACTCAGCCATTCCTGCCTGTGTTGCTTCGGTTGTGGGGCAGATTGTGAATCTGCGGCGGATTGTTAATCCGCCTGCGCGATGCGGCAGCGAGCCAGTCCGCCGCAGGTTAAGGTCACTCGCCGCGCAACCGTCGCATCCAATCGCTCTCCACGATTCAGAAACAGTTTGCGTCTCAACTAACAACGACGGGCAAACGCGGCCGATCGCAGCTTTCGGGTTGGCGCCCGTGCTCAAGAACTCATTCGAAAGCGATTGACCGTCGTCAGTCCGGAGTTGAGGAGTCAAACAATGAAGCGCGCGATGGCGGGAACAGTACTCGCACTTTTTGTGTGCGGCGTAGCGCACAGTCAGGCGGCGGATCAACCGCTGAAATTTGACGTGGCTTCGATTAAACCGAACCCTCCACGTAAGGAGGGGGCGCCCAGGGGGACGATGGGTTGCTTCGGCGGACCCGGATCCAAGGACCCGGTTCGTTATACCTGCGCCCAGGCCAGCGTTTCCGCCATGGTGCTCACGGCATATGGCATAAAGAATTACCAGCTTCGGCCTCTGTTTTCCCCGGACGCCGCCCAATTCAACGTTGAGGCGAAGGTGCCGCCTGGAGCTACCGCGGAGCAGGTCAAAACGATGCTGCGGAACCTGCTTGCCGAGCGCTTCAAACTGACTTTTCACTACGAGAAAGGGGAAACGCAGGGGTATGCCCTGGTAGTGGCGAAGAGTGGGTTGAAAATGAAAGAGTCGGCGCCCCCTCCTCCGCCCGCTGCTGAAGGCAGCGCCCCGCCACCCGCGCTGGTACAGGTCAAGGACGCGGATGGGTTTGTTTACATACCCCCGCGCAACCGCATGGTAGTGGGTTGGGCGAACGGACTGACGCGCTGGGCGGGAGGTAATGTGCCGGTGGATTTATTGGTCGGGTTGTCAAACACACTGACTGGCCGGCCCGTCATTGACTCTACCGGGCTGAAGGGAAAGTACGATTTCACCTTGACATTCAGTACTGACAGAGTCGAGGGAGCAAGCGGGCCTGCCATCGCGCCTTCGCCGCTTTCGGACGATGGCGGCATAGCTCCGCCTGGCGACGGCGGGCTCACGGTTTTCGCAGCCTTAGAGAAACAACTCGGACTCAAATTGGAGCCGAGAAAGATTGTGTTCGAGGCATTCGTGATCGACCACGCCGAAAAAACACCCGTCGAGAATTAGCTATGCTGAAATGCCTGCGGCCGATGCTGATGCTGGGGCTGGCCTGGGGCTCGTTGCAAGGCAGGCTGGATGCCGCCGTGATTCGCGGCAACGTGGTGGAGCACCAGACCGGGAAGGCGCTTTCGCGAGCGCTGGTGGTGGTAGAACCCATCGCCGGGACGCCAGGGTCATGGCAGCGGGCGCTCACCAATCGCTACGGCATGTTCGAGTTCGGTTCGCTTCCCGGCGGCGTATATGTCGTCAAAATCTCGAAGCCATATTTTCTGCCCGTGGAGTATGGGCAGAAGCGGTGGAATTCCGCGGGTACGCCGGTGGTACTGGATGGCGCCGCGTCCACATTCCTCAACATCCGCCTGCCGCGATACGGAGCCATCGCCGGCACGGTGCTGGACGATAGCGACGTGGGGCTTCCCGACGTCGACGTGGTGGCGTACCGCAACACGCGCCCGCCGCAGGTTTCAGAACGCGCCCGCACCGATGAGCGTGGCATGTACCGTATCTACGGCCTCGAGCCAGGCGCTTATGTGGTCCGCACAGTGGCCAGGCTCTATGAGGAAGGCGGCTATTTGCCGACCTATTCCCCGGCAACGGCGTCCCTGGAGGACGCGCGTATACTGGACGTGGATCTGGACCGGCAGGTCGCGAATGCGGACGTCCGCCCCTTGCCGGGAAAGCTATTGAATCTTTCGGGCGCGTTCACTTCGGACCTCGACCCGGACATCAGAATCACTGTGACTCTGATTTCGGAGATGGGCCGCACGACCACGCAAGGTGGCGTTTTTCAATTCAATTCCCTGGCGCCGGGCGCATATGAATTGTTCGGGCAGGGCTTCGACCCGGCCACGGGCGCTCTGCTGCAGGCGGCGTACGTGCCCGTGCAGATGGTGCGGGACCAGAGGCTGGTTACGCCTCTGCAGAACCTGCGCGACACGCAGTTCGATTTCCAGGGCGCGCCGCCGCCGGCCGTCTCATCGGGATCCGTGCAGGTAATGGCGCGCCGCAAAGATCTGGCAGGCGACGGTCCGGCCGCCAGTCTGAAGCTGGTCAACAACCGAATCCTTCTGGCGCCGGGCAGGTGGGAGTTCTCATTAGCGCCGCCACCCGGGTATTTTGTTGCCGGATTTTTCGGCCCGTTCTACGCTCGCCGTCCGGATGCACGCGTGGACGGTTGGAACGAAACCACCATCCGGGGTGGCTTCGATCGCATCCGGTTTGTGCTGTCATCCGGTCCGGCAGCGGTGCATGGAACCGTCAAGGATTCCTCCGAACCGGTGCTTGGCGCGCCGGTCTACCTGGAGGGGTACGACCCGGACGGGCGCAAGCGCCTCACGGACCTGCGGGTCACACGAACGGATCTGCACGGCCTGTACCGTTTCGAGGGCCTGGCGCCCGGAAACTACCGGATACTGGCAACCTTTGAGTACCTGATGCCC
>DATMNI010000090.1:0-28483 GCA_035570275.1 Candidatus Acidiferrales bacterium | reverse complement strand
TCTCCTTCCGCTGGTACAGGCGGAGGCGGACGGCAAAAGCGGCCACGTTCTGTTATATTTTTATCCACGGGGAAAACGGGGTGTCGATCGGCGCATCCTCTGCCGAAATCACGGGTCTGTTGAAAGCCTGGGGCAGGATTTCCTCAGCCTCTGGAAAGACGCCGACCGCGATATCCCGATTCTTCAGAAAGCCAAAGCCGAATACGCCAGGCTGCAGTGAAACTTTCCATCGGCGCCTCCCCTCCTGCCCATCCGGCGGGGCGATTTCATTTGTTCCTCAATTCAGCGAGGCGATTCGTTCTCACCGCCTTGTCCCTGCTCGCCGGTGCAGGCGTAAGCCGGCGGCGAAACCGGCCGTGACTGTGATATTTTTTACCTGCTGGAGAAGGCGTTACGAATTTGCCCCCTGTGAGGAACCGCTGCGGCTTCGGACCAGACTTCCGCTTCAGCGACATCGGCTTTCGCTCTGTCCGGGATTCGGACGCCCGTTAACACCTGTTGATCAATTCCATGGGGTCAAAAGGCACCGGTTGGCCGCATCGCACGTCTTAATTTAGGGTTCAATAACAATATGCGATACGTGTGTGGGTTGTTATTCCTGCTTCAGGCAATTCCCGTACATGCCCAGATGTCCGGACGTGTCACGGGCTCCGTGATGGATGCCTCGGGCGCGGTGGTGCCCGGCGCCGACGTCGAACTCTACCTGGCCGGCGGCAAAAAGCCGCTGCTTACCACTACCACGTCGACTGAAGGCCTGTTCAACTTCATCGGCGTGCGCCCCGCCTATTACGATCTGACCGTCGAATCCAAGGGCTTTCTCAAAACCATGCTGGGCGGGGTTTCGGTGGACCCGGCGCGCGAGACTTCCATCCCGCCCATCAAGCTGCAACTGGCCGGTACCACCCAAGCCATCGAGGTCAGCGCCGCTGTGCAAGGCGTGGACGCTACCAGCGCGGAGGTGGCGGAAACCATCAGCATGGAGCAGATCAAGAACCTGCCGATTCTGGACCGCGACGTCCTGTCCGTGCTGCAGACGCAGGCGGGCGTGGTTTCGAACGGCAATTCGACCACCGTGATTAATGGCCTGCGGACCTCGTATTCGAACATGACGCTGGACGGGATCAATATCCAGGACAACTACATCCGCGACAACGCGCTCGACTTCACGCCCAACAAACTGCGCATCGGCCAGGTCCGCCAGGTGACCATGATCAATTCGAACGCCAATGCAGCGGCATCGGGCGGCGCCACCGAAACCGCGTTCGCCACTCCCTCCGGCACCGACGAATTTCACGGCGAGGTCTTCTGGTACAACCGCAACAACGCCTTCGCGGCCAACGACTGGTTTAACAACCAGTCGGGAATCGGACAGCCATTCCTGAACCAGAACCAGTTCGGCGGATCAGTCGGCGGGTACATCAAGAAGGACAAGCTGTTCTTTTATGCCGCCTACGAGTCCATCCGCGCGCACCAGCAGACGCCGGTGACCAACAGCATCCTCACCGACAACGCGCGCAACGGGATTTTCAGTTACCGCGACACCAGCGGCACGCTTCGCCAGGCCAACCTTCTGACGTTACGCCACCTGACGGGCATCGATCCGGCCACTCAGGCCCTGCTGGCGCTGGTTCCCACCGGGGACAAGATCAACAGCACGCTGGTGGGCGATGGGCGGAATTTCGGCGGCTACCGCTTCAACCAGCGCAACAACGAATTGAACGACAACGTCACCGGCAAGATCGACTACAACATCAATCCGAAACATGCGGTGAGCGGCTCGTATTCCTGGAATCGCGACAACTCGGACCGGCCCGACGCCGAGAACGATTTTTCGCTGGTCCCCAAGATCAGCAACCCCACGCACGCCAGCCTGGTGGCGGTTTCCTGGCGCTGGACGCCATCGGCGCGCCTGACCAATGAGGTCCGCGGCGGCTTCAATATCACCTATGGGTATTTTCTGAGCTCGCAGCAGTTTGGGCCATACTACCTCACGGGCACGCTGTTCTCCGATCCGGTGAACGAGTTTCAACCGCAAGGCAGGAATACCAATACCTATAACCTTTCGGACGATGCGGCTTACCAGCGCGGGCGTCATTACGTCCAGTTCGGCTTTCATACGCAGCATGTCGGCGTGCGCTCATCAGACGCCGCCGGGGTGGTCCCCAGCTACTCGCTGGCTATGGGAGCGGGACAACCGGCGCTGGCGCGCAACGAACTGCCGGGGATCAGCACCTCCGACCTGGCCACGGCCAATGCGCTGCTGGCAACCCTGGGTGGATACATCGACGGTTTCAGCCAGACTTACAACGTGACCAGCCGGACTTCGGGATATGTGCCCGGCACGCCCTTCGTTCGCCACCTGCTGGACAACGATTACGCATTCTACGCGCAGGACAAGTGGAAGGTGCTGCCGAATCTGACTGTGACCATCGGGTTGCGATGGCAGATTCCCGGCATTGTGGATGAGCGCGATTCGCTGGAGCTGGCGCCGGTGATCCAGGGCTCCGCGGTGCAGACGCTGCTCTCCAACGCCACGTTGAATTTCGCCGGCTCCTCGGTGGGCCGTCCCTGGACGCATCGCGAGTGGAAGGATTTCGCGCCCAACTTCGGCTTCGCCTGGGACGTCTTCGGCAATGGCCGCACCGCGGTGCGTGGCGGATACTCGCTGAGCTACGTGAACGACCAGGCGATTCTGGCTCCCGAAAGTACGCTCGAAATCAATTCGGGGCTGCAGGGGCTGGCGGCCGCAACCGGGCTGGGATACCGCGTGGCCACGGGTGTGCCACCGATCGTCGCCCCGGACTTCCAGGTTCCGACCACGGTGGCCGCCAACTACCTGGACAACCCGTTCAACACGGTGGGGCTGATCGACCCCAACCTGAAACATCCCTACGTGCAACAGTATTCCGTGGGCATCCAGCATGATTTCAAGGGAACGGTGCTGGAGGCGCGCTACGTGGGGAATCACGTGGTGGGTGCCTACCGGGCATTCGACTTCAACCAGGTGCAGATCCAGCAGAACGGCTTCCTGCCCGACTATTTGAAGGCGCAGAGCAACGGCTTTCTGGCGCTGGCCCGGAGCGGAGTCTTCAACCCGGCTTTCAATGCCGGCATTCCCGGCAGCCAACAACTCACGGTGTTTCCGAAGCTGGTCTCCGGAGGATTGCTGACCAATGCCACCGTGCGCGGTTTCATTCAGGATGGCGAAGTGGCGGAGCTGGCGACACTTTACCAGACCAACGGCCTGAACAACTCGGTCAACTTCTTCCAGAACCCGAATGCGCTGGGCACGGACATGCTGACCAACTATTCAAGCTCCAGTTACAACGCGCTGCAACTGGAGGCGCGCCACCGGACCAGGTCGGGGCTGGCCTTCGAGGCGAACTACACCTTCTCCAAGGTGCTGAGCGATGCCGATGGCGACAGCCAGACGCGAATCCAGCATTTTCTGGATATCAACAATCCGGGAATCGAGCGCTCGCGGGCGAATTTCGATCTGACCCACATGATCAAAGCCGATGGCTCCTACGATTTGCCGTTCGGCAAGGGGCACAGGCTGAACTACCGGCCGTTGGACCGGGTGATCGGCGGCTGGACTTTCGGCAGCATCATGGTGTGGCAATCGGGTGCGCCGTTTTCGGTTCTCTCGGGACGGGGCACGCTCAACCGGGCGGCGCGGTCGTTCTACAACACCGCCGATACCGCATTGACGGGCGCGCAACTGGGTAACATCGTGAAATTCCAAATGACCGGGAATGGACCCATGATCGTGGCACAATCGGCCATCAATCCGGCCGATGGCACCGGTGTGAACGGCGACGGCGCGCCGGCGTTTCAGGGGCAGGTGTTCTTCAATCCGGGGGCGGGCACCATCGGCGTGTTGCAAAAACGCTTTTTTGATGGGCCCTGGACCTTCAACATCGACATGCGGCTGCGAAAGAGCGTCGCCATTACCGAGCATAAGAGCCTGGTGCTGCAGATGGATGCGATCAACGCGTTGAACCACGCCACCTTTTTCGCGGGCGACCAGAACATCAATTCGACTACGTTCGGCGTGGTCAGTTCCATGTTTTACAACCCGCGGGTGGTGCAGTTCGGGCTACACTATACGTTCTGATGAACGGCCTGCTGGAATTGCTGACGGCGGCCAAGGTCTATGACCTGGCGCAGCCGTACTTCGCGGGGATGCCGCACTTTCCCACGCATCCGCCGTTTCTCTTCGGCCTGACCAAACTGCACGGCGACGCGGTGGGGCCCGCGGGGAACAGTTCGGCCGCGGACGCCATCGCCATGGGCAGCCACGTGGGTACTCACATCGACGCCCTGTGCCACTTTTCCTGCGGAGGCAAGCTGCACGGCGGCGACGACGTGGCACAGTTGCAATCGTACGTTGGCGGCTTGCGGAAGCATTCGGTGGACACGGTGGCGCCGATTCTGCGGCGCGGCGTGTTGCTGGATATCGCGGGCGCGCTGGGCGGCAGTCCGCTGGCGGAGGATTTCGAAGTGAAGCCGGAGCACCTGGAGGCCGCGGCGCGGGCGCAGTCCGTGGAGATCCGTCAAGGCGACGTCGTGCTGCTGCGGACCGGGTGGGCCAGGTTCTTCGAAGATGCCCGGCAGTATGTGCGCAATGCCCACGGCCCGGGGCCATCGCTAGCGGGCGCGCAGTGGCTGAGCGTGCGCGGGATCTTTGCGGCCGGCGCGGATACGGTGGCCTTTGAAAAGGTTCCGGCGCCCGCCATGCCGGCTCACGTGCACCTGCTGGTGGATAGCGGCGTGCACATCATCGAGTGCCTGAACCTGGAAGACCTGGCCGCGGACCAGGTGTGGGAGTTTGTGTTTGTCGCCGCGCCCATGAAGATCCGCGGGGCGACGGGCGCGCCCGTAAGGCCGCTGGCGCTGGCGTAGCGGTAGGTAGGACAGACGATCGTCTTTTGTCGTCTGTCATTCTTACGGCCTTCACCCGCAGACATCTCCCGCATTGGGTTCCGGACGAGATTGCTGTTTTTTCGTGACGTGGCGATTAGCCGGGTCGCTGCCGAACTTGACAGACGACACAAACCGATCGTCTGTCCTACCTGTCTTCCTGCAGCAGGACGAGCGGCACGACGCCGTGCGCTGCGGTCCGGCCTGGTTACAGGATCCACGAGTCGCCAGTGTAGTTGTGAACGCTCTCCTGTATGGTGAGACGGTTCGCCGGTTCTACCAACTCCACGCCTGGGTGGTCATGCCCAATCATGTCCACGCGATCTTCCAGCCGCATACCGCCATGCCCACGATCATGCGATGGCTCAAAGGGAGAACCAGCCGCGTGGCCAATCAGATTCTGGGCCGCACCGGAACGCCTTTCTGGCAAAACGAGTCCTTCGACCATTGGGTACGGTCTGCGGAGGAACTTGAGTATTTGATCGAATACGTGGAGAACAACCCGGTAAAGGCCGGCTTGGTCGAGGCTAAAGAGCGATGGCGATGGTCCAGCGCGGGCCGGGTGACAGACGACAAACACCGCGGATGACAGACGACAAACACCGATCGTCTGTCCCACTTTGACGGGTTGACAGGAAACCCGATCCAGCTCATACTGATCTTGAACACGTTCAAATACGGGAGTGCATTCGTGGTGAGACTGCAAGATCTTACGGTGATACGGGCGCCCATCGAACGATGCTTCGATCTGGCGCGCAGTGTGGAAGTGCATCTGGCCGGCAACGTCCATTGGGGAGAAGCGGCCATGGCTATGGGCGGTGTCACATCGGGGCTGGCCGGCATGGGACAGCGGGTTACCTGGCGTGCCAGGCACTTTGGCGTACGGCAGAACCTCACCAGCGAAATCACGGCCCTTCGCCGGCCGGAGTTCTTTCAGGACACGATGATTCAGGGCGCCTTCCGGTCCATTAGGCACGATCACTTTTTTCGATGGTTGTCCCAGGATGAAACAGAAATGCAAGACGTCTTCTGTTTTGCCGCCCCGCTGCCGGTTCTGGGACGTCTGGCGGAGATCGCTTTCCTGCGCCGTTACATGCAGGCGCTGCTTCGGGAGCGGAATACCGTCATTAAGCAGATCGCCGAATCTTCGGAGTGGCAGAGGTATCTGCCATGAAGATCGTGATCCCCGGTGGCAGCGGCCAGGTGGGCCAAATCCTGGCACGCCATTTCCACGCCCAAGGTCACGCGGTAACGGTGTTTAGCCGCGGCCCGCGGCCAGTCACCCATGCTCCAGTGACCCCATGGCGCGTGGTTGCCTGGGACGGGCTCACGCCCGGCGGCTGGATTGCCGATCTGGAGCAGAGCGATGTGTGTATCAACCTTGCCGGGCGCAGCGTCAATTGCCGCTACACAGCGGCCAACCGGCGCTCTATCTAAGATTCGCGCATTCGAAGTACCCGCTTATTGAATGACGTGATGGCATCCCTCAACCATGCTCCGCAGCTCTGGGTGAACGCCAGCACCGCCACCATCTACCGGCACGCGCTGGATCGTGCCATGGATGAGATTCATGGCGAATTGGGCGGCAGCGAGCCCGGCGCTCCCGACACCTGGAACTTTTCGATTGACGTTGCCAAAGGATGGGAGGAAGCTTTCTTCCGTACTCCCACGCCGCGGACGCGCCAGGTTGCGATACGCAGCGCCATGACCTTCAGCCCGGATTCGGGCGGCGTTTTCGATGTGCTCCTGGCTCTGGTTCGCCGCGGACTTGGCGGCAGGCAAGGGCCGGGCACCCAGTTTGTTTCCTGGATTCATGAAGCCGACTTCGTAAGCGCAATCGATCTGCTGATCGCGCGCGAAGAGTTTACCGGCACGGTCAATCTCGCCTCTCCCAACCCGCTTCCCAATGGCGATTTCATGCGGGCGCTGCGCGACGCCTGGGGCATCCACGTGGGCTTGCCCCCTTCGCGGTGGATGATTGAGATTGGCACCTGGCTGATGCGGACCGAGTCCGAACTCGTCCTGAAGAGCCGCCGGGTGGTGCCGGGCCGGCTGCTGGCCGCCGGATTCCAGTTTCACTTTCCGGAATGGCCGGCTGCCGCGCGCGATCTGGTGGAGCGGTGGCGCCAGAGCCGCCAGAGTGTATTAAATTAAGCGAGTCTGTGGGGCAGGTTGTTAACCTGCGGCGGATTGGCAATCCGCCTGTCGCGCCTGCGGGCAACTCCTCAAACCGGGCTGGCACGCTCGCTGCCGCATCGCGCTGGCGGGATTAACAATCCGCCGCAGGTTAACAACCTGCCCCACAGGCACCCAGGTTCCGGTTGCGGCGGCGCCTCAATGAATGTTAACTTCAAACTCAAGCTCCAGTGGGGAAACGAGTGCGCAAGCAAGGCCAAGGTGTCAGCGTATGGGTGACCGCTCGTGAGGCATTTTGGATCGCGCTGGAGGCTCTGCGCAGCCACAAGCTGCGCTCCTTCCTCACCTTGCTCGGCGTGGTGATTGCCACCAGCACGCTGATCGTGGTCATGTCGGTAGTGAACGGCATGAACCTATACATAGCCGACCACATTGCCAACCTGGGCACCAATACCTTCGTGCTGCACCAGTTCCAGTGGGCGCAAGGCTTCGACTCGTTCCTCAACGCGCGGCGCCGCAACAAGCCCATCCGCGTGGAGGAATACGAGTACCTGCGCGACAACCTCCTCGGCTACCAGCAGATCGGGGCTATGGCCCAGCTCCAACCCAATCCGCCGGCGCGGTACAAAGGTCACCTGATCGACGAGATCGAATTAAAGGCGATGACGCCCAGCTTTGCCGATATCGGCCGCGAAAAAGTGCAATACGGGCGGTATATTAATGACGCCGACTACCAACACAATGCCCGCGTCTGCGTGATCGGCCGGGATCTGGTGGACAAGCTGTTTCCCAGCGTCGATCCTTTAGACAAGGAGGTGCTGCTGGCCGGGCTTCCCTTCCGGGTGATCGGCGTCACGGAAAGGCAAGGCAGCACTTTCGGACAGAGCCAGGACAATTTCGCCATCGTGCCCCTGACCACTTTTCGCAGCATCTGGATGGGACGTCCGGAGCTGCTGGTTTTCATCAAGGCGCCGGACGGCCAGCATATGGTGGAGTTGCAGGACGAGGTGCGGGCTTTGATCCGCATGCGCCGACACGTTCCTTATGGCGAGGTGGACACTTTCGGCATCAACGCGTCAGATACGTTGATGAGCGCCTGGAAGGACTTGACGGGTACGATTTTCGCCGTGACCATTGGGCTGGTGGCGGTCTTCATGGTGGTAGGCGGGATCGTGATCATGAACATCATGCTGGCCAACGTTACCGAGCGCACGCACGAAATCGGCATCCGCAAGTCGCTGGGAGCGCGCCGGCGCGATATCCTGTGGCAGTTCGTGATCGAGTCGGGAGTGATGGCGGGCATGGGCGGCGTGGCGGGCGTGGCGCTGGCGGCGCTGGTGGCGGAGTTGGTGAACATGGTCTTCACGGCCACCCTGCCGTTGAACGCGGTGATCGTCGGCCTGACGCTTTCCACGTCCGTGGGCCTCTTTTTTGGTATCTATCCGGCCCGCAAAGCGGCTGGCCTCGATCCGATTGAGGCGTTACGAATGGAGAACTGAGAGTGCCGGCCCACCCACACCATGTTCGCGAGAGTCTGCTGCTGGCGCTGGACACACTGCGGACCCACAAATTCCGGTCGTTCCTGACGGTGCTCGGGGTGCTCATCGGCACCAGCACGGTGATCCTGGTCACGTCCATCTTTGCCGGGTTGGACAAGCAACTGGTGGACGTGGCGGAGCAGTTCGGTACCCGCACGCTGTGGGTTTACAAGCTGCAGATGGGCGCGCCGCACGAGTTGACGCGCGACGAACGGTTGCGCAAGCCGCTGAGCTACGACGACGCTATGGCCATCAAGGAACAGGTCCGCTCCGCCACCACGGTCTCGGTGGAATTGTTCCGCGAAATGGGGGACTTCGGCCTGCCGCCGGTGACCGCGCGGTACAAGGGTCTGGACATGGTGGACGCGCTGTTCGCAGGGGTGACTGCGGACCACTTGCGGCTCATCAATGCAACGCTGGGCGAGGGCCGCTTCTTTACCGAGACCGAGGACTTGCACCGGCGCGACGTGGCGGTGATCGGCAACGGCGTGCGCGAGCGGTTTTTCACGCACCAGGACCCGATCGGCAAAACCATTCTGGTGGACGGTCACAACCTGGAGGTCATTGGCACGCTCACCAAGTTCAAATCGTTCCTGGGTGACGACCAGAACGACAAAGCCATTCTGGCGCCATATAACACCTTCAAGAAGACTTACCCGGAAGCCAAGGACCACTTCATCTGCGTGCTGGCGGAACCCGGCCGAATGGATGAGGCGAAGGACGAAGTGACCGAGTTGCTGCGGCGCCGCCGGCACGTGAAACCCGCGGATCCGGACAATTTCGGGATCTCCAGCGCCGAGGCGCTGATCGGCCAGTTCCGGCAGGTGATCGGCGGCGTGGCTCTGGTCATGGTGGTGATCTCCTCCATCGGCTTGCTGGTGGGCGGCATTGGCGTGATGAACATCATGCTGATGTCGGTGACGGAACGGACGCGTGAGATCGGCGTACGCAAGGCCGTGGGCGCGCGGCGGGGCGACATCATCTGGCAGTTCCTGCTGGAGGCCATGACGCTGACCGCGGGCGGGGGCGTGATCGGCATAATGTTTGGCTGGCTGTTCAGCCTGGCGATCCGCACGTTTGTCCCCAGCCTGCCTTCCACGGTGCCGCTGTGGTCGGTGGCCGCCGGGTTCACGGTGGCGACCAGCGTGGGCCTCTTTTTCGGCCTGTGGCCCGCGATGAAGGCGTCGCGGCTCGACCCGATTGCGGCGCTGCGGTACGAGTAAGACAAAGCAACAAAGGCAAGATAGCGCGGACTAAGAGCGCGGTGTACCGGCCCGGCAGTGTCGCGGGCGTTTGAGAGTCAGTGCCAGTAGATAACTGGATGTGATGCCCGGAGCAGGCCTACGGGTTGCCGGTGGAGCTTCCCGGCCTATCTTTCGGACATCTTTGCGATTTAGCGGTAACGCTGGCGTGTTGTTGGAGTAAGATTGAGTACAGTATGTGTGGTGGGCCGAAGATACGCGCAAGCAGGTATTCAGGGCATGGCGCAAGGATCGCCCCGCTCGCTTCGGATATGGCAACTCAGCTTGCAAGGGGGATACAGTGGCGCCGAGTTATAAGAAAACACTGTTTCGGGAGTTGTTCGGCACGCGGAGAAACGGACGCATGGCTCCGTTTCTTAACGCGGTGTTAGTGGCGGTGGCGATCTGTTCCTCCGCGGTAGTTGTCGCCCTTTTGGTGACGGCTCTGGCAGGACAGATTCAGCACTGACGAAGTAACACAAACACACCGGCATGGGACTGCAAAGCCGAGTGACGCGGCAACCAGCGTCACTGTTTTCCGGCGCAGTCGCACTTAACGCCCATTCTTGTTGGCACTCGGCGGAGAGCCATTGGCAGGGCGGCATTGCGGCGGGGTCCGCCATGGGGTGGTTATCGGCCACTCCGCCGCTATTTCGGACAGGCGGCTATCGCGCAATTCAGTAGAGCGCTTACAGCTCTTCAGGAGCCGGTTGTCGCGGTCGGACAAGCCAAGGAGCGTGCCAAGGCGTTTCACCAAGCCTCTGCCAAGTATCCAAATAAGCCTTTCGTTCACATGCCGAAGCTGAGATGGCCGTTTCCCGGCGAATTGTTTCCCATACCTCGGTTTAGGGCGGTTTTGGGCAATTCGCCCAAACCCATCTTCTATCCTATTGTTAACAAATGAGATACGATTCTCGGTTTTGGGCAATTTGCCCAAACTGCCGCTGGCCTACAATAAGGACGAGGCCCCCTGCTTGCTCCATCGCATCGCCCGGACCATTGAGCGTTACCGGATGTTCAAGCCTGGCCAGAAGGTCGGGGTCGCGGTCTCGGGCGGGGCCGATTCGGTCTGTCTGCTTCACACGCTGGTCGAACTGGCGCCGCGGTGGGATCTGCAACTTAGCGTGCTGCACCTGAATCACCAACTGCGCGGCGAAGAATCACGGGAGGATGCGGCTTTCGTGCGGGAACTGGCGCGGAATCTGGGCTTGGCGTTCATGCTTCGGGAAGCCGATGTGGGGGCGTCGCCGGATAATCTGGAACAGGCGGCGCGACTGGCGCGGCTGACCTTTTTTCGGGATGTGGTGGCCGCAGGTGAGGTGACGCGGGTGGCGGTAGGACACACTCGCTCGGATCAGGCCGAGACGGTGCTGTACCGGTTCCTGCGCGGGTCTGGGACGGCCGGGTTGTCCGCCATTCGACCCGTGACCGACGAAGGCATCGTACGGCCACTGATCGAAATCGATCGCGGCGAGGTGATGCAGTTCCTTCGCGGTCGCGCCATTCCATGGCGGGAAGACTCCAGCAATGCCAACCCGGCGTTTGCGCGGAATCGCATTCGCCATCGGCTGCTGCCGCAATTGGCGCGGGAATGGAACCCGGCGATTCGCCAAACGCTGGCTCACACGGCGGATTGGGCGCTCGCCGAGGAGGCATATTGGAAGGCGGAGATGGACCGGCTGGCGGCCGAGCACTTCACCGCCGAACACTGCAAGGCCCACCACAGCAAGGAAGTGTGCGGCGCCCTGCTGGTACGGGCGGACACGTTGACGGACTTGCCCCTGGCGGTGGCCCGGCGGCTGGTTCGGCGGGCACTGGAAGTGGTGAAGGCCGACTTGCTGGGAATCGATTTCCGGCACGTTGCGGAGGTCTTGGAACTGGCCGCCGGGCCCGCGGGAACGGGCCGGGTGCAGGTTCCGGAACTCGAGATCCGCCGTTCGTTCGAATGGTTGCGGGTTTCGCGGCGGAACGGCACGCCTGCGGCCATGGCCGGTTACCGCTGGGCAGCCACCGTTCCGGGTACGCTGCAAGTGCCCGGCACGGATTTCACAATCTGCCTGGAACTGATTGAAAAAGCGGAAACTTTCGAAGCGCCGGAATCCGTATATAATAATAGTGAGTTGGGTTGTCTCGACTGGAGACGCTTGTCTGGCTGCCTGGAGTTGCGGAACTGGAAAGCGGGCGACCAGTACCAGCCCTTGGGCAGCACGGGTGAGGCCAAGATCAAAACGCTCTTTCAGCGGGCCCGCATCCCGGTGTGGGAGCGCGCGCATTGGCCGGTCCTCACGGATGGGGATTGCATTATCTGGGCCCGGCATTTTGGGCCGGCGGCTGAGTTCGTGGCAGGTCCCGGCAGCGGTCCGGTTCTGCAAATTCGAGAGGTGGCCTTGTGAGCATCCGGTGACGAAAACGGAATCGGGATCGGGCACCACGGCGTCTATAGCAATAAGGGCTGGTACAGCTCGAGGGGTAATACGGAGGTTGCGTGACTTCTAATATCAAGACACTGATTTTTTGGGTAGTTCTCATCGTGGTGGCGGTATTTCTATTTGCTGTTGTGAAAAGCGGCAGCGGACCGAAGGAACAGACCCTCACGTTCACCGAATTTCTGGACAAGGTCAAGAGCGGCGAGGTGAAAGACGTCACCATCGCCGACCGGGACGCCCACGGGACGTATCAGAACCCGACCCTTGGGTATCACACCCAGATTCCCGCGAACTACCCGGCGCTGTATGACCTGCTCAACGAAAAGAAGGTCAACGTAACCATTAAGGATACGAGCTCGGGCAACTGGGTTTCCATCCTCCTGAACGCGTCGCCATTCATTGTGCTGCTGGCGTTCTGGATCTTCATGATGCGCCAGATGCAGAGCGGCGGAAACAAGGCTCTGAGCTTCGGCAAGAGCCGGGCCCGGCTGCACTCTACGCAGCAGAAGAAGGTCACGTTCAAAGACGTGGCTGGTGTAGAGGAAGCCAAGGAAGAGCTGCAGGAGATCATCGAGTTCCTGCGCGAGCCGCAGAAGTTTCAGAAGTTGGGCGGGCGCATCCCCAAGGGTGTGTTGCTGATCGGGCCTCCGGGCACCGGCAAGACTTTGCTGGCGCGGGCCATCGCGGGCGAGGCCAGCGTGCCCTTCTTCTCGATTTCCGGTTCGGACTTCGTGGAAATGTTTGTGGGCGTGGGCGCCAGCCGCGTGCGCGATCTGTTTGAACAGGGCAAGAAGAACGCGCCCTGCATCATCTTTATCGACGAAATCGACGCCGTGGGCCGCCATCGTGGCGCGGGCCTGGGCGGCGGACACGATGAGCGCGAGCAGACCCTCAACCAGTTGCTGGTGGAGATGGACGGGTTCGAATCCAACGAAGGCGTGATCCTGGTGGCGGCCACCAACCGTCCGGACGTGCTGGACCCGGCGCTGCTGCGGCCCGGCCGTTTCGACCGCCGCGTGGTGGTGGGGCGCCCCGACGTAGGCGGGCGCGAAGCCATCCTGCGGGTGCACACCAAGAAGATTCCGTTGGGCGAAAACGTCGAGCTTTCCATCCTGGCTCGCGGCACGCCCGGCCTGGCCGGGGCCGATCTGGCGAACCTGGTGAACGAAGCCGCGCTCAACGCGGCACGGCAGAATCGCAAGGTCGTCATGATGATCGATTTCGAGCTGGCCAAGGACAAGATCCTGATGGGGGCCGAACGCAAATCCATGATCCTGAGCGACGCCGAGAAGCGCAACACGGCGTATCACGAAGCCGGCCACGCGCTGGTGGCGGCCACCCTTCCCAATGCCGATCCGCTGCACAAAGTGACCATCATCCCGCGCGGCATGGCTTTGGGCGTGACCATGCAGTTGCCGATTGACGACAAGCATTCCTACAACCGGGAATACCTGGAGGCGCAACTGGCCATCCTGATGGCCGGGCGCATCGCGGAAGAGAAGTTCATGCACCACATGACCACCGGCGCGGGCAACGATATCGAACGCGCCACCGATCTGGCGCGCAAGATGGTTTGCGAGTGGGGTATGAGCGAACTGGGGCCGCTGAGCTTCGGCAAGAAGGAGGAGCAGATCTTCCTGGGCCGCGAGATCGCGCAGCATCGCGATTACAGCGAGGAGACGGCCATCCGCATCGATGAGCAGGTGAAGAAACTGGTGCAGGGCGGCTACGATACCGCGGCGGCCATTCTGGACAAGTACACCGAAGCCCTGGTGAAGATCGCCGAATCGCTGCTGGTTCGCGAGATTCTGGACGGCAGCGAGGTCACGCAGATCATCAACGGGCAGACGCTGGAACCCAAGCCGGCGAAGGACGACACCCAGCAGGTGATTCGTCCCGAAGGCGGCCGCCGCGTTCCCGGACTTTCGGAAGGGGAGCGCCCGGCGCCGGCGTAATCCGGCCGGCGTGATCCGCCCGCCTGATTCACCCGCTTGATCCGCCCGCTTGATCAGGATGAGTCACGGACAAGTCCCCGGTTTCCCGGTTTATCTGTTCGATATCGACGGCACGCTGCTGGACTCGGCGCTGGATATTTGCGGCGCGGTCCAGCAGGTGCTGGATACTTCGGTGTTCAACCGCTCGTTTCCTTCCCCACCCGTTACCTTCGATTTCCTGAAGAGCTATATCGGGCGGCACCTCATCGACCTGTTTACCGACATCTTCCCGCACTACACCCCCGAACAGATCGATGAACTGATCGCGCAGTATCGGGTTTTCTACCTGGCCCGCGGGCACAAGATGACCTCGGTGTACGCGGGGGTGGCGGAGGGGCTGGCAGCGCTTAGTGGCCGCAAGGGGTCTGCCACGACCAAGGGCACGCCGACCACGCGCGCCGTCCTGCAGCAGTTCGGCCTGATCCAGTATTTCGACCACGTGCAAGGCACCGACGGCTTTCCCTGCAAGCCGGCGCCGGACGTGATTTGGGCCGCGCTGAAGGCGCTGGGAGCCCAACCCGAGGACTGCCTCTTTGTGGGCGATTCGGCGGCCGACATGGAAGCCGGACACCGGGCGGGCGTGAAGACGTGCGCCGTGCGTTACGGGTATGGCAAGACCGACGACCTGGCTCGCTTCGATCCGGATTATTGGATTGACGATCTGCGCGCGCTGACGCCGCTAAAGACGGATGCCGGATGCTCGCTTCGCTCGGATGCCGGTGGCCGGTAAGAACCGCACCGGGCGCGTTGCCTTTCACCGGCATCCGGCATCTGACATCCGGCATCCGGTCCAGGGCGGCCTTACCGCACGATCCTCTGCCGCAGCGCCTTGGACACCGCCTCCGACTTCGAGTGCACCTGCAGCTTGTCGTAGATGTTCCGGAAGTGGAAACGAACGGTATTGACACTGACGCGCAATTCGGCCGCCGCGGTGTGATAGTTGTGCCCATCCACCAGCATCTGCAGCAGCCTGGTCTCGTGCGGCGTCAACCGGCAGCCGGCGTCTTCGGCGGGCCGGAATTCCCGGAACAGCTCCACCACCCGCCGCGCCACCTCGGGCGACATGGGCGCGCCGCCGTCCAGGGCCTCGGCGATGCTCGCCAGCAGGCGGTCCGGCGGGGTCTTCTTGAGCAAGTAGCCGCCGGCGCCGGCGCACAGCGCGTCGAAGATTCGCTGGTCGTCATCGTATACCGTGAGCATCAGCAGCGGCACACCGGGACAACGTTCCTTCAAGATGGGGATTCCCGCGATGCCTGACATGCCGGGCAGGCCGATATCCACCAGGAACACATCCGGAGGCGAACGGCCCAGGTTCGCCAGCGCCTCTTCCATGCTCCCGAACCGCCACGCACACCGAAAGCCTGGAGTGGAATCGATCAGACTGGCCAGACCTTCCCGAATCTTCGGTTGATCCTCGATAATCGCGACATTGATCACCGCTTGCCGATGTTACTCCACCATCGCCGCCAGGTCACCGTCCCCTTGGGTAGGTATCTTCTCAAGCCATCAGCCGGTGGGTGCAGCGGCACACGCAGCTTCAAGGCGGTTCCGCCGCCGTGGGCCGTGTCAACATTCAAGTCCCCGCCCAGCGCCGCCGCCCTCTCGCGCATGCTCCGCAGGCCATGGCCGTTCACCGCCTGCGAGGGGTCGAAGCCCGTGCCATCATCGTGAACGGCGAGCAGCAGCCAAGCTCCGTGACGCCACAGGCTGGCCTCGGCGTGCCCGCAGACGGCGTGACGCGCGATATTGTGTACACTCTCTTTGAAGATCAGGAACAACTGGCGCTTGACGTCGGCCGTGAGTTCCAAGTTCAGCGCTGCCGGCTGCGCGTGAAACAGGAAGACGATGCCGCGCGGCGTGAGCATGTCCGCGCCGAACCGGTGCATGCGCTGCGCCAGATCGCCGAACCGGTCGCGTTTGGGGTCGATGGACCAGACGATGTCGCTCATCGAATCCACCAACTCGCGCGACGTGCGGGAGATGTCCGAAAGCCGGCCCGCCACCTCGCGGGCGCCCGGGTCGCCCTGATGGTCCACCTGGGGGTCCAACCGGGCGTCCAAGCGGCGGTGCGCCACCTCGCTCACGATGGCGATCTCCGAAAGGCTCGATCCGATATCGTCGTGCAGGTCGGTGGCAATGCGCATGCGCAGTTGTTCCACGGCCAGCACGTGCCGCAACCGGTAATGGTGCGCGGCCAGCACGGCGGCCCCGGCCCCCAGCGCCGCCAGGCACAGGAACCACCATCGCTGCCAGAGCGGGCTCAGAACGGTGAACGAAATCTCGGCCGGCGCCGTGCTGACCACGTCTTCCTGGTTCACGGCCCGCACTTGAAAACGGTACCGGCCCGGCGCCAGGCTGGCCTCCACGCCGCGCTGCGCAACGGGGCTGCTCCACTCCGGGTCGAGCCCTTCGAACCGGTACTGGTAGCGCAGGGTCTCTCCCGGCGAGAAACTGGGACCGGCGAAGTCGATTCCCAAAGACTCGCGCCGCGAAAGCTCCGGCCCGGAGATAAGGCTCTGGCCCCACCCCGGCAGCGCCCACGGTTTGCCGGCGATGCGCAGCCCGGTAACCAACACCGCGGGGGGCGCGCGCGGCACATCCGGTTCCGGGACCAGTTGCGAGAGACCGAAATTGGTGCCGAACCACAGCGTTCCCAGTCGGTCGCGGAAGGCAGTCTGGAAGGTGCCGCTCACCAGCCCTTCGGCCGACGTGTAGTGTTTCCACCGGCCTGTCCCTGGGTCCAGGCGGTCCAGGCCGCGTCCGGTACCGGCATAGATCCGGCCCTGCAGATCCTCGGCGATGCAGCGGACGTTGTTGCTGGAAAGGCCCTGCGGGGTACGGTAGACGATGAACCGCGGGCGTGCCGCATTCACATCGTCCAGGCGGACGAGCCCTTCGCCCGAAGCCATCCACAACCGGCCCGCATGGTCTAGGTGGATGTCCCAGATGGTGCCCGGCGGAATGCCGTCCGCCTCGGCAAAGCTCTGGAACCGCCCGCCGCGATACCGGGTCACGGCACTGAATTGCCCGATCCATAGATTGCCCGACGCGTCCTCACCGTAGGAGTATCCGCCCCGGTCGGCGAATGGGAATTCCTCCTTCGTGAGTGCCCGGAAATGGCCCGTCGCACGTTCCCAGTGGTAAAGCTTGTAGTAATTGGTGAGGGTGATCCAGAGATCTCCCCGCCGGTCTTCATACAGCCGGAAAATGTCACGGTCGGCCAAGCCGTCCCGGGTGGTATAGACAGCCTTCGGCGCCAATCGCGCCAGGTCCTCCGTCCGCGCCACTGCTGGGAACCGGAACAACCCGTGTCCGGTGGCGATCCACCATTCGCCTAAGTGGTCGCGCACAGCGGTCTGGTTCCAGCCCCAGCCGACGTAATCCATCCCCGGTCCGTAATTCGGTGGGATGGTTTGAAACCGTTCTCCGTCGAAGCACTGAAGATCCAAGTGCTCTCCATCGTGCTTCCGAAACACGCACAGCCGGCCGGCCGCATCTTCAACAATGGCCGGGATGCCCCCCTTGTTTGATCCATCGTCCTCGGTGTAAGTTACCAGCCCTGAGCGTGCGATTTTCTTCGCGCCCCCTTGCGTGCCCACCCAGAGGTTGCCCTCGCGGTCCTCGCCCAGAACGTCAATCGAGTTGTCGGCGAGCCCTTCGGCTGCGCGGTAGGTGCGCAAGCTTTTGCCGCCAGCAGGGACTGCACCCGGAATCAGCTCGCTCAAGCCTATGGCGGCCGCTATCCAGAGCCTACCGTCCGAGGTTTGATGGAGATCCTGGATACGATTGACCGGCAGCCCGTCTCGTGTGGTGTACACGCGTTGGCAGATGGGCGCGCCGTGGTCTGCCGCCGGGGCTGCGTCCGGCCGAATCAGACAGAGCCCGATGAGCGTGCCGGCCCACAACCGGCCCTGCCGATCCTCTAGCAGCGAGAAGACCTCATTCGCCGGCAGTCCCTCGCGCGGGGTGAACCGGTCCGTGCGGCCGTCAGGGCTTCGGCGGTATACGCCCCTCAGAGTGCCGACCCATAGCGACCCGTGGCGGTCCTCCATTAGCGAGCGAACCACGCCATCGTACCCAGTCTCATGCGCCATGCCGATTTCGGCTTTCACGAACCGCACTCGCGACGGGGTGCGGTCCTCGACCCGGTACAGTCCCCCGCCCGTGCCGCACCAGATGGTCCCCTGGCGGTCTTCGAGCACAACGCTCACCCCCTGTGGTGTTCCCATGGCGGGACTGAAGTTCCGGAATCTGAGTTCGGGCGTTTGGGCGGCCGGGTCGAACAGGCTCAGCCCGACGGCAGTAGCTACCCAATAAGTGCCGTCCCTGGCTGCCAGGAAGGCGTTGACATTCGGGTGCGGCAGCCCCTGTTCGACGCCGTAATTAGTGAACTGATAGCCGTCGAAGCGCGACAGGCCTTCAGGCGTGCAGAACCACAGGAATCCCAGCGTGTCCGGCTGGATGCAGTTGATGGTGTCGCGCGGCAGGCCGTCGGCGATGGTGTAGGTCCGGACCGGCAGCAGTTTGGCCGAAAGCGCGCCGCACACCAACAGAAAAATCGTCAAGCTTCGTGGTCCCACCCGTTGCAACACCATCGCACCCCGCCGTGAGGAATTAGTGACGGAATTATCTCTTACGTTTCCACCCTCGAACCCATAAGAGCGTAGAAAACTCGATGGTCAATTGTAAACTCTGGGCCTGCGCTCCGCAAACCTACCCACGTGTGCGGTGACAGGCCGCCGGGAACGCCGTAATGTTGAACCCGCGGGCAACAAGCAGGAGGAGGAAAAGAATGAGGAAAGCGGGGATCTTACACACCGGTTGTATCTGTGCGGGTCTGGCCGCGGTGTTGACGTCGGTCGCGCCGCGCGCCACGGCCCAGCAGGCGGGAACCCTCTGGGACTGGGGGTTCGGCCTTTCCGGCCAACTGGGCAACAATACGACTAGCAGTAGCAATAGGCCCGTTCCGGTGATCGGCTTGAGTTCGGTCATCGCCATCGACGGTGGAGGAGGCCACAGCATGGCCCTGAAGGCGGACGGGACGGTCTGGAATTGGGGGTTCGGCCTTTCCGGCCAGCTCGGCAACGGCGGCAACATCAGTAGCAACGTGCCGGTTCAGGTGACCGGCTTGAGCCCGGTCATCGCTATCGCCGACGGATACGACTTCCCAGACCAAACCGGGCACAGCCTGGCGTTGCAAGCCGACGGAACGGTCTGGGCCTGGGGATTTAATGGCGCCGGCGAACTGGGAAACCTTACGAACACCGATAGCAGCGTGCCCGTTCAGGTGATGACCGCTCTGAACGTTCCGTTGAGCGGGGTGATCGCCATCGCCGCTGGGGATGCCTCCAGCATGGCGTTGACGAAGGACGGAAAAGTCTGGACTTGGGGGATTGGTTTTCTCGGCCAACTGGGCAACGGTTTCGACAACCCTAGCAACGTGGCCGTTCCGGTGACCGGCTTGAGTAAAGTGGTCGCCATCGCCAGCGGAGTTTTCCACAACCTGGCCCTGCGGTCCGACGGGACGGTCTGGGCTTGGGGGTATGGCTTTTTGGGCCAACTCGGCAACCCCGCGGCCATCATTCCGTTCGCCGATCATGTCAACGTGCCCGTTCAGGTGATGGCCGGTTTGAAGGTCCCGCTGAGTTCGGTTATCGCCATCGCCGGCGGAGGCTTCCACAGCCTGGCCTTGAAGAAGGACGGCACAGTCTGGACTTGGGGACTCAATAACTTCGGCCAACTCGGCAATACTACAGACACCGATCCGATCACCCAACTCAGCAGCATGCCCGTTCAGGTGAAGGACGGTTTCAACGTTCCGTTGAGTTCGGTGGTCGCCATCGCCGGCGGCCAAGCACACAGCGCGGCCTTGAAGTCCAACGGCACGGTCTGGAATTGGGGATTCAATGCGTTAGGCCAACTGGGCAACGGTAACAACATCGATAGCAGCGTGCCTGTCCCGGCGGGTTTCCTGAATGGTGCCGTGACGGTGGCCGCCGGCGAATACCACACTCTCGCGGTGACCGGCATACCATCCAGCTTCAGCACCTTTGCGGCTGAACTAGACATCCAGACGGCCTTGCCGGGCAGCGTCAAACTCGAGGGCTCCTTTACACTCGGGGCCGCCAGCAACGGCATCCACCCTCTGACGGAGCCCGTCACCGTGCAAGTGGGCGAATTGATCACCATAATCCCGGCGGGCTTTTTCGAGCAATCGGGAAACGGCGCGTTCCACTTCGAAGGGCTGGTTGTGGGAGCGAAAACGGAGGCATCCATCACTCCGCTGGCATCCAACCGATACTCGTTCGAAATCGAGGTGGCAGTGCCACTGCCTGTTACTACCACGACCGTGCCGGTGGGCCTCATCATCGGAATCGATTCGGGGACCGCCAGCGTGAGGCCGCGGATCGAAAGGTGACCGCGTGGCTGGCCACCCGACCGGCGAGAACTGGCCGGGTGAAATCGGGTTTGCTCACGCTGACTGAATGGCGAGTGTGTGCACGCCGAACCGGGGCGAAATAGTCACCAGCAATTAGCCTCGCTTGCAGAGAATTTACGGTCTTTTGGCTGGGCGCTGACACGCCGCGCGGCCGCTGCCACTTCTCTGCCAACCGTTGCCCCAACACCGGGCAGCCGCCCGGCCACAGGCCGCGTACGCCCTGGCAAGGGCTAGGAGTAAAGACGATGTACGTAATGAAGAATCGAGTGAAAAGAGGCCGGTTCCTGGCTGTCTCCACTTTATGTGTGGCGGCCGCGCTCGTGCCTGCCTCTGCATTGCGAGCCGAGGACGATGGCGGGGCGAAGGATATCCTCTACATCGGCGATGAAGGCGACTTCACCGTCAAACGCTTCGATGCCGCGAGCGGGCGCTTTTTGGATGCCAAGGCGGGCGCCCTGGTGCTTCCTGGAAGCGCCGGCCTGGATGGACCGCGAGGCATTCTTATCGACACCCGCGGAAACAGAAACAACCTCATCCTCGTCAATCAGAACGAAGACCAAAACTTTCCTGGCGAAATCCTCAGGTACCGCGCCGCGGACGGCCAATCCCTGGGAGCCGTCGTCCCCTGCAATCCGCTGGCTGGCCGATCCTGCGCGGCTCACGTGCCTTTTGCGCCGCGCGGCATCGTCCTCGGTGACGGCCACCGGCTCCTGGTGGCCGACCTTGGGGCCGGACCGACGGGCAGAGTGGCGCAATTCGACGACGAGACGGGCGCTTTTCTCGGCGACCTGGACTTCGGAAAGTTTACCGGGGACAGTTTTGGGGAGTATCATCCCCGCGGCCTGGTTTTCGGGCCCGATGGGAAGCTCTATGTTTCCGCGGTCGGGAATCAGAACGGGCCCGACCCTCACTTCGATCCGCTGGCCGGCTTTATTCTGCGCTTTGAGAACGGAAGGTTCTCCGATGTGTTTGCCAGCAACGCCAGTTGCCCGGCTCTGCACCGCCCCGAAGGGCTGGTTTTTGGTCCCGATGGGAAGCTGTATGTGACCAGCTTCCTCGATAAATCGAATGCGGCCGATACCGACAAGATCGTAATCTTCGAAGGCGATGGAACCTGCAGCGATCACATCGACCTCGATGTCGCCGGCGGCCCCCGCGCCTTCGCGCAAGCGCTGCTGTTCGGCCCCGGCGGCCGTCTGTTCGTCCCCATCACCAACACGGGAGAAGTCCGGCGATATGACGTGCGCAGTAAACAGTTTCAGTCGTTCGTAAATGCCGCAACCGGCCCGTTGCAGCAGCCCTGGTACCTGACGTTCGGAAACACCGACCCGCGGACGCTGGAGTACGGCCATTAGGGCTGGAACAGCCGCTCAACGAAGAGAAAAGAGAGGAGCAAACAGATGGTAATTCGCCTAAACAGTCTATTTACTATTACCGCGGTAAGCTTTCTGGGTACGCTTGCGCCCGCCCGGGCGCAGGCGCCCGATCAGATTACAGTTCGGGACCTGGCCGGCGCCCACACGGCGTTGCACAGGGACGGGGCGCACGCCAGGGCCAAGATGGCCGCAGGCACGGGCACGGCCGCGGATGGGCCGGCCAACCCAGCGGCTCCGGCGGCGGCCTTCCCTGTCGCCGATACGATCCCGAGCTTTAACGGCCAGTTTGCCGCCAAGGGGTTCGACCCCTCGGGAAATCCCAACAATGTCTGGCTTTATAACATGGCCGGCACTCCGCCGAAGGCCGGCAAGACCACGACATTCAACGCGCCAATCATCCCGGTATCGCTCGATCTGCGGGATGCCAGGGGCTTTCCGCGTTCCATCAACGGGCACCCGCTCTTTGCGGACGCCACGCAGTATGTGACGCCGGTGCTGAACTCGCCGGTGTTTCAGAACCACCAGTATACGAGCGCCGACGAGCCGACCCAGTTCACGGACGCGGTTCAGCGCGCGTCCTTCGGCGACGACGCCAAGGATGACTGGCATACTTTGCTGAAACCGGCGGTCAAGACGGCCCGGGTGATGACGCTCAACCAGGCCCCAACCTGCGGACCAGTGGGAGGTTTTTGCACCTACCAATTCGCCTTGAACCCGGATGGCACATGCTGCTTGTTCGTGAAGATCGACTTCGATACTTTCATCAATAAGCTCTTTCCGCCCACTTTTCCCGTGGATCCGAATACTGTGATCGGCGCGGCGGAACTGGCGGGCGACATGACGACGCAGGACATCTCGACCCTGCTGTTTCCCAACACGTTTCTGTTCATTGGAGATCCCAAGAATTGCTGTATCCTCGGATTCCACGACAACGACGTCGAACCCGGCATCCCGAGCAACGGCAACCGGGTGCGCTTTTACGTGATGAACTTCTCCAGTTGGATCAGCCCGGGCGTGTTCGGTGGATTAGCGGACATCACGGCTTTGAGCCACGAGATGGCCGAAACGTTCGCCGATCCGTTTGTCTTCTTCGACGGGGTGCATAACATCACTCCCTGGTGGCTTTCACCCAACGGCAATTGCCAGGACACCCTGGAGGTGGGAGACGTCATCGAGGGCTTGCCGAACCAAACGTTTCCGATCGCCATGCACGGGTTTACGTACCATCCGCAGAATGAAGCTCTTTTGCCCTGGTTCACGTTCCAGAAACCTTTTGAGCACGACGGACAAAAAGGCTACAGCTACCCGGATTTGACCGTGCTGACCGCCTTGTCTCCGCTAGAGAAGGCCGGTTGCGTCAAGTAACCGGGGCGTTCGGAGCCGCGACTTGCCCCGCGACCGTAAGGGAGCTTGTCACGGGGCGGCGGGACGAGGCCTTCTGTAAACTCTGGGCCGCGCACGCACAAACCTACCCACGTGTGCGGTGACAAGCGGCGCCAAACACCGTAACGTTGAACCCGCGGAGGAAACCAGCAGAAGGGAGAAGGATGAGAAAGTTATGACAGCGTCGCTTCTAACAGTAGCCGTAATGTTACCTTGGCTGCTTCTCGGATTTGGGTGTTGGCTGAGTTACCAACTGGTTCGCCAAAACGGCCGCATCCTGCTGCGCTTAGAGGCACTGGAAAGCAAGCCGGAGCCAATCGGCGCACCGGACGACACGAAACCCGGGTCAACCCAAGCGCCCGCACCCAGTGCCGGGCTGCCGGCAGGCTCGATGGCGCCGGCGTTTGAGTTGCCCGATCTCGACGGTACCCAGCGGGGGTTGGCGGAGTTCAGGGGCCGGCGCGTGCTGCTGGTTTTCTTTAGCCCTCACTGCGGTTTCTGTACCGCGATGATGCCGGATCTGGCGGCATTGGCATCCGGCGGAGGCAACCGCCGGCCTATGCCGCTGGTGGTCACCACGGGCGACGCGGAGACCAATCGCCTGCTGTTTCAAAAGCATGGGGTCCGCTACCCGGTGCTGCTTCAGGAAACCCTCCAGGGAACCGGGGAGGTGGCCGCGCAGTATCAGGCGCAGGGCACGCCGATGGGCTACCTTATCGACGAGCAAGGGGCCATCGCCAGCGGCCTTACCGCGGGCGCGGCGGACTTGTTGGCGATGGCCAACGCCAAAGGCAATCCATCACTGGTCAATCAGTCGCTGGCCAACAGCCGGCTGAACCGCAGCGGTCTCAAGGCCGGCACCCCCGCGCCGGGCTTCCGCCTGTCGCGACTGGGCGGTGGGGACCTAGCACTCGACGAGTATCGCGGACGCCGGGTCTTACTGGTTTTTTCCGACCCGAAGTGCGGCCCGTGCGACCAGCTCGCCCCGCGGCTGGAGCAGTTGCACCGTCATCGGCACGGCTTTCAAGTGCTTATGGTAAGCCGTCAGGACGCTGAGACCAACCGCCGGAAAGTGGCACAACTGGGGCTGACGTTCCCGGTGGCGCTCCAGAAAAACTGGGAGGTCTCGCTGCTTTACGCCATGTTTGCCACGCCCATGGGCTACCTGATCGATGAGCGGGGAATCATCGCCGCGGATATCGCCATCGGAGCCCAGCCAATTCTGGATTTGGTATCCGGCACGGCTGACTCCAACTCGGCCGTCTCAAAAACTGGTCACTTACAAGAGCAAGACTCAGTCAGCGTTCACTAAAAGCGGCAAAGGAGAAGACATGGAAACTCAACGAGACAAAGAAGGCGTAATGAGAATCCAATTCGATGAATTGGCGAAGACACTGGCCGATGGACTCACTCGGCGCAGGACACCGCAGTTACTTAGTGGCAGTGTTGCCGGAGTACTGGGCATGCCAAAAACTTGGGGCGCGCCGTGGTACGACGACGGGAAAGGCAAAGAGCCGGAATGTAGTCAGATCTGTGCGTCGTTCTCAGGCGACCTGACGGCGTTCAACGCGTGCAAAAAGGCCTGCGAGGATTGTAGAGAGTGCAAAGGCAAGCCGGCCGTTGTTCCTGTCGGGGGCCCGAACCGCCAGATCTGCATTTGTGGGGACGGATTTCTCCTAAACACCTGTGCATCGTTGGACTGTACTTCAAGTGCCGCTCAGGACGCGATTTGCGGTCCCGCCTGTGCGGCACACGGCGGCGAGGCTGGCACGGGTTGTATTACTGCCGATCCAACCTGTGTTGGCCCATTTATCAGCAGATTGACCTGCATCGGCGCCACGCCATGCCGTACGACGCGCGGTGAAGCAGCTTGCTGTTGAGGGAAGACAAGGCTTCTCGCAAAGGACGCAAAGTACCGCAAAGCACGCTAAGAAAACCAAGACCAATCAGGAGGATTTCCCATGTTGAAGACGCAGACGTTCGCCACCATACTGTTCGCCGCCGCCACCGCCGCGGCTCAGACCTTTCCGGGGGGCGGCTCCATCGGAGTCACCAGTCTCGATAGTGTCCGCCTCACCCTCTTCAACGCCTTACCGCCAGTTCCCATTACGCCTTCGTGTACCGTGACGGCGGCGTTGGTGAACGTCACGCCCGGCGTGGTCGCCGGCATCGTTCCGGCCCCATTTGTCTGCCCGGAATGCGTCACGTCGCAGCCCCCGGCGCCGATCACGGTGACACTCGCGCCGGGCCATGCCAGTACCATCGACTACGCACCCGTGCTGGCGGCCGGCGTTCGCCAGCAATTGCGAGGCGCGTTCACTATCAAAAATGTGTTCGCGTGCGCCGGCCTGGCCGCCACGGTGGAGGTTTTCGACAGTGCCAGCGGCCGGACCACCATCCTGTCCGCCGCCAGCCCGTGCTGCCGATGCCGGGCCCCGCAGGCATTACCGCCCGGGACACCATCCGGCTGAACCTGACGCCGCCGGCGCCCATCACGCCGCCGAACCCCATCGCGCCGCCGAGCCCGTGCCGCGTGCAGGCGAGCTTTCTGCCGCTGACATCCACCACGCCACCGATACCAATACTGGCCCAGAGCACGTTCACGCTGCTGCCCGGCCAACCCGCCGCGCTGGATTTCTCAAACGCCACACTGGCAGCCGGAACGCGCCAGATGGTCCTGCCTGTCCTGAAGCAGCTTAGCGGGTTCGCTAGCTGCCTGGGGGTGACCGCCAACCTCGAGCTTTACGACAGCGCCACCGCCCGCACGTTCGCGGTCGTCCCGCCGGTCCCGGTACTGATTCAGTGAGGTACTGTCGATGAAGAAGAACAAATTGTCTCGCCAAGGCAGCCCAAGCTGCACGGCTCGGCCTTTTTATGATCGCCGCGCTGGCGGGCGCGGATGGCTATCTGCTTCCCTTCTCGCCATCGCGCTCCTGCGAATTGCCGGGGCCCAAACTCCTCAGCCAACCGGAAGAGCCCCGTTGGACCTTGGAATCCTGATACCGGAGCGGGCCAGAGGCACCGGTGGGGGCTGCCGGTTTACCGGACCTCTCCTGCGCATCCCGTCCAAGTCCGGGGGCGAGGAAGGCATCGTCGTGCGGATGAGCGCTCTGGCCTCGGCCGGAACCACCGCGAGCTGCCAAAACCGGCGGGTCTGATTTCGGCGGGTGGGCACAAATTTGTTTTGGCGGCCAGACTGGACCGTGGACTAGAGCGCGTCTAGTCCACGCTCTTGCGGTCGCGGCCCAGTTCGCGCCCCAGGAAATCCCGTTCGATCCGAAAAACGTAGTTCACCGTTTCACGGTACGGCGGCACACCGTTATATTTGTCCACCGCGCCGGGGCCGGCGTTATAAGCCGCCAGGGCATGACGCAACCCGCCGTTGTACCTTTCCAGCAATTCGCGCAGGTAACGGGTTCCGGCGTCCACGTTCTGCGCCGGATCGAAGGGATCCACGCCCAGTTGCGCGGCAGTTCCAGGCATGAGTTGCATCAGCCCGATGGCGCCTTTTGGCGAAACGGCCAGCGGTTGGAAGCCCGATTCGGCGGCCATCACGCTGCGCACCAACTGGCGCGGCAACCCGTACTTGTCGGCGGCGGCATCGGCCATGCCGGCCGCCGAAAGCGGCGGCGGCACCGCCACCGGAACTGCCGGCGCGGACGGCACGGGCTCAGCCGCGGGAGCCGAAGGCTGGGTGACCATTTCATCTTGTTCGAATTCGCTCACCGCCGCCAGGTCCATTTCGACAAATCCTCCGTCCCGGTATAGCCGCACCTTAGCGCCGTCCACCTGGTGCCGCTCCACGTGCAGCCGCGAACCGGTGGCGAGAACGGCGTATTCGCCCGCCAGTACCGGGCTTGCGGTAACCAACAGCATGAGTAAGAGAATGCGCATCCAGGTTTTCCGGGAACATCGGCAACCGGCGGCCAAAACTAGCTCTGACGGCCCTTATTATACTCTGACGCACTTTGCCGCCGGAGCGTGGAGGGAAAGTTCGCCACCGCCGATCTGCTATCTTAAAAGGGTACAATCGTTCCTAATATGCCTTTTCACATTGAGCCCCTCCGCGAGTTCTTGGTCCGTCCCAGACTGCCCGAATCTTTGGCGCGCATGACTGAGCTGGCCTACAACCTGCTATGGAGTTGGGAACCCATCATCCGCTCACTATTTCGCCGGCTCGACCCGGCTTTGTGGCGGGAATGCGGCTATAACCCGGTGCTGATGTTAGGCCGGGTTCCTCAGGCCACCCTGGAAAAAGCGGGCGCTGACCCGCGTTACCTATCTTTATACCGCTCGGCATGTGAGGCGTACAACGCCCGCGGCCGGAAGTCGGCAACTGCCTCCGATGGCAAACTCGTCGCGTATTTTTCGGCGGAATATGGCCTTACCGAATGCCTGCCGGTCTACTCGGGCGGCCTCGGAATCCTCTCGGGCGACCATCTCAAATCCAGCAGCGACCAGGACTATCCGCTGATCGGGATCGGCCTGCTCTACCAGCAAGGATACTTCCGGCAGTTTCTCAACCCGGACGGATGGCAGCAGGAACGCTATCCGATGAACGATTTCTATACGCTGCCGCTGACCCCGGTCAAAACTGCTGACGATCGCGACCTCAAGGTCACCGTCCGGCTGCCCACCGGCAACGTCTTTATTCAAGTCTGGAAAATCTCCGTCGGGCGGATCGCGCTTTATGTGCTGGACACGAACCTTCCGGAGAATGTTCTTCCGCAAGACCGGAATATCACCAACTCTCTTTACGGCGGCGACATCGATACGCGCATCCGGCAGGAGATCGTGCTGGGCATCGGAGGCATGCGCGCCCTGGACGCCATGGGCCTGAGGCCCACCGTCTTCCACATGAATGAGGGCCACTCCGCTTTTCTGGTCCTGGAGCAGATTCGCCTGTTCATGCGCGACCAGAAGCTCAGCTTCGAAGAGGCCCAGGACGCCGCGCGGGCCAGCAACGTTTTTACTACCCACACGCCCGTGCCGGCCGGAATCGATTTGTTCGACCCCGGCCTGATGTA
>DATMNI010000089.1:0-30883 GCA_035570275.1 Candidatus Acidiferrales bacterium | reverse complement strand
CTGGCAGCCGTGCAACTGCCTGTGAATGCCTGCGGCAATACGTTTTCAGGAGAGCCGGATGTCGGGAAATCCGCTTGTCCGGTTCGACGAGGGGAGAGTGGGTCGCACCGCAAGTTGTCGCCCTCTCTCCTACTCTACCGGAAAAGGGCATGGGACCCGGCCGCGGCCGCGCGGAGTTGGAGCGTGTGGAGCAACTCGACGTGGTGGATCGTCCAGCCCTGGTCACGGACGTGCCCGGTCCGCCGTCCCAGGCCGGTTTGGATTTTGACCCGGAGCCAGTGGCACGGGTGGCGGTTCGGTTCCTTACCCCCACGGAGTTGAAGAGCGGTGGCAGCGTGGTGGAGCGGCCGGAATTCGCGATTCTGTTCGGGCGGCTGCGCGATCGCCTCAGCACCCTGAGGGCGCTGTACGGCGCCGGGCCGCTGCCGATCGATTTCCGCGGAATCGGCGAACGGGCAGGCGCCATACGCCTGGCCAGTTGCCATGTGGAGTGGGAACATCTCAAGCGCAAGTCGGGCCGGACGGGACAGGTTCACCCGATCGGCGGTTTCACCGGCGAGGCCGAGTATCGGGGCGAACTGGCCGAGTTCCTGCCCTGGCTGCGCGCGGCACGGTGGATTGGAGTGGGACGGCAGACGGTGTGGGGCAAAGGGGACGTGCGGGTAGTGTAGGACAGGCGGCACCCAGCCCTCCGGCTCTGGCTGTCTCCGCTGTGCTAGGGTCAAAAAGAAGCATGCCAACGAATCACAAAGGTGCACCCGGCCGCCGTTACGTGAAGGTGCGGCGGGTGGATGAATGCAGCAGCCTGGACGAGTTGTTCTTGAATTGCCTTCCGGCGTTTGGCGGAGCGTACCTTCGGCGGATCTACCAGATTCTGGACCAAGCCATCGGAATGGGGTGCCCGCTGACGTTGGCAGTCTCCGGTCCGGTGACGGTTTCCGGGCAGCATCAGACGTGGCTGATCCCACTGCTGGAGACCGGCTGGGTTGCGTACTTAAGCACCACCGACGCAGTGTGCTATCACGACGGGCATCGCAGCCTGGACGCCTACAAATCCGGTTCGATCCACGAGGTTTCCATCAACAGCGACGACGGCGCGTTGCGCGACCAGGGAACCATCCGCGTCACCGATATGGCCTTCGACGAAGGTGTGCTGCTGGACCAGGATCGGTTCGTCACCGCCGTGCTCTCACAGCCCGAGTTTCAGCACCGCATGACCGGCACCGAACTGCGGTACCTGCTGGGCCGATATTACGGGGCGCAGGAAGCCCAAAACGGCGTGGATGCAGGCCTGCTGGCCACCTGCTACCGCCGCGCTATCCCGATCTTCGTCGGCGCACCGGGGGACGGCAGTGTCTTCCTGAATTCGATGAAGCTGTGGGCCATGCGCCAGGCCGGCCTGATTCCGGACTACGCGTTCGATCTGGACCTGCACGCCGAAGTTTTCGAAGCCTGCGCCTACCACCGCTGGGGATTGTTCGATCACCCGGTGCACGCGCTGGGAACGGTTATTCTGGGTGGTGGAGTGCCCAAGAACTACAACCTCCAGCCAGAGCCGGCTTTGGGCCAGGTGCTGGGATTGCCCAACGTGCGCGGCTACCACTTCGACGTGCAGGTGGTCACGGCCCCGGTCACCGATGGCTCGCTTTCGTCCTGCCCACCGGCGGAAGCAGTGACTTGGGGCAAGGTCGATAAGGACACCTATCTGCAGACGACGGAGAGCATGCAGGCGGATTACTCGCTGGTGATGCCGTTTCTGGTGAAGGCGCTGCTGGATAACCGCCAGCGGTACGAACGAATGGCGGCCGAAGAGGGCGAGGAAGCCGTATTTGCCCGGGAACCCAAGGCGCGCGGATACCTGCGCGATCAGGCGGGATACCGGCTCTTTGCACAACGGCAGGAATTGTGCGCCCGGCTCACTGCCGATGTTCGCGGTAACGCCGAGTGGCTCAAGGAAAGCCTGGCGTATCCTTTGGCTGGGCGCTAGGTGGCGCGTCTCTAGCCCAGAGGTTGGTCAGCCGAGGTTGGTGAGCCGCCAGCGGTTACCCGGCGTTTGTCAGTCACCGGCGGCCATGCCGCGGACTTCCTGGTGGCCGTGCCCTTCGAGCGGTTCCTGGCTCCGGCGCGTCTTCATCCGCGTAATGAGCGAAATCAGGAATATCGAGATCATCGTGAAGGAGGCGAGCCGATACAGGTCGGCGACGCCGTCAACCCGCAGCGTACCGTTGGGCGGTAAGATCCAGGCCGACACCACGATTGAAATCACCATCAGGTAAGCAGCCGACTCCCACGTAAACAGATACGCGGTAAGCACAATCCCAACCAGGAAGACGTCGTTGAATCGGGGTAGGGGATGCCCGCCAAAAAGTTGCATAGTCAGGGGGGAAACGGCTAAGCCAAAAACCGAGGCGAAGAGGAACCCCATCGACTTGGAGGAACGCAGCCCAACCATGACGCGGACCCAACCGGCAACCCGCCGGAGATAAAACAAAGAACCAATCAACGCAGCGGCTGCAATCTGCCACAGCATTGACCCGGTGCCCGGGTCTACGTAGGCACTGGCCCTTTGGGGAATCGCCATCGTGAGCAATGCCAGAATGAACAATGCGCCCACGCAGCGGCTTACGCCTTTATTCACTGTCTTCCTCCGAATCATAACTGTCGTAATCCTGCGACTGATCAAAAGTTTAGCACGGCCTTTCGTAGGCTGAATAGTACATAGGGTACTAATCCAAGTTTCCGGAGCGGGGAGTGTCTGTTTATTGTTCTTTTACGTCCAAACTGGGGCGTACTATGCGTGTTTTTCAGTACGGTTTGTTGGCGGCTGGGACACTCGGGAAGCCGGGCCAGGGGCCGGGGAACCGTAGGCCAGGGGCGGGGATGCCACCACGAAAACGGCGATCCAGGTGCTGATGTGCGGCGTTTGGAAGCGCTTGTGGACCCGCCGAGAACATCGCCGGCAGCAGCCGGTGGCCTTTATCGTCCACAGGAGAGAGCCGTTGTCAGCGTTTGGCAGGTCCGCCTTTGGACAGCCTGGATTAAGGGCGGGCCGCACTTCCGGCCCGATCACCGGGACTATTGGCGATCATAGGGCTCCGGCTCCACGTCGGGGATCGCCTTCAATGCGAGCTCGAACTCCTCCCGGCTGAAGAGCTGGGCTCTGGTCTCGATGTACTCGCGGTCAGCAAATTGGCTTGGGAGTGGCGGCAAGCCGCTACTCCCCGGCTAGCATGCTGCGCTTTCGTCCGAAGGGGAAGTAGATGGCGAAGCCGATGAACAGCCAGACGAAGAACCGGAGCCAGGTCAGCAGCGGCAGCCCCATCATCAGCACCAGGCAGCAGAGAATCGAAATGATCGGAAACAGCGGAACCAGCGGCACGCGGAACGAGCGCGGCCGGTCCGGTTGCTGCCGGCGCAGGACGATCACACCGGCCGAAACCAGGATGAATGCAAACAGCGTGCCAATGTTCGAAAGCTCGGCGAACGTGTCGATATCCCAGATTCCGGCGGGGATGCCCACCACGAAACCGGCGATCCAGGTACTGATGTGCGGCGTCTGGAAGCGTTTGTGGACGGCCGAGAACATCGCCGGCAGCAGGCGGTCGCGCGACATGGCGAACCAGATGCGCGCCTGGCCGTATTGATAGACCAGCAGGGAGGACAGCATGCCCATGAGCGCGCCGGCGGTGACGATCAGCCGCAGCCGGTTGTATCCCAGCGCCTTCAGGGCATCGGCCACCGGAGAGTCCGTGGTCAACGTCTTGTAGTTGACGATGCCGGTCAGGACCAGCGAGACCGAGCCATAAAGAATGGTGCAGATTACCAGCGTGGCGATGATGCCGATGGGAAGATCGCGCTGCGGGCGGCGGCACTCTTCGGCCGCCGTCGAAACGGAATCGAAACCGATATAAGTGAAGAACACGATCGACGCGCCGGTGAGAATGCCCGGGAAGCCATGCGGCGCAAACGGGTGCCAGTTTTTCGGATTGATGGCCCCGGCCGCGCCCAGACAGAAAACCAAAATGGCGGCGATTTTGATGATGACCATCACCACGTTGGCATTGGCGCCTTCCTTGACGCCGCGCACCAGAACCCAGGTGACCAGCAGCGTAATCAGGAGCGCCGGAATGTTGAACCAGCCGGCGGGCCCGCCCGGCGCGGGGAAAGGCGGGTAGGCCAGTTGTACCGGAAGATGCCAGCCCAACAGGTTGTCGCACAAATCCTGTATGTACGCCGAAAACCCGACCGCCACGGACATGTTGGAAACGGCATATTCCAGGATCAGGTCCCAGCCGATGATCCAAGCCACGATCTCACCGAGGATGGCGTAGGCGTACGTGTACGCGCTGCCGGCGATGGGGATCATCGACGCCAGTTCGGCGTAGCACAGGCCGGCGAAAAGGCAGGCTATAGCCACCAGGAGAAAGGAAACCGTGATGGCGGGACCAGCGCCCGGCCGGCCCAACTCCGAGCCTGCGTGCGAACCATAGAGCATCAGATCGATCACCGTGGCGTTCAGGATCGACTTGATGGGGACGACTTTGCCCGCCGCCGCCGTGCCCGTGAGCGTGAAAATGCCGGAGCCGATCACCGCGCCGATACCCATCGCGGTGAGACTCCACGGTCCTAAGGTGCGCCGTAGCTTCTTCCCCGGATCTTCGGAGGCGGCGATGAGTGCGTCAATACTCTTCGTCCGGAAAATGCTCACGGTGCGGCGCCTTGTGGATAGGGATTAACGCTTGCGCTGGCCTTGGGCCTGGTGGCGGATTTTCTTCTTCAGCGATCCGCGGGCCACACCGGCCGCGCGTTTGGCCTTTGGGGCTGCCTTCTTGCGGGCGGCGCGCTTCAGCTTCTTGCGTTCGGTCTTGTCGGTAACGTTCGTTGTATTCATCAGCTTCTTTTCAGTCCCGCGTACTTTTCTACCAGCTTCTTCAATCCAAAACGAGGGAAGTTTACAGTGATCTTAGCATCTTCGCCGTCGCCTTCGCGGCGCACCACCGTCCCGGTGCCATATTTGGGGTGTTCCACGGTCATGCCGGCGCGTGCCCCCCGGCGTGGGGCAGGCGGTGGAGGCGCGGCCGGCGCGAGTGGCGCCGAACCGATGGGGCGGGGAAACTGCGGCGGCGTTCTCAGGTCGGGCTTGGGCGGCGCGGCAGTCTGGCCGGGCTTGAGCGGCAGCCCCCGCTCGCTGAAAAACTGCGAGATGTTGTCCAGCGAATTGTAGGTTTTTCCCGTGTAGCTGCCGCGCCGGGCCGATTGGCGCGCGTCGTACCGTTCGGTGTAAAGGTCCACTTCGCCGGGTTCGTCGCGCGGCCCCAGGTTCAAAATGAGACCTTCCGGGACCTCGCTGAGGAACATGGAAGGCGCGGACCGTTCCTGTTCGCCGCCGCCGAATCGACGGCGGTACTTGGCCCAGGTCAGGATCAGGCGCTGGCGCGCGCGCGTCATCCCTACGTAGCAGAGCCGCCGCTCCTCTTCCAGCATGGCCTCCGAATCCATGGAGCGGCTGTGGGGGAAGAGCCCCATCTCCAAGCCGGAGAGGAAGACCACGGGAAACTCCAGGCCCTTGGCATTGTGCAAGGTCATCAGGGTGACCGGCGCGCGTTCGTCAACGGAATCGGCGTCCGCCACCAGCGCCGCATGGTCCAGAAAATCGGAGATGGATTCACCGCGCTCGGCAGCTTCGCGGGCGGCGGTGATGAGTTCGTCGAGGTTCTCCAGGCGGGTTTCCGATTCCGGAGTTTTCTCGGCCTCGAGCATCCGCTTGTAGCCGGTGCGGTCCAGGATGAAATGGATCAGCTCAGGCAGCCCGGAGTTGCTCGCCACCAGCGAAAGTTCCTGAATCACGTTGCGGAAGATCACCAGCGAAGATTGCGACCGGGTGGAGAGGTGCTCATCGTCGATGATGTGCTCGATGGAATTCCAGAGATTCAACCCATGTTCGCGCCCGTAACGTTCGATCTGCTCCACGGTGGTGCGGCCAATGCCGCGCGCGGGCGTGTTGATGACGCGCAGCAGGCTCACCGAGTCGGAGTTGGAAGCCGCCATCTTCAGGTAGGCAACGATGTCCTTGATTTCGGCCCGCTGGTAGAAGCTGAAGCCGCCGACCACATTGTACTTGCGCCCGTAACGCCGCAACGCCTCTTCAATCTGGCGCGATTGCGAGTTGGTGCGGTACAGCACGGCGACGTGATCGGCGGGATGCGCGGCCAGGTGCTTTTCGGTGGTGTCGGCGATGAACAGGGCCTCGTTTTCCGAATCGTAGGCGGCGTACAGACCGATCTGGTCCCCCGCGGCGGCCTCGGTCCAGAGCTTCTTCCCTTTGCGGGCCTTATTGTTCTCCACCACCGCGCCGGCCGCGGCAAGAATGGTCTTGGTGGAGCGGTAATTCTGCTCCAGCCGGATAATCCTGGCGTTGGGGAAGTCGCGTTCGAAATCCAGAATGTTGCGAATGTCGGCGCCGCGCCAGCTATAAATGGACTGGTCTTCGTCGCCCACCACGCAAACGTTGCGGTGCGATTCCGAAAGCAGGCGCATGAGATCGTACTGGGTGCGATTGGTGTCCTGATACTCATCGATCAGCAGGTAGCTCAGGCGGCGGTTCCAGGCTTCGCGCGTAGCATCGTCATGCTGCAGGAGGCGCACGGCTTCGAGCAGGAGGTCGTCGAAATCCAGGGCATTGGCGGAGCGCAGCGCCTTTTCGTAAAACTCGAAGATAGCGGCTACGGCCTCGGATTCCTTATTGACCGCCTTCTTGTAGAAATCCTGCGGCGTCTCTTTGATGTTTTTGGCGTGGCTGATTCGCGACAGCACGACCCGGTATTGCAGGAAATCCTTTTCCTCGAAGCCCAGCGTGCGATACGCCATTTTGACGATGCCGAGCTGATCCTCATCGTCGTAGATGCTGAAGCGCCGCGTAAAGCCGGGGCGGACGCGCACCAGCGGATCGCCATCGCGCCGCAGCAGCCGCACGCAGAACGAATGAAACGTGGAGACCGTGGGTTCGGAATCGAGATGGGCGTCTTCCAGCAGCGCCGTAACGCGATCTTTCATTTCCCTGGACGCTTTGTTGGTAAAGGTGACCGCCAGCACAGCGGAGGGTGGCACGTGCCGCGACGTGACGATGTGGGCGATACGATGCGTGATGACCCTCGTCTTGCCGCTGCCGGCGCCGGCCAGGATGAGAAGGGGGCCCTCGGTTTGGGTCACCGCCTCGCGCTGCTGTGCGTTGAGCCCTTTGAGGAAGTCCATGAAAGAGTAACTGGTGCCTAGTTTAGCACGCGTGCGCCGCTCCTCTGTTTTGTGGGGCAGGTTGTGAACCTGCGGCGGATTGGCAATCCGCCTGTCGCACCTGCTGGCAACGCCGCCCACGCCGGGACGGCTCGCTGCCGCATCGCGCAGGCGGATTAACAATCCGCCGCAGATTAACAATCTGCCCCACAACGTGGCCGCATTGCTTCCCGCCAAGCATTGCATTAAGCTGATTGCGGATAGTGAAATCCTATTATCCAGCCGCCTGGCACTGGCTGGCGGCAGTTCGGGAGGAAATATGGTCCAGGCATCGCAATTACGCCCCGGAACGGCAATCCGGTTCGAAGGACAGGAGTACAAGGTACTTGCCGCCCTGTATCATCCCGGACAGGGACAAATGGGCGGCGCCACGCACGCCCGGTTGCAGAACCTCGCCACCGGGACTTTTCGGGAGCACAGCTTCCGCGCGGAACTGAGGCTGGAGGAGGTGCCGCTCGAAAAGCAGGCGCTCGAGTTCCTGTACGCCGGCGAAGACCACTGCTGCTTCATGGATCCGGAGACCTTCGAGCAAACCGAGATTCCCAAGCCGTTAATCGGCGCGCAGGCAGCGTTCCTGGAGGCCGGCATGAGGCTGGCCATCGAATTCGTCAGGGGTCGTCCGGTGAGCGTGCTGTTCCCGGATGTCCTGGAGGTGAAGATCGCCGACACCGCGCCGCCCATGCACCAGCAGCAGGACACCAACTTCAAACCCGCCAAGCTGGAGAACGGCGTGGAAGTGATGGTGCCGCAGTTCGTGAAAACCGGCGATGTGATCCGTCTCGACCTGCAGAACCTGAGGTACATGGACCGCGCCAAGGCCGACTCCAAAACCAGGCATGCGTGAACTTGTGCCGGCCCCGGCCCCGATTTCAGCCATCGCTGCTGCCCGGCTGGTGGGAGATGGTCGGATGCGCCAGGAATTCCAGTTACGCGCCACCTCGCAGGCCATCGCGAAATTCAAATTATGCCCCACCGCTGAAGCCCCACAGGACCATGCCATCCGGGAGGCTAAACTCAATACCGAAGAAGGCAGGGCTGAAGAAATGAAAAAGTACGCGGTTGTTTTGGAGAAGGCGGCTCACAATTGGGCGGCCTATGTGCCGGACCTCCCTGGATGCGTGACCACAGGGCACACGCTCGAAGAAACGCGCCGCCTGATCGCGGAAGCGATCGAATTCCACATCGAAGGAATGCGCCTGCGCGGTGAGGCTGTGCCCGAGCCAACTACGGTGGCGGATACGGTAGAGATCCAGGCCGCGTAATCCGCAGACGGACCAACCCGCCACTGACGACGCGTTGACGCCAAACACTTCCGGCTTCGTTGTTTAACTTTTGCCTAACGGCCGCCGCGGCCCTCGCCCGCTGTGGCTGCACCGGCCGGATTCGCCGGCGGTTCGCCACGGCCCCCTCGACCGCGCCCGCCTTCCCGCGGCGGCTGGCTCAGATAAGTAACGATGTCCCTGGCGGCCTTGGTTTCCACGCCGGGCTTTTGCAGGAAGCCGAGATCGCGGAACCAGTCGATGAAGCGGTATTGCCAGGTGCCATACGGTGTGCTGTTGCGGTCCGTCAAACCGCCGCTCATGCGGCTGCCATCGGGCAGGGCGTCGCCGGGGTGGCGGCCATTGCCGTAAATGTGCATCTCGACGTTCGGCACCCGAATGGCCAGCATAGCGGCAAAATATTCGTCGGCCCAGACAGCATGACCCTGGTCGTCAGAGCCCGCGCAGGCGAGGAACGCGGGAGGCACATTGCGCGGAATTGGCGGGGAAGTGCGATTGCGGGCGAAGGGCGAGGGACCCGGATAGATGATGCCCGCGAAGTCCGGGCGCGAGGTAATTCCCGCCAGAGGATCGCCGGGGCCGCTGTTCTTTTTGTCGAAGTCGTCAAACAAGACCGCCGCCGCGGAGGTTAATTCCGCACCCGCAGAGAAGCCCATCATGCCGATCTTATTCGGATCGAGGTGGAACTCCTTGGCGTAAGCGCGCACCAGCCGGATGGATTGGAGAGCATCGTAAACTTCGTCGGTCTGAGGGTTGTAACCGTCGCGGCGCAAGCGATTCCGCAGGATCACGGTGTTGACGCCGTAGTTATAGAAGAAGGGAACGAAATCGGCGCCTTCACCGCCGACGTTCAGGGTGTTGTGCCCACCGCCGGCCACGAGGATCACGGCAGCGCCGGTGTTGAGGCCGCGCTCGACCGTGTGCACTTCGATGGACGGGTTATGAATGTTGACGATGCTGCTGATCCGCCCCGGCACGGCCTGGCTCATGTTGTATTGCTCGGCCTCGCGGATACGCTCCGCTTTGAGGAAAGGCGAGCCGGGCGGATAGAGCGCGACCACCACGCCGCCTTGCAAGATGGGCAGCGGCGCATAGGGAGCCTCGCTCGCCGGACCTGGTTTCGGCACTGCGAGAGGGGCGGGAAGCGGAGGCAGCGGCGCGCGGGGGGCGTTTTGTGCACTGGCGATGGTCACCGCCAGCGCCGGCAAGAGCGGGAAAGTCAAGGTTCTTAGCATATTCAACGGTACCTTTTGATTGAGCGGCCTCGCCTTCGTGAACAAGGTCCAGTTGAGCGGCCTCTTCCTCTTCCAGCAAGGAGACGACGTCAAGCCCAGCCCGGCGCCCTCCACCGGCCTCGTCCTCCAGCCAGTCACCTCCCCTGGGGCGGGTGGCAACGGCCATCCTGCCGCGCCAGGGGCCCGGTATCCAGAACAGGTCGGGGTTCATGGCTCGGGCTCCATTATCTCTCGCGGAAGTCGATGAATATCCTCTCCGCGCTCAAGGAGCACGCTGATTCGGTGATGGCCATCGAGAATAGTTCCATCCGGCCGGACCTTCAGCGAACCTTGCTGGCCGGGAGCAAGGGGCTCGCGGGACCCAGCGTCAGGCGGATTAGCAATCCGCCGCAGGTTACCAACCTGCCCCACAAGTTTCCCCCTACCGCTTCACCACGCTCAGCCTGACCTGCGAAGGGTACTGCTTCGAATGATGCACCCCGTTGTGCGCCACCACGCCTTTCGCCTCGTCGTAGTTGTTGCCGCCGGTGTTCAGATTGCGGTCAAAGCGCGGGAAGTTGCTGCTGGAGACCTCCATCCGAATGCGGTGGCCGGCTTCGAAATAGTTGCTGGTGGTCATGGGCTGCAGCGTCACCTTGTACACCTTGCCGGGCTCCATCCAAACCATCGGCTTCTCGTATCCATCGCGGTAGCGCATGCGCTGGATGGTTTCGTCCAGGTTGTAGGCCGTGCCATCGGGATAGACGTCGATCAGCTTCACGGTGATGTCGGTGTCTTTCGCGTCCGAGGAAACGTAGAGCGTGGCTTCGATGGGGCCGCTCACTTCGGTCCCCTCCTTCAGCGGGTCGGAGGTGTAGACCAGAATATCGGCGCGCGCCTCCATCTTGCGCTGGTCGAAGGCGCCTCCGGACACCGCATTGCCGGTGCAACAGACGTTGCCGCCAAATGAGGGCACGGGGTTCATAGGATCGTAGGTGAAGCTGTCCGGGCTGTCCGTGCCGGGCGACGCAGCCGCCAGCGCACCATCGCCGTTGAGGCTGTTCGCCTTGCCACCGCCCGCCAGGAACAAGGTCATCGGCTGCGCGCCCTGCGGCGGCCAGGTTTCCGACGTCTGCCATTTGTTCATCCCCATGGTGAAGTATTTCACCTTGGGCATGGTCTCGAGCACGTGATTGTCTTCGCCTTTCAGGAAGTGATCGAACCAGCCATACGTGAGCGCGCTGTAGTCGAGCCGCGCGTCCCCCATGCTTCGTTCACCCACCACGGTATCCTCGGTAGCCCGCGTATAGCCGCAATGCAGAGTAGGCGCGATGATGGCGTACTGCTGGTTGCCGATCTCGGGCTTCGCCGTTCTGCGCACGTAGTTATACGCCGCCAGGTTCGGCCCCACCGACACATCGTACCAGGACATGAACCAGAAGCCGGGCACGTTGATCGGCTTGTCGTCGTGCCACAGGCCGCCGCGATACCAGGCAGGGTCGTTGGGCGTCCGCTTGATCATGGCGCCGCCGGTTGAGACCTCCATGCGGTCGGCAAAAATGCCCTTCGGGCCGCCCACGGCTTTGATGATGTCCATTTCGGGGAGGTGCTGCAGCGCCTTGGACCAATCCACCGGCGGCATCTGCGGGGCTAGGTCGAACATCTTGGACGCCTGGATCAGGTCGGCTTGCGAGGTGTTGGGCGGGAACATGGGACGCATCTGGTTCTGCTCCCCGTAGATCCAGGCGACGAACAGCATCTGGACCGCGCCACCGCGATACCAGTTGCCCTGCTCGTAGTAAGGCTGCACGCGTCCCACGCCGGCGCCGAACCCTTGCGGGATCATGGCGGCGAACGCCGGGTTTCCCTGCGCCGCCACGCCCAGTTGCCATTCGGCCGTAGAAGAGCAGCCGATGGTGCCCACCTTGGTGTTGGACCACGGCTGGGCGGCCATCCAGGAAATGGCGTCGGTGCCGTCGGTCAGCGGCGGACCTAAAATGTCGTACTCGCCCTCGGAGAAAAAGTGGCCGCGCTCATTCATCTCCACGTAAGCGTACCCGCGCTTGACGGCCTGCAACTCCGCGGTCATATCGCGCGGCAGGCCGTTCTTGACGTCCCAGAAGTTGAAGTTGTACGGCGTGCGGACAAAAATGACGGGGTACTTCTTGGATGTGTCTTTGGGCCGGTAGATGTCGGCCGCCATGCGCTTGCCGTCGCGCATCGGCACCATCACCTTGCGATCGACGATGGCGATGGATTGCAGTTCCTTCTCGGTGGCGTTGCGCGCCGCCGCGGCTTGCGGCGTCAGCGGCCCGCCCGGCTGGCCATATGCTGCCATGCGAGCCAGAACCAGAACCGTGACGCAGACTTTGTATTTCATCGCAGACCTCCGATAGTAGATTGCGACTAGTGTACCGTCTTTCGATCCACATAGGCCGCGGCTGACAATGGCCAAAGTGCCTTGCATCGAATCCAATCCGTGCTCCACCAGCATTCGAAGGGGGACGTTATGAACTTCAGTTTCGTTAGCCGCCCTGATTTTCAGGACGATGACGCCAGCGTGGCTCGCGGGCGGGTACCGAAGGACGTCACAAAAATCCTTGTCGTTGGTCAGCAGGACCATTGAGCGTTCGACCGCAAGCCTCAGTACCTCGGCATCGGGTGTGTCCTGCCTCGCAATGTCCTTCAGACAGACCACCCCAACTCCAGCCCCACGAAGAAGGCGTATGGTTGTCCCGTAAACGCAGTGATCGGCAAGAATCAGGCCCGTGGCATTTCCTCAACCACATGGATGTCTTCGTTCTCAACCAGATCGCGGGCGAACTCAAGACAAGCACGGACGTCATCACCCGTAAGTTCGGGGAAGTAATCGACGGTGACATCGTGAAAACTCTTTCCGGCGGCGATCAGGTCAAGAATCTGCGCTACCTGGATTCGCGTACCTTGCATGCAGGGCTTCCCGTGGCTATATCGGGCCTAACTGAGATTCGCGTCACAGCCTTATTTGTACCGGTTGTGATCGCGACCCGGGATAGGGGTCCACTCGCGCCAACGCCTTCGTTCGACCGGAGGATTGGCATTCCGCCCGTCTAATCGGTTTTTCAGCCCTTATCCGGCGCCTGCCACCGCGTCGCGAGGTCGTAGATACCATTCGATGGCGTCCGCCGTCTTCAACCCCGCGGGCTCCGACTGCGCCTCCGGGTGTGTCGCACGGAAGCGCGCCAGCATCAGTTTGGAAAGCTCGACGACCACCTCCGGGTGCCTGGCCGCCACACTGTGAAACTCACCCGGGTCGGCCTTCAGGTCATAGAGCCGCACGGTCCGGCCCGGCGTGGGGTTATCCGTCTTGTAGCCATCGGTCCGCTCCCGCTTGCCGCTGCAATGCGCATACTTCCAGCGGCTCGTCCGCACCCCGGCCTCTTCGTTCTCCAGGTACTCCGTGAAGATCGAGGTGCGCGGTCTGGCAGGCCTCTTGCCCTCCAGGTAGGGCCGCAAGCTCTGTCCGTGCTGAATCCGGAAGGGATCGGCTCCCAGCAAATCCAGGATGGTGTGGGGCACGTCCACAGACTCCGTTAATTCGTGGACCACACCCTTAGAGACTCGGTCCGGGAATCGGAAGATCAGCGGAACCTGAAGAGCCGGGTCATACAGGCAGTGCTTCTCGAAACGTCCGTGCTGGCCGAGGCTGTATCCATGATCCGCCATGTAAACCACCAGCGTGTCCTCTTCCAGCTTCAACTGGCGCAGTTTGTCCAGCACTATTCCGGCATTGTGGTCCAGATAGTTAACCGACGTGTAGTAAGCGGCGATGATGCCTTGTTTTTCGGCGGGGCTCAAGTCGCGGAAAATCAGCGGAATCTGTCCCGCATCCTCCGGCCCCACCAGCGGCGCCGGAAACTCGGATGGCTGGAACTTGTCGCGCCATTCCAGCGGGAAATCGAACGGGGAATGCGGCTCCTGAAAGCTCACCCAGAGCGCGAACTGTTCGTCTCTGTGTTCTTCCAGGTAGCGTGAAGCCTGGCCGGCTACCCACGTGCTTTTCATCTGCTCGTAGCGGCGCGGAAACGGCAGCTTTTCCGAGTTCAGCCAGATGCGCGCCGGGTCGCGAAACGGCCGCCACTCAGGCTTGGTGCGAATGTCGCCCGGCGGCGGCGCCGGACCCACCGCCTCCAGCCATCGCTTCTGAGCCACGTCTTCCGTCCAGGCGGTCTGAAAGCCGTGCAGCCCGGGCTGCCCGGGACGGTTGAAGTGCATCTTGCCGATCACCGCCGTCGAAAAGCCATTGCCGCCGAGCGTCCTGGCGATGGTCGGCCGGGCGTCATCGAGCGGCGTCGAAAGCAGGGTGACACCCGCCGCGTGCGGCAATTGCCCGGTGAGAATGGATTGCCGCGACGGCGTGCACACCGGTGAATTGCAGTGATGACGCGCAAAGCGTGTGCCCTCCGACGACAGCCGGTCCAGGTTTGGCGTGACCGCGCGCCGGTTGCCCTGCGCGCCCAGCACGTAACCGGCATGATCGTCGGCCAGGATGAAGAGGAAATTCGGTTTCCGGTCGCGCGCGTGCGCCACGCGGACGCCCTTAACCAACATGCCGGCTCCGAGCGCGGCGGCTCCCAACCAGTCTCTTCTGCGGGTGTTCATGTTCCTTAACTTAACTATAAACTGGCGCTTGAGCCGTCACTTGCCGCGGCTGACAACGGCCAAGTGGATTGCATCGAATCCAGTCCCTGCGTCGGTCGGCGGCGGTCAGTTTCGGCCGATTCACCGAGCGCTGCAAGAACGCCGATTTAATTTTAATAAGGGAGAGCCGGATCTCGATTTGGAGGGCGGCGCGGCTGCGGAACCACGCCAGGAAGGAAGGCAAGGAAGGCTGAGAATACGAGGACGGGGGAGAATCAGGTAAGAGCAGGCGCGACAGATTCAGGCGCAAGTGATTGCGATTTCGCGCCGGCCGTCACAACCGAAAATCGGAGGCGGACCATTCGGCAGGTGAGTCGAGGTTAGACATCGGCTCCGGCAGCGCACGCCAACGGGGCGGATTCCTGCGCGCGCCACGCGGCCCAGCGGCGGTCGTAGATGTTGTGGAGGTAGGCGGTGCCGCGGTCGCAGCAGAGGAACAGTACACGCGGCCGCACTCTCAACGTCATCCGGCTGAAGTAGCGCTGGATGGCGCTGTACACGGTCCCAGTGGATCCCCCAACGAATAGACCGTGAAGATCCAGCAACTCGTGACAGGCTGCGATGGTGTCTACTTCCCGAACCACCACCACTTCATCGACGATGGCGTGCCGCAGAAGCGGTGGCGTAATACTCGATCCCAATCCGGGGATCCAGCGCCTTTGCGGCGGCTGTCCGAAGATCACGGATCCTTCGGCATCGACGGCGATAATTCGCGCGGCCGGAATTCGCTCCCGGATCCGCTGGGAGACGCCCGCCACGGTGCCGGCTGAGCTGACGCCGAGGAAGATGTAATCGAGACGCGGCATGCTGCGCGCGATCTCCTCGCCGGTCAGGCGATAGTGGGCGGCCATGCCATCGGGATTTCCGTATTGATTGGGCCAGTAGGAATCGGGAATCTCTTTAAGCAATTCCTGGACCGTCTCCAGGCGGGTCTTCAGGAAGCCACCCGAATCGTCCCGATCTTCCACTTTCACGACGCGGGCGCACTGACTCCGCAGCACCGACTCGTAATAAGGCGAAATGTTGGGATCGATGACCGGGATGAAGTCTAATTCCAGCATCCTGCAGAAAGCAGCCAGCGCGCAGGCGAAATTGCCGGAGGAGGATTCGATGACCGAAGTGCCGGGTCCCACTTCGCCGCGCTGGATAGCGCCTTTGAGAATCCAGAACGCCGGCCGGTCCTTCACGCTGCCGATGCCGTTCAGGTACTCGAGCTTGGCGAACAACTCGATCCGCTCGTCCCGCAAGGGAGTCACGGGCGTTTCGCGAATGATCTTCTCCACCAACGCGAGCCGCTCCACCAGTTTTCGCCCTGAGTGCATAGCCTGCCGCTCAATCCTTGGCCCGCCGGTTCCTCAGCCATGCCGACGGCTGGGGTTCGGCGGTACGAGAGAAATACACCTTGAGCCGGCGCAGCAATTCGGCGATGTCACTCCGGAACATCGCGAGCAGCGGCAGCGGGTCATCGGAGGCGACGAACGACGTCTCCTGAACTCCGGAGTAGGAACGCAACCAGCCCCACGGCGAAAGCCTGCGATCGCGAAAATAGCCCAGGCTGGCGTTCAGGTCTTTGTCTTCCACCATCCACTTCCGGCCTGGTTGCGCCGTGTCGTCCGGCACGGACTGGCCCGTCTGATCGAGATACAGGGCCCGGGCGACATCCAGCCCCTTGGCGCCCACGAAGAGACGGAAGGTGGCGCCGATTCGCGGATTCGCATCCAGCACTTTGTACTGCCCATCGCGCGCATCGTAACGATAGCCGATATCGAGAATGCCCTTATAGCCGATCGCTTTCATGAATTGGCGAGTCAACCGGTCCACGGTGGGGTTGGGCGTCACAATTCCCAGGCTGGTGGGACCGGTGTCGATGGGACACTGGCGCAGCTTTTGGCCGGTGACGCCGAACCGGCATTCCGATTGCGCGTCAAAATAACCGTTAAACATCCAGATGGTGTCCGCGCCACCCGGAATGTACTCCTGAAACATCAGGTTGGGGGAGTCGGGATCCTCCAGGCGATCGTACCAGTCGAGGAGCTCGGCCCGGCTCTTGACGATGACCTTCGTACGCAGCCCGCGCTGCCTCAGGCTTCGGTCGTCGTTGGCCTTGAGCATCACCGGAAAGGACGCGCCGCCGAGGTAATTGAGAACGTCCTGGCGGGATTGCGGCAGAAACAGGTCCGGCGAAGGCACGCCCGCGCCCAGGGCGAGAAAATGCATTTCCTTCTTCCAATAGAGCGAGCGGACCAGGCGGGCGCTGTTGTCCTGGAGAAGGAATCGTTCGCGAAGGGCTTCGGCATGATCGGCAGCCAGAATTGCCATGGAATCGGTGGTGGGAATCAGGATGGCCCGGCGGCCAAGCTGGCGGCCGATATCGAGCAGGCGGGCCACCGACTCCTCAGCCCCGGTACCTTCCAAATCCCACACGAATTTGCCCTTGGAATAGCGGGAGGAGAAGGACGGGGCGTGCGCGTCCGCGTCTACGTTGTATACGGGAACGCCCCAGCGCCCCAGGCTGCGCGTGAGGGCCAGCCCTGCATGGTGCATCGAGCGGAGAACGACAACTGGTGTGGATGTGTGGTTGGGATGGGTCATGGACGACACTCAAGCTGCCTGCCGGCATCGCTCGCCGGCGGTTCGACTGCAACTAACTTCGCCTTCGCTTCATCGGAAATGGAGGCACCATTCGCCCTCTAATCGCGAAAAGAACACATCGCCGTCCTGAAAAGCGCGCGTCAGTTCCGGATTCCGGGAGTGCACCAGCACCCATGGCCCGCAACGCATGAGACAGCGCCTCTCCATGTAGCTCTCCATAAAGACCGGATCGAAGCGGCCTCTCACCCCGATCGCCCCGCGCTGATGCGCCTCATGCAGCAGATGGTCGAAAACGTCCCGGGCCGCGGCGGGTTTGGCCGAGATCTGCAACACATCCTCCACGCCGCCCGGGTTCGAATAGGATACATACCAGCCGGCGGTCTCCGGTTTCTTCGATTTCACGATCACTTTCCGGAGTGTGCCACGGCCCTGGAACCGGGCGGCGCGCCCCAGCGCCCACTCCAGCGAATGGCGATCGTGAACCGGCTGGAGTGACTGGTCCAGACCGGTGGAAAGGCTGGCCAGAAGGGTCTCGGAATCCATCTCGTGTCCGGCCAGGCGCGATTCGACGGGCCCAAAAGGGTTCACGCCAGTCCGCGCCGTGAACCAGTCCAGAAATCGGGCGGCGGGAGCCGAAATGCCGGCCAGGGCGCCGGCCGCGCCGCCACGTCCGGCCATGACCGACAGACCGACGCTGCACGGCCGAAACGGATAAACCCAAATGAAGCTCTGCAGCCGGGCCGTGTGACCGCCAACGGCTTCCCAGATCGTACGGGAGGGCGTGTTGGACTCATCGGCTACGGTAAGGTCCTGCGGGCCGTTGAGTATGGCCTGCAAAATTTTCACTCCGGCCATTCCGCGGCGACTCGGGTCGACCGCGAATTGAGAGGTAAGCCTTGCCAGCACGCGCCGGCCGCGGATGCGCATCGGCCGGGGCACAGATCCGGCGAACCCCATCACCTTCCCCCCCTCCTCGTAGACCAGGGAAGGGAGGTCTTCGTGCTGGCGAGGGTGGCTTAGAAAGACCTCGCGAAAGTAGGCGTTGTAGAGATCCAAGAGGCCGGGAGACATCGCCGGCGCCGTCGCGAAGACGGAGCGATGCAACTCGGCGGTTTGCCCGATATCGTCTTCCTGGAACGGGCGAATTACTGAGGATGACTGGAGAACTGGCTGAGATCCCATAGCTTCAGGCCTTTTGAATCCTATTCGTTCGCACCGGACTCCCGTTCCCCGGTTGGCGCGCGGCGCACGACCAGCACGTCCTCCAGGAAGAGCGCGTCGATTCCCGTGTTGAGGTAGGTCTCGATGGCTTCCCGCGGAGTATTTACGATCGGCTGGCCCTTGACGTTAAAACTCGTGTTCACCACCATCGCCCGACCCGAGAGCTTACCGACGGCGCATAGCAGAGCGTGAAATTCGCAATTATCCCGCGGGTCGACGGTTTGAACACGGGCGGTGCCGTTTACATGGGTGATGGCCGGGAGCACGGAGCGACACGGCTCACGAACGTCCACATTGACGATCATGTACGGCAGTTCGGTGGCGGCGGGAACATCGAACCAACGGTGTACTTCGCCGAGCGTTACGGCGGGCGCGAACGGGCGGAACGCCTCACGCATTTTGACCATGGCATTCAGCCGGTCGCGCATAGCCGGATCCGCCGGATCGGCGACGATGCTGCGATGACCGAGCGCTCGCGGGCCATATTCCATCCGCCCGCGGTACCAGGCCACGACCTGCCCGCCATCGATCAGTCCGGCGGCTGCCTCGCAGGTCTGGGCGAGGCTGGAGAACCGGGTAACGGCTACCCGATCCTGGAATTCCCACAAGGCCGCGTCGATTTCGCCGCAGTCATACCGGGGACCGAGGAACGGTACCGGAAGGCGGCAGTTCCGGATTTCCCCACCGTAGGCCGCACGATGGAGCGCCGCGCCGAGAGCGGTTCCATCGTCTCCCGCCGCGGGCTGAATATAGATGGAATCGAACAGGCCGGCGCGCATCAGTTTCCCGTTGGCGGTACAGTTCAGCGCGACCCCGCCCGCCATGGCCAGCCGGCGCAGGCCGGTGCGGGCGCCAAAGTGACCGCAGACGTGCAGGATGGTGGTGTCGAGGCATTCCTGGAGGGCGGCGGCGACGTCACAATGTTCCTCCGTGATTTCGCTATCGGGAAGGCGCGCGCCGCACAGGCGTTCCGACAGAAATCGGCGGGACTGCAGGTAGTTCTCGCGCTCGTCCCTTGACCGGTTGAGCCCCAGCAGCGGAATTCGAATGGACCCGTCGTCACACAATTCCACCGCGCGCTCGAAAAATGGCCGGAATCGCGCGGGGTTGCCATACGGCGCCAGACCCATGATTTTGTATTCGTCGGAGTTGAAATCGAAACCGAGGTGAAGAGTGACGAGAGAATACAGAATTCCAATCGAGTGATTGGCCCCGATCCGCCGCACCAGCTCCAGTTTGCCCCCGCGGCCCGTGTAGAGGGAAGCCCCGTGCGCCTCACCCATCGCATCCACTACGGCCACCAGGCACTCGTCCCATCCCGACGTAAAATAGGCGCTGGCCGCGTGGGCCATGTGATGATCGACCTGATGAATGTGTTCCGCCGGGAAGTTGGGCCACTCACGCCGTACCAGCCCAACCAGGGCGTCCCGCGAGAACACCTGCCGGTAGACTTCGGCACTGATCGCGTCGAGAGTATAGGCCTTCCGATAGGGTGAATAATCGAACCCGTGCGCGATCTCGTCGACATCCGGCATTTCCAGGCCGGCTGCGGCAAGACAGTAATCGATGGCGCCGCGGGGGAAAGCGCCGGTGTGCTTTTGGCGGGTGAACCGCTCTTCCGCCGCAGCCGCCACGCATTGACCGTCGATTACCAACGCGGCTGCCGAGTCGTGGCCTTGAGAGATCCGGTACTCCCGTTCCTCCAGGCCCGGCCAGTGCGCTTTCTTGAAAGGAACCGCGAACTCCAGACCGCTGATACCGAGTATGTTCATTGACACTCTAGGCGCCTCTGCTTGTGGGGCAGGTTGTCAACCTGCGGCGGATTGTCAATCCGCCTGGTGGGGCCATGTGCGCGCTTGCGGCAGGATTGCCAACCTGCCCCACAACAGGCAGAGAATTATTTCCGGCCGTTGGCGAACTGTCGCACCAGTTGCGCTATTCCGGCCGTGGTACTGAAATCGGCCACATCGATGTCCTCCAACGACAGGCTGACGCCGAATTGATCTTCGAGAAGCATGATCAACTGAACCAGAAGCATGGAATCCAGGATTCCCGCCTTAAACAAGTCCTCTTCGGGAGAATGGACCTCGACCGAGAGAGCGTTCACGAACAGCTCATGGATCTCGCGGATCAGAGCGTCCCGTTCCGGCGGAAGTCCGGGCGCGGCTGCGCGCGGCCGAGGCGCGGTAGCCGCGTCAGACACGCCGAGCGGTTCGCCGCCCGCCGCCGAGACCCCCATCGCCAAAGGCTGCGCGGCCCCGGCGGACCGCCGTTCGCGCACCAGGTCCGCGATCCTGGCGATGGAGCGAATCGAATCGATATCCACCTCTTCCATCGGGATGGTCACAGCGAATTCGGCCTCCACGGCGAGCAGCAGGCGGACCAGGTTTGCCGAATCGAGAATGCCGGTCCCAAGCAGATCGGTCTGGGCGGATCCGACCTTCGGCGAGAACGTGCGAACCAGAGCGTGTACTTCATCGACCAGAGAATCCGTCAGGGGCGTCGAGAGCTGCTGCAAAGGGCACCTCCAGCTTGAGCGGCTGCCGGCGCGGCGGCGGCCATGAAATGCTGCTTCAATCGGGGCCGGTCGACTTTTCCGTTGCCGTTCAGTGGAAGCGCGTCGAAATGCATCCATTGGGACGGCAACATATAGGAGGGCAGAAGCTCCATAAGCCGTGCGCGCAGATCCGCGGGCTCAAGGCTCACGCGCTCTGGCAAAGCGTAGGCGCAGCAGATAGTCATACCCTCAAAGCCTTCGGAGCTGATGGCCACGACGGCGCACTCCCGTAAAATGCCCAAAGCGCACAGGGCCGTCTCGATCTCCCCGAGTTCGATGCGGTAGCCCCGGCTCTTGATTTGGGTATCGGCCCGGCCGACCAGATAGATCAGGCCGTCTTCGCCGGTTCTGGCGAGGTCCCCGGTGTTGTACATCCGGCCGCGGGCGTCGCCGTCCAGGAACACCGACCGGGTCTTCTCGGGATCCCGCCAATATCCCGGGCTCAGCCCTACGCCCTGGATATAGAGGGCCCCGATTTCGCCGGGCGGAGCCGGCCGCAACCCGTCATCCAACACCAGGAGGCGCTCTCCGTCACATGCCAGCCCAATGGGGATTTCGGCTTTTTCGTCTTTCGGGCAGCTCGGAACAGTGTGGAAGCTGCTGGCTATGGTGGTCTCCGTGGGACCGTAAAGGTTCGTGAAAGCGACGTGCGGCAGCCGTTCCATGAAGTAGATCAGGACGCCCGCAGGCAAGGCCTCGCCGCACCACAACAGGCGCTTGAGGCTCGGGAAGTCGTTCGGCCGCAGCACATCGAACTGGGCCATGTACTTGAGCGCCGAGGGAACCGAGAACCACTGCGTCAGCCGGGAGTTGCGAATGAACTGCGCCAGGTTGTGAGGCAGAAGACTGATCTGGGGGGGAACCAGGTGGAGCTCGGCGCCCGCCATGAAAGTTCCGTAAATGTCGTACGTGGACAGGTCAAAGTGCAGCGGCGGGTGGCACGAAATGCGGTCAGACGGAGAAGGGCGGAAGTAGCGGACGGCCCATTCCAGGAACGCCATGATGTTGGCGTGGGTGATCACCACGCCTTTGGGCACGCCGGTGGAGCCCGATGTAAACAGGATGTGGGCGGCGTCGGGAGCGGTGTGGCAGCCTGGCAACGGCGCGGCCGGTGCCCGGAGCACGTCCTCCCAGCGGAATGCGACGCTCAGTGGCTCCGGCGGCAAATCCGGCTCAAACCAGCCGATTCTGGCGGACTTCGCATGGTCTGAATTCAGACCATCCAAAAGAGTCGCGGAGGCGCCACACACCAGGATGCACTTCGGTTCGCAGGCATCCACGATTTTAGCCAGGCGGGCCGCCGGGCTGCCGGTATCGAGCGGCACGTAGACGCAGTTGGCCTTGAGCGAGCCAAGCATGGCCGCGATTGCCGGTATGGATTTGGGGAGCAGGATGGCGACGCGGTCGCCGGGCTCGCATCCGGCTTCCACCAGCAGCCGCGCGATGCGGTTGGTCAGCGTTTCCAACTCTCCGTAAGTAATCGACTCGCGGCCGCATACCATGGCGGCCGAGTCCGGCCGCGCCTGGGCCTGAGACGTCAAAAGGTTCTGTAGAAACATTGGTGTTAGTCAATAAGTGGATTTCGAGAGTCTGTTAAAAAATCGACATTTCGCTCTGCGATCTGGTTGACAGGCCCAACGCCGATCTGTAATAAGTACTAATTCTGCCCGCCTTGGACTGAGCCAGGGCGGCTGCCGGAATTCATCAGGCTTAATGCGCCGCTTGTTCCAACTCGCGACTATTCGGGGAGTAACCATAAACCCCGCTTATATTCTCACAGAGATAAGGAAACCTAATGACATTTTCAGATGAATTCACAACTATTACTAATGATGTCCGGACGACACGGCCGCCTGTACTGGCGGGCTGGAATATTTGTATACTGCTTCTGTTTCTGTTGCCCACGTTTCTGGGCGCCGCGACCTATTATGTGTCGCCTTCGGGCCTCGACACCAATCCCGGTACCTTGGCCCAGCCGTTTCATACCGTGGCCCGGGGCGTCCAGGCGGCCAGCGCGGGCGACACGATCGTTCTCCGGGACGGAATCTACCCTCCGAACGCGCCCTACGGCGGCGGGTCTGCCACTGGTTGGCTGCTGTTCGTTGGCAAGTCGGGGGCGCCCGGATTGCCGATCACACTCAAGGCCGAGCACAAGCAGCAGGCCATTCTGGACTGTGGCAACATCGCTAACGAGCCCCAAACCGGATGCATGGGATATTTCTACATGACCCCGTCGCCGGCCTATTGGGTGTTCCAGGACCTTGTGTTCACCCGGGCGTACCAGGTAGCGCTGATGTTGAACTCTGAAGGCGCCGCGCACGACATCATTGTGAAGGGCTGCCGATTTGATACGATTGGGCGCCATGCGGACAACAGTGTCAATGGCATGGCTGGCGTTTACGCGAACGCAACCCAGTACAACCTGACGTTCGACGGCAATACCTTCTATAACATTGGCAGAACCAGCAGCACCTATAGCATGTCCAACGACCACGGTCTTTACCTGCATTCTAAGAACAGCACGGTGATCAACAATGTGTTCTACGGGTGGATAGCCGGGTGGGGTGTCCAGACCGCCGTGGGTTTCTCCGGCCTGATCGCCAATAATACGTTCGCCGACACGCGCACGGAGAAGGCGGGCCAACTCATGCTGTGGGCCACGGATGGCGCGGTGGTGGTGCGGAACAACATCTTCTACAATCCACCGGGAGGCGTCGGGGTGGATGCTTATCAATTCTCCGCCCCAATCTGCGCCGTGGACCACAACCTGGTGTTTGGCGGCACGATGGGAACTGTGCCAGGCTGCTCTTTCACCAACAACATTCAGGCCAACCCCTTGTTCGTGGCTGCGTCGGGCAACTTCCACCTGCAACCGGGCAGTGGGGCGATTGACGCGGGCGTACCGGTCTTGGGAGTAGCGACCGACTACGACGGAGCCAACCGCGGGCAGGGCAACAGGTTCGATATCGGCGCTTATGAGTTCCCCTCGACAGTAATCTCGGCGGTCGCAGCGGCTAATGTCACTTCCACCTCCGCAACCATTACCTGGACCACCAGCAGGGCGGCCGATTCCGCAGTGCACTACGGTCTTAACGGATACACGAACGCGACTCCCGAAAACACTACGATGGTGACCCGGCACACGGCATCGTTGAGTAACCTGACCGGCTCGACGACCTATCATTACAACGTCCTCTCGCGCGATTCTTCGGGGAAGCAGACCACCTCGGGCGATTTCTCCTTCACGACGGCCGCACGGCCCCCGGCGGCGGCCGCGGCCGCTGCCATCACCTTCTGGCTCTCCGGTTCCATATCGTCGATCTCGATGGCGCCGGGACAGACCTTCGCGGACAACGTCACTGTCAACCGGGTGACCGGACCGCCCCAGAGCGTAGTGATGTCAGCCAGCGGATTGCCGCCCGGTATCACCGCGACTTTCTTTCCACCGAGTTGCGTTGCAACCTGCACTACCGTTCTGATCCTTTCCGCCTCCGCTGGTGCACCGGCGGGAAAATTCGCACTCACGGTTAAGGGGTCGTCCGGCCTGGCGACCGGGTCCTGCGGTTACGCTCTGACAATCGCCGCTCCCGTCCACGCCGCAGCGGCCCCCAAGGCCTCATTTTGGGCCTGGGCGAACACCCTACCCGTATGGACCAGGTCGATTGGGCTGGCCGGCACATCCAGGATGAAGGTCTCGCAGCCTGCCGAGATGTAAGACGAAAGTTCCCGGGCCACCTGCGCGTAATCTCCGACTAAGTAGGGACAGAATGTCTTGTAGTTCTCGAACGGCGTCAGCCAGTACGTCTTATTCCCAGGGCTCTGGCCCAAGGCGGACAACTTACCGTGCCATGCCGAATCCGAGGTTTTCATGGCCAGCTTGTGAGTGATCTGCCCGGCCTTGTCAGGCGGAAAACGTTGGTACGCGACACGCCACGCCTCGTTTTCCTCCTCGCGGGCGATGATGCCGATCCGGATGCCCCAGGCGCCGCCCGGCTCGCGCATCCCGCAATTCTCGGGAGGCTCCGGGTATTCGACGGCGACGGCCCTTAAGGCTCTCGCGGCCTCACGGCCGGCGGCCGAAGATCCCGAAATCGTGATCAGCGGGAAGAGCGCGGCGCTCAACGGCGGTTTGAGGGCGCAATTTTCCAGCCGGTAGAACTCGCCGCTGAACGTAACGGGACCGGCGCCGGACAGCAGTTTGAGAATCACGGACGAATACTCTACCAGCCGGTCGTACCGCCTGTCGTGGGGCGTCGAGTCGGCCAGGGACAACAGGTCGTTCCTGAATCCCCCCGCGACCATGTTGAGGCAGATGCGCCGGCCGTACAAACAGCTCAACGTGGCGACCATCTTCGCCACGGAGTACGGATGCATGTACACGGGCTGGACCGCCACCAGGGGCGAGAGTGCGCCGGTGCTCTCGATGACGATCTGGGCAACCAGCCAGGGATCGAGGGTGCTGTTGTCCGTGTAAATCAGGATTCCCCGGCAGCCCGCATCCTCGCTCCATCGCGAGATTTGGCGGACGGAATCTTTGTAGGCGCCGGGGTCGGTCCCGGTATACGCCGGACAAGTGCTGAACACGGCGATTGACATGTTGACCTTTCCTTGGATTCGGGTTGTAATCGATGCTCGAGCGGCTAGCGAATTCTTGGGCGAGTCGCCGGCTGAGCAACCGGCTTAGCGGGGGCTCGGGGACTGGCCGGGCCCGGGAATTCATAAGCGCCGATGTCCGGTGCGGCGCCTTCCGGACGCACCGCGCCGTCGAAATCCGTTATGACGGAAAGCCCGGGTGCACCCGCGTCGATCGCCGGGCTGCCGTGACGCAGGTGAAAGTCGAATGGCGCCGTGACCGCGTTGACCAGGCCGGCATCGGCTTGAATGCTGGAGCTGAAAGAGCAGCCGGGCACGAATCCCGGCGCGGCCCCGGTTATGATGTTGTGGTCCACAGAGCAGCCGCCGCTGCTGATGTTAACCGTACTGTAGTAGATAGCGACGCCGCCCCCGGGGTTGAAAAAGATATTGTTCCGGATAGTCACCTGCGAATTGCTCCCCCAGAGAACGATGTGCCCACCAGGGTTTTGCATCGGAAAAGCGAATGTGTTGTAGGCGATCAGCCCCGAGAATCCGTCGGCCGTTTGTATGCCCCAGCCGGAAACCGGAGGATAGAAGATATTGTTTACGATGGTGGTGCCTGACGCGTGCAGGTACAGGCCGTGGTCGTGGAAGGGATTTAGTCCGGAGGTTCGACCGATATCGTGGAACACATTTCCATCGAAAGTGAAATTCCTGGAGCCTTCGCCCGCGTAGAACCCCGCCTCGCCGATGGCTGAATCGTTTGGGCGCCGGCCGATGTACTCGAACCGGCAGCCGCGCACCAGAATATCGTGAGCGGCCGGCGTGGAGTTCGAAATCATGCCGAAGTCGGTTCCATGCTGGAGCACGAGGTCCTGAAAGACCCAGTAGGACGCGGCACTACGCAGATTAATATACCCGCTGCATGCCGTTTGGGCATTCGGGTCCGGTTGGCAGTCCAGTATCGCCCCCCATTTGTGCTCCGCCTCCAGAAAAATCCACGAGGTCGGGGAACCCGGCCTGGTGATCGAAACCGGGAAGTCCGTGCTCCCTTCCGGCCCGTATACGCCGTCGCGGAGGATGATTACATCGCCCGGCGCAACGCCCCCGGTCGCTCGGGAGACCGTGGCCCAAGGGCGGTCGATGGTGCCGGGATCGGCGTCGTGGCCGTGAGGGGCTACGTAGTAGGTCGCTGCCGCCAAAGACTGGGCGGAAATAAGAACCAGGGCAAAACCCATTTTAAACGGCTTGAAATGAAACATTTGATGTCTCCGAGCCGGGGAAGCGGAGGTGACCGCCCGATGGAGGGCGGATGGAAGGTATGGATCTTGTTTCACTAGCCACTGAGCAGCGCCTCGGCGAGAAATAGCGCCGGACCGCGACGAAAGACAGCTTTTCCAAAACCGCGAAATCATTCAGCGGAAGCCCGGTCTGGCGAGGCCACCCACGGGTCACGCCCCGCCACCACGGCGTTGACCTGTTCCAGCCATCGCTCCACAATCAACTGCCAGGAAAACTCCGACTCCGCCAGCCTGCGCCCGTTCGCCCCCATCTCCTGGCAGGCGGTCGGGGAATCGGCCAGCATGCGGACGGCAGCGGCGAATTCGTCCGCGCGGCCCGACTCCACGGCGACTCCGCAGTTGTGTTCGCGGAGAAGGCGTACCGATTCTCCCTTACCGACGTAGATCACAGGCCGTCCGCAGGCGAGCGGAGGCACAACCTTTGACAATCGCATCTTCGAAGCGGCCTGCATGTCCGATATGGTCGCGATGGCGGCGCGGGAGATGGACATCAGTCGGACCATTTCTGAAAAAGGAGAATCGCGAAACACCAGATTCGACAGCTTTCGTTGCGCCGCCTGACGCTCCATATCCTGCCGGATGGGTCCGTTTCCGACCATCAGCAGCACGATGTCCTGCCGGTCGCGCAATTGTTCCGCCGCCTCCAGCATGATCTCCAAACCGTGATAGGGCGCATGAGTCCCGGCGTACGTAAATACCGTTTTCCCGCTAACTCCCAGCGCACGGGCGTATTCGTCGTCGGCGGGCAGCGGGAGCAGAGCCTCGGTGTCGGCCCCGTTGGGCAAGAATGTAATCCGCGACTTCGGAACGCCCCGATTCTGCGCGAAGTGATCCACAAAGGCGTCGGTCACCGTGGCAACGCACAACGCCTTCCGCATGAGGGCGCTTTCCAGCCTCGCGGCGCCACGAATCAGTGCCTGGATAGTAATCCATCGCTTGTCGCCGGCGATTTCCACCTGAAGGTCCGGTGTGTTGTAAATGAACGGCACGCCGCGCAAGGCCTTCAGGACCACTCCGGCCAGTGCCAGGGTGATCGGCTGCGCCTCCACAAAAACGACATCCGGACGGTAGCTCACGATCCGCGAGATCGCGGCCAGCGTGAACGACGAGTAACACAGCAGCCTTGAAACGGGTTTGCGTCCGGCTGCGGGATACAGCCACAAGCGCTCCACGGGTATGCCGTCACGCAACTCGCGGACCGAGAGCCGGCCGCGGTAGGCGTCGGCTATTCTGCCGAAGGGGTAGTTCGGCAATGCCGTCAGAACTTGGACGGAGCACCCGTGGCGCGTGAGTTCCCTGGCCAACGCGGACAGCCTGATCTGGGGAGCACCGGGCTCCGGCGGATAATATTGCGTTACGATCAGCCACCGGCTGAACGGCGCAGCCAGGCTGGATCGAACGGGTTCTGGTGCTGAGAGAACGGCATTTGACATAGTTAGTCGCTAGATCTCACTGGCCCGAAAGGCTGCATGTTTTGCAGAACGATAGCATCCCGAGGAGCACATCTACGTCCTCCGCCCAATGACGATGGTTTCGAATCTGGATTCTTAACGCGCTTTCGGCGGCGTCTGCGCAAGTACCATGAGACTGGCGCCGCCAATCGTTTTGGCAACCAGCCAGGGTGAGAGGGAATACAGAAACCACCGGAACAGGTATGCCACTTTCCCGAGACGCGTCTTGTGGCCGCTGCATGCCCGGAATGACGGCGTGTACCTGTAATCAATCACGCGGAGACCGGCGAAAGCAAGCAGGTTCAGTGCCCCTGACGGATCGAGCACGATCAGGTGGCCAGGATCCCTCAGGTTCCTGCGCCAGAGGTTCCGCAAACCCAGGTTCAGTGACGCATCCAGCGGAATGTTGAGACAAATAAGTGACGCATGTCGCGCGACTTGTTTGATAAAGGTAATCGGATCAGGAACGTGCTCGACGACATCGAACAGTGTCACCATGTCGAAGAACTCATCGGTTTCAGTGAAGTCGTCGTGAACGAATCGGATAAAGGGATGAGTGATGCCTTCGATATGCGGCGAGATGTCATAGCCGCTCGCCCGAGTAAGCTGATGGCCGGCCTGCTGCATCAGCCGCACCATGGCAATGGTTGGCGCCCCGGACCCGCAGCCAACGTCAGCAAGGCTCTTGATTTCCAGGCCGCGGTTTGCGCCAAGTAATTTCACGCATTCCCGGGCTTTGAAGTCGCCGTCTTCAGAATGACGGGCCGGGTCAGCGAAGTACTCTCCGCTGGTGTAGAGATCGCACGCCAGACGTGTCATAACGCTCCAAGTTACCCCGAAACAGGCACTTATCGACTCTCACTTAGACATTCGCCGCATTGACGTCGCTTCATTTCCGCTAGCCCCGCCCGGCCTTCCGGTTCGCGAAAATCACTGGCCCACTCAGCGCCGTGTTAAACCGCACCTCACCTGAAAGTGGACATCCCGTTCAAGGCCGCTTTCGTCCGCAATGAGCTTCCCGCAGGCTCCGGGCTTCGTGAAACGTAACGCTCATAGACTGCAAACCTGATCGATGGCGCCCGAAGGCCCGGTTTACGCTGCGAAAAACGCGCCCGGCACGCTGCCAACCGCAGCCGAAAATTTCGTTGGGAAAATACCGTTTCATTAACTTTGGTAAGCAATTACCGCATTAACCAAAGACAGTTGTCCGGCTAACTAAAGGTAGCTGTCTGACTAACCAAGGGCAGCATTTTCAATATTTGCCGCCAATGATAATTTTAATTTGCTAGCAACGATTCACTTCATCTGTCCTTCAGAGCGGGACCCTACGGCCGCAAAGACCAGTAATTCTGCGAGTTCGTAACTGCCCACAGCGGAGTTTCTCATAAGAACTCGTACCGTTTATTAAGTTGATTAGCCTGAAAACCCCCCAGTGACGATCTCAGATAAAAGGAGCTTTTGTCATAATGATATTTTCTAACGAATTCACGAAGGACGCTGCCGGCGCTAGTCCACGGCTGCCAGTTCTGGCCGGCTGGAATATCCGCGTACTGCTTCTGGTCCTCATGCCCACGTTCCTGGGCGCGGCAACCTTTTATGCCTCGCCTTCGGGAGTTGACACCAATCCCGGCACCTATGCCCAGCCGTTTCGCACCGTGGCCAGGGGCGTACAGGCGGCCAACGCGGGCGATACGATCATTCTCCAGGACGGAACCTACCCCGACGACACGCCTTACGGCGGCGGGTCCACCACAGGCTGGCTGGTAAACATCAGCAAATCCGGGACGTCCGGATCGCCGATCACACTGAAGGCCGAGCACAAGCAGAAGGCCATTCTGGACTGTGGCAACGCCTATAACGGGCCCCAAACCGGCTGCATGGGATACTTCTACATGACCCCGTCGCCGGCCTATTGGGTCTTCCAGGACCTCGTGTTCGTCCATGCGTACCAGGTGCCCCTGATGTTGAACTCGGGAGGCGCCGCGCACGACATCACAGTGAAGGGTTGCCGATTTGAAGCGATTGGAAACCATGCGGAGAACAGTGTCTATGGTATTGCCGGCGTTTATGCCAACGGGACCCAGTACAACCTGACGTTCGACGGCAATACCTTCTACAACATCGGCAGAACCAGCAGCACCTATAGCATGTCCAACGACCATGGACTGTACCTGCATTCCACGAACACCACGATCACCAACAATGTGTTCTACGGGTGGATAGTGGGCTGGGGCATCCAGACCGCCTCGGGTTTCTCCGGCCTGATCGCCAATAATACGTTTGCGGACACGCGCACGGAAAAGCCGGGCCAGCTCATGTTGTGGGACACGGATGGCGCAGTCGTGGTGCGGAACAACATCTTCTACAATCCGCCGGCAGGCGCCGGCGTGGCATCCTATGCGTTCTCCACCCCAAGCTGCGTCTCGGACCACAATATGGTCTATGGCGGAACGATAGGTAGTGCGCCGGGCTGCACCTTCGCCAACACTACCGTGGCCAACCCCGCGTTCGTGAATGCGAGCGGCGGCGACTTCCACCTGACGGCGGGCAGCCCGGCAATTGGGGCCGGTGTGGCGGTCTCCGGCGTCGTGACAGACTATGACGGAGTCGCCCGCCCGCAGGGCGCCAGTTCCGATATCGGCGCCTTTGAGTTCGCCGCGACGACGACCCAGCCTCCGGTGGTCTCGGCGGTCGCGGCCTCGAGCCTTACTGCCACTTCCGC
>DATMNI010000088.1:0-31550 GCA_035570275.1 Candidatus Acidiferrales bacterium | reverse complement strand
GAACAAATCGCCATAGAAATGTTCTATATAGGGTAATACAAAAATGAATTGAGGGTAGGCAGGCTATCAGGTTGATACGAAACGCACTTGCAGGAACTGGACCGTCGACTAATTGAGTGTTCTCAGTAAACTCCCGCTAGTCGAGCGACCCGGAGGTCGCAGCTAACCGTCGCAGCTAACCGTCGCAGCTAACCAGGGTTCACCGCGGGCGGCCGGACCAATCCTCGGTCCGAACCGTTTCCCGCAGCCACTTCACAAACGCACTTTGCGCGGCGCCGGCGACGTGCCGGCGCACCCGGATATACCCCACCCTGCGGAACGTTTCCCGCTCCAGAGGCAGCAGCCGGCACCCCCGCGCCGTCTGAGCCGCCATTTCTGGCGCCAGCGTAATCGCCAGCCCCGATGCCACCAGCGGAAAAATGCTCGAAAACTGATCCGTCTCGAACATAGGGGCGAACGGCATCCGCGCCCGACTGCAGATGCGCAGCGCATCGTCGCGAAAGCAGTGGCCTTCCTTCAGCAGCAGCATCTTCTGGCCGCGCAAGTCCGCCAACTTCACCTGATCCTGGGCCGCCAGCCGGTGCCCGGTTGCCACCACCACCCAGATCGGCTCCCGGAACAATTCCGAACACAGCATTTCCGGACTGTTCACCGGAAGCCCCACCAGCGCCAGGTCCAGCTTCCCGGCCTGGAGAAGTTCCACCAGTTTCGGCGTTGTCTCCTCCATCAGCCGCAGCTCCACATCCGGAAACCGGCCCATGAAATCACTCAGCCGCGGAGCCAGGAAATACGGCGTGAGGGTGGGAATGCAGCCAACCGAAAGGTGCCCCCCCACGCCCCGCCTCAGCGATTCCAGCGTGCTTCGCGCCTCGTTCGCCTGTCGCAGAATTGCCAGGGCCTGCGGCAATAGCGTGCGCCCATACTCGGTCAACTGCACGCTCCTGCCCAGGCGGTCGAACAGTTTCGACCCCATCGTCTGCTCGAGCTTCACAATCTGTTGGGAGAGCGAAGGCTGCGCCACGCCCTCCTCCGCCGCCGCCCGGGTGAAGCTGCCCGTCCGCACCACGGCGCAAAAATACCGAAGCTGATGGAACTCCATAGGATTTTCCTATCGCTATCATTGCAGATTTGCTATCGCAGGCGCGCGCCGGGAGCAATCCGATTGATCTTATAATGGTGGGCATATGCCATCAGAAAAACCCGAGCAACAATCCTGTCCGCACATGACCACGACGTCCGGCCGCCCCGTCGGCGACAACCAAAACTCCATCACGGCCGGCCCCCGCGGCCCGGTTCTCATGGAGGACTACCTTCTTTTTGAGAAGATGGCCCAGTTCAATCGCGAACGCATCCCGGAACGCGTCGTCCATGCCAAGGGCGCCGGCGCGCACGGCGCTTTCACGGTTACAGGCGACATCACCAAGTTCACCACTGCCAAGCTCTTCGGCGAGATTGGTAAGAAAACCGACCTATTGGCCCGGTTCTCCACCGTGGCCGGCGAAAAAGGTTCGGCCGACACCGCCCGCGACCCCCGAGGCTTCTCCGTCAAGTTCTACACCGAGGAGGGCAACTGGGACATGACCGGCAACAACACCCCCGTCTTCTTCGTGCGCGACCCGCTCAAGTTCGGCGACTTCATCCACTCCCAAAAGCGCGTCCCGGCCACCAACCTTCGCTCGCCCACCGTTATGTGGGATTTTTGGTCCCTGTCCCCCGAATCGCTCCACCAGGTCACCACGCTTTTCTCCGAACGCGGCACACCCGACGGTTTCCGCCACATGCACGGCTTCTCCAGCCACACTTTCAGCCTGGTCAACGCCGCCAACAAGCGCTTCTACTGCAAGTGGCACTTCCTCACCATGCAGGGCATCAAGAATCTGACCGCCGCCAGGGCCGATGAGTTGGCGGGTACCGATCCCGATTACGCCACTCGCGACCTGCACGATGCGATCGAGCGCGGCGACTTCCCCAAATGGCGCGTCTCCGTACAAGTGATGCCGGAAGCCGAAGCCGAGACGTATCACATCCATCCGTTCGACCTGACGAAGATTTGGCCGCACAAAGACTACCCGCTCATCGAAGTTGGCGTCATGGAACTGAACCGCAACCCGAAGAATTACTTCACGGAGGTGGAACAGGCGGCGTTCTCCCCCGTCAATATCGTGCCCGGCATGGGTTACTCGCCGGATAAGATGCTGCAAGCCCGTCTCATCAGCTATCCCGATGCTCATCGCTACCGTCTCGGCGCCAATTTCGAGACACTCCCGGTCAATCGGCCGCAGTGCGCCGTGCATACCTACAATCGCGACGGATTCATGCGTGCCGACGAAAATGGCGGCGACAGTCCGAACTACGAGCCGAATAGCTTCGGCGGCCCCGTTCAAGACCCACGTTACCGAGAGTTACCCTACAAAGTTTCGGGCGAGGTGAACCGTTACAACCACCGCGAAGGAAATGACGATTACACACAGGCGGGCGACCTTTTCCGCCTCATGTCCCGGGCGGATAAGCAAGCGCTCATCAGCAACATCGCCGGTCATATGAAGGGCATTCCGGAGCGCATTGCCAAGCTCCAGATTGAACACTTCACCAAGGCGGATCCGGCATATGGCAAGGGCGTGGCGGACGCCCTCGGGATCGAGATACCAAAAGCGTTTGTAACTGGCGTGAAGTAACTGGGGTGAGGTAACTGGCGTGAAACGTACCTCTCGCTAACCCGGCACAGCGGGAACCAAACAAGGCTCGATTTGTGTATGATCCACCCAAGGGGGCTGGATCACGGGCCTGACACTGTTGACTGAACGGCACGCCGGGCAGATCGTCGGCGTGTCGTTTGGCCAAGCCGCTCACCGGCGCCATCAAGGCTGACTAATGCGGAGGAACTGGCCGCCGGCAACGGTCTGAGGGGCAAACGTACCTGCTCCTGTGGCTGGTGCCGGGTTGGCCGGGCGGAATCCAACCGATAGCGGTGGGGCCACCGTCACCAGCAGCACGTCGGCCCCCGCTACTCTCTCCATGCAGGCGCGGTAGGGCGGGTGCTTTCCAGAGGCAACGAAGTGTTCCATCTTCGCGGCGCAATCCAGGGGTCAGGGGTCAGGCGGTGACGGGGCCGAGTATGGTGGTAAGGTCAACCACGAGATTCAGCAGGGCGCAGGTGTAGGTGCCGGTGTCGGTAGCGTACTCCCAAGTTCCCTTGCGGAAGGCGGTCATCCGGCGAGTGGTTGGGTAGATCACCCAGACCTCGGCGGCACCTTCTTCCAGGTAAGCGGCGGTCTTCTTTTCAATTTGTGCCGCCGTGTTGGAGGGGGACACCACCTCGACGGCTAACATCGGGGCACCCTGGAGCCAATCGTTTTCGATGGGCTGATCGGGCCAGGTTACGCTCACGTCGGGTATGAGATAGCCGCGCCGCAGTTGATAACCCTCCTCGTGCCATACCCGGGATTCATCCATTACCGATTCCAGCAGACGCTGAACCAGCTTGGAAATTCTGTTGTGGCTGTGTTTGGCGGGAGGCAATATGATCAGTTCTCCATCTAATAGTTCTTGCTTGCCCGGAGCGTCGGGCAGGTCGAGGAATTCTTCCCAAGTGATCTGTGTGGTCGCGCTCATGATTGGATTGTAGCGCTGTTGGGAGGCACGTCCCGGACGCAACGAAAGCCGACGGTGTTGCTTCCGTGGTCTGCCTCGTCCCGGTAGCGGACGGCAGCGCGCAGGTACCTCGCCCTGAAGTACCAGCAACCACCGCGCACTACCCGCATCGGGTTGGATTCGCTGTCGTCCTTTTCCGACGGGTTCCCGTAAGGCGCGTAGACGTCCGCCAACCATTCGTAGACATTTCCCGCCATGTCCTGAATCCCCTCCGGCGTGCCTCCAGCGGGGTAGAGACCGACGGGTGTGGCATGTCCAACTTCGCCCTCGTTGTAATTGGCGCGTGTGACATCAGGCTTTTCGTCTCCCCAAGGATACATCCTTCCGCCGCTCCCTCGTGCCGCCCATTCCCATTCCGCCTCGGTCGGCAGCCGTACCTTGGCCCAGGCACAATAAGCCGATGCCTGGTACCAGTTCACTCTTGTCACAGGCCAATTTGGATGTGCGGCTTGCTCCTCCCACCCTTCGGGCGCGTCCGTTCCAAAGCCGCCGGCGGTCCACCACCGCTCGTCGAAGTAGCCATCGCTTTCCACGAAGCGTTCGAACTCCGCAACAGTTACCGGATACTTGGCCATCTGGAAGGTCTGGATGCCTACCTCGCGGACCGGTGCTTCGTCGTAGTACGCGTCAGAGTCATAGTTGGGCTGCTTCGGGTCCTTGCTTTGCGCCCCCATCAGGAACCCGCCGCCTTCAATCGTAATCCAGTTCTCTTCCCGACCCAGGCGCGGATCTCCGGTCTGGCCGAGTGCTTCGGCCGCTTCCAGACGGGTCTGGAAGTCAATGGGTACCGCCTTCTTGGCGTCGAAAACCCCTAGGCCGAGGACTAAGTCCAAAAACTCGCGGTAGCGAGAGTCGGCGGGCTTGTAGCCTAACGACGACAGAGCGTGGACCATCGCACCGAGGAGCCCAACGCAGCGCGCCTGTTCGGCGAGCGACGGCTCTTCGCCAAGGTGATCGAGCACTGCCGAGAACAGCCCGTCCGCCTTGCCGCGGTACATCAGAACGCCGGCTAGGAAAAGCATCACCTCACGCCATTCCGGTTGGTAGAGCCGATAGTTTACCGGCAGCAATTCGTACTGAGCACGCCATTCCGGTTCGTTGCTTTCCAGCAGCAACTCGTGTTGCGCGGCATCGGGCTGGCTGCCGATGGCGCGAGCGGCGAGGTACTCCTGAAACGTGAGATGCCAGAAATGGATGTCGCCGTCTTCGCTGACGATGATGCCGTTATCTACTTCTTCCTGCTCCACGAATCCAAGCGGCAAAACATCCGATACCCAACCCTTACTGACCTCCACCAGGCGCCATCTTGGATGCTTCTGCATGGCGAGAGCCATCGTTTGCAGAAATTCCAGGCAACGCTCGGCCGATACCCTGCCGGGGCGAGTTTCGCGGGCTTGGGCGAGCCAGAGCAGGATGGACTCGTACAGGTCGGCGCGCTGTTCGGGGAGGCGGTGCTCGTTCCAGTGGACCACGGCCTGCGCGGTTAGCGTCAAGGGGGTGCGCGCCATCCGGCGGATCTCGACGCGGTGGAGAGCTTCGCTGAACTCGTCGAAGTGGCGGCTGGCGCCGGCGGCGTCTCCCGGGAACAGGCGGCGGCACCAGTGCTCCACGAACTTTTTGATGGCGGGCGGTTCGAGCGGTTCGATCTGGGCGTCTTGGAAGCCATGCAGGCGGGTGAAAGCCATCGGGCGCGTGGAGACGACGAAACGGCAGTTGCCATAAGTCTGGATAGCGGATTCGAGGAGACGGACGATGGTGTCTCGCTCCCGCTGGCTGGGCGCTTCGACGAGACCGTCCAGGAGGACGATACAGGAATCGCTATTGAGCTTCTCGCGGAAGAAGGCTTCGTTGAGGCCCCAGGTGAACTCTTCGTTTTGCGCGGTTAGGAAATGGGGCAGCCAGGATGGCTCGGTCTGCGTGCTCGGGCCGCCAGCCTTCGACTGGCAGTTGCGGATGTGCTCGGCCAGGTCCGAAATGCGGATGAAGATCGGAAAAAGCAGCGGCGCGTGGGATGGGGCATCAAGCAGGCCGCGGCACCAGACGTGAGCGACGTGGCGGAGGAAGGTGGTCTTGCCGGAGCCGGGGTCGCCGGTAATCAGCAGGCGGTGATGAGACAGGGCTTCTTCCAGTTCCACGGCCGCTCCCTGACGGTCGAGCGACAAGTCGCGGCTCGGAGGTGCGTCTTGCGTCGTGAGCGGGATGTACAAGTCTTCGATGGGAAAGCGGTAAGCCTTACCCGCGCCGACTTGCAGGCCGCGGATATCGATCCATGCGGTCTGCTCGCGCAGGTACTTCAGGTAGACGGTTGGGTCGGACTGGGCGAGGGGCGGAGGCGGTGGGGCGTCGGTGAACTCAGGATGGCTGTCCCGCCAATCACGAAGCGCGGATGCGACTTTGCCGCGGAGGTCATCGGGGTTGGTAAAGGTGGCGCGAATGCCAAAGCTGTTCAGCCACGCTTTGAAATCCGCGAGTCCGGCGATGTTGCGCTGAACTTCGTTTACTAGGTTCGGGTCGAAGCTGCCTTTGTCGATGGCCTCGGTTACGCGATAGGATTCCTTTAATTGCACGGGCCAATCGAAGCTCGGGTCCGCCAGGAACGCGAGCACCTCTTTGCCCTGCCTGACGGCTTCCTCACACTCCAGGCGTGTGATGCTCTTGGTGCCGGCACCATCCGGCACCCAGCCGTAGCGATGCCCCACGATCACTACCACGACATCGGCGGCGCCGACTCTGGCCATGCATGCGGCGAGAGGCGGGTGCTGGCTGCTGGCCACGAAATCTTCCATCCGTTCCAGCAGGAATCGTGAAGCGACGGCGGCGTCTCGGGCAGCCTGGCGGTAAATCTTCAAATCCTCATGGGTGGAGGATATGAAAACGGTGGGAGCGTTCGCCATCTCTCTGCCGAGTCTACTCCGGAAAACATCCACAACCCCAGATCATAACCTGCCCCGCGAACGCGGCGTGGTTGTACAATGCAGTCAGCTCATTAATGCCGAACACGTCCCGCCGTACGGTTATTGCCATTCTGTTTGCTGCTTCTTTCGCCGGTGCAGCCGATCTGCCCCCAGCGGCCGGGATCCTCGAAGCCCACTGCCTGCGCTGCCACAATGAGTCCGTCCGAATGAGCGGACTTTCGCTCGTCTCCGCGGCCGATGCCGCCAAGGGCGGACTGCATGGGCCGGCCATCGTGCCGGGAAAGCCTGACGAAAGCAATCTGGTGCGCATGATCTCCGGCGAGAAACCGAAGATGCCGATGCAGGCTGCCCCCCTAACCGGCGCGCAGGTGGCCGAAATCCGCGCCTGGATTGCACAGGGCGCCCTGTGGCCGGAAGACCTGCGCGCCGATCGCAACAAGACGATGCTGTGGTCGCTGCAGCCGCTGCGGAAACCCGCGGTGCCGCCAGCGGCCTCAAAATGGGCGCGGACCCCCATCGACGCCTTTGTGCTGGCCAAACTATCGGAAAAAAAGCTGACGCCCTCGCCCGAGGCGGACGCGGCCACGCTGATCCGCAGGCTCACGTACGATCTGCACGGACTGCCGCCCGCGTGGGAAGAGATTCAGGCGTTCGTCGGCGACAAATCTCCGGATGCCTATGAGAAGCTGGTGGACCGGCTGCTGGCGTCGCCGCGCTACGGCGAGCGGTGGGGTCGCCATTGGCTGGATGTGGTCCACTACGGCGAATCGCACGGCTACGACAAAGACAAGCCGCGCCGCAATGCCTGGCCGTATCGCGACTACGTGATTCGCGCCTTCAACCAGGACAAGCCGTACGCCCGGTTCGTGGAAGAACAGCTCGCCGGTGACGTGCTTTGGCCGGACGATCCCGATGGGACCGTGGCCACCGGTTTCATCGCCGCCGGTCCGTGGGATTACGTCGGCCAGGTGGAATTGCGCGAAGGCACCACCGACAAAAACATCACGCGCCTGCTGGATCGCGATGACATGGTGATGACCACCATGTCCGCCTTCGTCAGCATGACGGCCCACTGCGCCCGCTGCCACAACCACAAGTTCGACCCGATTCCGCAGGAGGATTACTACCGCCTGCAGGCCGTGTTCGCCGGCGTGGACCGCGCCGACGTGCCCTATGACCTGGACCCCAAAGTTCACGCGGCGCGGCGTCCGCTGCTGGAAAAACGGCGGGTGCTGCTGGTGCAATTGCGGCCGCTGCAGGAGCAGGCGGCCAGCGTCACCAGTCCCGAGCTCAAGAAGCTGGACGAAACCCTGACCGAGGTCAAGTTCGAGTTCGCCCAAACGCAGAAGGCCGAACTGCAGCCGCAGATCGCGAAGCTCACGGCCGACCGCAAGGCGCTGTGGCAGGCTTTGGTGAGCCCGGAGACGCACCAGCAGATCGCAAGGCTGTCCGCCGCGGTGCAGGCCATCGAGCGGGACCTTGACCGGCTGGGCAAGCCGCAATTGGTCTACGCGGCGGCCAACGCTTTCGATCCGCAGGGCACATTCACCTTCGCCGTGGAGCCGCGAGCGATTGCGGTGTTGCAGCGCGGCAGCGTGGAAAGTCCGGGCAAGCTGGTTGGTCCGGGCGCCCTGAGTTGCGTCCCATCGCTGGAGTCGCGGTTTCGGGTGAAGGACGGCGAACCCGAAGGCGCGCGCCGCGCGGCGCTGGCCCATTGGATCACGGCTCCGGACAACATGCTGACGTGGCGATCCATCGTCAATCGGGTCTGGCAGTACCACTTCGGCAGCGGGATTGTGGATTCGGCCAATGACTTCGGCCATATGGGCTCCGAGCCGACGCATCCGGAGTTGCTGGACTGGCTGGCGGTCACATTCCGCGATGGGGGTGGGTCGAACCAGAGTGGGTCGATCAAACGGCTTCAGAAACTGATCCTGATGAGCGCCACGTATCGCCAGCGGTCCGCCAACAACCCCGCCAACGCGCAGGCCGATTCGGAAAACCGTTACCTGTGGCGTATGAACCGGCAGCGGCTGGACGCCGAATCGGTGCGCGATGCGGTGCTTTCGGTGAGCGGCAAGCTGGATGTGACGATGGGCGGCCCATCGGCCGAGCAGTTCTGGTTCAAGGACGATCATTCGCCGACCTACGACTACTCGCGGTTCGATATCGATAGCCCCGCCAGCTACCGGCGCAGCGTGTATCGCTTCCTGGTGCGCAGCGTTCCCGACCCGTTCATGGACAGTCTGGATTGCCCGGACGCTTCGCTGATCACGGCCAAGCGGAACACCACCATCACGGCCATACAGGCGCTGGCACAACTCAACAATCCATTCATGGTGCGGCAGGCGGAGCATCTGGCGGCGCGCGTGACCCACCTGGCGGCGCAACGGGACCAGCAGATCGCCTGGCTATACCGGCTGACGTTGGGACGCAATCCCGATGGGCGGGAAACCCGTCGCCTGGCGGACTTCGCGGCGCAACAAGGCCTGGAAAATGCGGCCCGGGCGATGCTGAACACCAGCGAGTTTCTGTTTGTGGATTGAGGGACTAATGGACCGGCGGCAGTTTCTGTGGAATTTCGGCGGCGGGTTGGGCGGCATCGCGCTGGCCCAGATGTTGACGGGCGAGTTGCACGGCGAGACGCATTTCCCGCCGAAGGCGAAGCGCGTGGTGCAACTGTTCATGTCGGGCGCCGCCAGCCAGTGCGACACCTTCGACTACAAACCGGAGCTGATCCGCCGCAACGGCGAGAAGTTCGACCCGGGCGGCAAGGTGGAGTTGTTCCAGAGCAGCCCCGGCGCGGTGATGAAGAGCCCATGGGAGTGGAAGCCGCGGGGCCAGTGCGGAAAGTGGATCAGCGACCTGGTGCCCCACATCGCATCCTGCGCCGACGACATTGCCTTCGTGCATTCCATGATGGCGAAATCGAACGTACACGGTCCGGCCACGTTCATGCAGAATACCGGGTTCGTGCTGCCCGGTTTCCCCTGCATGGGGTCGTGGGTCTCCTACGGGTTGGGCAGCATGAATCAGAATCTGCCCACCTTCATCGTACTGCCCGATGCGCGCGGCTTCGCGCCGAATGGGCCGGGAAACTGGAGCGCCGGATTCCTGCCCGCGTCGCACCAGGGCACCTTGATCCGCGCCAGCAGCCCGAACCCCATCTACGACCTGTTTCCGCCAAAGCAATCGAATTACATTACGCCGGCCAGCGAGGCCGGCACGTGGAACCTGCTGCGCGAGATGAACCGCGACCACATGGCGGAGCGCGAAGGCGATTCGCGGCTGGAGGCGCGGATTGCGTCGTATGAAATGGCCGCGAAGCTCCAGTTGAGCGCGCCCGAGGTGCTGGATGTTACGGGCGAATCGCAAGCCACGCGAAAGTTGTACGGGCTGGACGAGAAGGTCACCGAAGATTTCGGACGAAACTGCCTGATTGCGCGGCGGCTGCTGGAGCGCGGCGTGCGCTTCGTCCAGGTGTGGTCGGGCGCCGACAACGGTTTTCCGCGGCGCAACTGGGACAGTCACGAGAACCTGGCGAGGGACCACGCCACCATGGCGGCCGGCATGGACAAGCCCGCCGCGGCCCTGATCAAGGACCTGAAATCGCGCGGACTATTGGACGATACCATCGTCTTCTGGACCACGGAATTTGGCCGCATGCCGTGCAGCCAGGCAAGCAAAGGCAGGGACCACAATCCCTTCGCCTTTACGGTGTGGCTGGCCGGCGGCGGCATCAAGGGCGGCGTCAGTTACGGCGCCAGCGACGAATGGTCATATAAGGTGGCGGCCCAGCCGGTTTACTGCTATGACGTCCACGCCACGGTGCTGCGGTTGTTGGGGATTGACCACACCAGGCTGACGTACCGGCACAACGGAATCGACCGCCGGCTGACCGATGTTCACGGCCAGGTGATTCAGGAGTTGCTGGCCTAAAAATCGCGGAAGGGCTTGCGCGTAACCGTTTCGTGACATACAATCACCCTAAACGTCTCACACTTGTCAAGGAGAGTTCAGATGCGCCACGTCCGCGTAGTGGTTACGGCGGTACTTTTTGCAGTTGGAGTGTATGGTCAGACCAGTACCGGGTCGATCTCCGGTACGGTGACCGATCCCAATGCGGCGGTTGTGCCCGGGGCCAAAATTGTCGCAACCCACGAACCGACCAACAGTATTTTTACTGCCATCACCACGGATGCCGGCCTTTACGTCTTTCCCGGTTTGCCGGTGGGAGCGTACTCCGTGACTGTGGAGCATCCGGGATTCAAGAAGCTGGTTCGCACCAACATCGAAGTGCGCGTAGGCCTGCGCATCTCTCTCGATATCCAACTCGAAGTCGGCGATGTGCAACAGACCGTGCAGGTGGAGGCTCAAGCGTCTCTACTGGAAACTTCCAAGCCCGAACGGGGGCAGAATCTAAGCCCGCAATTAATGAACACCCTGCCGCTTTTTAACGGCGTGCTTCGTAATGCCGAGAACTTCGTCGGTTACATGCCGGGCGTAAACGGCAATGGCGAGGTGAGTATCAACGGTTCCAATGGCCGCGCCAAGGAAGTGGAAATCGACGGCGCCAGCCTCACCATTCCGGAATCGGGCGGCGTGTCCTTCAACTTTCCAGGATTCGAAGCCTATGGCGAATTCAAGCTGGTGACCTCCAGCTTCAACGCGGAGTATGGCCGGTTGGGCGGCGGCCTGGAGCAATTCACCACCAAGAGCGGCACCAACCGCATTCACGCCGCGGCATTCCTCAATATCAAGCGCGACGTTTTGGACGCCGACTCCTGGGCCGGTAACCAGAATCCCGCCAACCCAGTGGGCTTTCGCCCTAAGGAGCGCTTCAATGAAGAGGGCGGCACAGCCGGTGGTCCAGTGTGGCTGCCCAAGATCTACGACGGCCGCAACAAGAGCTTCTTCTTCTTCACTTACGCCAAGATCATCCAACCAGCTTCGGCCACCATCAACAGCGGCGAAACGGTGCCGACGGCGCTGATGAAGCAAGGAAATTTCACCGAAGTCGCGCCGATTTATGACCCGACTTCCACATCGGGGAGTACGCGGACTCCTTTCGCGGGCAACATCATTCCGCAGAGCCGCTGGAGCAAGATCAGCACTAACATTCTTCCGTTTATTCCAGCCCAGAACCTGCCGGGGATTACCGGCAACTATACGTACACGAATTTGCAGACGACCGACGATTACATCTGGTCCTTGAAACTGGACCACGCGATCACCAGGAAGAATCGAATTGCGTTCTTTCTGGACCGGGAGAACCAGCTCATCGGCACCGACCAGTATTGGCCCGGACCACTGAGCAATGGCCTGCTGACGTACCAGTTGCCGGATAATTATCGCGTCAATGACGACCACATCTTCACGCCCACGGTTCTGTTGCACACCACGTGGGGATTCACCCGGCAAATACAGAATTGGACCAACCCGCTGCAGACTGGTTTCGCGTCGAAGATCGGGCTGCCTCTGACGGGCAAGGCCGATGCGACGCCGATCATCGCATTCACCACCGACCTGCCCATGCCCGGCGGGCTGAATGGCGGATACACAACCTGGGGCATGAACCAGGGCAAAGTGGACCAGGGCGGCCAGAGGAATTGGACGACGCACGTCAATCAGCAATTGAGCTGGGTCCGCGGCAAGCACGAAATCAAGATGGGCTGGGACATTCGCCGGCTGCGCACTTTTGGCAACGACTGGGCGGGCAGCAACGGCCAGTACAATTACTCCCGCCATCAGACGGCGCTGCCGACTGCGCTGAACACCACTGGGAACGCGTTCGCCAGCTTCCTGCTGGGCGCCGTGGATTCCGCCAGCACCGTCGCCTCGCCGGTCACCGGCTATCAGATCCGTTATGGCTATCACGCCGGGTTCTTCCAGGACACCTGGAGAGTCTCGTCGCGCTTTTCATTCGATTACGGCGTTCGCTACGAAGTGCCGATCGGCTGGCATGAGGTTGTTGGCAACTACGCCAGCATCGATCTCAACAAACCGAATCCGGGCGCGAACAACCTTCCGGGCTCTCTGATCTTCATGGGTGTCGGCGCCGGCCGCACCGGAAGCAACCGCCCCTACCCGACCGATTTCACCGACATCGGACCGCGCGCCGGTTTCGCTTACCGCGTTGGGGACAAAACCGTCATCCGCGGGGGTTTCGGCGTCTACTACCAGGCATTGGGCAATGGCGGCTGCGGTTGCACCGACGGCTTCAACGGCAGTTTTTCCCAGGCATCCGACGGCGTCAATCAGGCGTTCAACTGGGACCAGGGCGGTGTCAAGCCGCCAGCCACCTTCCACGCTCCGCCTTCGCTCGATCCCAGCTTTGACAATTTCAACGGCTTCCTCTACCACTTGGGCCCGAATTATGGCAAAGCGCCGCGCATCTACAACTGGAGCTTGACCATCCAGCACGAGTACAAGAACTGGCTCTTTGAAACGGCCTACGTGGGCAACCGGGGTCACGGTCTGAGTTCGTCAGTGTATCTGAATTCGCTTCCGGTGAGTTCCCTCGCGCTCGGTTCGCTGCTCACCAAGAACATCCTGGATCCGGCAGTGGTAGCGGCCGGGTACAAGGAACCGTTCCCGGGTTTCGCGGCAGGTTGGGGCGGCGGCGCGACGCTGGCGCAGGCCTTGCGTCCGTTCCCGCAGTACGGAATTCTTCTGGACGCCAACGCGGGAGCCGGCAAGACCTGGTATGACGCCTTGCAGTCCAAGGTGGAGCGGCGTTTTGGCAACTTGAACTTCATTGCCAGCTACGTCTGGTCCAAGACCCTCTCGCAAATGACCTACCGCCAGATCTTCAGCCAGGGATCCAACGCCAACGCACAGGATGCCTACAACCTCCCGGACTCCAAGAGCTACGCGTTCGAGGACTTCCCGCACTTCGTCAACATCCTGGCCACGTATAACCTGCCCATCGGAAAAGGGCAGAAATTCCTGAATTCGGTTCGCGGTCCCATGAACGCCATCGTTGGCGGCTGGACAATCACGGGTACCGGGCAGTACCACAGCGGCAGCCTGATCCAGATTGTGACTCCGGGCAACCCGCTGGGCAACCTGACCTTCGCACCGCTTACCAAGGCCAATTCCACGGGCTCGGCGATCCGGACCGGGGTGTCTGCTACTGATCTGGATCCGAACAATCCCAATGTTCGCTGGCTCAACGCAGCCGCGTGGGCAGTTGCTCCGGCGAACACGCTGGGCAGCGCATCGTATTACAACAGCCAATTTCGCAACCCATGGTTGCGCAGCGAGAACCTGGCGATCGTGAAGAGCTTCTCGATCTGGGAATCGGTTCGACTGACTTACCGCGCCGACATGTTCAATCCGTTCAACCGCACCGACTTCGGCGGAATAAACGGCACCGTAGGGAACGTGAACTTTGGACGCCCGACCGGCGCCCAACTCGGGCCGCGCAATATCACCATGGGTCTCCGCGCCGAGTTCTAAGCGTAAAGTAAGTAGTCCATGCATGCGATGGTTGCTCCTGCTGGCGATGGCCGCTGTTCCGGTCTCGGGCCAATACACCCTCTACACCTGCATGGTGACTTCGAAGGACTATGTGGTGGGCGCGAAGCTTCCGCCCAGCGGCATTTTCCTGAAAACGGCAGCGGGTGAGTGGCGGCACGCGGGCTTCAATCACCCGTTCATCTCGGCACTGGATTTCGATCCGGCCGACCCATCTACGCTCTACGTGGCCGCGGGCAACGGACTGATTCGCGTGTCAGGCCAAGGCGAGCGCTGGAAGATCCTGACCGGCAGCGATGTCACCGAGTTGCTCGATGTGGCCGTGGACCGGAAAGCGCCCGGCACCATCTACTTCACCCACACCACCGGAATCCGGGTCACTCACGACGGCGGCGCCACCTGGAGCGACGCCGGAGCCGGGTTGCACCGCAAGTACACCCAGGCCATCCGCGTAGACTCGCGACAGAGCGGCGTTCTGCTGGCGGGCAACGAGGAAGGAATCTTCCGCAGCCAGGATGGCGGCAAAACCTGGCGTGTGGCCGGTGCTGCCGGATACCAGGTGCTGCACATCGAACAATCGCCTCACGACCCGTGCTACTGGCTCGCGGCCACGCAAGGCGGCGGGCTGTTCGTGTCCACGGATTGCGGTGTCACCTTCGAAAGCAGCGGCAGCCTGGCGGCTGGAATCAACATCGCGGGCCTCAACATCTCCGACATCGCTTTCGACCCGGCGTCGCCGAAGCGGATCGCGGTGGCGGGCTGGGCCATCGGCGTGGCGCTTTCGGAGGACGGCGGCAAGACCTGGCAAACTCGCAACGGCGGGCTGCCGTCCACTTCGGTCTGGAGCGTCGCTTTCGACCCCGCCCACCCGGGCCGCATGTATGCCAGCGTGCACGAAGAAGCGCTCTTCGTTTCGCAGGACTACGGCCGCACCTGGGCCAACGACGGCCTGGAAGGGAGCCGGGTTTATCGCATGAGATTCGTGCCGGAGGCGATACAACATTGAAGCGGCTCACCGGCCTATGCCTGATGCCGTGCCTCCTTCTGTGCTTGCCGTTGCACGCCCAGACGCCGCCGTTCGCGCAGCGGGCGAAGTTCGTAATCGACGCCTATGCCCACCCAAAGAGTTCGGGCGCCTTGGGCTACGCCAACATCGCGGCCAAACTCCGGCTGCACGAAGACGCGGCACAATGTTCGCGGCGCCTGGAAGAGTTGCTGGCGGCCGGGCCCTCGGGCGACATGTTCTGGATGTTCCCGGTTACGGCCATCGCCTATCTGGACCGCGGCCAGTTGACTGCATCAGCCCGGCAAGCCCTGCGCCGCTCCTGGAAAACCTACATGCCTTACCGCGGTGACACGGAAAACCACTGGTTGCTCTACTACACGTGCCTCTACCTGATGGCGCAGATGTGGCCGGAGCAGCCGGGCGATGAGTGGTACACCGGCAAATCGTCCGCGGAGAACATGCGCGAAGCCGACGGGTGGATCGAAAACTGGGTGCGGCTCACCACCACACGCGGCCAGGGCGAATACGATAGCCCGCATTACATGGGCCTGTACTTTCTTTCGTTGTCCTATCTGGCCGCGTGGGCCGCGGACCCGGCGATGAAGAAACGCGCCACGATGATGCTGGATTACCTGATTGCCGACTATGCGGCCGAGAGCCTGGACGGAATGTACGTGGGCGCCCACGCGCGGGTCTACGACCGGCCGGTGCTGGAAAAGTGGCTCAACCCGTCCAGCGATTTCGGCTGGGTACTGTTCGGCCAAGGCTATCCCCTGGAGCCGCCCGGCGCCTACATCGCGTACTATGTGCTGGCCAGCGCTTATGAGCCTCCCGAGATCCTCAAGCGCATCGCCACGGACCGGAGCCAGCCCTACACCCACTATGAACGCAAGCGAACCCGCAACCGCTGGCGGTTTTTCGACGAACTGCACGGGCCGGTGTATAAGACCACTTATGTGAGGCGTGAATACGCGGTAAGTTCCGACCAGGGCGGCACGCTGCAACCAATCCAGGAACATTCATGGGATGTAACATGGAGCGTGCCCGACCCCCGCGGCGTGCACAACACACTGTTCACGCTGCACCCGTACTCGTCGCTGCGTGAGTTACAGACTTACTTCACGTTTCCGCCGGACCAGGGAGTCGCCGAAGTAGTCAGTTCGAAGAAGAGTTACGATTCGCCGGATAAGTTCGTGGGCGGCTCACCCTACGAACAGATCTTCCAGGACCAGGATGCCGTGATTGTGCTGTACGACATCCCTGCCGGGACGCGCTTTCCGCACATTAATGGTTTCTTCTCGAAGGATCTGGTGGAAGTGCGCGAAGACCCGTCGGGCTGGATCTTCGCGCGCGGCGGTGACGCTTTCATCGCCTGCCGCCCGCTGCAGCCGTATACGTGGAAGCCGATCGAGGGCGGCGGCCGGCGTCTGTTCAGTCCCTATCTCAAGAATGGGATGGTGGTGCAGGTGGCGGCGCGCTCCGAGTACCAGGACATGGAAGCTTTCCGCCGCGCCGTGCTGGCACTGAAGCTTGAGTTCAAACTGACTCCTACGCCATCAGCCCGCTTCGTTGGGCTGCGCGGCAAGACGCTGGCCTTCACCTACGGCGAGACCGGGCAGGTGGACGGTGTGGCGCTGGACCGGGAACACTGGCCGCTGTTCGGAGGCCCGTTTGTCGAAGCCGCGGTGGACTCGCAGCAACTCACTCTCAAGTATGGCAAAATGCGCCGCACGCTGGACTTTCGCAACCTTACGGTGACGGAGACGCCGTAGGTGGGAACGGAACCGAGTGTTGTGAGCCGGGCGAAGGGTGACGTGCGGAGCGAAGCCAATTCTTCACCGCGGAGACATGGTTGGGCTGGCGCAGCAAAGAGACAATTGTGGGTTGAGGGTTGGCAAAGAAACGTTGCGGGCGGCCGGGCTTAGGAGCAAGCTACCCGGACTTATCGCCGTGCGCGTCGGCCGCCCAATGGATTGGAGAGCACCTTCGATGATCCAGGGCCGCTGGATGGCGACCATATCTTTGCCGACTTAGCGCTCTTTCTCTGTTATCAAGTGGGGCGACAATAACCGCTATCCGCACACCACCCGATTTTGCGGGTTCGAGCCCGCTTTCCCGCTCCATCTTTTTCAACAATTTCCGCAGTAAGCAAATCCGAATCATTCCATTGTCTCGCCGGCCGACCTTGAGCCATGAAAACTCGCCCAGGAGCGATAGTCCTTGGGGGTGTCGAGCTTCTTCACCTGCGCCCAAGCCCGCAACGCACCTTTCCACGTAGCGCCTTTTTCGGCGGCAAGGAAGTCACTCATGAAGTTGATGTACCTCCCATGTGGGATCCGTGCAAATGGCCCGGCAGTCAGGCTCAGGCGAACATACTCCTCGACCAGATCTCCGTAGGTGACCCTCGTGCCCGGCCCGATTTGATTCTCTCGCCAGCGATTCAGCCGGTAGCGCGCACCGGACCTCCTTTTCAGCCCCGGAACCAGCTTCTGCGCTTCTCTCTCGATGAAGTCCCAGGTCTCCCCATCGTTCTTGTAGTTTGCGATGGCAAGTTTGAGGCTCAACCCTCGTTCGGAATCCCGCTCCCCGGATGCCGTTAGCATCCCCCGGACTGGCCTTTCCAGTTTACCCGACCCGAGAAAACCCTTGATCGCCGTTTCCAGTTCGTCCTTACGCAGCCTGTGCGCTAAGGGGATACCGATCTCCGTCGCAAATTCCCTGAGCTCAGTCGCGTACCAATAGCCGTTGTCGAATTGCCCGGCTGTCATCCCCTTCGATAGCCTGGTCCTCTGTTTCAGAAGGCAATCTCCCTGGAAATGCCGAACGGAACCACGCCGCGCAGACGCTAGCGGCAGCCCACGGGGACTCCGGTGGTACTACTCCCCGAATAACTCGCCCTGCTCCGGGCCGTCCCACAACTCCGGCCGGTACTCGATCATGCCGGATGCCAATCCGTAGCGGTCGCGAATGCGCTGCACCCGCTCCTTGAGCCCGTCCTTGTAGGCCTTCGATAGATACATCCCGTGCGCGAACGTCGCCCGGTACCGGCCCGCCAGTTCCGGAAACTCTTTGTCCAGGAACGGCAGGAACACGCCGCGGGCCGCGGTCCCCAGAAACAGCGGCCCGCCGCCGAAGGACAACGCGCCAGCCTCCTTCGCCGCCCGCGCCAGCCGGTCCAGCGCCCGCTCCGAATCCGTCAACCCGGGCATGATGGGGTTCGGAAAGACGGCCACGCAAACGCCCGCCGCCCGCAACTTCCGCACCGCTTCCAGCCGCAATGCCGGCCGGGGCGCCCTTGGTTCCAGCAACCGCGCCAGCTTATCATCCAGCGTAGTGATGGTAAGGTTCACGCCGACCACGTTCCAGCGCCCGATTTCGCGCAGCAGGTCCAAATCGCGCAGCACCAGGTCGCTTTTGGTGGTGATCCCCAGGAACCGGCCGCGCTCCCGGGCGAAGACCTCCAGAATCGCCCGCGTCCGCCCGTACCGACGCTCCGCCGGCTGGTAGGGATCGGTGGCGGTCCCTATGGCGATGTGTTCGTGGAGTTCCACCCGCCCCAGTTCCTGCCGCAGCAGGTGGGCCGCGGCCGATTTGGCATAAATCCGGTCCTCGAAATCCTCCGCTGTCATCTCCATGTACTCGTGGGTGTAGCGCGCGTAGCAGTATTTACAGCCGAATTCGCAGCCCCGGTACGGGTTGATGGTCCACTGAAACGGCATGTTGGGTTTGGTGCGGTTCAAGATGGACCGCGCCGGAATTTCGAAATATTGTACCGTCCGCTTGGCTTCCAGTACCTGGCTCTGGGCCGCCAGCCGGGCAATCCCCACAAGTGCCATGGGCTTTATTTTCGCCTTTTATTCGCCTTTTTGCAAGCGGGTTCTCCCGGTGTTTCCAGGCACGAGCTGGCGACACCGGCCATGCGGTGCACTCTGCATCAAGACTTGATGCGGTTGCATCAAGTATGGTAGAGTGAAAAAGTATGAGGACAACCCTTAGCATCCCGGACCCGCTCCTCCACAACGCCAAGAGGCGCGCTGCGGAGCGCGGTGTCACTCTCAGCGCCATTGTGGAAGACGCCCTCCGGAAAGATCTGGCGGACGATCGAATGGCGCCCGGGGAGCCGTTCCAATTGCATACGGTCCGGGGCAGACTGGTTCAGCCAGGCCTGGATCTCGATCGCACATCCGCTCTGCTGACCGCGGACGATGAGGCTGAGTTCGGCAGCGGCAAACGCTGATCGACACAAACGCTGACCGGCCATGCAAATGCCAGACGTGAATGTTCTGATCTATGCCCACCGGGAAGAGTCGCCTGTCCATGACCGGTACGCAGCCTGGCTACAGGCACTGGCAACCGGGCCGGAGCCGTTCGCACTTTCGGAATTGGTAGCGCACGGCTTTTTGCGAATTGTCACCAACCCGCGGATTTTCGATCCGCCATCCACTATGGCGCAAGCACTGCGATTCCTCGATGCTCTGATCACCCGGCAAGGCTGCAGCATGATTCGCCCTGGACCGCGTCATTGGACCATCTTTCGCGGGCTTTGCGAGAATGGCTCATGGAAAGGGAAGATCGTGGCCGACGCGGTTCACGCCGCTTTGGCAATCGAAAGCGGATGCGAATGGGTCAGCGCCGATACCGATTTCGCCCTTTTCGCTCCACCGTTGCGCTGGCTCCACCTGTAGATTCCGCGCATTCACTCTGTTCGCCGAACTGACGCAGCTTCTGCGGCAAGAAATGAGGTACCGGATCGTTGTTGTTCCTCACGGTGGTCCACACGTACATGGAAAAGGCCTGTGAGCCGGTCGTGCGAATCATTTCTGCCCGCCGCGCTTCACGGTCTGAAAGGAAACTTTATGCTGAAACAATTCTCTGAAGAGGAACTCTTGGGAAAACCACTGACGGAGCAGCAGAAGAAGGAGATACTCGCTCTGATGGAGATGAAGGACGAGGACATCGACTTTTCCGACATACCCGAGGTGCTCACGTTGCCGGCTGGTGCCGTTCGCGGCAAGTTCTACCGCGGCCCCATGGTCCGCCTCACCGAAGACTTGCGCCTCTATTTCTGCGATCTGTCCCGCCGGAAGGGCGTGCCATTGAACGACCTGGTCAACGAGACCTTGGCTAAAGCGTTGGCCGTCGCAGAGATCGTCAAGTGAGAAAGCCGCTGTTAGATTTGAAGACGGTCCGTGCCCGGTTTGAGTTTGCCGCCATCTATCGCCGCAACTGACGCGCCGCGGCTTGCGTCACTCCCGCGCTGAGGCTCGATCCCGTTGCCCACTACGGCACGAGCCTCACTTCAATGCCCCCATTCCGGATGGATTCGCGGGCGGCCTCGATGACCTGCTCGTTGTAGGCGCTGTTGGCGGGTGTGGCCAGGATCCCCGCGGCGTCGATTTCGTCCAGCACCTGCGCGGCATCGCCGGCATTGACATCGCCGGCATTAACACGGGCGGCGGCGGTCACGATGTGCTCGATGGAGCGGTAGCCGTATCCCGCGGGGACCAGGCCGGGGCCGCCCAGATCGACATACTGAAAATAATCGGGGCTGGGCTCGGCATAAATAGTGGCGCCGGGGCCATCGGGTTTGGCGGTGTAGGAATACTTCAGGCCGCGGTATTGATCGGAATGCGCCAGCAGCGCGCCATCGGCTTCGCCCTGGCAGTACATCGTCAGGCCCTGGGTATTGGTGCCGGGCGCAACGTCGGGAAATCCCAGAGCGTTTTGCACGTTCAGACAGGCGCCGTTGTTCCAGATCACGCGGGCGTCGGTCCAAAGGTAGCCCTGGTTGCCGTTGGGAAAACGGTCGAGCTGGCCATACACACTCACCGAAACCGGCAGCAGGCCGGTGATGAAATGGACCAGGTCGACGTAATGGCAGCCGATGTAAGTGAAGGCATCGGAGTGTTCGGCCGTCATCCAGTTCTGGAAATTGGAGTGGCGATAGTACCACTTTTCGAGCAGGCAGGCCGTGCCCAGACGGAACTCGCCAAAGCTGCCTTCGCGGTAGCGGCGGCGCGCCATCAGGCTGCGATCGTCAAAGCGCTTGTGGTATTCGATGGCCACCAGCAATTGGCGCCGACGCGCTTCGGCTGCGATCCGGACCGCCTGGCTGTGCTTCAGCACCAGCGGCTTGACGCACAGGACGTGCTGATCGCGCCCCAGGGCCTCCATCACAACTTCGTAGTGGAGTTGATCCGGAACCGCCACCACCACCAGGTTGCGCGGCGGCAAGTCCGCGATCCGTTGGCGGAAGAGTTCCGGCTGCTGACCGGCGGCATCGGATTCCGGATACATATCGAACTGCTGGCCCGGAAAAGCGCGCCGCAAGCCTTCGGCATCCGCCAGCGCGCGCACGGTTTGATGCCGCGAAGCGCAGACCGCGATTTCGGCTACCTGGCCCTGGCGCTGCATGTGGTAAAGCGAGGGCAGAATCTGATCGTGGACGATCATGCCGCCGCCCACGATCAGGACATCGGGGGGCGTCATTAACGCGACCGGCATCAGGCCACCGCCGCAGCCCCAGCCACGGCTTCGGTGAAGGCCGCCTCCAGCACATCCACGCTTTCGTTGACGGCGTCTTCGGCGATGATCAGCGGCGGCGAAATCTTCACCGTGGCCCCGCCGAAGCCGACCGGGGCGAACATCAGCACGCCGCGCTCCATGGCGGCCTGCACCACGCGGAAGGCCAGGGCGGCATCGGGTTCGGTGGTTCCTGGCTTCACGCAGGCCACGCCCGCCACCAGGCCTTTTCCGGCCACGCAGCCGACCTGCCGGTGTTTGGCGGCCAGCGCACGCAGCCGGCGATGCAAAAGGTCGCCGGTGACGCGCGCCTTTTCGGCGAGGTTTTCGTCGATCACCAGGTTCACTGACGCCAGGGCGGCGGCGCAGCAGACCGGGTTGCCGGCGTGGCTGGAGGTCATGGAGAGCGGCGGGTAGAGGTCGAGAACGTCGGGACGTCCGGCCACGGCCGCCACCGGCAACGATCCGGAAATGCCCTTGCCGAATACCGCCAGGTCGGGCACGACGCCATAGTGTTCGAAACCCCAGAGCGTGCCGGTGCGGCCGAAGCCGGCCTGGATTTCGTCGCACACCAGCAGCGCCTTGTGCCCGGTACACCACTTCCGCAGCAACTGCATGTATGGCACGGGAGCGAAGGCGGAACTGCCGCCCTGGTAGGTTTCCAGCATCACCCCTGCTACGTTCTGCGGTTCGATGCCGCACTCGCCCAACGCCCGCTCGAAGCTTTCAAACGAGGTGTCCGGCGTGCGGAAACCGTCGGGAAACGGAACCTGCACGAAGCCCGGGTCCAGGTTGACAATCCACTCCTTCAAGGATGGAATGCCCCCGGCCTGCTGAGCGCCAAGGGTGCGGCCGTGAAAGGCATTCTCGAAAGTCACGATCACATGCTTGGAGCGCCCGCCGGCTTTGACGCCATAGGTGCGGCACATCTTGATGGCGCACTCGATGGCTTCCGAGCCGGTGCTGTACAGAAAAACCTTCTTCAAAGGTTCGGGCAGAATCGACGCCAGCCGCTCCACCAACCGGGCGCGCGGTTCGTTGGCAAACGAAAAACTGGTGAGCAGGTGCGAGCGGGCCTGGTTGGCGATGGCATTGGCAATCTCCGCGCGCCCGTGGCCGGCATTGGCGATGAGAACCCCGGAGGACCAGTCGATCCACTGGTTGCCCCAGGCGTCATAAACCTGAAAGCCTTCGGCGCGGTGCCAGACCACCGGTGGCTGGCCGCGCATGGCGAGCGGTTCGTATTGGTACAGTTTTTGCAGGATCGGAATGGATTCCGGAACCGGTAGCTGGGTTACAATTCGCCTATAGCTTGTTTCGACACGCGCCACGCTGCGCGGAACTAACGTAAATTCTGTAGTCATTCGAACCGCTTATGCCTCGACAACCGTATATTATCTTGAATAAGGGACGCGTGGGTCGATGGGTCCGCCCTCCGCGTCAGTAGACGCACTTTGGGAAACGGGGTTGTGCCGGAAATCGATCATGCGCGTACCGCTACTACCACTACTGTTGTCTTTCGCCGGCCTGCCGGCGGCTTATGGACAGGCGCCCTCGCCGACGCCTCCCACGCAAACGGCGCCGGGGCCTTCTCAAACGGCGGCTCCTCCTGAAACAGCGCCGGGTTTCATTGGCGGCAATGCCTGCAAGACGTGCCACGCGGACGTGTGGCTTAATTTTTACAAAAATCCGCACTTCAAGAGCATCGCCTCCGGCAAGGAACCGCCGGAGAAGACCGGATGCGAGGGCTGCCACGGCGGGGCCAAAGCGCACGTAGCGGCCGGCGGCGGCAAGACCACCATCCCCAACGCGTTTTCTCTGATGCAGCCGAAACAGGTGCTGGAGGATTGCCTGGGCTGTCACGCCCGCGATCTGAGCCGGTCAAATATCCGGCGCTCGGAGCACACGCAAAACGACGTGGCCTGCACCAGTTGCCACTCCATCCACCATGCGGCCACGCCGAAGTTTCTGCTGGCCAAAAAACAAAGCGAGCTCTGTTACACCTGTCACGCCACCGTCCGCGCCCAGTTTGAGATGCCCTCGAAGCACCGCGTGAACGAAGGCTTCATGCAGTGCACGGACTGCCACAACCCGCACGGCGCGTTCACGGCCACGTGGCGCATGGCGCAGCGGCCGCGCATGGTGGAACAGGCGATGGGCGCGGAATCGCCCTGCCTGAAGTGCCACGTGGATAAGCGCGGGCCCTTCGTTTACGAACACCCTTCGGTTCGCATTGAGGGCTGCGAAATCTGCCACAACACACATGGTTCTATGAACGCCAAACTGCTGAAGCGGCCGGTGGTCTTCACCATCTGCCTGGAATGCCACAACGGCGGCGGCAGCGGCACGCGCAATGCCGGCGTGGACGTTCAAACGGCGCGGCACAATCTGCTGGACCCGAAGTTCCAGAAATGCACGGTGTGCCACGTTCGCATTCACGGGTCTAACAGCGACCAGTATTTCCTGAGGTAACCGCCATGCCGACAAAATTCTGCATACTTTTCGCGGCCGTTGGAACGACCATTGGAGTTTTGGGAGCGCAGCAGGTGGCGGCCCCCACGCCGGAGCAGGTGGGCCCGGCGCGCGGCGAGAACACCGGCGACTACAATATCACGCAATCGTTCGAAATCGGCTACCGCTGGAGCCTGGTTGGCGGCGACCTGGGCGAATATCGCAGCGATGTCAACTACCGCAACGGCCTGCGCCTTTTGGGCAGCAGCTTCACCATCAATTCCAAGGACGGCCACGGCCACTATTTCGATTCGATTGTGCTCAACACCATGGGGCTAGGTAACGACCCTTACCAGTCGGCCTCCCTGCGCATCGAAAAGAACAACCTCTACCGCTACGACATGCTGTGGCGGCTCAACGACTACTACAACCCGGGCTTAACCGTGGCCGGAGGTTTGCACCTGATGGACAACATCCGGCGGATGCAGGACCACGATTTCACGCTGCTGCCGCAATCGCACGTACGCTTCCGGGTGGGCTACAGCCGCGATACGCAGACCGGCCCGGCGCTTTCCACGGCGATAGAATTCGACAACAACGGGTCGGGCGTGCCGGTGTTCAGCGATGTGCGCCGCCAGTGGAACGAATACCGTCTCGGGGCCGACGCCGATTTCGCCGGCTTCAAATTCACGGTGCTGCGCCGCTGGGATTTTTTCAAGGACGATACGCCCTCCAGTTCGCTCGGCACGGTGGCTGGCGGTACGCTCAATCCACTGGGCGCCCTGTCGGCCGTCTCTGCCGCCGATGGGACCGCGCTGCAGGCGTTCCAGCGCTCCGAACCGGTGCATGGCCGGGCCCCTGGATGGCTAGGCAACCTGTTCACCAACCGGAAGGGCTGGGCGCTCAACGCGCGGATCAACTACACATCGGGCAGGAACGATTTCGCCATGAACGAATCGTCCGCGGGGATCAGCCGGCTGGGGAGCGCCGCCAGCCGCCAGATCGCGGTGCTGGGAAATGCCGAGCGGCCGATGCTGGCCGGGGATTTGAACATCAGCCTGTTTCCCACTAAGAATCTGACCGTCGTCAATAACACCTCAGTGAGCAGTCTGCGAATCATCGGCCCTTCGAGTTACTCCGAATTCAATACCGGCACCGACCTGGGCACCAGCGTCTTCTTCCGCTATTTGAGCGACCGCCTGGTGACTAACTCGACCACCGCTAACTACCGCGTCACGGATTGGATCGGCTTCTTTGCCGGATACGCGTATACGGACCGGCTGGTGCGGACGCTGGAGGATTTTTCGATACCGTCGTTCAGTGTTTCGGGGACCAGTTTGTACCAGACCGCAAACCACCTGAATACCGGCCGCCTGGGCATCCGCATCAAGCCGGTGAAGCCTCTGACGATCACCGTGAACGGTGAAGTGGGCCGCGCCAACAACCCGTTGACTCCCATCAGCGATCGCAACTACCACACGCTGGGCGGGCGCGTGGATTACCGGGCCAAGAAGCTGCAGCTTGCGACGTCATACGGGCAGGTATACAACGTGGGTGCGCCGTCATCCGTGACTACCTCCAGTTCGCACTCGCGCAACTATACGGCCAGCGCGTCGCTGGCGCCGAATAACTGGTTCGCGCTGGATGCCAGTTACATGAAGCTGCACCTGGACACGGTCACGGGCCTGCAATTCTTCGCCGGCGGGACTCGCTCCGTGTTACAGAACACTTACTCTTCGTTTTACATCAGCAACATCCACGCGGTGAATGTGGGCGCGCGATTCGCCATCGCCAAGAGAGCGGATGTGTATGTGGGATACACCATCACCAAGGATACGGGAGACGGGCGTGCCACCGCGGTGCCCACTGGTGTGAGCGACCCGATCCAGGCGCAGCTTTCGAGCGTGCAGACGTTCCCGCTGACCTACCAATCGCCGCTGCTGCGGGTGTCGTACCGGATCTCATCCAAAGTGCGCTGGAACGCGGCGTGGCAGTTCTATAGCTACGGGGAGCAGTTCCACCTATTTGGGCCTGCAGGCTTCCGGCCGGGCGCAGCCTACAACCAGAACTTCGACGCGCATACCGGGTATACCAGTATTCTGTGGGCGTTCTGATTGGCGAAATTGCGGAAATCCGGTGCCGCCAATAAACGCAGATGAACCCGACGGAAAAAACCGAGCTGAGGTCAGATCTCCTCCCAAGTCACTGCTCTCGATCTACCGCCGCTCGCAAGGAAATGGACAGCGATCTTCTCGATCTGTCCGATCGGCAAACAGAACCGCCGCGGAATCGGTGTCAGGGTGTTTCCGGCAAGGAACTCCACGAACTGACTGGCGTCTCCCACGTCTTTGGCTACCGCCACCAGATACGGCGGTGAGCCGTTGCTGGAGTTGTATTGAACGCACCCGCAGTCACCAAAACCGACGGTCAACGTGAAGCCGTTGTCGCCACGAAGTTCAAAGAGGAAGGGCTTTCGATTGTTTAGGGATCGAAAAAGTTCCGCTAATGCGGCTGCAGACTCAAGCCCTGTTCCGTTCATCGGGTTATCAACCTGCTGGAGGTCGTGAAAGGTCACCCTTTCCACTATTCTGGCATTCACCCCGTGAGCCGGCAAGTCGCGCCGTCGTTCACATCCCTGCGCCCAGCCAAAATAGCAAGGCATTGGACGGTGAACCCTACAGGACGCGCTCGTGGCCCCAGGGATTGACCGCGCTGAGACTGAACTCTTTGATGCCACTGGCCGTGGCGTTGGGATTGTGAAGGGTTGCGGGCGTGAATACCACGCCGACCTCATGCAATAGCGACTCCAGGGCGGCCCCACCGTAGGTGAGGCCGGGAAACTCGATGCCGTCCCCATTGACGTCGCGCAATACCGTCTTCTCGCGAGTGACGACGAGCTTGCGAAACGTTCGAAAGTTGGGGGCCTCGCGCCGCACGAATTCGATGAGCTCGCGCGAGTCCTCGGGCGATCCCGTGTAGACAAGCATCTCATTGCGGAGTTTAGCATTTGGGCGGAAGGGATGGACGGCAGCCGGTCCGATCCGGCCGATGCGATCCGGCCGACCCGATCCGGCCGCACCCGATCCGGCCGACCCGATCCGGCCGATCCGATCCTGCGAATCATCGGAAGAAATTCAAAGGCGGAACCAGGCTGCCGGTTAGTGCCGCCAGACCGTGGTCCGACGTCCATCCCGATCCGCGCAAGCGGGCCGCCGCCAGAAAGCATCGGTCGCCCAGCGACACACCCTTGTGGACGTAGTTCGCCGAGATCGCCGACATCGCCGGCTCAAATGGCAGCGTCTCCAGGTGGAGGGCGTCGAAGGCCGCATGGGCTTCCTTAATTGGCATGCCGCGGTTCACCAGTTTCGCCAGGACTTCCGCCGCATTCACGGCGTTGACCACCGCCTGCGGCTGCAGTTTCCGCAACTTCTCTTCGCCGGTTTCGCCCTGCAGCAGCGCCAGCACAGCCGATGCATCGAACACCGGCTTACCGGCGCGGTTCGCGCTCACGTGCCGCCTCCGCCCGCCGTTCCGCGATCAGCTCATCCGATAGATTCACGCCCTCAGGAATGTACTTCCGCAGCAGCGCCCGGGCGCGGCGCAGCCCGTGTTCGCGGGTTTCCAGAACCAATCCACCCTCCTCCGTGACGGCGGCACATAACTCGGTGGAAGAGTCTACTCCCTCCTTCTTCCGCCACCAGGAGGGGAGCATCACTCGACCCTGATTATCAACGCGCAAGGTTTGGTATTCCATATTCACCAGTATCTCATAAATCCAGGATATGGCGAGTTCCCCTTACGCCAGCATCCCATAGGCGTTCTGCCGCAGCCGCCGGCGCCACAGCCACACCAGCACAATCCCAATCAGGATCAGCGCGACGCTCAGGCCCGCCCAAATCCCCCGTGCGCCCCAACCGAACGAAAAGCAAGACACGTAAATCACGGGCATCCCGATCACCCAGTATCCGGCCAGGTGGGCCAGCATCGGGGAACGGGTGTCGCCCAGGCCGCGCAGTGCGCCGCCGGCAACCACCTGGAAACCATCGAACAGTTGAAACAACGCGGCGATCCGGAGCAACCCTGCGCCTACGCCGATCACGGCGGCGTCGCGGGTATAGATCCAGATGATCCAGCGCGGCACAATCGCCAACGCCAGGCCGGCGATGCCCATGAAGAGGCCGCTCAACAGGAGCGCGGTCCAGCCGGCAATGGCGATACCGTGGCCATCCCTGCGGCCCCATGCCTGGCCCACGCGCACCGCCGCCGCCGAACTGATGCCCAACGGCACCATGTAGGTGATCGACACCACGTTCACCGCCAGGCTGTGGGCGGCCAGAGAAGCCTCATCCAGGCGCGCCGCCAGCACCGTCACCACGCCGAACACGCCGCCTTCGATGAGTATCTGCATGGCGACGGGCAGGCCCAACCGGCATAAATCCCGGATGCGCGCCAGGTCCGGTTTCCAGGACATCAGGAATATCAGGTTACCGGCTTTGCGCTCTTCCCACAGCACCGCGCCCGCCAGCACCGCGGCGATGTAAACGCGCGCGATGGATGTGGACCATGCCGAGCCGGTCAGCCCCATGGCCCGCACCCCCAGGTGGCCGTACATGAGCGCCCAGTCCCCGGCGAGGTTCACCAGATTGGCGCTGATCACCGCGAAGGTCAGGGGCTTGACGATGTTCATCGCCTGCAGATAGCGCCGCAGGGCGGAGTAACATAGCAGTGGAAAGATGCCCCACAGCAAGGCCTTAAGATACGGAACCACCAGCGCCATGACGCGCGGGTTGGTGCCGGTGGAGCGGAGCAGCGGGATGGTCAGCCAGAGCGTGGTTGCCAACACCGGCGCCAGGCCGAGCGCCATCCACAAGCCGTTGATCAGGATGCGGCGGCACTCCGGGAGGTCCTTGGCGCCGAAGGCCCGGGCCGCCAGCGTGTCCATGCCCAGCAACATGCCGGTCCCACAGATGACTAGGGGAAAGAACAGCATGTTTCCGAGGCTGCCCGCGCCAATAGCAGCCGGTCCCAGGGGCCCCGCCATGACGATGTCGACGAAACCCATGGCCATCCAGCCCAGTTCCGCCATCGCCAGCGGCACGGCCAGGCGCAGCATGGGACGAAACTCGCGCCTCAGATTGGCGATCAGGCTCATGGGCGTTACGGGTTGGGGCGGGGTTCTTTGGGGCGGGGTTCTTTGGGGCGGGCTTCTTTGCCGCGGGCCTCTTTGCCGTGGGCCTTGGGGTGAGCCTTGTCGTACACGGCCATCAGGTCGGTGAGCGAGACCTGGGTGTACTTCTGGGTAGTGGAAAGGCGCGCGTGGCCCAGCAGTTCCTGGATGGCGCGCAGGTCGGCGCCATCGGCCAGCAGGTGCGTGGCGTAGGCGTGGCGGAAGCTGTGGGGGTGCACCGCGGGGTCGCCAGCCAGATAGGTGGCGTAGAGCTTCACGATGCCGGCGATGCCGCGGGTGGTTAGCCGGCCGCGCCGGTAATTCAGAAAGACCGCGGGTTGGTCGCGCACTACCGGCCGATCGCCCAGGTAACGTTCCAGCGCCCGCGCGGCCGGCCCGGGCATCGGCACCTGTCGTTCCTTTTTGCCCTTGCCGCGTACGCGCAGCCAGCCCTGGCCGCGGTCGATATCCTCCAGGTTCAGCCCGGCCAGTTCGCTGACGCGCACGCCGCAGCCGTAGAGCAGTTCGAAGATGGCGCGGTCGCGCACCGGAAACGGCCGCTCCAGCGTACCCCCGCCCACGGCATCGATCAGGTTGTTCACCTGCTCGGCCGTCATCACTTCGGGCAGTTTTATCGGCGCCTTGGGTGTGCGCACCAGGCGCGCCACGTTGACCTTGACCACGCCCTCGCGGAGCATGAACCGGAACAGCCCGCGCAGCGCCGCCAGTTTGCGGCGGATGGTTACGGCGGTCCGGTCGTGGCGGTACAGCGCTACCAGCCACTCCCGGACGGTGAGCACGTCGATGGCGCCGGGCGCCGGCGGTTCGGTTTCGGGCGGCGAGAGGAACACCAGGAATTCGCGCAGGTCGGATTCGTATGCCAGGACGGTGTGGCCGGAAGCGCCGCCACGCGTCAGGTCCTCCAGGTACCGCTGGATTTGGCGGGCGAGTGCGGACACGGCCTCGGGCACCGGTTCAGACACGGCCTCGGGCGGCGCGTCGGACACGGCCTCTGGAACCACCTCACACACAGGCGTACTCTTCCAGCGCCGCCAGCGCCCGCCGGCAAACTTCGGCGTGACGGGCCTGCTTGTCTTTCCTTAGCGCCAGCCTGGTTGGCTCGTCAAGTTGCGGTAAAAGGTCGAAGGTGATGTTGGCGGGTTGGTAATTGAAGCGGTCGGCGCCGCTCACGTAGTGGCACAGGGAGCCGAGGGCGGTTTCGCGCGCAAAGCCTCGGGGGTTCTTGCCGGTTGCCCAAGCGGCGGCGTGCACGCCCGCCATGAATCCGGTGGCGATGGCCTCCACGTAACCTTCCACGCCCGAAATCTGGCCGGCGAAAAAGACCTCCGGCCGGCTGCGCAATTGCAGAGTGGCGGTCAACAGCGCGGGCGCGTTGATGTAGGTGTTGCGATGGATCTGGCCGAACCGCAGGAACTCGGCCTTTTCCAGGCCCGGAATCAGGCGCAACACGCGCGCCTGGTCGCCGAATTTCATGTGGTTCTGAAAGCCGACCAGGTTGAAGCTTTGGGCGCGCAGGTTCTCCTGGCGGAGTTGGACCACGGCCCAGGGCCGCCTGCCGGTGTGGGGATCGCACAGCCCCACGGGTTTCATGGGCCCGAATCGCAGGGTATCGCGCCCGCGGCGGGCCAGTTCTTCGATGGGCAGGCAGGCCTCGAAGTAGCGCGTGTCGTCCTCCGGAATGTGCGCGGTCGCGAGCCGGGCCTGCAGCAACTCGTCCACAAAGCGCTCGTACTGGTCGCGGTCGAAGGGGCAGTTGAGATAGTCGTCGGTGCCATCGGTGGACTTGCCGTAGCGCGAGGCCCAGAAGGCGATGTTGGTGTCCACGGTTTCGGCGTCCACAATGGGGCTGATGCTGTCGTAGAAGAAGAGGCGGCCGGCGCCGGTGATGCGCGCGATCTCCCCGGCCAGAGGGCCGCTGGTGAGTGGGCCGCTGGCGATGATCGTGATGGCGTCTTCCGGGATGGCGGTGACTTCGCCGCGCCGCAGTGCGATGAGCGGTTCGCCGGCGATGGCGGCGGTGACTTCGGCGGCAAAGACGTCGCGGTCCACGGTGAGCGCGTGGCCGCCGGGAACGCGGGCGGTCTGGGCGCAGCGGAGCAGCAGCGAGCCTAGCCGGCGCAACTCTTCTTTCAGCAGCCAAGGGGCGGTGGATTCGGATTCGGACTTGAGCGAATTGCTGCACACCAGTTCGGCCAGGCGGTCCGTCTGATGGGCAGGGGTAGGACGCACCGGCCGCATTTCGTGGAGCACCGAAGGCAGACCGCGGCGCGCGATTTGCCAGGCCGCTTCGCAGCCCGCCAGGCCGCCGCCGATGATGTGGATAGTTTGAGGCACCAGT